>JAQBPN010000052.1 GCA_028287505.1 Fibrobacterota bacterium | reverse complement strand
TCGGGACGGAAGGCGATTTCCAGGACCGCGGGGACCTGGGTAACCCGCGAGATACCTGCCCTGACCACATCCGACCATCCCTTCGCGGCCGGGATTGTCTTGGGAGTCTTCGGAGTTTCGGCCGATCCCGCCATCACGCCTTCCCCCAGCGATCGCTCCCAAAAGGCCGGGAATCCTCCCGGGGCGGCGAAGTCCGCGCCCGCTATGTCCCGGTCGCGATAACGATTCCGCCAATAGTCCCGCACCAGGGCATGCGCGTCCGCCTGGAATTCCCCCCGCATGGCGGCGAGCATTTCCAGACGGGTCTTGCCTCCATAGAGCGGTTCGATCATGGGTTGCGTGAGGGATAGAGTCCCGTCCCGGGCCCGGCCATCGCCCCAGGCCTCCAGGTAATGGGCGGCGGGAACATGCCAACGGCACAGGCTTGCGGTTTCATCCCGGTACAATCCGGAATGGATGCTGAGCGGCACTTTGGCCAGGGCGCCGGGGAAATCCCCGTCCCCCGGACCCGTGTAGGCCGGGTTGGCGTCCAGGATGAGCAGAGTATCCACGCGGCCCGCGGCCATGTCCTCCGTCAGGGCGGGCAGGGTCCGCGCCGGAAGCGCCTCGACCCCATGCGGGGGATCGAAAAGATCCAGGGTACTTCCCAGGTTACCCAGGAAGACGTTCATGGCCAGCGCCAGGGCATGCACTTCGGCGGGTTGGGATTCTCCGGCCAGGATGAGACCGCGGCCCCGTTGCGCGGATAAATCCCCCGCCGCCGAACGGGTCCAGGCCAAAGCCTCCGGGCCCGCGCCGGAAGCCGCAGCATCGCTTTCCGGCAGTCCGGCAAACTCCGGCATCCCCAAGGCACCCGCCAGGAGCAAGGCGAGAGAGGGGATTTCCGAAGGCCGGATGGGCAAGCGCCTATCGGCCATGGCCCCGGTCAGGGAGGGACAGCCTTCGGCCGCATAGAGCCGGTTCATGCCCTGGGGGGACTCTGCGCGGCGGCCTTCCGCGAAGTCCCGGGAATACCGCGTCCTCCCTCCGCCGAATCCCAGGAAGTCCGCGTCCAGGCTCACGATGACACGGGCATTGGCGAACCGATAAACGGGGGCGGACCCGGCGCCGGCGCCGGCATAGAGCGCCGCTCCCGATATCGCATGTCCGGAATCCAACGGGTCGTGGACGTGCAATCCCGCCTCCGGATATGTTTGCAAAAGCGATCGGATGGCCGCGAGGGCGCTGGGCGAAGTCATGGATCCAATCAGAATCCGCAGGCCCTTCCCGCCGTCCGCGAGCCATGCCTCCCGCTTGGCGGCCAGCTCGGCGCAACACGCCTCCCAGGTTCCCGCCAACCCCTGCCGCAGCACGGTGGCGGAGCGGGCCGGATCGTACAGGGTGAGCAGGGACGCCTGGGCGAAAATATCCGCAGCGCCCAGGCTCCAGGGGTGGAGGGGATTGCCTTCGATCTTGATGGGCCGTCCCTGATCGCTTTTGACCAACAGTCCCACCGCATGTCCCCAGGTTTCCATGGTGGTGGCGTAATACCGCGGCCGGCCCGGGACCCACCCCTTGGGCGGATTCACGTACGGAAGGATGTTCTCCTTGGGCTGGCGCGTGGTGCATCCCGGGATCCCGGCCAGAGCCAGGGAGGCCGCCATCAGCCGGAGGAAATCGCGGCGGCTTATCATGGGGTCCGGGTTCAGCGATGGCATAAGGTGCAATCCGTCATTCTTTCGGCATGGATATGGTATCTCTGCATCAGCTCCCGGCCTTGCGCCAGGCCGTCCGCGCCCGGCTTCCACTCCATATTGAAGACTTCTTCCCTCGGTCTCAGGAACGGGGCCGGGTCCCGATGGCAATCCAGGCACCATTTCATGTACAGGGAGCGGGATTTCCAGGTCATGGGCATCCGATCCACCGGGCCGTGGCAGACCGCGCATCCCACGCCCTTGTTCACGTGGATGGCATGGTTGAAATACACGTAGCCGGGCAGATCGTTCACCCGGACCCAGGGAATGGGCTTGTCGGCGCGGAAACTTTCCCGCACCGGCTCCAGGATGGCGGCCTGGTTCCATATCTGGGAATGGCAGGTCATGCACGTATGCGTGGACGGCAGATCGGCGAAGGCGGATTTTTCCACGGCGGCGTGGCAATAGCGGCAGTCGATGCCCAGTCCGGAAACGTGGTGCTTATGGCTGAAGGGAACCGGCTGCGCGGGAATCCGGTTCGCGCCCGTGACGAAATCGGACCAGGTCCACAGATAGGCCAGGTAGGCGGCGCCCAGGAGCGCCAAGGGCGTCAGGACCACGGCGGCCCGGAACAGCGTATTGGCGGAAGGCGGAAAAATCTGACCCATCGGATTCCACCCTGGGAAAGGGGCGTTTCAGGGTTCTAATGAATATTATTGCCAACTTGTCCGCAGCAAGTTTCCGTTTTTTTCTTGCCCCCTCCTCGGCTGCAAAACTTATTTCCCATCATGCATCACACGAATGTCTCTCGACTTGCCTGTCGTATTTTCGCGGCCGCCTTGCTGTTTCCCTTTTGCAAGCCCTCCGCTGTTCCCGTTTACTATGCCTTCGAGGGCGATGTCATCTATTCGAACGTCCCGTCCCGCGCCCTGGGCCAATCCGTGAAATACGTGTTCCTGGTGGACCAGGAGATAGATGGCTACACCGTCGACGGCGAGGGCCGCAAGCAGGGCATGGGGGACATCATAGAAGGTCCGGACTCGTTCGTCCTCAGCTTTTTTTCCACCTATGTGGGCGGCGACGCCTTCACGGAAGACAATCCCGATTCGCCCATCAAGGAAAGCGACTTCGGCGGGCTCGATATCATCCGCCCCGATGAACTCTACAGCGCGTTGCTGGGGAGCAATTCCGATACGCGGGGATTCGATTTGCTCACCGTCTGGAATACCGAGACGAGGCTGAACGATTGGACCGTGGGGCAGAGCATGCTGGGGGAGAATTTCGTGGAGAACGGGGAGGGGACCCTCAACTCCACCTACAGTTCAAGCCTGATCTTGACCGGGATCACGGACTACAATCCGCTTACGACCACGGCGGCCGTTCCGGAACCGTCCACCTTGGCCCTGATGGGGCTGGGATTGCTGGGTCTGGGCGCCGCAATCAGGCGGCGCAGGGCGAAGGGGAACGCGAAAGGGCTCAGAACCCCGTCGTAAAGGAATCCCTGCCGCCCTTGGGCTTGTCCTTTTTCAGCAGGTCTTCGATGCGCTCGCGGTTTTCCGCCGACAGCAGGCCCGCGTCCAATTCATGCAGATAGCGCAGCACCTGCACCAGGCTTCCCGTGGATTTGTACAGAAGTTGATTGTTGGTGTCCGCTAGGATGTCTTCGAAGGCCTTCAACGCGCTTTCGATATGTCCGGCCGCGTGTTTGATAGTCTTCATTTCCTGGGGATTCATGCCTGCTCCTGCCCGATCTGCGGGCCACCCCGGACGCCTGTTCCGGGATCATATCAATGTAGGTATTAAACCGACCCCCCATTCAACGCCCTGTCCAGATTGAAGGCGGCGCTGATGAGACCCAAGTGGGTGAAAGCCTGGGGGAAATTTCCCAGGGCCTCTCCGCCTTGCCCGATTTCCTCCGCATACAGGCCGAGGTGGTTGGCGTAGCCCAGCATCTTTTCGAAGGTCAAACGCGCTTCTTCCAGCTTTCCGGCCCTGGCCAGGCATTCCACCCACCAGAAGCTGCACATGCTGAAGGTCCCTTCCGGTCCCTTCAAGCCGTCCACCCCGGACTCGGCGCGATAGCGGTACACCAGACTGTCGGAGACCAGATCCCGCTGAATGGCGTCGAGAGTGGAAATCATCCTGGGATCGGTGGGCGAGATGAATTTCACCATGGGCATGAGCAGGCAGCTCGCGTCCAGATCGGCGGAACCGGCGGATCGGACGAAGCTCCGCAGCTTCGGGTTCCAGCCCTTGTCCATGACTGTCCGGTAGATTTCGTCCCGTTCCTTTTCCCAGGCCGCGCGTTTGATGGGCAGGCTCCGCTTGGCGGAAAGCCGCAAGGCCCGGTCCAGCGCCACCCAGCACATGACTTTCGAATGGGTGTTCTGGCGCTTTCCCCCGCGCATTTCCCAAATCCCCTCGTCCGCATCGCGCCAATGCTCGACCATCCACTCCAGGATGTCCGTGAGGCTGTGCCACAGGTCGTGGGAAATGGGAGTGACGTATTTGTTGCAGAGGTAGACCGAGTCCATCATCTCGCCATAAATGTCCAATTGGTGCTGTCCATAGGCGCCGTTGCCGATGCGGACCGGACCCGATTTCCGGTAGCCCTCCCAATGGGACAGGATGGTTTCGTCCAACGCATGCTCCCCGTTGATGCCGTACATGATCTGCAATCTTCCGCGCGGCTTGACCTCGCGAAGGCGCGCCGCCATCCATTCCATGAAATGCCGGGCCTCCTCCGTGAAGCCGATGCGCAGGAACGCATAGACGGTGAAACTGGCGTCGCGGATCCAGGTGTAGCGGTAGTCCCAATTCCGGCCCCCGCCGATGGATTCCGGAAGGCTGCAGGTGGGGGCGGCCACGATGGCGCCCGTGGGGGCGTAGGTGAGAAGCTTGAGGGTGAGGGCGGAACGATCCACCGTTTCCCGCCAGCGTCCCCGGTATCTGCTCCGCGCCAGCCAGCGCTTCCAGAACAGGATGGTCGGTTGCACCAATTGTTCGGACTCGGTGGGACGGCTGAGGAGGGTGCGGTTGTCGGCCTTTTCCGCCTGGCGCAGGATGAAGCTGAGGGACTCGCCGGCCTTCAGGATGAATTCCGCGCCCACGCCTTTCGCCACCCGGGTGAGAGGCACGGGCGAAATCAGGCCCACCGCCATGGCGGTGGCGGAGAACAATGCGCCCGCCTCCGACACGTGGATTTCATGGGCGTCGCGGCCGTAATTGAAAGCCGGTTCGCAGAAGAGCCGGAAGGTGACGGCTCCCCGCACCGCGGTCACCTGGCGGATGATCCGATGGTACTCGGCCTTTTCCCTGGGAAGAACGTCTTCTTCCACCGGCATGCAGTCCATGACTTCGCCCACCCCTTCGGCGCCCAGGAAGCGGGTGATGAGGACGTTGGTATCCGGGAAATACATCTGCTTGCGCGATCCGGGATGGACCGCCGCAATCTGCCAGCGTCCGCCCTTATGCTTGTCCAGGATGGCTCCGAACAGGCTGGGCGAATCGAAATGGGGAAGACAGCACCAATCGATGGAACCGTTCATTCCCACCAAGGCCACGGTATGCAGGTCTCCGATGACGCCGTAGTCCTCGATGGGCAGGTAGTCGTAATCCGGTTTTTCCATGCGCTCCCGGGCCTCTTGGCCTTGTGTCTTCCCGGGAAATCAAACAAGGTTTCCGCGGGCATCCGCGAAAGTCATTTCTCGCCTCTCTCCACCTGAAAACAATCCCGATAGATCAAAACGCTTCTGTCCGGCCCCGCCCGTGTTTTTTTTCAAGTATGGGGGCACTCCAAAGTCCACGCAGGAGGTCTTATGAAATGGGTATTCGCGATTTCCGCCGCATTTCTGGTGCCCCCGGCCCTGTTGGCCCAAGGCCTGTTCGATGGCTTGGGCCCGCCCGACAGGATTACGATCATCAGCTTGGGCATGACGGCGGGGCAATACTTCATGGCCATCTTTACCGGCGTCGTGCTGGCCTACGCCTTCCAATTGCTTTTGACCAATCTGTCCGTGGCCTCGGGGATTTCCGCGCTTGAGGGCATGATCGACCCCGGGAAAAGGAAAGCGCGCCCACGAATGGGGAATGCGGAAAACCCGGACTGGGACGAAACGGCGGTCAAAGTCGAGGCGGGCATCGGAATCTGGGCCATGATCACTTCCGCCATCGCCCTGTTCCTGGCTTGCTTGCTCGCCATCGAACTGATCCGCATCCAGAGCAGGACCCAGGCCGTGGTCCTGAGTCTGGTCATCTGGTCCGTATTCATGGGCACCATGATGTATCTCGAAGGCGCCGCGGCCTCTTCGCTTCTGGGGTATATCGCGGGAGCGGTCCGCAACGGCGTGAGCAACCTGTTCAGCCCGCTGAAGGCCGCGGCCGGCAAACTCGCCGAGAGCCGCGCGCAATCCGCGCAAAAAGGGCGGACCTTGGAGACGGCGGAAGAAATCGCCGCGACCGTGCGCAGGGAGTTGTTCGGCGAAAAAGAGACGGAGCCGAAGCCGGAAAGCCCCGGGATCATGGACAGGATCCGGAATTTCGTCCAGTCCGGCATCAAGCCAAAGGCCATGGACGCGGTCGAGATGGGACACCAGGTGCAGGCGGTCCTTACCGATCCCGAATTGTTGGCGTCGGCCAAAAGGGGCGAGTTGCAAAATCTGGATCGCGCGCGCTTCGCGGAAATCGTGGCCGGCCGGACCGATCTGGACAAAGGGCAGGCGGAGCGTTTGGCGGCCTCGCTCCATTACGCCTGGGGGAAGTTCATCCTGGAGAATGCGCCCGCGGCCGCGGAAAACGTTCCCACGGCCCAGGCCGCGCCGGCCCTGGCTTCCGCGGGGTCCTCTGCGACCCAGTCCGGGAGCATGGCGGACAGATACCGCCGCTTCAAGGAATTCCTGCGCAGCACCCGGCGCGGAGAATTGCAACCGGATAGGTTGGAAGCGGAAGTGAAAACCCTGGTGACGGATCCCAAAGAGGGCCTTTCGCAGGTGCGCGAGCGCGCCAAAGAGCTGGACCGGGAAAGCCTGGTGCAGATCCTCTCCCATCGCGAGGATATGACTCCGGAGGAGGCGGGGCGCATCGCCGATCAGATCGATCTGGCGCGCGGCAGGGCCCTTTCCGCCAAGGAGCAGGCCGAACACCGGGAACAGGATGCCATGGACCGCGCCATGTCCAGGCTCCGCGACAAGGTCTATTCCCTGGATCGGCCGGAATTGGATTTCGAAGGCTTCCAGGGGGATTTCCGGCCCCTGTTCGAGGATCCCGATGCGGACTATATGTCCCTCAGAGTGCGCCTGCGGGGCGTCGATCGTGATGGCGTCATTGCGCTCCTGGATTCCATGCAAGGTGGGAGCCGATCGGAGGCGGAACAGATGGTGGAAAAAGGTGATGCGATGGAAAAAGGCGAGCCCGCCCAAGCCGCGGCCGGCGTGGAGCGGATGGCGGACCGCGTGATGGAGGCCAAGGAGCGGGTGCTGGAACAGACCCGCCAGGTGGAACAGGAAACCAGACGGCGCATGGAGAACGCCAAGCGCATCTCCATGGAGCAGGCGGAAGCGGCGCGCAAGGTTACGGCTACGGCCGCCTGGTGGCTGCTGGCCACCGCCCTGGTTTCCGCTGCGGCGGCCATGTTGGGAGGGATTGCCGCCATCCGATCGTAACCGTGCAACGGAGATTCGGACAAGGCCTGCCGGATCGGCGGGCCTTCCACGTTCTAAACAGGAGGAACCCGATGGCCATCATGCTCCACCCCGACCAGCCGAAGCCGGACAAGGCCGGAACCAAAACTCGGCGCAAGGGTTTCGCATCCAATGCCTTGTTCTCCCTGGTGAAGGATGCCGCCGCCCAGTGGGGAAACGACAAGGCCTCGCGGCTGGCCGCGGCCCTTTCCTATTACACCCTCTTTTCCATCGCGCCCCTGCTTATCATCGCCATCTCCGTAGCCGGGCTGGCGTTCGGCAGGGAGGCCGCTTCCAACCAGATCTTCCAGCAGATCCGCGGATTGGTGGGAGACTCCGGGGCGCAGGCGATCCAGACCATGGTGCAAAGCGCCAGCCAAAAAGGATCCGGTATCGTGGGCACCTTGGTAGGCCTGGCGACCCTGCTGCTTGGCGCTTCGGGGGCGTTCGGCCAATTGCAGGAGGCGCTCAACACCATCTGGGAAGTCAAACCCAAACCCGGACAGGGCGTAAAGGGATTCCTCCGCTCCCGCTTCCTGTCCTTCTCCATGGTGCTGGTCATCGCATTCATGCTCATGGTTTCCCTGGTCGCGAGCGCGGCTTTGGCGGGGTTGGGCGGTTACTTGGATCGCATCCTTCCCGTTCCTTCATGGGCGCTGCAGGCCATCAATTTCCTGGTTTCCTTCGCCGTCACCGCCCTCCTCTTCGCGTTGATCTACAAGGTCCTGCCGGATGTCCGCATCCGCTGGCGGGACGTGTGGATAGGAGGCGCGGCCACCGCCTTGCTGTTTTCCATCGGCCGGCTCCTGATCGGATTGTATCTGGGCAAAAGCAGCGTCGGTTCCGCATACGGGGCGGCCGGCTCCCTGGTCATCATTCTCCTTTGGGTCTATTACTCCTCGCAGATCCTTTTTTTCGGAGCCGAATTCACCAAGATTTATGCGAACCGTTACGGATCGCATATGCAACCAACGCCCAATGCCGAACCCCTGGGAGAAGGGGAGCGCATCAACCAGGGCATGAAGCCGGATCCGGATCGGGGCGGCGCCAAACCCGGCGACCAAGGCTGATCCCCGATACCGCCCTTGATCCGGCCGGGGAAGAACGTTGTTTTTCCGGATAAGGGGATCTTATGGACGGGAAAAAAACACGCGATTTCTTCCGGGACAACGGACTCTGCCTGGTTTACCTTGGATTATTCCTGATCTGCGCGGCGGGACAAAGCGCGGCGGGATTCAGGGTCTACAACCAGGGACAGGAGGAGCACGGGCAATCGCCAACCACCTATCCCCGGTACCTGGAGAACGCGCATTTCTGGCAAGCGATCTCGGAGAATTGGGAAAGCGAGTTCCTGCAGATGGGGACCTACATCCTGTTCACGGTTTTCCTTTTCAAAAAAGGATCGTCGGAGTCCAAGGATCCGGAAGGGAAAGAAGATTCGGACCGGGAACCCGGCAAAGGAGCCGTTCCCAAGGACGCCCCTTGGCCCGTGCGCGCGGGCGGTCCGGCCAAGGTCATCTATCAGAATTCCCTGGGCCTCGCCTTCCTGCTGTTGTTCATTTCCTCCTTCGCATTGCATGCCTGTTCCGGCGCGCGGAACCACAATGCGGAGGAAGCCGCCCATGGAGGACGCGCCCTTACCGTGGCGGAATTCGTCCTTTCCTCCCAGTTCTGGTTCGAGTCCATGCAGAACTGGCAGAGCGAATTCCTGTCGGTTTTTTCCATGGTGTTCCTGTCGATATACTTGCGGCAAAAAGGATCTCCGGAATCCAAACCCGTAACGGCTTCCCATCGTAGCACGGGAAAATGACGCGGTTATTTCCGCTCCAGGTCCTTCTCCAGGTCCAAAAGGAACGCCTTGTTCTCCAGGCCTCCCGCGTAGCCGCCCAATTCTCCGGAGAGCCGGACGACGCGATGGCAAGGGACGAAGATGCTCACCGGGTTCCTGCCGTTGGCGGTTCCCACCGCCCGCACCGCTCCCGGATTGCCCACCCGCTGGGCCAGTTCCTGATAGCTCCAGGTCTTGCCGAACGGGATCTTCTTCAATTCATTCCAGACCCGTTTCTGGAATTCCGTGCCCCGCATTTCCAGGGGCAGGTCGAAGCGGTTGCGGGATCCCCGGAAATATTCCCCGAGCTGTTTTTCCGCGGTCTCCAGCAGCGCGCAGGATGAACCCGGCCCGGAAATCGTCAGGCCCAACCGATTGAGTCCCGCCTTGTCCCATACCAGGGCCACCACCGCTTCGTCCGTGGCGGCCAGGATCACTTCCCCCACCGGGGTCCGCAAGGTTTTCGCGTAGTAGTTCATTTCGCTTTTCCTTTTTTAGAAAACTTCCCGGCATAGGCGCGCCACAGGTAAGCGGCGGCATAGCCGCGCCAGGGCTTCACGCTTTCCAAATCGATGTCGGTGTGTTCCTCCAGCGCCCTTTTCAGGATCAGATCCGTGCCGGGAAAGGCGTCCGTGTCCGCGATGCACCGGAGGCTGATGTATTCAGCGGTCCATGGGCCTATGCCCTTGATGTCCAACAGGGCCTTGCGGAATGCGAGCGGATCCTGGGTGCTGCTCAGGGAAAGCTCTCCGGACACCAGCCGGCGCGCC
The DNA here is from genome assembly GCA_028287505.1 of Fibrobacterota bacterium. Taxonomy (GTDB): domain Bacteria; phylum Fibrobacterota; class Fibrobacteria; order UBA11236; family UBA11236; genus Chersky-265. The sequence continues at coordinate 28,450 of JAQBPN010000052.1, read as the reverse complement.
AGTTCGCGCAGGGTGGCCTTGCGGGCGCGGGTGGTCCCCACCTTGTCCAGATCCGCCGTGGCCAGGGTTTCCGGACCGGGAAACATATGCATCTCCGATCCGGAAAGGGGATGGCGGATGGTTTCCCCGTATCCCTCCACGAGTTGGGCGATCATGCGGTTGGCCTGCTCCATGCTCACCAATTGGCCCAGGATGGAACAGACCGCGGTCTCGAACGGGTCCCAGCCCCTGGGGCTGCGGATGCCGGGCCGGCCGCGCCGGAGTCTTTCCAGATGCGGGTTGGCGGCGAATGCATTGGCCACCAGCAGCGGATCGGAATCGAGATCGAACATGCGCCGGACGGTCTTCACCACGCGGCCCAGCGTTCCGGTCTCGCCGCCGATCACCTGGAGGCGCAGGGAGGAGGGATGCCGGTCCTGGGTAACGCGGACGATACCCGGTTTGCCGCCCCAATGGAAGACCCGTTCGTAGCTCCCCTCCGCGAAGGTCTCCAGTCCCGCGATGGCGTGGGAGCGGTAATAGGCCAGGCCGGCGTCCCAATCGAACGGGGGGCGATAGGGCAGGGACAAGGTGAGGCCGTCCCGGGACGCGTCGTCGGGACTGCGTTTGCGGAGCAGGGACGGCGGCCTTTTGAAGCGGTCCTTGATGGCGTCGTTGAAGCGGCGCACGGAGGAGAAGCCGGAAGTGAGCGCGATCTCGCCGATGGGAACCGAAGTCTCCACGATCAGGGTGCGCGCGAAGTTGAGGCGGTTCTCCAGGACGATCCGCTTGGGGGATTTCCCGATCTCCTCGTCGAAGAGGCGGCGGAGATGCCGGGAGCTGACGCCGAAACGTTCCGCGAAGGCCTCTTCGTTCAGGTCCGCGTATTCCTGATCGGAGATGGCCTTCAGGGCCCTTTGCACCAGGGAGGATTTCCCGTGCCAGGCCGGAGATTGCGGGGCGGCTTCCGGGCGGCAGCGGAGGCAGGGCCGGTAGCCCTTTTTCTCCGCGAGCATGGCGGAGGCGAAGAATTCCACGTTCTCGCGCTTGGGCTTCGCCGGGCAGATGGGGCGGCAGTAGACCCCGGTGGTTTTCACCCCTACGTAGAACTTCCCGTCGAAGCGGAAATCCCGGGCCAGCATGGCCCTATAGCAGGCATCTTCGTTGTGCATGCCTACAGTATAGGAGCTTTGCCGGACCCCGACTAGCCATTTCCGGACATGGTGGTTTCCGCCTCCGGCGGCCCGGTTTATTTGGGGTGGTGAGGAGGATTGGGATTGGCGGACTTGGGTCGGGGAGGGAATTCGGGGTTCGCAACGAGCTTGGTGACGGCCTTGGCCTTCGAGGCCTTTTCGTAGGCATGGTTGGCTGTGAATCCAAGACGGTCCCTGGGGGATGCAATGGGGTCGTCATGGATGACCGATAAGAACAAGAGAACGGATTTTTCCTTGCCCAGATTCGTTTCTTTGATAGGGCCATCGTAGTAATAGGTGATCGGTGATTCCATCTCTCCCGAGGTATGTGCCAGAACATGGCCACGGGAATGGATTTCAGTATAATAGTCGAACACAACGAACGTATCGGGCAGATCCATCGAACCATCGTTCTTAAGCACATCCTCCCGCTTGAAACGAAAGGCTTTATCCTCCAAAGGCGGGATACGGTTGGTGGAATCCATGTAAGTAATGGTTTCTTTCTGTTCGAAGGGTTTCAAAGGAATGGCCATCACGATGATGTTCGCTCTTCCGGCCAGTTCACCGAGTTTCAATTTGTTCAATGACGTAACGCCCACATGTCCCTCCTTTGTCAATACCATGACGATTCCGGCGGTGGTCAGCAAGTACCTGGCGAATGAATGACTCATCAGCGCCCTCCCTTCGGAAGGGAATCCGAAGAGACTACGGCGATGGTGGCGGGCCCTTGGAGGATTTCCCCCGCGAATCCATACACGAACCAGGTCTGAGGATCTTCGGTGAGGGCATTGAGCCCGAGCAGATCCAGGGTGAAGCTTCCCGCGGCCACGGGGGAGCCGTCTTCCTGTTCCACCGGTTCGAAAGAAGGCACGCGCAGGGAAAGCGGGAAAAGGCTTCCAAACTCGCTTCCGATGAAGAGGATGCTGATCGCCGCGACCGCGGTGACTGGGGGCAGGCCTTTGATCAGGGTCTTGGGCCCTTCATTGGATACGTCGGTCGGCCTTATCGGCAGGCGCCAGCTTACGTGCAGTTTTCCGGAAGCACCCGGTTCCGCAACCATTATCCTATGGGCCGTGAACTGAAGACCCAGCTTGGCGCCATCCGCTGGGCGGAAAGGGACGGTAACGGAATCCATGGCCGCCTGTCGGGGATATGCCAAGGAGCGTTGCGGCAGCTTTGCCCGTTCTTCCGCCAGGAAGCGGTCCACGGCGGGATCTTTGTAGGCGGCGGGGGAAGGCCCCATGACGACCTTGACCCGATTGGAACCTTGGTCCCTCAAGAAGGCAGTAACCCACAAGGTACCAGGGGCCCATTCCAGGCTCAGGGACTCTCGCAAATCGATCTCAAACTCCTCCCCAGCGAATCCGGGCGAAGGCTCCGGGTCTTTCGGGGTCTCGGGGCCCGAGGGGGGCACGGCCTTGGCAGTGAAAAAGACATCATCCTCCACGCGCAGGGCCGTGATGGCGCCATGGTCCCGGAAGGGCGCCTGCCACAAGGATTGCGTCGGGCCGCTATGATAGGCCAAGACCGGTAGGGAAGACTGCGTGTCCAGGGGCACATGGTCCGGGGCGTCCAGGAGGATCCCGGCGATGTCTTTATCCACTCGCTCCCAGGAAACGTCGGAAAGGTTTTTCCAGGGATCGGTCCAGTATTCTTCGTTTTTGAGGCCGAAAGGTTTACTCATGTCAAGCGCTCCAGCTCTTGCGAATATTATCCAGTATCTCCGCCTTGATATAAGTTTTGCAATCCACGCAGAATCGGTAAACTGTGGCGGATTCCATATCGGACCCGCCGAACATGATACACTTCCGCTCCTTGTAGGCCTTGGCGGTGTTGAAATCGTCGCCCGTCTTGTCCTTCAAGCCCTTGGCGCAATGTGTGCCCTGATGTTGATGTCCGCCGTACATGTCTCCTCCCGCAGCCACGTCCTTGGGAAACGGCAGGCCGGGGATTGCGTTTGCAGGTTTCCTTCCGAAGGTTGCGTCAGTCGTATTGTTCGCATAGGCTTGGCCCATATTGTGGCCGAGTTCGTGCAGGATGACTCCGCCCATGCCGACGGGTTTCACCTCCCCGGCGAAGGTATTCATTTTGATGTCGCCGCGCAACGCTGAACCGTTGACGCCGAATTCGGCGCCCACCCCCAGGATGTGGAAATCGATTTGGACGTTTTTCCCGCCAGCTGTCAATTGGCCGCTGCCGTCCTTGGGCAGGTCATGGCCCGGGAAGCCGGCCTTGGTATCCGGTAATTTGATCTTGATCGTTTTCCAAGCCGTGAACTCCACGTGGGCGAGAATATCCGCTTCCACTGTAATATCGGTGTTATTGCGATACGCGTATCCCGGATCCCCGGGAGCGGCGACTGGCTTCCAGACCTTTCCAGTGTCATCGTAATATTCTGTGACCTTCCAGGATATTTTTTTGATGGATGGTTTGCCATGGGTGCTGCCTAAGCCCGCGTCCGTGTCCAATGCATTCTTGAAGACCTTCTTGTTTGGGATCCGGTCGGTTTCCTTGAATACCCCTGTGAACTTCTGATCCCACGACTTCAGCCTCGCGTAATAGTCCGTCCAGACCATGGTGACCACGCGATTGTCCCCGCGATTGACGGCCTTGGCCGCCAGTATGCCGTTCAACTGGCCCGAAGTCAGAATCACCACCTTCTTCCCGGCATCCTTCTCGATGTAGGCCGCGTCGAAAACGTTGTGCACCCCCGCCAGCGGCAGGTCGCTCTTCTTGAAGAAATCCTTCTTCTTCTCCTTGAATTCGATGAAGACCTCCTTCAAGGTCTCGTCCATATAGGACACGGTCTTGTCCGGCAATCCCGCCTCGGTCGCGGTCTTGAACAACGTGTAGTCCGTCGCCTTGTCGGCCCCGTCCGCCTGAGGCTGCCAGATTTCGTATTCCAGCTTGCGCCAGTTCACCAGCTTGATGACCGCGTCTTCGCATTTCACCGTGCTGCCGATCTTCACCTCGCAGGTGTCGCCCCCGGCCACCCCCAGCCACACCTGGAATTGGGCGCCGCCGCCGTCCTTGTCCAGCATGACCTGGCCTTTTTGCAGCTTGTCCGAATCTTCCTTGGTGATGCTTGCCGCGGCGGTCAGCTCCGGCGTAGGCGTGGCACGCGTGCTTTCCCGGCCGAACTTCACCTGTACGTAGATGATGTCGCCCTTCTTGCCCGCGTTGTCCTTGGAGGCCACCTTGAACATGATGGAGGTGCCTTTCAGATCGCGGCCTTCCTTGGCCGTGTCCTGGTTCACATAGACTGACTGGGCCTTGTTATCCTTGCTGGGCAGCGGCTCCGTGAAGACGGCGGCCACCAGCTTGTGCACGTCCGCGGTGCGTTCGGTTCCCTTTTCCTTGTCCCACTTGTCCACCTTATAGGGGCTTTTCGCATCCACGGTGAACGCGGCTTTTTCCAGGGAATGAGAGACAACGCCGTTCTTGTCCGCGGCGACGGTTTTGGTTTTCCCGTTCTGGGTGATGTTGAAAGTGGTTCCGGCCAGGACCTTGCCGTCCGGACCTTTGGCGGTTAGCTTCAGCTTCTTCGGCCAGACCATGTAGTGATCGGTGCCGGGGCTGTCCTCCGTGCCGCCGCCTTCCTTCGCGGACTTCACCAGGTATTCGATCTTGTAGCTGTTTTTGTCCTTTTCCACCGCCGGAAATTCGAGTTCGAATTTCGCCTCGGTCCCTTTGAAGGCCACCTTTTCGGTCTTCCAGGCCTGGCCGTCCTTGGTGAACACGAATTCGCAGGAGTCGCTTTTGGGTTTCCCCTTCACGGCCTTATGGGTCAATTTGAGTTTGGCGGTCTCGAAAACATTCACTTCCATTTATCCGTGCTCCTGGTCCTGCGTCTCTGCCTCGGGCTCTTCATCCATCACCGGCACCGTTTCCATGTCTTCCGCGAATTCCGCCGGTTCGGTGCGGGCCTCTTCGGTTATTTCCGAGTCCCCTTCCGTGTCCGCGGGGGATTCCTCGATCTGGCTCCCGGTTTCCATTTCCGGTCCTTCATCGATCTCGCTCTCCGTTTCCATTTCGGGAGGCTCTTCGAGTTCCACCACCGTCTTCATCGAGAAGGCCGGCTCGTTGTTCGGCCGGAATTCCTCGACGGGCTCCATTTCCGGTTCGGACTCCCTGGGAATGGCGCCGGGCTTGTGATCCTTGTGGAGGATTTCATTCACCCTGAGGGCGTGTCCGGTGAACTGGCGCGAGAGGAATGCCAATACTTCGGCCTCAGGCCATTTGGAAATGCCTTGGATGCGGCATTCATCCGCCAGAAAACTTCGCAGCCTGGCGATAGCCTGGGTTGAACCGCGGCAGCTTCGCAAAAATGAACGCTGGACCGGAGCCGGATCGGGGTTGCCCGGCGGAACCGCCAATTGGGAAGGGCGCCCAAGCTCCCACTCCCTGCCGCCGGCGAAAAATCGTGCCTTCAAATCCGGTGGCTCCTGAAGCGCCGGGGTTCCCGGCGTCGAAAAAGGTTATTCCAAAAAGTAGCACAAAGTCACGGGGAAACAGTGAGGCGCCTCACAGGGTCCGGCCTTTTGAAGCCGTCTGTAAGGGGTAAAGTAATCGGATGTGCATCCGCCGGTTTTGCTTTATACTGTACTGTCCTTCTTAAGGTATTGTCATAATGAAGCTATCCTCCCTGGGCCGCATCGCCCCCCTCTGCATCCTCTTCGCCGCCATCCGGGCCTTTTCCGGCCCCGATTCCGCCGCCGCCTCCACGCAACCCTATCGCGGAACCGCATTCGACACCGAGCGGTCGGTTCCCGCTTACACGGAAGAACATCTGGAACGGTTCCTGCAAGGCCGGCATGTCTTCACGCAAACCCTCTACAAGTCCCCGGATGGCAAAGCGATCGGCGAACGCGATCTCGATTTCGCCCGCTTCCCGTTCAAACCGGATTATGTCTTCAAGGACGTGCGCAACGGGTATGAGGAAGGGTCCCTGGTGGAGGCGGCCGACATCCGCGTCCACTTCCGCGATTCCGCCAAAGCGCCCCTGCACGAGAAAAGCCTGAAGGTTCCCGAGCCTTGCGTGGTCAACGGAGGGCTGGGCCTTTTCCTCAAGGAGAATTGGGCGGGTCTGGCCGCGGGCAAACGCCTGGCCTTCAACATGGTCGTGCCCGCGCGGTTGGATTTCTACCGCTTTGTAGCCTATCTGGACGTGAAGCGGGCGCTTTCCGAAAAGGACGCCGCCGGGAGGAAATCCCAGGCCATCGTGATCGAACCCCAGTCTTCCCTTTTGCGGATGCTGCTGCCCACCATCATCATGCATTACGATGTGAAGACCTTGCGGCTGGTCCGCTATCAGGGCATCGTCAACGTGGCGGACGCCAAAGGGCGCAGCCTGCGCGTGCAGGTGGACTACCCCGGTTTGGGACCTTGAAGTCCGCCCGGAACGTCCAATTCCCCAAATAGCAGGATTGTAAGGATAATGAGAGAATGAACTTTCTCTCGGTATCCGGCCTTTCCCCCTTATCATTTATACCGGTGTCCCACGGTTGGCGGAGACTAGGCGGAATCCGGTTGGGTTTCTTTATGGGTGGACCGGGCAGATGACCGGGCGGGGTGGGGTCAAATCACCCCCCGGAATAGCCGGGATTGAAGCGCGAAGAGCGGTTTCCCCCTATAATCTACCGTATATGCCGTGAGCGATTCCGATGGGCGCGACCGCCCGTCCGGCCGGGGGAGTTCGAATATGTTCCTGGGAAAGGATTTCACATGTCTCTGAAGCTTGCAAACCCCTCGGCCATCGTCCGCGCCGCCGTTACCCTGCTGTCCGCCGCTTTCCTGGCGGCCCCGCGGGCCCAGCCCCCGGCCAATTTCATCGAGAAGATCATCGCTTCCAAGGCGACCTTCACCGAGGCCACCAGCACGGCCCACGCCGATGACGGCCGCATCTTCGTCAGCGAGCGCGGGGGTAACATCAAGGTTATCGTGGGCGACGACGCCCCCGTGGTCTACAAGGTCAACACCACCATCGAACGCGAGCAGGGCCTGCTGAAGATCCAGGTGCATCCCGGCTTCGCGGCCAAGAGCTGGATATACGCCTATTACATGACGGCGGATCTCAACCACCATAATATATCCCGCATCGAAATCGACAAGGACAACAAGGTCGTCAAGGTGGATACGGTCATCAAACTTCCCGTGCTGGAAAACCAGGGACGGCACAACGGTTCCGGCATGGTGTTCGGCAACGACGGCTTCCTGTACGTCTCCCGCGGCCAGGATGAACTGGGCGGCGCGGCCAATCCCGCTGCCTTGTGGACCAGCCAGAAGGGCAAGGTCCTGCGCTTCACCGAAGAAGGCCAGCCGGCTCCGGGCAACCCGCATTACGCCACCGCCGGCGCATCCGAAGGCGAGAAAAGCATCTGGGCGCGCGGCTTCCGCAATCCCTGGACCTTGGCGGTGGATCGCGTTTCCGGCCGCATCCTGGAAGGCGACGTCGGGGACGGCACGGAAGAACTCAACGATGTGACCCATCCCGACGCGGCCAAGGACTATTGGTATGGCTACGGGAACGGCGGCGGGGACGGCGTAGGCGCGGCCGGAGGCAAGGCCATCGACCCCATCTATTTCCATGGGACCGGCGCGGCGGGCGAATGCGCCATCGTGTCGGAGGTGCCCTACAACGCGGCCGTGGTTTCCATCTGGCCCGCCGAATTCAAGAACCGCATCTACGTGGCGGATTATTGCGGCGGCACCATCCGCTCCGTCCCCTTGAACAATCCCGCCACTCCCGTGAACCTGCAGACCGCCGGCAATGGCACCCTGGCCTTCTATCCCAACTCTCCGGTCAAGGTGGGGCTCAATCTGGGCATCGACGGCAACCTGTATTACGTGGCCTACGGTACCAACAAGAAGGCTTACATGATCGCCTACAACGGTCCCACCGGCATCCGGGATCCCGCCGTGAACAGCCTGTCGGTGCGGAACTTCGTTTTCCGGATGGGACAGGCCGGGGACGTGAATTTCACGTTGACCGGGGACATTTCCCTGCGCGACGGAGGCAAGGCGGAGTTCTCCATCCTGGGCGCGGACGGCAAGGTCCGATTCCAACAGCCGTTGGACATGGTGGGGAACACCTTCCAGGCCCGGGGATTCCGTCCCATGGCCGCCGGTCTTTACGTCTGCAGGCTGACCTGGAATGCCGAAGGCGCTGTGCGCACGGCCCACGGACGCCTGGTCGTGCTGCCCTGATTTGACACGCTCCTGATCAAACCCGGGATGTTCCCGGGAGCCGTGATAGTATCATTTGATGCTATCACGCGGGCTTCACCTTCCAAGCGCCCAACTCCGCCTTGAGTTGCTTCCAATCGGAATAAATCCGTCCCACCACCACCCGTTTTCCGCCCCCCGTCAGGACGATGCGGGAGCGCCCCACGTGCACGGATTCCACCTGCTTGCGGTCCATCACCTTGCCGTTGCCGTCCCAATACACCACGGCCACCTGGTTCCCGCTGAGGCGGCATTCCCGCGGGCGGAAGAAGAAACCGTAGATGACGGACAGCATGCCGGAGACCACTAACACGAAGGCCGCGATCCAGGGGAGCACGGACACATTCTGGGCGTTATGCACGGCCTTGATGGTGGAATGGGCGGCGAAGATCACCGCCAGGATGCCGGAGCCGTATACTCCCGAGGCGAAGAGGCCGAAAACGGCGATGCGAAGGGGGTCGGCTTTGAAGCGCTTGCCGTCTGCGACGGGTTCATCGGAAGTATTGGCCATGGCCTGAAAGTAGAAAGGACCGGTCCCGCTGCCAGCCGGGCCCGGCCATTGGTATATTCCTTGCGAATATGCCAGAATCATCCCTGAGACCCTATCGGGGCGGATGCGTGGTTTGATTCCGGAAGGGAAGGCTTGGGGATGTTCTCTTTGATCGATTGGCTCGTCATCGTGGCCTATTTCATGATAGTGGCCGGCATCGGGGTCTTTTTCTCCCGCCGTAACGCCAACTTCTCGGATTTCATGTTCGGCGGCGGCAACATGCCCTGGCTGGCGGTGGGCATCTCCCTGATCGCCACCTCCGTCAGCGCCAACACCTTCCTGGGAAACCCCGCCGACGGCTATGCCAACGATATGCGCCTTTTGATGCTGAACGTGGGCTCCCTCATCGCCATCGTCATCGTGGGCACCGTCTTCATCCCCCGCTTCCGCGCCAGCGGCGTCAAATCCGCCTATGAACTGCTGGAACGGAAATTCTCGCGGCCGGTCCGGGTGCTGGCCGCCGTCTTCTATTCCTGCCACCTGCTCCTGCGCATGGGCATGCTCATCTACGGCCCCTCCCTGGTCCTCATGAAAATCACGGGCGCGCCGTTCTACGTGGCCGCCATCGCCATGGCCGTCTTCGCCATGCTGTACACCTCTTTGGGCGGCATCAAGGCCGTCACCACCACGGACATCATCCAGTTCGTCATCTTCTTCGGCGGCGGACTCCTGTGCATCTGGTTCTGCGCCAAGGGCGTGGGCGGATTCGCCAAGACCTGGGCCCTGGCCAGCGAGGCCGGCAAGACGCGCTGGTACGATTTCACCTGGAACCCGGCCAGCGACCGGAATTTCTGGACCGCCTCCCTCGTCTACGTGGTGTTCGAAGTGGCCATCCGAGGATGCGATCAGCAATTCGTGCAACGCTACCTTTCCACCAAGAGCGTGCGCACCGCCAACTATTCCTCCATCACATCCTCCCTGCTGGGCGTATGCGTGGGAGTGGTCTTTTTCACCGTGGGCGCGTTCATGTACGTCTACTTCCAGGTGGCCCACGTTGAACCTCTGCCCGCCCTCAAAGTGAACGAAGTCCTGCCGCATTTCATCGTGAATGTGCTGCCCACCGGCGTCAAAGGCCTGCTGGTGGCCGCCATCCTCGCCGCCGACATGGGAGCCTTGAGCTCGGTGCTGACGGCTTTGTCGAATACCACCGTGGTGGACTTCCTCCCCCGCAAGAACGCCGCCGACGTGGGCCAACAGAACATCAAGAACGCGCGCATCTGGGTGGTGCTCTGGGGCCTGTTGGGCCTGGCAGCCTCCTTCGTATGCGCCATCGGGGATATTTCCATCCTGCAGAAGGCGCTGTTCTTCACATCCTTGTTCACCGGGCCGTTGCTGTCGATTTTCGTGCAGGCCTTTTTCTTCCCCCATACCAACCCGAAAGCCGTGATAGCGGGCGCGGTGCTGGGCATGCTGGCCCTGCTGCCCTTCACCAACATCCCCATTCTGCCCCCGGGAATGTGGAAGCCGTTGTTCGCCTTGGCATGGCCGTGGAATCCCGTGATTTCCGTGACCGGGTCCTTGATCTCGTCCCAGCTGATCAGTTTGCTGTTGCCGAAGTGGAGGCCTGCGCCGGCCGTGCAGGTCTGACGCGCCTAAGAATCAGATTTCCCTGAGGAATAGGTACGCGGCGAAGGCCATGGAAACCAAAATCAGCGAATTCACGATAAGCCCTACCGGCACCAGGAACCGATGCGATTTCGCATGGGTTTTGTAGTGAAGCCAGAACAGCCGGATATTCAGGAAGGGTATGAACGCGAAAACGATGACGAGGACTTCCAGCACGATGGAGCCGATCTGGAACCACTGTTTGTGGGAATTGTCCCATCCGAAAACATTCGCATAGAAGAACATGCCCAGCAGAAGGACCAGATAGGACACCGGGGAAACGAACAGGTAAACCGGTGAAATGAAAACGGAGTCCTTCTTCATGGAGTCAACTTAGAAAAGGTATTATTCGGATAAAGCGTACCCGCGCCGATTCAAAAAGGAGTGGATGTGGAAGCACCCGAAAAATACCATACCGGTTGGCGCAGGTTTTTCTCGTCGTGGATTGACGGCCTTCTTCTCGGAGTGCTCGCCTGGCCCGTCTATGCAATAGTCGGCGATGCGACCAATGAATCGATTTGGGTCGAAGAGCCCATGAACATCCTCTATCTGACTTCCCTGACCTATTTTTTCGGAGCGACCCTGGGGAAAAAGCTTCTGGGTCTCGCAGTCGTCGATGCCCAAAGCGAGAGGCGAATCACCTTGGTACAATCGCTATTGAGGGAAAGCGGTCTGATTGTTTTTTTCGGACTGCAACTAGTCTGGCATTTCGCAAATCCGGGCGGAAGCAAAGGAGAGTTCCTCGGAACGGTAATCGGATGGGGGACCTTCATCTGGTTCGCTTTGGAAATGCTCACGATGCTTTTCCATGAGAAACGGCGCGCGCTCCATGATTTGATAGCCGGAACGGTTGTGATTAACGCAGCCTATAGCAGAAAGTCAATTGAAGCCCAAAGCTTTTCCTAGCACCGCCGTATTGGCTGTTTTGATTCTGTCGAGCCACGTAGTGGCCGATAAAGCCGTTGAAATAGACAAAGCGGAGCATAAGCTGAGGATCACGGAAAACGGTAAGGTCCTCTCGGAATATTCCTGCGCCCTCGGAAAAGGCGGAGAGGGCCGGAAAGAAAAATTCTGAAAAGAGGCGTGCCCCTTTCCCAAGCAACCGTGCTGGGAGGCGATGTCGGGATCCATGGTCTTAAGAACGGAATGGGATGGATGGGAAGCCTGCATCGGCATTTCGATTGGACCCAGGGTTGCATTGCGGTCACGGACCAGGAGATTTAGGAAATCGCCGCAATGATCGATATCGGTACCAAAGTGATTATCAGGAAGTGAATGAAGATGTGTTCGTGTTTTCCTGCTTCGGGCCGGGCTTGGCTGCCAGCAGGTCTTGGATAAGGATCGGTAGCCTTACCGTATCGATGGGTTTGGTGACATAACCGTCGCAACCGGCGGAAAGGGCTTTTTCCTCGTCCCCCTTCATGGCATAGGCCGTCACGGCCAAGACGAGGATGCCGGCATTGGCGGGGTCGCTCTTTATCTTCCTGGTCAGCTCGAGTCCGTCCATGTCCGGCAATTGGATATCCATCAGGATCAAGCGGGGACGGAAGGTTTCCAAAATGGAAAGGGTTTGCTTCGCATTGGATGCGGTGGCGACTTCATACCCGGATATCCGCAAGAGCACCCGGGCCAGCTTCAGGTTTTCGGGTTTGTCATCTACAATGAGAATGGACTCACCGGGCATCTACTCCTCCTTGCCTGTGGCGGAAAATGCGGATCGGACCTTCGTGAAAAGCGAATCCGATTTGAACGGTTTTTGCAGGAACAAAGTCCCCGGACCAATGAGGTCGCCCTGTCCCGCCTCCCCGTCAAGATAGCCGGACATGAACATCACCTTCACGCTGGGCTTGATTTTCCAAAGGCCCCTGGCAAGGCCGGCTCCGCCCAGGACCGGCATCACCATGTCCGTGATCACCAAATCGATTTCTTCGACATGCCCGGTGAAATAAGCCAAGGCTTCCGAACCATTCTTGGCTTCCACCACCGTATAACCCTGCCCGCGAAGAAGACCACCGAGGATTTTCCGCAGCGCTTCCTGGTCTTCCACGATCAGCAGAGTCTCCATTCCTTTCGCGGGAGGAGCCTCCGTTGGAATGATATCTTGGGTTTGGACCGGTTTCAGGAAGCCGGGAAAATAAATGGTGAAGGTGGAGCCTTTTCCCGGTTCGCTTTCGACCAGGATCCTGCCGTTATATTGCTTGACGATGCCGTAGACGGTGGAAAGTCCCAGCCCGGTGCCTTGGTCCCTGCCTTTGGTCGTGAAAAAAGGTTCGAAGAGCCGGGCTTTCACTTCCTCGGACATCCCCGAGCCCTGGTCGGTCACTTTCACCTGGAAATAGTTTCCCGGGACCAAGTCTTCGGCAATGGGGACGGCGCCGTTCTTCAACGTCACGTTGCGGGTTTCGATGAGCAGCCTTCCCCCCGCCGGCATTACGTCCCTGGCGTTCACCGCCAGGTTCATGATGATTTGCTCGCCCTGACCGGGATCCGCGAAAATCCACCATGGGTCCGGCTCCAATTCGTACACGCATTCGATGTCCTCGTTCACGAGCCGGCCAAGCAACTCCTTCATGGCCAGAATGACCGCGTTGAAGTTTATCATCGCGGGCTGTACGACCTGCTTCCGGCTGAAGGTCAGCAATTGCCGGGTCAGCGCTTGCGCCCGGTCCCCTGCCTTCAGGATTTCCTCCACATTTTCCCTATAGAGGCTCTCTTCCGGAAGCATGCCCATGAGGTGCTCGCTGTACCCCTGGATGACGCCCAACAAATTGTTGAAATCATGGGCCACGCCTCCGGCCAATTGGCCCAAGGCTTCCATCTTTTGGGCTTGCCGCAATTGCTCCATGCTCTGGCCCAAGCCCTCCTCGGCGCGCTTTCTTTCCATGAATTGGCCCAACTGGCCTCCTATGGTCTCCAGGGCTCCCAGCAGTCCGGGGTCCTGCGCCAAAATGCGCGAATCATAACACTCCAGCACGCCCAGGATGCGTTCCCCGTGGGTGATGGGAATTCCCGCCACGCTCTGATAGCCTGCCCCGACGGCCTCGGTATTGAGGAGCGTATCCATGGAAAAGCAGATTTCGGAAATCCACCCGGACTCGCCCGACTCCAGAATCTTGCCGGGAAAACCCTTGCCGGAAGGGAAGCGGGCGCTGCGCAAAGCCTCCTCGAAACCCTTGGTCGGCAAAGAGGGCGGGAAACATTTGCAAGCGAAGGAGTACAGAGCGCCGGTCTTCGCATCCTTGAGCCAAAGGACCGCTGCGTTGAATTTGAGATGGACCAGGATGGCGTCGAAGATCACCTGCGCCGCGGCTTCGATGTCGGCCGCTTGGCCCAGTCCGCGCGTGGCCGCATATTGGGCCGCCATATACTGTTCCGAAAGCATTCTCCGGGTGGCATCCCTGGCGATGGCCAATACCGTGGAACCTATGGCTTCGACCGTGCTGACGGAGATATCCGTATAGACGATGCCGCCATCCTCCCGGATGAGCCCGACCTCCCCCAACAGAAAGGAACCCTGGCTCGGCAGGTTTTCGAAATTCGAGAAAACCCTTTCCCGGTCCTTCGCTGATACAATGGCCGTGAGCGGCCTGTCCTTGAGGTTTTCCCGCAGATACCCCGTCATTTCCTCGAATCGGCCGTTGGCTTCCAATATCATCCCGGCGGGATTCAGCTGCAAAATCCCGTCGTTGGCCTGCTCCACCAGCTCCCGGTATTTTCCTTCCGCGTTCTGCAGGGATCCCATGGTCCGCAGGAGAAGGACGAATTGGGCGATTTGGCAGCTCAGGGCATCGCCGAAACTCATCCAATCCTGGGTCAACTTCTTGGATTCCGATCCCAGCAACAGGATGCCGAGGTTCTGCCTGCCCATCCCTATCGGCGAAACCAACAGGGACTTCATGCTCCATTCTTCCAGCAGGGCATCGCAGGAATCCGGGGAGATGCCGGAACAGGGTAACTGCAAAGAGTCCCCTTTGCCGGTGGCCTGGAGAAAAAATCCGAAAGCTTCCGGATATCTTTGCTGGATGTCATCGGTCAATCCCGTGATGCCGATATTCGCTTCCAGTGAAAGCCTTCCCCCGGGGGACAGCAAAAAAATCGCCCCATAGGAGAGGCCGGAGGCATCCAACCCCTTGAGCAACAGTTCCTGCAGCAGGGAGGCTTCCGAGGAATTCCCATGCAGGGTTCCGGCCAGGTTGGTCAGGATGCCAAGGCTCACTTCCAGCAGGGAAAGGCGCCGGCTTTGGCTCAGGTAGATTTCCCCCAGCCGGTCCATTTGCCTCGTCGAAATGTATTCCTTCAATCCCTCCGCGCTGGAGGACGAGAGGGATGGGAGACGGTTTCCGCCGCCCATTTGCTCCAGAATGGCCTTGCCAACCTGGCCGGGATTCTCATTGCGCACGAGCAGGGCCGTGGCGCCTACGGCCGAGGCGATGCGGTGATCTTCCTGCTCCACGAAAATGGAGGTGATCAGGAAAATGCCGATGAGCGGGAAGATGTTTTCATCCCGCAGGGCCAGGCAAAGCTGGAACCCATCCATGCGCGGCATGAGAACGTCGGAGACGATGAAGTCCGGGGGGGCTTCCCGTGCGGCCTTGAGCGCTTCCATGCCATCGGGGGCGGTCGTGACATGGAAGCCCAATTCTTCCAGGGTCAATTTCAGGAGCTTGCCTTGGGACAAATCGTCATCCACCACAAGGATGCTCATCCCGCGGCCGGGCTGTCCGGCAGCCGCCTCTCTTTTGGCCAGGTATCCTTTGATAAGCAATATCAATCGCGAGGGTTCAATCGGCTTGGTGAGGACGGCGGTGAAATCGCTCATCAATTCCGCGGAGGTCTCGTCTTTGCGGAAAAGCAGGCCGGTCACGGCGATGATGGGGATTTCCTTGAGGTCCGACCGGGAGCGGTATTCCCGCGCCAATTCGAAGCCGGTCATGTCCGGAAGACGCAGGTCCTGGAGAATGAGATCCGGTTTCTCCTTGTCGATCATGTCCAGGGCCGCCCGGCCGTCGGCGGCCTCCAAAACCTGGTACCCTTCCGTGCGAAGGGCCACCTTGACCATTTTCCGCGTGATGGGATTGTCCTCAACCACCATGATTTTTCCGTTATGCATTCCTACTCCAGTCCTTTTTTGACGATTCCCATCCCTTCGATTTCAGGCCGCGGAAATTGCGGCCGGGTTTGGTTCTTCCTTCAAGTGGCACCTCAATTCTTCCAGTAATGGGGAAGTCCCCCCATCCCCGATGGGAACGATTTTCTTCACTCTGGCCTGCAGGAGCTTCAATTCCGGGCCGGTCAAAGTCTTGGCCGTCCAGACGAAAACGGCGACCTCGCGGCCGAAGGGCAATTCCCGCATACGCGTGAGGAAATCGTACCCGTTCATTTCCGGCATCATCAGGTCCAAAACGACGGCAGATGGAGCCTCCCGGCCCATGATGAGCAGTCCGGATTCCCCATCCGTGGCGGTAAGGGGAACCCAACCGGCCTTTTTGATGGCCAACTCCGCCATTTTGACGATTTGCGGATCATCGTTGACGACAAGAACCTTTTTGCCGGCGGCGAGGCCGGCACTTTCCAGGGAATCGAGCAGAGCGACCTTGGTGATCGGTTTGGGAAGCAAGTCATGGATACGGAAGGCGGCGATGGCGGATCTTTGCGCCGCCACGGTGACCGCGATGATGGGCGTATCCGCATTGAGCCCCGCGTTACGGATTTCGCGCAGCACTCCCCAGCCTCCCAGGTCGGGAAGGATCAGATCCAGGGTAATCGCATCGTAGCGGCGTTCCCGGCATTTCAGGATGGCATCCTTGCCCGTTGCGGCCTGGTCCACGGAAAAACCGGCCAGGGTCAGGGTCTTGACAATCCATTCCATATCCTGAACATCATCCTCCACCACCAGAATGCTGCGCTGGCCGGCGGGACGGGCCGATGGGAGATCCTCCATCCGGCGCGCATTCGCATTGAGGGAAAGGGGCAGGATGGCGGAGAAGGTGCTGCCATGCCCCTCCCGGCTGCTAACGCCCACTTTTCCACCCTGGTATTCGACAATGCGCTTGGTCAGGGCCAGGCCCAGGCCGGTGCCGGCATACTTCTTGGAAGTGCCGGAATCCAATTGCTCGAACTCGATGAAGAGGCGATCCATGTCCTTCTTCGAGATCCCGATGCCGTTGTCCTCCACCTCCAGCAGGAAATCGTCCTTGCCCTGGGGGCTGAAGCGGATCTGGACCTTGCCTCCCTCCGGGGTGAACTTGAGGGCATTGGACAGGTAATTGTAAAGGATTTGTTTGAATTTCCCGGAATCCAGGACCACGTTGTCCAGACCCGGGCCCACTTGCAGATCGACGCGGATATTCTTCTGATCGGCCATGGTAGCCAGCAGGTCTTTCACTTCGGAAGCCAGGTGCAGCAGGCTCACCTGCTCGGGGTGTATCTCAACCTTTCCGGATTCCACCTTGGCAAGATCCAGGACGTCATTGATGAGGTGCAGCAGATGCCGGGCGCCGGTGAGGATGTCGCCCAGGTATTCCTTGTGCTCATCCGCCATGGGGCCTACCTTGCCGTTGAACATCAGCTCCGAAAATCCGATGATCCCGTTCAGCGGCGTCCGCAACTCATGGGACATGTTCGCCAGGAACTCGCTTTTCAGCCGGTTCGCCTCCTGAACGCGCCGATTCTGCTCCTGCAATTCCTCGTTCTTGCGGCGGAGTTGCTCTTCCAGGACCTTTTGATCGGTGATGTCCTTGGAAATGAAAAGGTAGCCGACCGATTGGCCGGAGGAATCGCGGCGCAGGGACACCGCCACCGAGGCGGTGAAGACCTTGCCGTCATTGCGCACGTGGTCGAATACGCCTTCGGACTTTCCTTCCGACAAGGCGGTATCCAGCATGGCCTGCACGCGCCCCGATCCGATGTCTTCGACGGTATGCAGGATCCGGGTGTTGAGTTTTCCCACCGCGTCCGCCTGGGAATAGCCGTAATTGCGCTTGGCCCCCTCGTTCCAGGCCAGGATCTTTCCGTCCAGATCGATGGCGATGATGGAGTGCTCGATGGAGCTCTCCAGCACGTTGTTCAGGAAGGTGGTGGTTTCCGTAAGTTCGCTGTTCTGCTTGCGGATCTTTTCTTCCAGGATCTTCTGATCGGTGATATCGCGGGCGGCGGCGAAAACCCCGCGCAGCCGGCCGTCGGCTCCCTTGAAGGTGGTGGCATTGTAGGACACCAGGGTCCCTTTTCCGTCCTTGGTCTGGATGGTCAGTTCGTAGTTGGTGACCTTGTCCTCGATCAGGACCTGGCGGATGCCGTTTTCCGCGCGGTCCGGGTCGGTGAAATAGTCCTTGAAAGGGGTCCCGATCAGTTCCTCCCGGGTCCTTCCCGTGGCCGCGCACATCTGGAGATTCACATCGGTGATGATCCCCAGGGTGTCGGTGGTCATCAGCGCGTCGATGTTGGATTCGATGAGGCCGCGCGTGTAGGTCTGTTGCTCGCGGATCTTCTGCTCTATCTGCTTGTATTCGGTCACGTCGCGGGCGGCGGCCAGTATGCCTCCTATCTCCCCCGAGGTATCGCGGAATACGGCGGCATTGAAGGATACGGAATTCTTCCGGCCGGACTTTGAGCGGACCAGGAGTTCGTAGTTCGACACCGAGTTGTCCTCGAAGGTCTTCTGGACGCCCCGCAGGGCGCGGTCCGGGTCGGTGAAATAATTCACGAAGGGGCTGCCGATGAGCAGCTTGCGGTTATAGCCGGTAAGCCGGACGGACTGTTCATTGACATCGGTGATGACCCCGTTGGGATCCACGATCATGAGGGCGTCCACGGAAGATTCGATGAGGCTGCGGCTGTAGTTCTGCTGATCCCGGAGCTGATCCTCCAGGCGCTTCTGGGCCGTGATTTCCCGCGCGGCGGCCAGGATGCCCGCTACGCGGCCCGAGGTGTCCTTGAAGGTGCCGGCGTTGAAGGACACCATGGTGCGCTTGCCCGCGTTGGATTTGAGGACGAGTTCGTAATTGGTCACGGACCCCCGGGACAACGCCTCATGGACGCCGTTGGCCGCCTTTTCCGGGTCGGTGAAGTAGTCCCGGAAATAACTGCCCACCAGTTCCTCCCGGGAGTAGCCGGTGAGGCGCACAGTCTGTTCATTGACGTCGGTGATGGTCAAGTCCGGGGCCACCATCAGGAGGGCATCCACGTAGGACTCGATCAGGCCGCGATTGTAGTTCTGCTGGTCCTGGAGCTGCTCTTCCAGGCGCCGTTGCTCGGTGACGTCCCGGGCCACGGCGAAGATGCCCCGGACGGTTCCGCCCGTGTCCTTGAAAACCGAGGCGTTGAAGGACACCAGGATTTCGCGGCGGTGGCGGGACCGCAAGGTCAGTTCATAATTGGTGACGAACCCGTCCTTCAGGGTCTTTTCCACTCCCGAGGTGGCCCGGTCGGGTTCGGAGAAATAGTCCCGGAACGCGCTTCCGATCAACTGATCCCGGGTGAACCCCGTGAGGCGGACCATTTGCTTGTTGACCTCGATGATGGTCAGGTCCGGGGCCACGGTGAGCATGGCATCCACGGAAGACTCGATCAGGCCGCGGCTGTAGTTCTGCGCTTGGCGCAGTTCCTCCTCAAGGCGCTTCTGGTCGGTGATGTCGCGGGCGGCGGCGAACACGCCCCGCAGCTTTCCGTCCCGGCCGGTGAAGGTCGTGGCGTTATAGGAGACCATGGTCTCCTTCCCGTCCTTGGCCCGGATGGTGAGCTCGTAATTCGTGACCCGCCCTTCCGCCAGCACCTTGCGGATGCCGTCCTCGGCCCGCTTGGGATCGGTGAAGTAGTCCTTGAAAGGCGTGCCGATCAATTCTTCGGGCGCGTGGCCGGTGACGGCGGACATCTGCTTGTTCACGTCCGTTATGACCCCGAGCGAATCGGTGGTCATGAGGGCGTCGATGTTGGACTCGTAGAGACCGCGGGTGTATGTCTGCTGCTCCCGCAACGCCTCTTCCAGGCGCTTTTGATCGATGATGTCGCGGATGGCCGCGTAAATGCCGGCCACGCGCCCCGCCGTGTCCTTGAAGACCGCGGCGTAGAAGGACACTTCGGATTCGGACCCGGCTTTGGTCTTGACCACCAACTCATAGTTTTTCACGACGTCCTCATCGAAGGTCTTGCGGACGCCGGCGGCGGCCCGGACGGGATCGGTGAAGTAATCGGCGAAAGGACTTCCTTCCAGTTTGTTTCTGGGGAAGCCGGTCAGCCGGATCATCCGATCGTTCACGCCGGTGATCCGGCCGGAAGGGTCCACCGTGACCAGGGCATCCACGGAAGCCTCGATCAGACCCCGGCTGTAGTTCTGCTGCTCAAGCAACTGCTGCTCCAGCCTGCGCTGTTCGGTCACGTCCCGGGCGACCGCGAAAATGCCCCGCACGTTGCCTTCCGTATCCTTGAAAATGGAGGCGTTGAAGGACACCAGCACTTCGGAGCCGCTGGGAGTATTGAGGGTGAGTTCGTAGTTGGTGACCGATCCCTCGTTCAGGGTTTTGCGCACTCCCGCCGCCGCCCGATCGGGCTCGGTGAAATACGTATTGAACTTGGTCCCGATCAGGGTGGCTTTGGGAACGCCCGTCAGGCGCACCATCTGCTCGTTCGCGTCGGAGATGGTAAAGTCCTGGAAGACCGTGATCATGGGGTCCACGGAGGATTCGATCAGGCCGCGGGTGTAATTCCGGGCTTGGAGCAGCTCCTCCTCCAGGCGCCTCTGCTCGGTGATATCGCGGGCTGAAACGAAAATGCCGCGTATTTTCCCCTCCGTGTCCCGGAACACCGAGGCGTTGAAGGACACCAAGGTCTCCAAATCGGCCTTTGAGCGGAGCACCAACTCGTAGTTGGTGACGAAGCTTTCCGACAGGGTCTTTTGCACGCCGGCGGTGGCGCGCGCGGGGTCGGTGAAGTAATCGGAGAACGGGCTTCCAATCAATTCTTCGCGCGTATAACCGGTGAACCGGATGGTTTCATCGTTGACGTCCGTGATCACGGAATCGGGACCCACCATGATCAGCGCGTCCAAGGAGGCCTCGATCAGGCCGCGGGTGTAATTCTGCGCCTGGCGGAGCTGGTCCTCGAGGAGCTTCTGGTCGGCGATGTCGCGAACGGCGGCGAAAACGCCCCGCAGTTTGCCGTCGGCGGCGCGGAAGGTGGTGGCATTGTAGGAAACCAAGGTCTCCCTGCCCGCCTTGGAGCGGAGGGTCAACTCATAATTGATGACGCGATCCTCGGCCAGCACCTCGCGGATGCCGTCCTCGGCCCGGTTCGCATCCGTGAAATAGCGCTTGACCGTGGAATGGATCAATTCCTCGCGGCTGTATCCGGTCATTTCGCACATCTGTTTGTTCACATCGGTGATCACTCCCAGCGGGTCGGTGATCATAAGCGCGTCGATATTGGACTCGATGAGGCTCCGGTTGTATTCCTGGAACTCCCGCAGGTGGCGCTCGCCGCGCTGGGCCCCGGTGAGATCGCGGGAAACTGCGGTGAAGCCGATGGGCTTCCCGAGCTTGTCGCGCCTCAGGGTGATGGTAACGTAGGCGTTGAACCTCTCATGGTTCTTCCGGATGCGGACCATCTCGCCTTCCCATTTCCCGGTTTGCCGGGCCTCGTCCAGGATCCCTTGGGCCCGCCCGGAAGCCACGTCCGCGGGATCGTCCAGGATGAAGGCCTTCGCCTTGCCCACCACCTCCGAAGGCCCGTAGCCGTAGATCTGATGCGCGCCTTCATTCCAAGCCAGGATCCGGCCGTTTAAATCCTTGGCCACGATGGCGTATTCCGTCGAACTTTCCAGGATGGAGGTGAGGAAGGCCGCCTGCTCGGCAAGACCCATGTCCTCCGCCACCACGGGCCCGTTGCCGGATTCCTCGGAAGGATTCGCTTTATTCATGTTTTTGTCTCCAGTTTGGGATGGCCCTTGTTTCCCAAGATTGCCGAAACCTTTTCCCGGAGCTTATCCTGATCCAAGGGCTTGGCCAGATAGTCATCGGCCCCTTCGGAAACCGCTTTTTCCAGTTTGTCGATGGACCCGCTGGAGACCACCAGGATCTTGGTATTCCGGAATTGCTTCATGCTTCGCACGAACTGAATCACTTCGTTTCCGCTCAGTCCGGGCATTTTCAAATCCAGGGTGACGATATCCGGAGCGAAGGCCACCAATTGCGCTCCCGCGCTGAAACCGTCCAAGGCCACTCTCACCTCATAGCCTTCCAATTGCAGGATCGTGGAAATAAGCTTGACCGAGGCCGGATCGTCGTCGACGATGAGCGCGCGGGAAGCGGGGCGGTTGAATTGCTCGGGGATGGGCATATCATGCTTGCTCAGGAATTCCACGAAGGCATCGACCTGGATGCGATGGTCGCCGCGGCCGGGCAGTTTATACGCCTGGAGCTCGCCTCTTTCAATCCACCGGAGCACCGTGCGAAAACTGACTCCGCACCATTTGGCGGCTTGGCTCGTAGTGAAAACACCCGGGTTTTTCATCTCTGATTTCTCCGTCTTTCGGCAAAGGGTATGGAAAGTGCGCTGGGCTTACATTATGACTATTGTGACTCTAATGACAATGGGTAGTTTACTGAAATTATTGACAGAAGTCCATAAAATGCCGAATTTCTTCAATATTCGCTAATCGCGAACCGGGAAATGGCGATGGAGGGGATGAGGGGGTACTGGTTCGAAGGAGGGAAAAAGGGCCGGCAGCGACCGTGGCCGCGACCGGTCTCAGCGCAGGAACGCTTTCAGGGAAGCCTCATCCTTGGCGAACAGGGACGGCCCCGTCGATTGTTTGAGCGCGTTGATTCCGACGTCCGGATCCGTATAGAAAGGGACGTTCTCGTTCCCGGTCCAGGTGTCGATCATGGTGCCCGCCTTGGTCAAAGGCAGCCAGTGGGTTCCTTCGGGAGTCTCCCTGTCCCAGTTGAATTGATACACGGTGGCATTGCCGCCGGTGGGCGAGGAGTAGGGCAGATACTCCTGGAAGGGTCCGCCCTCCGTCACCTGTTTCCGCATGGAGTTCCGGAAGAACACGTTCCGCGGGCCCGTGGCCCCGGACCATTTCCCGGAATGATGCCCCGCTCCGTTCCAGATGGGATACCAGGTGCCGGCCTCGGCTCCGCCTTCACCGGGCGCATCGGCGCCGCCGCAATTGCTCGCGCAGTTGGACGATCGATGGAAAAAGGAGACGTTCTGCACGTTGTTCTCCATCAGGTTGCCGTGCTCCCAGCCTCCGTGCATGTTGAGATCGCTGCTCAAATCGTTCCCCACCACCACGTTGCCGGACGCGGACCATTGCATGGTCAGGTGGCGAAGGCTCCGGGAAATGTTGCCGTATATCAGACAGTCCCAGGCCCGGGAGAAGCGGAGGTATCCGTTCCCGCCCTTGCCCTTGTTCCAGCTGCCCTCGAAGCGGTTGCGCGCCACCTCGATGTTCTTGGCCACTTCCGTGACCACGGGATGGGATCCCATCATGTACAGATTCAGGTTGCGGACCCAGCAGTTGGCCGCCCATTTGAAAACGATGCCGTGCATGGCGTACTCGGGAGCGATGTTCCCGTAATTGTATTCCGCTTCGGCCGGATCGCCCGCGTAGGTTCCTTTGCCGTCCAGGCGGGGCAGGCCCTTGAGTTCCAGGGTGGAGTAGAAGTCCTCGAAGCCCACGCCCTCCACCGCCTTGAGAACCATCACGCGGCTGTAGTACTTGGTGCCGAGCAGGGCCGGTGATCCGTCCGAGGTGTTGTTGGCCGGGATGTCGAACTCCAGCGGCGCGTCCACGGTCACGGTCTTGGCCGCAGCGTCCACCGCCACTACGTAGTGGACCCGGGACTTCATGTGCATATTCTCCCAATATTCGGTCTGGGTGACGCCCTGCTCCAGGTACATCTTCTGGCTGTTGGCCGCGCCCACCCATAGCAGCGCCCCGGGGGTGATGCTCGCCATTTCCGTCTTGTTTCCGTCCAGCCGGATGACTCTCTCTCCGGCCCGGGCCGCGTAAGGCTGAGCCTGGGCGACGCGGATACCGGACTTCCAATGGTAGTTGATGCTGCCCTGGTAGATGTCCTTGCGGTTGACCGGTGCGGCGGCGAATTCCTTGGCGTAATCGGGATGCACCTCCCGCGTCTGCACCCGGAACAGCCCGCGACCGGGCCAGAACCACTTGGCGGTATTGCCTGCATCGGTCATCTCATCCATGCCGGGCAAGGTCCCGTCCGCGCTGGGCTTGTCATAGCGCGTGTCCGCGTCCGGCCGGAAAACGATGCGCGTGGATACCGGGTTCGCGGGATCGCTGCCTTTGCCCCGGATGATGAGAAAGTTCTTGTCCACCCAGATTTGTTTGGAGATGTCGATGCGCCCTGCGGGCAGCTCCAACACGGTGAGATCGTTGAAGGCTCCTACACCCTGGGAGAGCCCGTCGATGGCCTTCTGCAAAGCCTCGGTATCATCCTTGCCATCGTCCGGTATGACGCCCAGTTTGCCGGCATCCACGGTGCGCTTGACCAGGGATGCGTCCGGCATCCCATAACCCATCATCATCCCCGCATTCTTCCAGGCGGGAAGGCCCTCCACTCCCGCAAGCCGTCCGGGGGGCGTGAAGTCGATGCCCGGAGTCACCACCGCCGGATAGACCAGGGGCGACAGCTTGATGGCCGGCAGACTGTCCACCAGGTTGGATACGGCCAGGGTAGCGCTCAGGTAACCGGGAAGAGCCACGGTCAGGACGTCCCCGGCGGCGGTTTTCCGGGCCGTTTGCACGGTCCCCGCAGGAGTGCGCAGTACCGCCTTGGGTGTTGCCGATGCCGCGTTGCCTTCTCCCGGCAGGGACGGGGGGAGCAGATAGGCCCGCGGCCGCGCTCCCGCAATCTCCAGGACCAGCCAGGCGATGCGGTGCCCGGACCCGGCTTGCAATCCACGCACGTCGGATCGATAGGATCCGGGATCGAGCCTGCCGGCGAACGGCACGGCCAAGACACGGCCGTCCGCGCCGCGCACGGTGAGGCGCACCGGGCTTGATGCGGCCAGGGAGAATGCAAGCCGCCCCCCATCCAAGCCCGGTGCGAAATCCCTGCCGCTCAACATTATCCCAAGCTGTCCGTCAGCGACCTGGAGGCGGAACTTCCCTTGTGCGTCGGTGACGCCGCTGACCGGACCGGCGGCCGTTCGGGAGTTCCGGAGCGCCACCTGGGCCTGGGCCAAGGGGTGGCCGGAATAGTCGGTGACCAGGCCGCGGAGATCTATGGCCTGCGCCCAGAGGGTGAAGGGCAGGGCCAGGGCGGCGAGCCAGAGACGGGGGCGTACCTTGGATGTGCCGGGGAGGGTGTAATCAGCCATATGGGCCAAGGTAGGGGCGGCGGGGATGGGGCGGGGGAGGATTGTGGGGAATAGTGGCTAAGTTTTTAAACAGGGGATGGGGTTGAGGGGTTGGTGGGGTGGGGTTTTGCGGGTTGGATTCGCAAGCTGGTGGATCCCATTCTGTTTATTTGGAGAGGTTTTCTGAAAATGCGTGCTATGCAGATATACCGAATAGAGTAGGCTGGATTTCATCGGTTTTTGAAGTTGGCGATGGGTGGTAAGAAGATTGGCGGCAGGTTAGCTCGATCGTTATACGGACAAGCAAAGGGAAAATAAATGGAATTTCAATTCCGTAAAAACGTTGTCATAAAACATGGCCCTGACTTGGCCAAAATTAATCTTTGGCATATTCCCTACGTTTTAGAAAGATTAGGTCGAGCAGTAGAAACGAAATTAAATACTATGTCAAGCCAAGTTTCGAGTTATGACATAAACGAAGAAGATCGAAAATGGTTGATAACCCTTTTAATTGGACTTGGGAGAGTTGGAAATCTTAAGCCGTTTTTACAAACCGAAATAAATAAACAAATCGATCCGGAACATGATTTGGATTCGTGTGAGATAAGTATTAGCGACGAATATCCGTTCGGAACCGGTGGCTTTTATCGATTTCATCCACTCAACGATCATTTCCTTAACAATTTGTTTTCACGACAATTGAAATTTTCAAACCCCCTGACGTACAACGACCCATTTGAGGCCAACTACATAGGGGAAAAATTTGAATGGGAAAAATTAAAAAATGAAGAAATAGGATTTTCGACCTGCTGTTTTTCAACCGAGGTCGAAAATGTACTTATGTGGTCGCACTACGCTGATTCACATAAGGGCGTTTGTCTTGAGTTTGACCTTAAACTCCATCTAATCATTGATGAAAAGGCCAAGAAGGTCCCCAAACTTTACCCAGTCATGTATTTTGATGAGGCTCCTGTGTACCCCTCTAATCATGAGGCTTTCATTTGCACTTCCAAATCCAATTTCTGGAGCTACGAAAAAGAAGTTCGATTAGTATTGCCTAGCACACCCCCCGGATTTTACGAATTTAATCCAAGCCATCTTACGTCTATAATTCTTGGATGTGAATGTACGGGGGAAGATATGCGAGTTGTTAAAGAACTAATGGGACCGTTTAAGAATGCGAAATTAAAAAGGGTGGTTAGAAAAAGAGGGGTATACAAATTGGAAATAAAGGACGCCTAGTTTTCCTTTAGGTTTATGTCACTAAGAATAGAGGACGAAAATGAAGAAAGATAATCCACCGAAAAATCTAAAAGACGGCACTCACTGTAAAGTTATCGGCGGAACTCACACAGGTAAATCTGGTGTAGTGAAAGACATTAAGACGGGGAAAACAGGCTTTGTTTCCATCACCGTGGTCCAGGCAAATGGAGAAAGGTTTAAAACCCTCGCCAAGAATGTCGAGATAACAACCTAGTCGGGTTAATTAAGCGTTGTACGGACGGAATAGAAGTAAGTGGTTAACCTTAAATCAAAAACGAGATAGGTAAACTAATTGACCGCAAAAATAAAGATGAAGAAATTGAAAATGCCTTGGCCAGAAATTGGAGACGGCATATTTACAAAGCATCCAAATAGAAAAATGGATGCGCAGATCACCTTCGCATTTGATAGAGACTACATATATGCTAAGGGCTATATGGACGCCTCCGAAATATTGGCAAAAGCTGTCGCGCGAAAAAAGATACTTGGGTATCCCGATCAATTCGTTTACCCTATCCTTTTCCTGTTCCACCATCATTTGGAGCTTAGGCTAAAGCATATTATCAGAATATATTACGAGTATGAAAGCATACAGGACGCAATTCCGGCGCATCACGACATCGTGCAGCTATGGAATATTGGAAAAAAGTTTATTCTCGATTTGAATAAGGGACATGATCGTACACCGGTAATTGCAGTCGAAGGGGTCATAAAAGACTTAGAAACATTGAACAAAAGCTCAGAAGGCTATCGGTATGCCTTCAATAAAAAAGGTGCGAGGATAATCCTTGTTGACAAAACCGTGAATATTCAACACCTGAGTAAACTTATTCCAAAGATAAATTCTTTTTTTGATGCGGTGTGCATGCAAATTGACCATGTGAAGGAGTACATGGACTATTCTCGGGACCAATATTGAACCGAAAGCATGGTACGCGACGTATGATAAAAGCGTTATACGGACGGATTAATCATTTATTGTAGAACCTTACTCATGAAAGAAGAAAGCACCGACATAAATGATTTGATGTATGAATTGCACGCATGCTTTGGGATGACCTATTTCGCGAGTGAATGCCTCCATCGCGAACTGTGCAATTATTACATGGTAAAAATGGCTTCTCTTTCCCCTGGGATGACAAGGAAAAGATTGGAAGAAATTTATACAACCGCAGAATCAATGACACTAGGTAAAATTGCCGATGCTGTTAAGCCATTGATTGAACCAGCGATAGCTGAGCAATTGGAGCCCGCTATAGAGAAGCGAAACTATATCGCCCACTATTTTTGGTATGAAAAAATACCCTTGCTGAGAACTGCAGGTGGGATTGAGAACGCGATTAACCAGCTAAACGAATATCGAACGACATTTGCTCAATTGGACGAAGAGATTCAAGTGCATACAATTCAACTAGCCAGCCAAGCTGGAGTAACCGAAGAAGATTTCCAAAAAAGCTTGGAGGAAGTCTTTTTTGGAAATCCCGATAAAATTGAAAAACCAAGTCGACCTATCAACAAAGTCGAGGCCATCATCAACATCTATGATGTGGAAGCTGAAAATGGTGGAAGCTATCTAGTTTTCGAGACGGAAGACAAACTGTATTGGCAATTATGCGACGTTGGCCTTGGGTGGACATCCTTTTCCCAATCAAATCCCGGATGGAAAATAAACGCCATTTTAAAGGATTATACGCCTTGTGTCATTATTACCAGGCCAAAAATGGAGAAGTGGAACTACGAGCTTGACCTAGGCAACAAAGTTAGGCTTTGCGTCAAAATGAAGACCGATGAACGGGCATTCAAATGGTGGATAAAGAAAAAATGAACCAGGGGGAGGCAACCAGCATGCTATGCCGTATAACACATATTAAAGGCCCTTTGTCAAGAGACATGGTCTTATTCAGCTTCCCCCCTGGAAGCCTCTTCGACAAAGCTGATTCAAGCGACACTACTGATTCCAAGAGCTTCTTTGCCTTGTCCGTCCGTCTTCTATTCTTTCTCGGGCTAGACTTTCAAGGTCTGCACCAAACACATATCCGAACTCAAACCTCGCCTAAGAAAAATCTCGGCGGGTCCTTGAGGATGCTTTCCACCCTCATCAGAAATCGATTCGTACCCTGTGAGCCTCATTCAAATTCGCATAGGGCTATTCCCATTTGGGAATGCCAGTTGTGCTCGAGTTCATCCTGATCTTATTTGACTGAATTTTCGGACCGGTTCCAAACCTAAAAAAGGAGAACCGGATGATCGAAGAAATCCTCAAACACTGCCGAAAAGGGCCAGGTGGGCGGCGCCTTTTGACTGCGGAACAGAA
>JAQBPN010000017.1 GCA_028287505.1 Fibrobacterota bacterium | reverse complement strand
TTGTAGCAACGGACGCGGAGATAGCGGGTTTCCACGGGATCCAGCTTCAGGAAGCTCAGGCACATGTCCACGGGCCTGGGCTGGTATTGCAGGGTGGTATCGGTCAGGACCGTGATCCAGCCGGAGTCGTCGTAGGACGGGGTGTCCACGGCGGACTTCCAGACCTGGATGGTGTAGCGCTTGGCGCCGGAATGTTCCCAATAGATGGCCACGGAATCCACGATCTGTTTCTGCCCCAGGTCGACGAAGATCCAGGCGGAATCCTTATTCTTGTCCGTGCCGTAATTGCTGCCCCAGCGGGAACCCTGGGATTTTGGGCCGTCCACGGCCTTGTCCGGCGTCAGCATGCCTTCCACGCTGGAGGCCTTGCAGATTTTGTTGCGGGCCAGGTTGACGGGCGCGGCCTGCGCGGAGGCTACGCTCAAAGCCGCGGAGATCGAGGCCGCGAGGATGAGCAGGGGAACGGCGCGCGGCCGGGAGGGTGCAGCGGATTTCATCGTATTGGATTCCATGACGGGCGGCTTTCCTCGCATGAAGGCGGCCGCCCGGCCGGGATTACTGGACCGTCACCAGGCGGGCCTGGCGGCCGGACTTGGTGAACGTCACCACCGAGTAGACGGTGGAGCCTTTGAGATCCCCGAACGTGTAACTCTGGAGGCCGGTGCCGGATTTCTGGGCGACGCGCTTGCCGCTCAAGGTCAGCAGCTCGATCCGATGCGCGCCTTCCGCCGGGGTTTGCACGGTCAGGGAGCGGGCGCCGCCATGGATGTTCATGTCTCCGGAGTTGGACTTCCGGGGTCCTTCGAAGGCGTGGCTGGTGCAGTTGGCCATAGGGGTCTTCGGATCCTGGATGACGCATCCGGAAGTCCAGGCGATGGCGCGGGCCAGCACGGTTTTGCAGAATACGTTGGTCTTGAAGATGTTGTCTCCGTGCCCCATGGCATAGTAGAAGGTGCGGCCGCCGGCGGGCGGTTCCTTCACCCAGATGACGGGGTGATCGCCGCCCATCTTGGTGCAACCCGGGCAGCTCGCTTCGTCCAGGGTGTAGAGCACTTTCACGTTCGCCGCCAGGCGGGGATTGGTCTTGTAGGCGTACCATTCCTCATCGAAAGAGATGGTGGTGGCCAAGCCCGCCAGGATGGGATGGTTCTTGGCATAGGCGGAGGAATCGATGTCCAGTTTCGCGATGCCGCCCCCGTGGGAGCTGAGCTCGCCGCCCAGGTAGGTGGTGTAATCGGGCCAGCTGCCCTTGGTGTCGCCCGATCCGTGCATGGCCACGAAGCCTTTCTTATCCATATAGCCCAGGAGGGCGGCGCGCTGATCTGTATTGAAGATTTTGCCGGACTCGGTGGAATTGTTCATGATGACCACGGAGTATTGGGCCAGGTTGGCCGCCGTCATGGCCGAAGCCTGATCGGTTTGCACAAGATCGAATCCCCAGGCCTTGGAAAGGGAGTCCAGGAAGGTATTGGCGGCGGTGCGGCTGCCGTGCGCGAATCCGCCCACGCCCCAGAAATCCAGGACTTTCGGCTTGGCCTGGCTGAAGGCCTGGCCGCAGCCCAACGCCAACGCGATGCCCAGAACCAATCCTTTCCCGCCAATGCGGCCGACGGATGAAGTGTTGGAGTTGACCTTGATCATGTTGCCCCCGGATGTGGAACGTTCTGTTTTTAAGGTTTCCCGTTGCCTCGGGACCCATTGCACATTGTGAAGGTATCGTCCCCCGATTTATCCGAAGCGATGGATTCCCCAAGTTTCGGGGCCAAGATGCCCCCGTAGCACGTGCGCGACGTTAGCGCAATATTTCATATGCTCCAACTATGACGGTAGCGATCCGGGCCGCGCGGCGCCGGAAAGCGCGCGATAAGGCGGATGGGGAATTGGAGTTGTTGGGGAAGGAGGACGGCGGCCGCGATTAAGGGATGCGGCGGTCGGCCCCGGATGCGGAGTAGCCGCGCTTCTTCCGGGAAGGAACGCGGAAGAGCAGTTCTCCGGAACGGAGCACGGGCGGGGATTGCGACCGCATCGCGGCGCGCGATTGCGGCGCGGCGAGAGCGGTGACGGTCTGGCCCACGGTCACCAGGGTTTGCGCGTCCTTCTGGTTTTCATAGGCCAGCTTGATCCATTCGGCGCTCCGCGCCACATTGGAGACCCGGACCTCATCGAGCCAGCCATGGAAATAGCGCGTTACGCTCCTGGTCGGTGAGCCTGGCGGGGAGGCGAATTCCGCGCCGATGCGCCAGGCGCCCGGGGAAGGTTTGGCTCCGTTGGTGTCCGCCGGCGTCTCGGAAACCTTCAACCCGTTCCGGTACAGGATCCAGGCGGAACCCGAATAGACTCCCGCCAGATGCACCCACGCGTTGCTGTCCGCGGCCGGAGCGACCAGGGTCGCATAGTGGCTGGCGTTGGTCCAGACGCCGGTGCGGTAATCCTTGGTCTCGCCCACGCGCAGCACGGTTTCCAGATCCGATCCTGCCGCGGCCCCGTGGCAGATGATTATGCGATGTCCATCACGTTTCAACCATTTTACCCAGGCCTCGAAGGTGATCCTGCCCGCCAGGTTCAGGCCCGCCGGATTTCCCAGGGCGATGTACTTCCCGGTCGTGACGTAGGGATCGGGATTCTCGAAGTATCGCGCCGCGCCTATCCGGCCATCCGGCGCGGAGGCGGTGCCGCTGTCCGTGCCGTTGTTTCCGTTGGCGGTCGCATCCTCCAGCGTGCTCCCCAAGTGCCATACGCCCTTGAACCCGTCGGCCGCCTGGAAGACCGCTTTGCCGTTGGAGCTGTCGGCGGCGCCCGCTTTCCCCCAATGGAGGCGCACGCGCTGGACGGCGCTCCCGCCTTTGACCGTGTCGACCCTGACCCAGATGGAAGCCTTCTGCGCGGTGCGATCCCAGGACTCGATCTGGTAGGGAAGATGCGCGCCCGCGGCGCTGGAGAAGCGCAAGTCCGCTCCCGTAGCGTTCGCCTGCGCGAACACGTCCGCCTGCTGGGAAGTCAGGGAGATGAGCACCGGGAACCCGATCTGATCCACGGCCACGCCGGCTCCGGCGGGCGAGGTGTTCAGGGTGATTTCCCGCAGAGCGCTCCATTGCCCGTAGTTCTCTTCCGCGGCGAAGATGGACGCGGAGGCGGACAGGCATGACAGGATCAAGAGCGTTGTCCTCATGGTTTCAGTTCCGGCGCGCCTGCGGCGCCCGCATCGAGAATACGGCCGGAGGCGTCGACACCCAGGGGAGCCAAGGGATTGGACGGGTTCATGGAATGCGGGCGGAGGCTTTTGCTTTCCGCCCGTTCCGGGACCGCCCCTTGGGCCAAGGAGGTGGGCACGGCCTTGAAGGCGCGGTAGAGGATGTGGGCCAGGGTATCCAGCCCGACGTCGTTGGGATGCACGCCGTCCGCCTGCGTGGACTTATAGGGCAGGAAGGGCGTATACAGATCGAACACGGTCAATCCCTTTTCCTGGGCCACCTGTTTCACCTTGGGGATGATTTCGTTCTTGATGATGTCGCCGCTGATCCCGTAGGGGTCGTTGCCGGAGGCATCCTTATAGGCGGGAATGGGCGTGCACAGGTAGATGCGGGGCTTGGGGGAAATCGTCGACAGGGTATCGATGAGCCAGCGGAGATCGGGGACGAACTCATCCTTATGGGTTCCCCAGTTCTGGGGCTTGCTGTCGTTGGTGCCCAGTTTGATGGTGATGATGCCGGGCTTGAACTTGAACACTTCCTTGAACCAATTGTTGTTGATGTAAGGCGAGTCCCCTTTCCGCAACAGGGTGGTGCCCGAAGCGCCGGCGTTGAGGACGAAATACTCCCGGCCCAGCAATTGGTTGAACTTGATGGGGTAGGCGCCGGGGCCATGGCTGGCGTCGGTGATGGAGTTGCCGATGCAGGCCACGCGCGTCACGTTGTCCCGATAGGCGCGGAAGATGCCGGCCGCGATGGAGTCCGCGCCCGGCTTGGAGGGATCCGGATGCACGCCGTCCGAGGTGATATCCGGGCCCACCAGGGGCGTATAGGTATCCGCGTAGGGCAGTTTGGTGTCCAGGGAAATCTGCTTGATCTTCGGGATGATCTCGTTCTTGATGGTGATGTCGCTGATGCCGAAGGTGTATTGCCCGTTGCGCAGCCAAGAGGGCTGGGGCGTGCACGGAATGGTGCGGGGCTTGGTGGACAGGGTCGCCAAGGTGTCGATCATGGCCTTGAAATCGGGGATGAACTCGTTCTTGTGGGCGTCCCAGTTCAGGGGCTTGGCGTCATTGCCTCCCAGGTCGACGCTGACGATGTCCGGTTTGAAGGCGAAGGTTTCCTTCAGGCGGCCGCTGGTCCAATAGGGCACGTCTCCCTTCTTGAGCATGGTGCAGCTCGAGACGCCTTCGTTCTCCACCTTGTACGCCGGTCCCAACAGGCCTTGCAGTTTGGCGGGGTAACCGCTGCCCGCCGTGATGCTCGCGCCGATGGTGGACCAACGGATGGGAACCGCGGTCTGGGCCATCAGGCCGCAAGCGACCGATAGCACGGTCATGGCGGCCATGGCGATGCGGCCATGGATCCGGCGGATGGAAACGGAATCGCGACGCGAAAAAAACATGCAAGCCCCCACTAGTAGCCGACCGCCTCCGGATGCATACCGGAGGTCATTGCAAATATAGCCGGGGGCTCCGGTTACGAAGCGTGGTTTCCGGGAGAATAAGGGCGCAAAACCAGAATTCCGGTCCCCGGCCCCGGATTGATCCGGCACATCCATGTTTCCGGTGTTTCCAACGGCGCCCGGTGGACCCGACTCGTTGGAATGGCCGTGCGCCGCCTATTTTACCCGAGCCGCTTCCCTGCCCAGGCCGTCCACACTGGCCCCCGGCATCCTGAATCCTCCGCCCGGCGGAATGATCCCGCCGGTGCGCGACCGCTCCGGATGCGCGCGCGGGGATTGGGCGGAACGGATCGCGGTAGGGGCGGGCCGCTTTTGCGCGAACAGCCAATCCGCAAGCTTGGGTTCCTGCAAGGCCGGACCCCAGGAGCCATGATCCACTCCAGGATATTCCGTATAGACCGGAGCGCCTCCCGCTTTCCGGATCGCCGCGATCATCTGCCGCGAACCCTCTACGGGCACGGTCTTGTCCGCATCCCCATGGAATGCCCAGATGGGTATGGCCTTCAAGAGGGCCGCCTTGGCGGTATCGCCCGCGCCGCAAATGGGAATGGCGGCGGCGAAGCGCTTGGGATAGCGCATGAGGATATCCCATGTCGCGTATCCGCCCATGGAGAGTCCGGCCACGTACACGCGGTTGGTATCGATGTGGTACTTGATCAGCATCGAGTCCAGGATTTCCACCACCGCGCGCAGGGGCGGCGCCAACGGCACTTTGTCCTGATTGTAAGTCCCCGCGCCGAAGGGCGTGTTCACCCAGACGGCGGGATAGAGCGGGCATTGGGGCGCGAGGATGAAGCTGGGGTATTTGGCCTGGTTGCTGTCCACGGCCCAGAGGGTGGCCAGACGGTAGGTGGTGAGCTGAATGGAATCGTCGGTGCCGCGCTCTCCCGCGCCATGCAAGGCCAGGACCAGGGGATAGGCTTTTTTGGGATCGTAATTCCTGGGAACGAACAAACGGTAGGGAATGCGCAGGCCGTCTTTGGCGGTTTGACCGCCAATCAGGAATTTGGAAGTTTGCGCTCCCGCCAGGCTGGACAGAATCACAACCAGCATGGAAAATATCTTTGTCATTGAACCCCCCGGTTTCGCAGATGGCTGCGGGGTCAATATACGGTCGGGAATGTCCGGGGAATTTCAGCGTGGGAAGGCCGTGTTTCCAAAAGTAAACGCGATTTCGGCAGGATTTCAGGTAAAAAATCGGCGCCTCTGGGTATTCCAATGCAATCCGGCCATCGTCCGCTTGATTTTCACGGCCGGTGCCCTACCTTCAGAATACGGAATACGGAATACGGAGGGCGGCGGGAGTGGTGCCGGCGTCGTCAAGAAGGCGGAAGGGAATCCGCCGGGAAATGGTGGCAATATGAAAAGTGGCAATATGAAAAACGCAAAACTTTTGATCGGGTTGGCCGCGGCGGGACTTTCCTGGATCGCGAAACCGGCCCAAGGAGCATTCTCCTATCCGGGATGCCCCGATTTGGCCGCCACGGATTTCAAGGACGTGGTGCTCGCCAGCCAGGCGAACGACGCCACCCTCAATGAACCGATCGGAATGACCGTGGGCAAGGACGGCCGCGTGTTCTTCACCGAGCGCGCCTCCGGCAACCTGAAGATGATCGATTTGGACGGCTCGGTCAAGCTGATGGGCAAGTTCGCCATCAATAACGGCAATGAATTGGGGCTGCGCTACGTGACCCCCGATCCGGATTTCGCCGCCAACCGCTGGCTCTATCTGATGCTGACGCCCCCCAACCCCCACGTGCTGCGCCTGGCGCGCGTGCACGTCAAGGCGGACTGGACCGTGGACATGGCCACGGTCAAGCCGTTGATCGACATGCCGTGGACGTACGAAACCTGCTGCCACCAGGGCGGGGCGATGGGCTGGGACGCATTCGGCATCCTCTACGTTTCCACCGGCAACAACAAGAACAACGCGGACAACTTCTCGGTCACGGACGAACGCGACATCATCAACGACAACCAGCAGGGCACGGCCAATACCAACGATTGGCGCGGCAAGATCCTGCGCATCAAACCCATCGCCTTCACCGACGCGGAAACCCCCGCGCCCGGAGCCGGCAAGACCTACACCATCCCCGCCGGGAACCTGCGGGATTTCTATACCGCCAAGGGCTATTACGCCGCCGCCGATCAGGCCAAGATCCTGCCGGAGATCTATACCATGGGCCACCGTAACCCCTATTCCCTGAGCGTCGATCCCTATACGGGGTGGGTCGCGTGGGGGGACATCGGTCCGGACGCGGGACAGGTCCAGGCCGATCGCGGCCCCGCCGGCAACGATGAGTTCAACTTGATCAAGGAACCGGGATTCATGGGCTGGCCCTATTTCGTGGGCGCCAACAAAGCCTATACGAAGTGGGACTACGTGAACGACAAGAGCCTCAACCAGACCTGGGACGTGAATTCCCCCATGAACACTTCCGTCAACAACACGGGCGTGCAGAAACTGCCTCCGGCCCATCCCGCCATCCTGCCGGAAAGCAAGCAGGCCAACATCACGCCCTTGCTGCCCCAAGGCGGCGGTACGGCCGCCATCGCGGGCCCCGTCTATCATTATGACGGCAGCAATCCCTCCACCAAGAAGCTGCCTCCCCATTTCGACGGCAAATGGCTCGTCGCCGAATTCGCGGACGATTGGATCAAAGTGGCCAGCGTGGACAACGCCCTGACCCAGGTGACCGATTTGCAGAACTTCCCAGGCGGCATCCCGGGCCAGTACCGGGTACTGGAATTGACCCTCGGTCCCGAGGGCGCGCTGTACTACCTGAACTATGCCGGCTGGGCGTCCACCTCGCCCCAGACCAAGATCGGCCGCCTGGAATACACGGGAACCTGCCGCCCGCTTACTCCGGTGCCGCACCTGCCCACCTCCGCGCTGCGGGAGCCTTCCCGGGAAAACCGTCTGCTGTCCCCGGTCATCCTGGACGGCATGCTGCGGATCCCCGCGGGCTTTCGCGGCGTCGAGTTGTTCGACCTGACCGGCAAATCCGTGTTCCGCAAGGTGCGCGCGGATGCCGGCGAAGCGCAGGCCATCGAGGTTCCCCGGGAACTTGGGAATGGCGTGCTGCGGGCGCGCTATCTGACCGCTCCGTAACCGGCCACACTTTTCCTGTTTTCGAAGATCCTGCTTTTCCGCCGCGACGCTCAAGTCCTCGGCGTTTTAAAGCCTTCGGGATAACCGAAGATAAATCTGCTTTCCAATCGTAGCGGTTTCATTCGTGAGACCATTCAGGGATGGGCGTTCCGCAATTTCAATTCCAGCTGCGCCAAACCACGTACATATTTCGACCACCTGATGCATATGGGATTGCCTATCTCACACGTTCTGTCCCGGCTTCGATATTCCTTGTATCAGTAAGACAGCTTACGTACTACCATAGAAGTTGTAAAATCCATTGTCGCAACATTGAAACAATAAAGAATCATCTCGCGCCCAGACGGCAAATGGCGCATCATGTCCTTCAAGCCCTGTGTACAGATTGTGCGCGAAATCGAAAATCATTTCATCGAAAAGTTGAGAATGTAAAAATCGTATCGATTAATATTTGCTTCCATGGGTCGGCGCCGCGAAAATCCCCTGAATGCTCCAGAATATTAAGCATATCGTCACATATATCTTTATAGTGCGGATTTGAAAAGAGAATAGCCCCAGGACAAAGGAGTTCATGATGTTTTTTCCATCGGAAAAATTTAAGGGCTTCTTCATTTCACTTTCCCATCGGAAGGTCAAGCTGCGTACAAGCTGGATATTTCCGGCATTGTTCTTTTGCGGTCTCTCCCACGCGCAAATCTCCGATGTCGGCCTTTACCCAGCCAGCGGGATCTTCAGATCTTCGATTTACGTAACATTCACGTGTCCGACTGTAGGGGCTACCATCTACTATACCGTCGATGGAACTGCGCCTACAACCGGCTCTCCTAGCATTTCATCAGGCGATTCTATTCTGATAAACAAGTCGAAAACCGTCAACGCTACGGCTTACCTTTCTAGTAGTTGGGGCTCAACCTCGGTTGAGGATTACCTCCTCTTGGGAAAAGTAGCCGCGGGATACAACCACAGTTTTGCCCTCTTCCCCGATGGTTCTTTATGGGCTTGGGGCTACAACTATTATGGTCAAACAGGTCTTGGGTCGGGTCCCGATGTCCCATCTCCCATATTGGTCACGGCCATTTCCACCGTGGCTGACGTCTCGGCTGGTGGGTCGCATTCGGTAGCTGTAAAGACGGATGGGACGGTATGGGCATGGGGGTTGAACCTGAACCAACAATTGGGCGACGGTACAACTACAGAACGTGATTCGCCCGTCCAAGTCGATTCATTGAACGGGATCGTGAAAATCATGGCTGGAGAATCCTTTAACCTAGCCTTGAAAAACGATAGCACGGTCTGGGGATGGGGCTCCAATTATTTCGGAAATCTTGGCGATGGAAATTCTACGCCTGCCTCCCCGCCGGTCCAAACCACCATTTTGACTGGAATTGTAGACATCGCGGCCGGACAGTATCATTCCGTTGCTTTAAAAAAGGATAGTACGGTATGGACATGGGGATCTGGGACTTATGGCCAAATGGGAGATGGCTTCAATAGTTCTTCTCTGGTACCAATCCAAGGTACGTCCTTATCGGGCGTTACTGCGATTGCAGCCGGTCTGAACCATGTCTTGGCGCTCAAATCCGATAGCACGGTATGGGCATGGGGCGACAATACCTACGGGCAATTGGGCGATAGCTCTGTAACAACCCGCAATGTTCCTGTCCAAGTTGAATTCCTGGCGGGTGTAATCGCAATTGCCGCCGGCAGAAACCACTCCATGGCGATAAAGCAAGATGGATCAATATGGGCTTGGGGCAGCGATGGTTACGGCCAGTTGGGAGACGCGGGGAACACGGATCAAATAGCGCCCATCCAAGTAGGTAGCGTGCCTGCCGGTGCTGCTTTGAGCGGTGGGGACCATACCCTTTTGCTCGCACGAAACGGCACCGTATGGAGTTGGGGAAGCAACTTTGGCGGCCAGGTGGGAGATGGATCGACTAC
Organism: Fibrobacterota bacterium; assembly: GCA_028287505.1. Lineage (GTDB taxonomy): Bacteria > Fibrobacterota > Fibrobacteria > UBA11236 > UBA11236 > Chersky-265. The sequence goes on along the minus strand of JAQBPN010000017.1, from coordinate 31,874 downwards.
GGATCGCAATTCACCCAGCCGAATCGAATCCATTGAATTCGCGCAACGAGTTCTGACTCCGACCTTGGACCGAGACGGGGGGTATTACCCGGATTCTCAAGTGGTCACCGTAACTTGTCCCACGGCTGGGGTGTCTATGTACTATACAGTCGATGGTTCCGAACCCACGACCAGCGACTATTCCGTGGCGTCGGGGGCTAGTATAACCATTCCTACGGGGATCTGGAATCTCCGGGTTAAGGCCTTCCGGGACTATTTCTTGCCAAGCTATCCGCGTAGCGCCCTGTTTCAAATCGGATGGAACATAGTAGCGGGCACGAACCATGCTTTGGCCCTGACGCCCGACGGAAAGGTCCAAACGTGGGGAATCAATTACTACGGCGAATTGGGAAGCGGGCACATGGGAAGCAGGTTATTCCCCTATCCGTTGACAACTATAAGCGATTTGCTGGATTTAGCTGCCGGAAATGAACATTCGCTTGCAGTCAAAAGCGATAGTACGGTGTGGTCCTGGGGTTACAATGTTTATGGACAGTTGGGAAACGCCACCAGCTCAGATACCTCATTACCCATCGAAGTTGCCGGATTAAGTGGCGTAAAGCGCGTGGCCGGCGGAAATTACTTCAGTCTGGCGCTTGAGAGCGATGGAACGGTATGGTCCTGGGGTTACAACGGTTCCGGCCAATTAGGGGACGGTTCAACTACGGATGAAACTTCCCCAGTGCAGAGCGGGATGGCGGACGCTGTTTTCATCGCAGGGGGTAGAGACTTCGCATTGGCCATCAAGAACGACGGGACATTATGGGGCTGGGGAGGGAATGCCTATGGGCAGCTGGGGGACAATGCTACTCATCTCGACCCTTGGCAAATACCGGGGATAAGCAGGGTTGTTTCGGCCCGTGCCGGATTTGGTCACACTATCGCTCTTAGGGATGACCAAACCGTATGGTGCTGGGGGTACAACTATTACGGGCAATGCGGGGATGGTACTAGCGGCAATGCGTTTTCGATTCCCAAACGGGTACCGGGCTTAACCAACGTTGTCAGCATAGCTGCGGGTGAGAATTTCACAGTTGTTGTTAAGAGTGATGGCACGGTTTGGACATTTGGCAACAATGATTACGGGCAACTAGGTGATGGCACGACTATGTACCAGCATTCGCCGGTTCAAGTGTCAGGATTGACCTCCATCATCCTTGTAGCCGCTTTCGGGAATTCCGTCTTCGCCATAAAAAGTGATGGCACTATTTGGAGCTGGGGGGACAATTACTATGGGGAGCTTGGGGATGGCACCAAGATCGAGAGGGATTCGCCGGTACAGGTTGTTCAATTCGGTTTCAATCCACGTGTAGCCACTCCAACTCTTAGCAAAGAAGGCGGTTTTTATCTCAGCGGCCAAACCCTTATTGTGAATTGTGCCACATCAGGAGCCAGTATCCGGTATACCACAGATGGGTCGGAACCGACTCTGGCCAGCACCAATGTAAGCGACGGGGGTAGCATATCCGTTACAGATCCAATTACAACTATAAGGGTAAAGGCATTCAAATCCGGACTCGACCCAAGCTTTACGAAAGCGGGTTTTTACAATATCGGAGGTATCGCTCTCGGAGGATATAGCCACGGTTTGGCGTTGGGAACAGCCGGGCAAATATGGACATGGGGGAACAATGACTACTGCCAGCTTGGGGTTCACAATGTTCTTGAACGATGGGAGCCTGGGCCATTAAACTCGGCGAACCTTTTTAAGGACATTACGGCGGGGAGCTATCATAATCTTGCGTTGAAAAATGATAGTACAGTCTGGGCCTGGGGTAACAACACTTATGGGCAATTGGGCGATTCCACCCTCGATATTGATTCCGTTCCGGTGCAATCCCATATCCTCACGGGAGTGCAAAGGGTGTCAGCCGGTAACGCATTCAGCCTCGCTCTTAAAAACGATGGAACGGTTTGGTCCTGGGGTAGCAATGCTTCGGGGCAGCTTGGGGATGGTACAACCGACAGTCGTCTCGAGCCTGTGGAATCGGGCATGAGCAATGCAGTAGCAATTGGTGCCGGAAATGACTTCGTCTTTACGATTAAAGGGGACGGAACAGTCTGGGGATGGGGGGCCAGTCCTTATCAGCAACTGGGTGATAACATAACCCATCTTGATCCGGTCCAGTTGGGCGGACTCTACAATGTTGTTGCCATAGATGGAGGATTCGGCCACGGAGTGGCACTCAAAGCGGATGGAACGGTCTGGTGCTGGGGATACAACTATTACGGGCAATGCGGAGATGGAACAAGCGGCGGGGGGCTCTCGGATCCCAAGCAAATAGACACCTTGACGGATGTAATCAGTGTTGCGGCCGGTCAGAATTTTACGGTCGTTGCCAAGCGTGACGGCACCGTTTGGACGGTCGGGCAGAATACATATGGACAGCTAGGGGATGGTACAGGAACATCAAGGCTTTCGCCGGTTCAAGCCGTTGGTTTGACGGGAATTGTTTCCGTAAAGGCATATGGGGATTTCGTAATCGCTGTTCAAAATGATGGGACCGAATGGGGTTGGGGATACAATTTTTATGGGCAGGTCGGAAGTGGAAGCAATACCGACGTATTAGTACCCACGAAGATCGCGCAATTTGGAACGGACGTAGATACGGACAATGATGGCCTTTCAAATGCCGTTGAAGCCGTCATTGGTTCCGACCCAAATAACCGGGATTCCAACGGGGACGGAATTCTAGACGGAGCCGCTTACAAATCCGGACTCAGCGTCACAGAAGATGATATGGATGGGGACGGGATCAGCAACGCACAGGAAATCATCGATGGAACCAATCCATTATCAAACGATACCGACGGGGATGGGGTGACTGACGATGTGGATGATTTCCCTCTCGATCCCTCCCGTTCAACCGCCCCTGGTTCGACTCCAGGAGATGTGGCCGCTCCCACAATTGACTTGATTCTCCCGACGGACGCAGTTCTGCTTCCTTGACGCAGAAGTTGTTGGTACCAGGCATCGAATCGACATGCAAAGTAATGGAAATACAGTCCAAAAGGTGAAAACATGAATCCTAAATTCAATCTCCCGGTGTTGAAGACCGACTGTGGTTCGAGCATGAGTCCATTTGCATTTCAGATGGCATTCTTTTTCCTCCTTTTAATGGTGCTGGTGGGAAAAGTTAACGCGGACTCCAAACAATCTGCTTTAACAGAATCGGATTCGCGGGCAATTTCAAGCGCAAGGCTGTTTGACGAGCCCCTAGTGCCTCTGGGAGTTCCGACTCAACGGGAAAATCAGGCATTGGCTATTGCTATCAATGGGATGATGGCCCACTCCAGTAGCCATGAAACCCAGCCTCTCGAAAACTTCATCTCTTCTTACCCGAATTCACCCTGGAATGCGTCTTTGTTGTGTAATCTGGGAACAATGTATTACAGAACCGGTTACTACTCCAAGGCACTCAATGTTTGGGAAGAGGCTTGGCGGCTATCCAAAAGCCGGACTGATGTCCTGGGAAAGGCCATAGGAGATCGTAGCGTAGGTGAACTGGCAATAATGAATGCTAAGTTAGGAAGACTAGAACGATTGGAACCGTTGCTGAAGGAGGTTCAAAATCGAAACGTTCGTGGCGCGGCTACTGAGAAAATCCAAGGCGCCAAAGAAGGTCTATGGCTGATGAAAAATAAGCCGCAAGATGCGTTTAAGTGTGGCCCATATGCGTTGGCCCGTTTGCTATTCAAAAAAAAATCCGATATAAAATTACAGGATAAGATTTACGCTTCGAAATCCACCACAAAGGGCGTTTCATTGTTAAACGTTTATAAGCTATCTAAGCAGGTGGGGCTTTCTCTTCAATTGGCGAAACGAGATGTTAATGCTCCTGTGCTTTTCCCAGCTGTAGTGAACTGGAAGGTGGGACATTATGCGGCCATTATTGCTCTTGAACATGGGGCCTACCATATCCAGGATCCAACCTTTGGTGATGACAGGTGGATTAGCCAGCAAACGTTGGATATGGAAGCCAGTGGTTATTTCTTGGTGCCAACCCAAAAGCTCCCCAAAGGGTGGCGAGCGGTAGATGAAAAAGAAGCGGGAAATGTATGGGGGAAAGGAAGCACGTCTTCAAGTGATCCTAACTCTACTACGCCATCGGATAACACAACCGGCGGTGATGGCTGTCCAGGTGGATCCATAGCCATGCCCACATATAGATTCCACACTATGCTAGCAAGTCTTAACATCATCGATATTCCTTTGGCCTACGACCCTCCTCGTGGCCCGGGTGTCAACTTCAGAATCACGTACAATCAAAGAGAGGCCAAGCAGCCGGATATATTCAATTATTCCAATCTTGGGAATAAATGGACCCTTGATTGGCTATCCTATGTGACCGATGATCCGGATTATCTCACGGCAGATGCGAATCTATTTGTCCAGGGAGGGGGAACGGAGGTCTACTCGGATTTCGATACCGTGACATCCAGCTATGCTCCGCAGATCCAGTCTCAAGCTGTGCTGGTACGAGTTTCCTCTTCGCCGATCCGTTATGAACGGAGGCTGCCAAACGGAGCTGAGGAAATATTCGACGTTCCAAATGGGGAGATATCCTTTCCGAGGAAGATATTCCTTTCGCAAATTATTGATCCCAAGGGCCAGACTCTTTCGTTTTCTTACGATGGCGCATTGCGAATAACCACGGTAACCGACGCATTAGGCCAGGTAACGACCATATCCTACGGTTTAGGTAGTGATTCCTTGAAAATCACCGAAGTGACGGATCCTTTCGGACGAACGGCGGCCTTGACCTACACCAATGATGGGCAGCTTGAATCCATCACGGATATGGCCGGTCTCAGTTCTTCGTTCACCTATGGCGATGGGGACTTCATCAACTCCATGATCACTCCATACGGTACCACTCATTTTCTTGGAGGTAGTATCTCTGATGGAAGATGGTTGGAAGGCCGGGATCCTTTGGGCCAACGAGAAAGGTTGGAATACAGGCATCATGATGCATTTATAAATGATGGCGCACCCTTTCCCGATAGCATGCTTGTCAGCACCAGCATGGTTGGCCATGAGCCATACAGTATTTTTTGGGATAAAAAGGCTATGATGGAAGGCGTCGGCGATATTAAAAACGCAGTTGTTTATCAATGGATACGTTCAACCAGCTTAAGCGTCGCAAGCAATATATTCGCGAGTATCAAGAAACCTTTGGAAAGGCGGACATATTACAATTACCAGAACCAGGACACATACCTTCAAATTACAGATGGGGTACTCAACAGGCCCACAAAAATTGGCCGCGTATTAGACGACAGCGCTACTCAACTCATACAATATGAATATAACAGCATTGGGAAGATCACAAAATATACGGATCCTTCAAAACGAATAACAGCTTATGCCTATGACTCCAACAATATCGACTTGGTTTCCATTCGTCAGCAAACAGGAGGAGTGAATGAGTTACTGGACACCATCACTTACGACTCCCTGCATTCACCGCTAACCGTAACCGATGCTTCCGGCCAGCTTACTTCTCTTACCTACAATGGATCCGGGCAAGTACTCACATCCACCAATCCTCGCGGGGAAATCACCACCTACTCCTATGACAGTCTGGGATATTTGATCCGGATAACGAGAGCTGTGTCCGGGGATACAACAAAATTCGCTTATGACGTATTTGGTCGGGTGCGAACGGTGACCCAAAATGATGGATACGCTTTGACCACGGATTACGACTCTTTGAATCGTCCGATCAAGGTGCATTATCCCGACAGTACCTACGAGGAGATTGTCTATAACAGATTAGATGTGGAAAGGAACCGCGATCGCTTGGGAAGATGGACTACCACTCTTCATAATGCGCTCAGGCAGCCTACGGTCATCCAGGATGCCCTCGGAAGAACAACCAATCTTGAATGGTGCAGTTGCGGCCACCTTGCAAGTCAAACCGACCCCATGGGCAAGTCCACTACTTGGAAAAGAGACGTTCAAGGCCGCGTTAAGGAAAAAGTGTATGCGGACGGAAAGAAAGTGCAATATGAATATGAGCCTGCCAGCGGGCGATTGAAACGGCTTACTGATGCCTTGGATCAAAAAACCGATTACCAATACAACGTGGATGACAATCTCGCTCAAACCAGCTATATGGACGCGATTGTGAGTACGCCAACTGTCAGTTTTACCTATGACTCCACCTATAACAGGCTTCTCGGTATGGCCGATGGTCAGGGAACAACTTCTTATAGGTACTACCCCGTTTCTGGAAGCCCTTCCTTGGGCGCAGGACAATTGAAAAGTGTGGATGGTCCTTGGGCCAATGACTCCCTGATTTTCACCTATGATTCCCTGGGACGTGTGGCATCACGTTCGATCAATGGGGTTTCGGTTTCTTACACTTATGATAATCTGGGACGCGTAAAGTCTTCGACGAATGCGCTGGGTACATTTGCATACAAATTTGTGGGGGCGACCAGCAGGATGGATTCGTTGATTTACCCAAATGGGCAAAAAACCAAATACAGCTATTTCACTTCTACCGGGGATTTTCTCTTGCAGGAGATCAAAAACCTTTTGCCTTCGCTTGCCCAACTTTCCAAGTCCGGCTACACTTATGATGCAGAGAGCCAAATCCAGACATGGACCCAGCAATCCGATTCGGCGGTGGCCTCGACCCAAACGTTCACCCACGATCCTGTGAACCAGTTGCTGGGAGATGTAGTCCGAAGCGCGAGCGGGGGGAATCCCATCTTGACCCATTTTGCCTATAGCTATGACAAATCTGGCAATAGGCTAAGCAGCCTGCAAGATAGTACAGTAAATAGTTTCAGCTACAACGACCTGAACCAGATCTCTTCACAGCAGGCCGGAGGAAACACCCGTTTTAAAGGAACAGTTAGCGAAGCTGCGACAATCACCATCAACGGTCAATCTGTTCCCGTGTCCTCAAGCCATGAATTCGATGGATTCCTGGGCCAGAGTAGTGGTACGGACACGGCCACGATTGAGGCCCGGGACTACTCGAACAACTCCATCACAAACCGTTATAGACTGACCATTTCCGGAACGTCCAAGAGCTTTACCTACGATGATGTCGGAAACTTAACCGATGACGGGATGCGGACCTATGAGTGGGATGCAGAAAATCGGTTAACTGCAATTGTCAATGGAGGCCTACGAAGTGAATTCTTCTATGATGGATTGAACCGACGAGTGGAAATTATCGAGAAAAGTAGCGGTACGGTTATCTCGAAGAAAAAGTATTTGTGGACAGGGAATTTAATTGCTGAGGAAAGAGATTCGACGGGAGGCACCATTTTGCAGAGATACTTCGGATATGGGGTAAAAATTGGAACCAGCAAATATTTTTATACAAAGGACCATCTCGGAAGCATATTAGAAATGACCGATTCTTTAGGTAGTGTGGTCGCCCGTTATGCCTATGATCCATATGGGGTAAAAACGAAAGTCTCTGGTGCTCAAGATGCTGATTTTGGTTTCGCAGGATACTTTGTACATTCGGTTAGTGGGTTAAGTTTTGCCAAGTATAGAGTTTATAATGCTCTTTTGGGAGGGTGGAGCTCCAGGGATCCAATTGAGGAACTAGGAGGAATGAATCTTTATGGTTACGTCCACGGTAATCCAATTAATTTTATGGACCCATTAGGTCTCTATGATTGGTTTGGAAAAGCTGAGGATAATGCTGGAGAGTTTTCCCAGGACTCCAAGGATATTGGACTCTCTGGTGCAGCTTCTGCTGGATTTGATGCAGCAATTGCCAGTAAGTCTGCCAAAAGAATGGGTTATGAAGGTGAATCAGATGGTCCGCAAGATGCAATGAGACATTGCATATGGTCATGTCTTATGACGCAAGATATGGGAGAAGATAACGCTGCAACCGCCGGTGAGAATCATGAAAATGCCGGTGATGCTAAAGGCCAAACCTGCAAAGAACGCAAAATGGATGAGCACAATAATAAGGAAGGACGGAAAGCTGGCAAATCGGCAGGAGCAAGGAGCTGTCAACAAATGTGCATGGATAGCTACGCGGGTGGCGGACTTGAGGTTATTCAATGAGGGCTAATTTTCGGCTTCTTGGGTTTACATTATTTTTGGTTTTTTTATCCGCCTGCTCCAAAAAGTTTCCGGAATATTGGATTTCCGATCTTCAGCCCCAGTCAACGTTTGAAGAGGTTTCAAAAAAACTTGGGTTGGATCAGTCCAAGTATCAGGTAGTTGAAGATCATCATTTGGCTCAAGGGGATCGACGCCCAAGATTCGATATTCTTGCTATAGAGTTTCAATGGGAAGATCTTGGTAGTGCAGGTAATTTGAGATTGAAATTTTATAATGGCATTCTTTCTGAAGCCTGGTTCTTTCCGATTAATTATGAAGGCTATTTAAAAACAATGGTTGACAAAAAAGGAATAAACCTAATTCGGTACCCTGAAGGAAAGTGCCGAGGGAAGTTCAAAATCATTCGGGGCATCGACTATAAAAATCGACCATATATTTTGTGGGAAGACATTAAAACATCGGAAGAACGGGAAAGATGGATTTGGAAATATTCGTAATTTCGGCCCTGTCCGATAGGCAGTATTTGTTGAATGCCAGGGAGAAGGCATGTGTAGATTGAACTCATTTCAATAAGGGCGATGATGGTCTTGACCTTCAGACTCGAATCCCTTTAAGAAGGGAGTCTAGCTGCGTTCTCCACAGTGGGGATAGTTTGATCCTCTGTTTACAAAATTGCGAGGGAATGAGGGACAAAATCCCCAAAAGACCCCTGCAGACGGGGAGCAATCCGTTTACAAAAGTAAACGGCACCCCCCTGATTGGCGATGCGGTTCCGCCCCCCATGGAGTACATTCTAGCCACGGCCTCAGGCCGGTATCATGAGCGACATCTACTCTTATTCCGATTATCGGCAATTCATCAAGGACCACTACGAGCGGAATAAGGCCGTGCATCCGGGCTTTTCCTACCGGTTCCTGGCGGAAAAGGCGGGCATCAATTCCGCCCCCTATTTCAAGTTCGTGATCGAGGGCAAGCGCAACCTGAGCAAGAAGACCATCCTCAAGACCTGCGTCGCGCTCAAGCTCAAGGACAAGGAAGCGGAGTATTTCGAACATCTGGTGTTCTTCAACCAGGCCAAGAGCGCGGACGAGAAGAGCGTCTATTTCGACAAGCTGATTTCCCTCCAGCGGCACCGCAACCTGCCCCGCATCAAGACCGATCAGATGGAATACTTCGCGGAATGGCACCATTGCGTCATCCGGGAACTGGTCACCATGTCGGATTTCGGCGAAGATTACGTCCGCCTGGGAAAGATGCTGAACCCCGCCATTCCGGCCGCCAAGGCCGAAGCCTCCGTCAAGCTGTTGCTGGAACTGGGCTTCCTGAAAAAGGAAAAGGGCCGGTACCTCCAGGTGGATCCGGTGGTGACCACGGGCCCCGGGGTACAGGATTTCCAGGTCATCCGTTACCAGATGCGCATGATGCAATTGGCCAGCGAAGCCTTCGAGCGTTGCCGGGCCGATGAACGCATGATCTCCTCTTCCACCATGGGAGTGTCCAAGGCCACTTTCGAGCGGGTGGTCAAGAAAGTCCGCAACTTCCGCGCGCACTTGGCGGATATGGTCAGCCTGGACGAGAATCCGGAGCGGGTCTATCAATTGACGGTGAGCATGATTCCCCTGAGCCATCGGCAAGAGGAGAAGCCGTGAAGCGTTTCGCATGGATCCACCGCATGGGTGCGCTCGCCTCCGGGGCGGCCCTGCTGCTCATGGCCTGCTCGCAGGATTCCGGCCCTCTGCTTGCCGGCGGCTGGACGGACACGGAGACCGGGCCGAAGGTGGCCGGCATCATCCAGCGGGATGACGGTTCCCCCGCCGTCGGGGCCTTGGTGCTGCTCCGTCCCGCGGACTACCTGGGCAAGGATCCCACCTCGCAGGACTCCCTGGGAGAGACGGCCTCCGGCGGAACGGTGCTGGACGCGTTTTGCGATTCCGCCGGCGTATTCGCTTTCGAAAAGGTGGCGCTGGGCAGCTATACCCTGGAATCCCGCGACCGGGAAATCAAGGCCGTGGCCGTGCGGTTCAACGTGGACCGGGACAAGGGCAGGCTCACCCTGGCTGCCGCCACCGTGCGTGCCGTAGGCACGATCACGGGACGCGTGAGATTCCAGGACGGGGCCCCCGGCCGCGTGTTGGTGCGGATATTCGGCTTGGAGCGCGCGGTCGTCACCGATGCCTCCGGCGCCTATTTCTTCGGGAACGTGCCCGCCGGCAGATATACCCTGCATTTTTCCGGCCTTGATCCCTTCATCCTCCCCGCGGACCGTCCCGACGTGGGCGTCGCTCCGGGCGCCTCCAGCGACGCGGGAGAGATCCTTCTGCAACGCGGCCTGAAGCAGGGATTCCGGATCGCCGACGGCGTCCTGGAACTCGCGGGAATCGATTCCACCAATCCCGTCATCTTCGAGAACGGAGCGTCCAAGAATCCCGTGGACGGCGCCTACCTCTGGGCCAAGGCCAGCATGGGCCACTTGGACCTGCGGGGCACCATCGTCACCTACGCGCAAGACACGGGGGCGGCGGCCATCAATGTAAACCTCAAGGCCTGCGCACGCATAATCAGGTTTGCGCGCAACAGCGGCATGAGAGGCATGGTGGAGCCCGTGGCCGGCGCCCGGCGCATGCTGACGAAGGCTCCCGGCGGCCGCCTGGAGGATATCAAGTCCGATGCCAGCGATGGGGCCTTGCTGCTGATCCGCGAGGCGCGCAAGGCCACGGTGGCCAAGCCGCTGGTGTTCTTCAGCGGCGCCAATCTTACCACGGCGGCCGAGGCCTTGCTGCTGGATCCCGCCATCGCCGATCGCATGGTGGTCTTCGGCGCCAACAACGACAATTACAACATCCGAGATTCCCTGGCCTTGGCCCTGGTGTCGAAGAAGGCCCGCTTCGTGGAATGGGCCCGGGACTACATCTGGCCCTACATCTCCCAGAAAGACCAGGATAGCTTCCCCGGCAACCGCTTGGGCGAATCCATTCGCACCCAATACGCCAAGGGCGGCACGGCGACTCTCGCGACCTTCGCATTCTACGGGGACTTCGGTGCGGCCACCTGGCTGTTCCGGCCCAAGGTGTGGACAGGCGCCACGCCTGCTGATTTGAAAGGACCTCCATTGAAGGCGGACGTTTCCACCCGGGCCGCGTTCGATTTCGTGGACATCCCGGCGGAAGGCACGGATTGGGAGTTGATGCAGGATGAGTTCTTCAACGTCATCACCGATCCGGCCGCGTATCATCCCTGGCCTTGGACGGGAAGGATCGAAGCCGAAAGCTATCGCGCCGCTTCCAATGCGACGGCGGACTCCAGCGCGGAGGAACAAACGGACGTGGTGACCTGGAAGGCGGTGGGCGGTTGGACCGAGTATCCGATCCAGGTGGACGCCGCGGGAGACTACACGGTGGAATTCCGATATCGTTCCTTGGCGCAATCCGGACTGAAACTCATCGACAGCCTTTCCGCCGTTGAGACCCCGGTGAATCTGCCGGCCACCTCCGTCTGGACTTCCACCGCCGCCGATATCCATCTGGAAGCGGGCTTGCATATCCTCCGGCTCCAGAGCACCCAAGGCGCTTTGGAGCTCAACTGGATGAATGTAAGCGTCCTTTCGCCGTGATGATCGTGTTCTTGCCTGTGCGGCGCCCTATTCGTTTACTTATGTAAACGGAGGTGCTTGAAACGAGGCCATGGGCTTCCGTCCTGGAATAAATTATGGAACGGAATCGCCTCAAGCGGGGAGAGGCGATGGTTCTTTCCGGGGAAGCCCGGAAAGAACCTCCATTTTCACCAGGGTGGGCAAACGTGCGGACTGAATCCAAGGGAGACGTAACCGATACCCGGATGGTTGCCAGGGGTAACTTCAGGGATACCATGGGGGCCTGGAGGCGGGGATTCGCCGGGGCATGCGCGGCAATGATCCTGTCTGGCGCCGGCTGGGCCGGGGCGGCGTCAGTCGATCCTTTCGCGGAGTTCCTCTCCAGCATTCCCGCCGCCACCACCACCCTCAGCACGGTGAATTCCGGTTCCGGGACCCAGGCCATCACCACCCGCAAATTCACGTTTCCTTCCCGCAAGGGCGTCAATACCATCTATGGAATCCTTTCCTATCCGCAAGCGGCGGGCGCCTATCCGGGCATTCTCCAGCTTCACGGGGGCGGCAGCAACGCGGAAACCCTGGCCGGCATGACGGTCGACTATGCCAAGCGCGGCTACGTGGCTTTGGCCATCGACCTCCCAGGCATCTGCGGCACCACCAACACGCCCAATACCACCGGCCCCTGGAAGTCCAGGCCTTTGGGCGAAGCGCCGCGCTTCGAGGTCGCGCCCGATCCCGGGAAAAGCACCTTGGTGGACGCGGAAGTCGCGGGCCTGGAAGCGTTCAATTGGCTGCGCTCCCAGACCAACGTGAATCCCGGCGCGATGGGGATCACGGGATTCAGCTGGGGCGGATATTCCACCACCATGCTTTCCGGACTGCTGGGCGACAAGGTCAAGGCCGCCTATGCCGTGTTCGGCTGCGGGTATTATGATAAAGGTTCCGCCTGGAAAACCCTTATCGCGGGCCTGTCCGCCGCCGACCGGGACGTGTGGCTGGCCAATCTGGACGCGGGCCGGCGCGCCCCGGACATCAAGGCCGCCTATTTCCTGGAAGGGGAGACCAACGACACCTATTTCTGGCCCGAAGCCGTGGGAGCGACCCTGAACGCGATTCCCGGGGCCGCCAAGAACCATGTCTGGGGACCGAACCTGAATCACATGCAATTGCCCGACGGCCCCGCCATGCAGCGGTTCTGGTTCGACTATCACCTGAAAGGCCAGGGAAACGGATTTTCGAAAGTGACGATAACCGGAAGCGAAGCCGCCGCGGGACAAGGACGGAAAATCACCCTGACGGTAGCGCCGCCGGCGGGCGTGGCGGTTTCGGCGGTGCGCGTGCACTATAGCGTAACGGGAGCGGATTGGCAATCCCGCCAATGGGATTCCGTGACCGCCGTGGCCGGAGCCCAAGGCGTCTACACGGCCATCCTTCCCGATTCCCTTTCTTCCAGGAAAACGGACTTCTACGCCAAGGCGACGGATTCCCGCAAGGTTTCCACGGGAAGCGATATGTTCAACACCTCGCAAGTCGTCACTGGGATGCGCCGACCGCAAGCAGGGCCGGCGCAGCCATCCTCGGGTCCGCGGGTGGATGCCGAGGGCCGTCGTATGGTAACACGTAAGTTACCTGGATTCCGCGCCCCCCGGTAAGGGCTCACCCTCAAGCCCATTCTCATCCAGATGCGGGAATGGGGCGCGGAATACCTGAAGACATTGGTGAAGGCGCGCCAGATGGCCGCCTGACCCAGGCGGAAAAACCCGGCTCCGATCCCGGTTCAGAGGCTGCGGCGGTAGGCGACCTTGGCCGTCAGGGTATCGCGCCGATACCCGTCCCCGGAGACATTCCGGTCCTTGACGGGGGATTTCGCCACCACGATGATCCTGATCCGCTGCAGGGAATCCAGGCTGGACGGCAGGGCCGCTACGCTATCGCGGTTGATGAGAAAATACCTGTAGGATAGGGATTCGATGCCTTCCGCCAGGGTCAGGGAATCCTGGACCAGCCCCGCCCGCTTTCCGGGATTCTCCTGCAACACCCGGAAGTCGCCTTCCGCGGTATCCGCTCCCGCCCCCGTGCAACGATGCAACCGGATCCGTTCCACCGGATAAAGAGTGGTGGCCGGGGAGAATCCGCTCTTGCCTGCCGCCAGGGAAACCAAGGCCCCGGACGGGTCGCCCGGCTGGGGATCCACGCTGAGGATGGCGGCCTCCAGGAATCCGCTCCCGACCATGGCGGCGGCGAATGCCCTGCCCGAAAAAACGGGCATGTCCGCGCGGGGAATGCGGTATACCGTCACCGAGACGTTACTGGAGGGATCCATCGAGGCCGGGGAGGATTTCTTGGACGTGTTCATGCGGATCACCAGGTCCCCGGAGGACACGGCCAGGTTCCTGAAATTGGGCGGCAGACCCAAGCCCGTATGCGCCAGATAATACAGGGATTCGTTCAGGGTGTATTGGCCGTTCATGCGCATCTCCGACGCGCCGCCTTGCACCATCATGTTCTTGTGCTGGGTCTTGTAGAGATACATGATGCCCGCCATTGCCAGGAAGCCGACCAGGGAGGCGATAAGCAGTTCAACCAGGGAAAACCCTTTTTGTCCGCCTGTATGCGCGTTGCCGTTCATAACACCTTGGCGATTCCGGTGGAAGGGAGCAAACGCACGCGTTTGCCGTCGGGGTCTCCCGGGGCCAATCCGAGGGAGAGGAGCAGGGCCGCGCCCGCGGAGCCCATCGTGCCACGGGTCTCGAAGCAGACGGCGTGGAAGGCGCCTTGTCCTCCCGATATGTCCAGCGCGTGCACGCCGCCTTTGAACCGGAAACCTCCCAGGGGGCGGTCGCCGGAGCCATAGCCGTCCGGTATGGCGCTGGTATCGCCGTAGATCCGGACCGAATCCGGGGCGGGAAAATCCATGCAGGGATTCCGCATGCCGGTGGTAGCATCGGACCGGAGTTCCCAGAGAGTGTCGACCACCTTTTCCGCTTCCGCCCGGATGCGGTTGCGGGAGCCGAACCTGGAGAGGGCCATGGCTCCGGCCCCGGTCAGCACGCCGGCTACAACCAGGGCGATCAGGATTTCCAACAGGGTCATCCCTTTGCTTGCATGCCGGTGGCCCGGGATCGCGGCTTTCAGGCCCATGGACATCGCTGGGAATATCACTGATTGATTCTAACATTCCCATCGCTCTTTTTGCATGCATTGGCGGCGCCATTCCGGGGCCGGCCTACCCGGGTTTGTTCGCGGACAGTAGGCCTTTTCGACGCCGCCGATACCCGACGCCCACTCCGGTCCATCCTGCTCGCCGCGCTGTTCCCGGGCCCCGTCCCCGGGGCACTTTCTCCAACCGCAATAAATCCAATCACTTCCCCTCTTTATTCCAATAAAAACGGGCCCGGCGTCACTACTGTTGCTGATACTCGATAAAGCGTCAAAGGGGGTAGGATGACGCGCTTCGCCGGCACCATATGTACATCGATTTTATGTCTTAGCGTTTTCGCGTCAATGCCCGTCTTCGCCCAACCGCAAACCTCAAGCCTGTGGGGAGTCAACGGCGAAAAGTGGGACAAGACCCGCATCGCCGACTACACCAACGCAGGCTATCGGAAGGGCCGGGAACCGATTCCCGCGTTTCCGGTCAGCGTGAACATCAAGACCCTGGGCGCCAAAGGGGATGGCGTCAGCGACGACCGGCCGTTCATCCAGAAGGCCATCCGGCAATGCGCCCCCAACGGTACGGTGTTCCTGCCCAAGGGCATCTATGTCCTGAACGATAGCCTTCAGATTGGCAAGAGCGGCATCTGCCTGCGGGGCGAAAGCCGGGACGGCACCGTGCTCTTTTTCAAGCGGGGGCTTGAGGAGCTTTATCCCAAGTACAACGGATCCCAGAGTTCCTGGTCCTGGGAAGGCGCAATGCTTTTGTTCACGGGAAACATTTCCGAGGTGGGCATCGAAAACCTGACCGTGCGTTTCCCGGACAGCATCTACGTGGGCCATAATTGGCACGAACGCGGATACAACGGCATCGGCTTCGCGGCGGGGGTCAAGGACGCCTGGCTGCGCAATATCACCCTTCTCAATGCCGACCTGGGGATCTATCTGCGGGACGCGCAGCAGGTCAGTTGCCTGAACTTCAAGCTGGCGTTCCTGGGCGTGCGGGAAACGCAAACCATTCCCACGGGGGGAGAAAAGGGGCAAAGCGTCAGCGGCCATCATGGCGTCAACTGTTATGCCAGCTACAACCTTTTCCACAATTTCGAGTTCACCCGCAACTACTTCCACCATCTTTCCGTGGAGCCCCCGGCCGCGCCCGGAAGGGCCAGCTACAACGTGTTTTCCCAGGGCAAACTGCCGGACGCCCGCTTCGATCACCATACCAGCAGCCTGAGGCGGACGGATCACAACCTGTGGACGGATATCGACGCCGGAGAAGGCTCCGACATCTACAACTCCAGCGGCGCCACCGCGCCTCCCCGGGTTTTCCTGAACGAGACGTTCTGGAACATCCAAGGGAAAAAATCCACCGGCTCGGATCCGGATGTCTCCTCGGAAAACAACAACTTCATCGCGGTGGGCCGGGAAAACCTGAGGACGGCTCCTCCCCTGGGAAAAAATCCTTTCGTAGAGCGTATTCCCAATGATGCCATATCGCCCAGGAATCTCTACTGGGCCCAGATGAAGCTGCTCCACGGCATCGATCCGTCCATTGTGGACTCCTTGTCCGTCACGGCCCTGGCGCACCGGAAACCGGATAGGGGAGGGGAGCGCGGGTATTACCGGTACACTCTTTTCCGGGATCGTTCTCCGCTCATCCTGAAGCATCCCGATGACATTGAAAAGCGGACGGAAGCATTCGATCTCACCGGTCGCTTGCGGACGCTTGTGGTCCCTGTCTTAGCTCCTGTCTTGGCCCCTGAATAGGAAGTTGATCATGCACGCCATTCCCACATGCCTCTTGCTCGCCGCCGCCTGTCTGGCTCCTTCCGCCACTTTCGCCCTGGGATGGCCCGGGTGCGCGGACGTGACCGATGCGGATTTCAAGGTCACACCCATCGCCACGCGCGCGGTGGACAAGGTTAACGAGCCCATGAAGATGGCGTTCGATCTGCTGGCCGGTCCGGGCGA
This sequence comes from Fibrobacterota bacterium, assembly GCA_028287505.1. Classification (GTDB taxonomy): domain Bacteria; phylum Fibrobacterota; class Fibrobacteria; order UBA11236; family UBA11236; genus Chersky-265. The sequence goes on along the minus strand of JAQBPN010000017.1, from coordinate 15,075 downwards.
GGATGCCAAGGACAAGGTGGACGTCTATTTCACCGAACGCAACGGCCTGTTGCGGAAGTTCGACTCGAAGCAGAAAAAGGTGGTCACCCTGGCCACCTTCAACCTGGTGACCGCGGGCCAGACTTCCGACGGCCTGCTCGGCATCGCCCTGGATCCGGCCTTCAAGTCCAATCACTGGCTCTATCTCTACTACTCCTTCAACGGCCCGGGGGAAATCAGCTGGCGGATTTCCCGGTTCACCCTGGACAATGCCAACCAGACCCTGGACATGGCTTCGGAAAAGGTGGTATTGAAAATCCCTGAGAAACTCGTCACCACGCATCCCGGCGGCGCCCTGCAATTCGATGCCTACGGCGATCTCTGGATCACGGTGGGCAACAACTATATCAATGCCGCCACGGAATTCCCGGTGTGGAGTTCATCGAATACCACCGATCTGCGGGGCAAGATCCTGCGCATCCACCCCAAACCGGACGGCTCTTATTCCATCCCGGAAGGCAACCTGTTCCCGGAAGGGAAGTTCCCGGCCGGCCGCACGCGGCCCGAGATCTACGTGATGGGCGCCCGCAATCCCTATACCCTGACCCTTGATCCCGTGCGCCGCTGGGCCGCCTTCGGGGACGTGGGTCCGGATGACCAGACCGCCGATGGCGATCCGCTCAATGCGGCCGGGGCTCCGGACAACACCGAAGAACAGAACCTGGCGGTCGCGCCCGGGAACTTCGGCTACCCGTTTTTCGCCGGGGCCAACAAGGTGCTGAAAAAAGGCGTCAATGCGTCCAAGCCCATCATCCCCGCGGGCATGGATTGGGCGGGCGTGCCGCATACCGGGCTGGACACTTTGCCTCCCGCGGTTCCCGCCATCTACCCGTATCCCCGCGGCTGCGCGGTCACGGGGCCCATCTACCGCTATGACGGGGACCTCAACTCCTCCGTGAAATTCCCGCCCCACTTCCATCGGAAATGGTTCTTCACCGATTTCAATCCCAACGCCAAGAATCCCGTCACCCTGGCCACCCTCAGCGCGGACGGCAAAGCCATTACGGCCACGGAGCAGGTGCTCAAAGGCGTCACGCTCTACAAACCCCTGGATATCCAGCAAGGACCGGACGGGGCCCTGTACGTCAACAACTATGCGGGTTATCGCACCGTCAGCGCCGAGACCGGCATCATCCGCATCGAGTATACGGGAACGTGCCGCCCCGCCGAGCCCAAGCTGGAAAAACCGGTTCCCGTTTCCATGCATCCCGGAAGCGATCCGGCCGGATGGAATCCGGTCGCACCGGCGCCGGACCTTCTGGAAGCGCGCGGTGCGGTCGTGGAGATTTCCGCGGCAGGCGCATTCCGCCTGGAAGTCCGCGACGTGGCGGGAAGGCTTGTGGCCGTGCGCAATGGGTCAGGGCGGACCCGGTTCAGTCTTGGGGAAATCCGCAAACCCGGAATCTATTTCCTTTTCCTGAATGCGCCGGCGGGCCGCAGTGTCCGGAAAATGGTTTATTAAGGCAGCTGCGTCTCTTCGAACGCTTGAACCAACCTTTGGTTCCTGAGGTTCATCAGGCGTTGGCCCGCGGAAAGCCTGGCGTCGGGCTCGCGTATTTCACCGTATTCCACCAGGGCGGAAAAATACTCGGACTCTTCCCGGGACAGATTCAGGCCGTTGCACATCTTGATCGCCGCGGCGGGACTGAGCCTGCGCCGTCCTTTGATGACTTCGTTGTAGAAGCCGGGGTTGGCGATGCCGGCTTTGCGCGCAAGGCCGCGTTGGGAAAAGCCCGGGTCCCGGGATTGCAGTTCCGCGAAACGGTCCTGGAGAAACCTCCGGTAGTCCTCATAGCGGAAGATGTCCGGTTCGGTAAGAAGAGTATTCATGCTGCGACTTTCCTGAGATGGGGTTGGATTGCTGCCTGTGCCCTATGGAATCGAAAGATAAGACGCGCCCTGGATCTGAAGGCCGAGGCCCGGGCCCGCCGAAACCGGTTGGTTACGGGGATGCGATGGCGGTATCGGGATTTCAGGATGCCGGCGGCGCCGGGAGCGAAAAATCCGGGAATCAACGGGTCGGAGTGGTTACGCATGCGATTCCGGACCCCCGAAAAAAGCCCGGGAGGGGCGCCGGCAAGCCTCCGGTCCGGTGTCCGCGCGGGTACCGATTTGTCAGCCGCGAGGTTCTGGAAATAGTTTATCGGCCGGTCGGGATTTCCAGGTTGATGGGAATCCTCCAGTGGGGAATCAACATGCAGGATATTTTCCGGGCCCTGGAAGCGGCCCGCAATGAAATGGAACTCCTGATGGCGGCCGCGTCCGCCTTCCGGGCCGCGCTCCGGCACAAAGAAGATGGACCGGTATCCGGGACCCCGGGTCTTTCCCAGGGAGTGTTGCGGGCGCGCCGGCGCGAATTGGAATCGAGTTGCGAATACCTGGCGCGCCTGGATGCCGATGCCGCGGCCGCCAGGGAAGCCGTCGCCCGCTCCGAGCGCGCCTGGGCCGCCGCTTTGGCGCCATGCGGGACTAGAGAATCCGGGGTTGCTTAGGATTTTTGGGCGGCGTGAAGCGTCCGCCGGGCCGTTCCCCGTTCGGATTGCATCGTGATAGGATTTACATTGTACTCGGATTGAAGCCCGCTCCGGCATTCCATCGGGAACCGTGGCGGGCCGCGTTTGGACGATGGATGCCGAGTATGGATAAATCCGATAGCGAAAAGCCGGCCGGGCCTCCCGGTCCCGAAACCAACATTTACCAGTACGTGGATTACCGGACTTTCCTGAAGGACCGGTTCCATTGGCTGCAATCCAAGGACGCCGCCTTTTCCCAACGCAAACTGGCGCGCACCGCGGGATTCGCCAACCCGGGATTCTTCAATGAAGTGATCCAGGGCCGGCGGAAACTCAGCGCCGCCGCCATCGATAGGATGGGTCAGGGATTGTCGTTGGAAACCAATGAGACCGAATTCCTGCGCGTGCTGGTGGCCTATACGGAAGCCAAGGATCTGGGCGAACGGGAAGAGGCCCATCAAAAACTGGAACTGCGGCGCAACCGGCATTTCTTCCGCCGCCTCAACCAGAGCCAATCCAAGTATTACCTGGACTTCAACTACCCCCTGGTGCGCGCCGCCATCGAGGCTTGCGACTTCCGCGGCAACTACCAGGTGCTGGGCGATTTCCTGCGCCCTCCCATGCAGGCGGCTTCCGTGAAACGGTATGTCCGGGACCTGTGCGAATGGGGCTTGGCGAGCCAGGACAGGGACGGCAAGTATCAGGTCACCCATTCCTTCCTGGAGCCGCCCGAGGAAATGCGGGATGCCCTGGTGCGCCTGCAACAGGCATGGCTGTCCCAATCGATTTTCCACATCAACTCCGTCCCCGCCTCCGAGCGGCACGTCTCTTCCGCGCTCCTCACGGTGGGCGAGGATACCTACAAGGCCATCCTGAAGCAGGTGGAGAAGATGCGGGAGGAGATCCTCCGCCTGGTGCGGGAGGACAAGCAAGCCGACCGGGTGGTGCTTTTCAATATCCAGGTGCTGCCCCGCGGAGGCGGCAGACGGCCCCGGACCACGGGTCCCGCGGCGTCCCCGGCCAAGGAAGCGTAACCATTTATGCCTCGGAATTGGCGGTCGAAAAAAGGCCGTTTTTCCGCAAAATTCAATGGAAACGCCAGATTGGCGTAACCAAATGCAAAGACGGACCGGTTTCCGTCCTTTATCATAGGGACGCGTACTTAGTTTTGTAACCAGATTGGCCTCACGTTCGTTTAGGGGATGTTCACATGCGGTTCAAGCTTCTTTCGGCGCTCCTGGGCATGGCGATGTTCGCCGGTTGTTTTTCCACCGAAGAGCAATCCACCGTCGGAAACGGAAAGACCACGGGCAACGATTCGACCAAAATCGTCTATGTGCTGGACTCGATCCTGCTGGCGCAAAAGCTGGACTCCCTCCAGCGCGTGAACGATTCGCTCCGGTTGGCGGTGGCGAAGAACGATTCCCTCAAGAACGGCACCCACACCGGCATCGGCGGTTGGGACGATTTCCCCAACAAGTACAAGCCCACCCTGATCGAATTGGCCAACAAGATGCGGCAATTGCCCATGCCCATGGGAACGCGGTACAGCGTGCAACCCAAGATCGTTCCTCCCCTCGGTTCCTTTTCCAAGGCCGCCGCCGCCCAGGCTTGCACGGGCATCAGCGAGATCGCCGGACTCCGTTTCAGCGACAACACCATCTACGGCCTGGATACCATTTCCTACTACGATTCCAAGAACCTGCCGCATTGCGATTGGCAGAATCCCACGACGCGGGAGACCCATGCCCGGCACATGATCAACGACGCCAGCGGCGAGGTCTGGGAAAAGATCGACATCCAGATCCTGGACGACAACACGCTTCCGAACTACCTGACCCACGCCACCGGCCGCATGCTCCTCAACAACGGCATGAAGATCAACATCGACTCCTATGACGTGGATGCCATGGTCATCTACGGGGATTCCACGGTCAACGTCCGCAGCGCCAGCCTGCAGCTTTCCTGGCAGAACGGCTATTCCTTCAAAATGGATCTGGCCAAGGCCCGGCCCTTCAAAGTGGTCGACCTCTTTCCGATTTGGGGCGGCAATCCTTCCCTGGGCAAGATCTTGAGCGGCCCCATCCTGCATCCCGGCACAGCCGCCGGCGCCGTGGACACCCTGGGCTTCATCGATCTGTATTCGGACCATACCGTGGCCATCCGCGATTGGACCGGAACTCTGGTCCAGCCCACGCCCTGAGATTACCTTCCGCCGCTTGAGGGGCGCCCAGCCCCGGCACGCGGGCCGCTCGACCGGTATTCCCGGTGAGCATGCGCCTGAACTTGAAGTAAAACCCAAAAGGTTCAAACCTCCCCAATACTTTTACCCGCCGGTGACCCCCGTCACTTAAAACGCCGCGTCTCCACCAAGTAGAATCAGACGAGGGTCCCGGAAGCCGGTCTTGCCGATTTGGCAGGATTCCAGCCGGGTTGGATTCGCAAATGGACGAGATGCGCCTGCAAGGTGCTACATCCCGTTTCCTATACAGGGGACTTTTCCTCCTCTGTATCGCCATTGCATTCCTCGCTTCCCAATCCCTGGGAGCCACCTATTACTGGAACCACAACAGCGTCCTGACCAACGATAAGGATTTTTCGAGGTCCTACAATTGGACGGTGAATGCAAATGGCACGGGCGCTTTCGCCCCGTCCAGCAATGACGATGATTTCACCAGCGGAACCATGGATCCGGTTTGGCACTACATCGATCAGGACAACTCGGCTGTGGGCTCGGCGGACGTCACCACCAACAGCGGCAAAATGAGCATCAAGTCCCGCGGCACCGATGTATATGGGACTACCAATGAAGGCGTTTTCCTGTACCGTAGCGATATACACGGCAATTTTTTCGCCTCGGTCAAAATCGAAAGCCAGACCAATACCTCCTCCAGCGCCAATGCCGGTTTCCTGATCGCCAATGACATGACCAACCTGTCCGATGGCGGGTTTTTCGAACTCGGCATGACGCCGGGCGGGGTCGTTCAATTCGTGTATGATCAAACCGGCACCCAGGGTCAGTTGGATAATTTCGCGACGGCCGGCAGCGGCTTGGGCTATCCCATCTGGCTGGCCGTCGCCAAGAACGGACTTAATGTCACCGCCTACTATAAGACCGCGGTGGGAAACGCCTGGACCCAGATAGGCACGGCGCAGACGTCGCAGAACACCCGCATGAGGCAGGATGTGGCCTTGTATGCGACAGCGCATAATACGACCACCACCTGCACGGTCGTTTTCGACGATTTCGCCGGGGGCGGACCCATCAACTCCGGATTCGATCTTTCCCTGAACGGCTCGGGCGCCAATGCGGATGCAAACGCCACGCTGGGCTCGGCGGATATCTCCGCCAACAGCCTGGACTTCACCGGCTACACCGGGACCCTCAAAATGGGAGGCCAGAATGGCCTGTTCGGGACCTACTATTCGAACGCCAGCCTTACCGGTACTTCCGTGGCCCGCGTGGATACCGCCGTGAATTTCGATTGGGGAGGCGGATCCCCCGATGCCGGTATCGCCTCGACCGACAATTTCTCCGCGAGTTGGGAAGGCTTCGTAGTGCCGAGTTATACGGACACCTACACCTTTTACTCGGACCATGACGACGGCGCCCGCTTATGGGTGAACAACGTCCTTATCATCGACACCTATGGGACCTGCTGCGGGGAGCGGACCAGTTCCACCATCTCCCTGACCGCCGGCGTGCGCTACGCGATCCACCTTTCCTATACGGAATCGGCCGGCAACGCTTCCGAAAAGCTGCGTTGGTCCAGCGCTACTTCACAGATAAAGGAAATCATCCCCAAGCGATCCCTGTTCGCGGGAAAACTCACCATCACCGGAACCGGCACTTCCCTCAACATGGCGGCTGGCACCGTCACCGCCCAAGACGGGTGGATCGATTTCGCCGCGCCCAGCGGCACCCAGACCTTCGTCCCGCGCAGCGGCCAGACCATGCCAAACATCCTGCATTCAGGGGCGGGCACTTTGCAGCTGTCCACCAATGCCTTGACTACCCTCGGTTTTTTCCAAGGCGCCGGCACCTTCGATTTCAATTCCCTGAACGTCACTACGGCGGCCAGCGGCACCAATCGCGGCGACTTCCAGATCTGGAACGGCGGGACGTCCAGCTTCGCCAATCTGGGAGGCCGGACGGTTACGGTGGTCGGGAACACGAGCATCACCGGTTCGAACGGGAGCCTGGTGAATCTGAATCCGGGAAGCGCCTGGACCTTGAACACCACGGGCCGTCTCACCGTCGACTACGGAAACCTGGGGAATTGCAATGCCAGCGGCACGGCGGGCCTGGCCTTCAAGACCACGGACGCGGGAAGCAATTCCAGTTGGACCATCAAGCAAGGGACCTTCTACTGGAATCGTAACGATGTCATCAACACCAGCCTCAATATCAATCGCATCTACAATTGGACCTCCAATGCGGACGGTACCGGATACCGGCCCGAAACTTCGCAGAGCGACAAGTTCGAAAGCCAGACCCTGAACGCGGGCTGGATCTGGAAGGATCTGGACAACAGTGACGCAACCGGATCCTATGCGCTGTCCGGCGGCCAGCTGTTGATGTCGGCGAGGGGCGCGGATGTCTATGGGGCTTCCAACGAATTCGTGACCTTTTACCGGACGGACCTGACGACTACGGGAGACGTTTTCGACGTCACCGTCAAGATCACGGCCCAATCCAATTCCGACGTCTGGGGCAAGGCAGGCCTGATCATGGCCAACGACTTTTCCAACCTGACCAGCGGCGGCTATGCGTTCATGGCCGTGACCCCGGGCAACAACTTTTCCTTCCAAGCGGACGTGGCCGCGCCGACGGGCCAGATCGACCCCGGCGGCACCGGCGGCGGCGTCCTGACCTTTCCATGTTGGATCCGCCTGGTCCGGAACGGCAACAACGTATCGGGATATTACCGTACCAGCCAAAGCAACGCCTGGACCCAATCCAACTCCACCGTGGTTCCGGCAGGCATCGCCGGCGGGACAGCCTCGCAAGTGGGGCTCTTCGTCTGTTCCCATAATACCGGCACTACCATGTCAGTGGCTTTCGATGATTTGGAGGGGGGTGGCAACTACATGAGCGCAACGGACAACGACCTATCCTTCAACGGAACCGGAGCCGCTTCGGACGCCAATTCGCAAGGGGGCGGAGATTTATTGGAAAGGAGCATCGACTTCACCAATTATACCGGTACCTTCGATCTCGGCGGCTGGAACATGACCCTGAACGCCGGGAATGCCACCTTTGTTTCCGGCATGACGCTGACGACGAACGGCGGCGGCCTCTTTTTCACCGCCGCCTCCGGAACCCAGGTGTTCACGCCCAAATCCGGCGCCACTTATGATTCCCTGAGCAAATCCGGGGCAGGCACTCTTCAGATCGCGACCAACGGATTCACCGGGGGCGACGTGACCCAAAGCGGCGGAACCCTCGATTGGGGCACTGGCCTGAGCCATACCGTCGCTTCCATCGCCACCTCCGGCAGCGGCACCATGACGGTGGGGACCAGCGGCCTGACGATCAATACGGGCAAAGCCGATTTCTCCGGCCTGGGAACCCTCAATGTGAGCGCCGGTTCCAGCTTGACCTTCTCGGCCGCCACCGGCACCCAGGTGTTCACACCCAAATCCGGCAGCACCCATCCCGCCGTCACCAAGGCCGGCGCCGGAACATTGCAACTTTCCACCAATCCCCTGATCGCGCGCGCGTTCACCTTGTCCGGGGGCACCCTGGATTTCAACGGCCAGAATCTCACCACCAACAATAGCGGCAATTTCGCCGTGACCAATGGAACCTCCGCTTCCTTCGCCAACCTGGGCGGGCGCACCTTGACCGTGGCCGGCTCGTCCAGTTTCGCGGGTACCGCCGGCAGCCTGTTGGATGCCAATCCCGCTACCGCCTGGACGATAACTTCCACGGGCGCCCTGACCGCCAGCTACGCCTATGTGGCCAACAGCAACGCTTCCGCCTCCACCAGCACGGGCGTGGCCACCAACAGCATCAACCAGGGCGGCAACCTGGATTGGAACTTCCCTACCACGGATTTCTCCGCCTGGACTTATACCTCCCAAATCAATTTCAACACCACGGCCACGGGCGCCAACATCACCAACAACCTGACCAATTTCCCATTGCTGGTGCGCCTGGATTCCAACAACTTCATATTCCCGCAAGCGGATCCCGCAGGTAAGGACATCCGCTTCGCCGATCCGGACGGGAACATCCTGTCCTATGAAATCGGCCGCTGGGACGCCACCCTGAAGAAAGCGGAAATCTGGGTCATGGTGCCGCAAATCGACGCGAACAGCGATCGCGATTATATCGACATGTATTGGGGCAACAGCGCCGCCACCGCCCTCTCCAGCGGTTCCGCCGTATTCAACTCCGGCATGAACTGGAAAGGCGTCTGGCATTTGAACCAGAGCGGCGCGCAACCCTCCTTTTCCGACGCCTCGGCGACCGGCAATACCGCCACGGGCCAAGGGGTGGCGAACGGAGATACCTCCACGGCAATCATCGGCTACGGATACAAGCTCGATGGAAGTTCGAAATTCCTCACTTCCTCGGTATCCTATTCCAATCCTGGCACCTTTACCACCAGTTGCTGGTTCAAGACCACCACCACCTCGGGCGGCAAGCTGATCGGCTTCGGAAGCTCCCAGACGGGCGGGAGCGGCAATTACGACCGGCATACCTGGATGGACAATACCGGAAAACTGAACTTCGGCGTCTACAACGGTGCGATCAGGACCGTCTCTTCCACTTCGGCCTACAATGACGGCGCCTGGCATCTGGTGACCTCCCGTTTCGGGGCTTCGGGGGAATTTCTCTACGTGGACGGGATCGAAGTCGCATCCAATGCATCCATCACCACGGCGGAAAACACCACGGGCTACTGGCGCGCCGGTTACGACAATATCGGCGGATCATGGACGCCGGTCCCGACCAGCTTTTATTTCAACGGCACGCTCGATGAGGTCCGCATCAACCATAGCGAGCAAAGCGCGGATTGGATCAAGTTCTCCTATTACAACCAGAAGCAGAACAGCGCCATCCTCAGCTATTCCAACTCGGCCTTGTCCACATGGAGTTATTCGTCCAAGGTGTACGTCAATACCACCGCCTCGGGCGCCAACATCACCGCCGATCAGACCAGCTTCCCGCTCCTGGTCCGCTTGACCCAGGGCAATTTCGATTTCACCCAGGCCAAGAGCGACGGCGGGGATTTGCGGTTTACGGACAGCACCGGAGCCTTGCTGCCGTATGAAATCGAGCGATTCGACGCCACCAACAAACTGGCGGACGTCTGGGTCCTGATGCCGGCCATAAAGGCCAATAACAATTCCCAATGGTTCAAAATGTATTGGGGCAAAGCGACGGCCACATCGTTGTCGTCCGCGGCTTCCGTTTTCCAGGCCGGCAACGGTTTCCTGGGCGCCTGGCATTTGCACAACGGAAGCTTCAGCGATGCTACCAGTTACGGGAATACCCTTGTCAATTCCTCAACGACAAACCAAAGCGCCGCCAATATAGCCGGCGGCCGGACCTTCAGTTCCGCCTACATGACTTCTCCGGCCCTGAGCCTGGGTGGGACCTTCACGGTTTCGGCCTGGGTCAAGCCCGGCACTCCCTCGGACATCATCACGATATGCTCCAATGGAAACAACGGCGCGAATTCAAACGGGTTCCGTTTCTTCGTGAATTCCAGCGCCACGACAAACGGGACCATCCACTTCGAGACCGGGAACGGAGCGGCCTCCGCCAGCACCGTTTCCGCGAGCGGACAGGTGGCGTTCGCTGGTTCCTGGTATCATCTCACCGCGGTAGTCAATCGGACCGCCGGCACGGCGGTTCTCTACAACAATGGCGTGCAGGTGGTTTCCGGGACCGTCCGCACGGATTTCGGCAATACCGCCGCCTGGACGTTCGGAAAAATGAGCACCGTGACTTTTCCCTGGGTCGGGGACGAGGATGAACCGGAAGTATCCACCACATTGCGGAGCGCGGATTGGATCAAGCTCAGTTACGAGTCCCAGAAATCCGGATCGACCGTGGTTTCCCTCGGGTCCCGCCCCTTCGATTTCGCCAAGTCGGTCCGCTTCAATTTCAACACCACCGCCACCGGCGCCAATGTGGCGACCAACGTCACCGGCATCCCCATCCTGGTGAATCTCTCTTCCTCCAACTTCGATTTTTCCGTGACCACGAACAGCGGCAACGACATCCAGTTCGTCGACAAGGACGGCACCTACCTCTATCACGATGTGGTGGAATGGGACAAGGCCAACGGCATCGGCAGGGTCTGGGTGCGGGTCCCCCAGGTGGACGGCAATTCCCTGGCCGACTTCATCACCCTCTACTATGGCTGCGCCACCTGCACCGCCAGTCCCTACGACGTATCCGATTCCGTGTTCAGCGCCTATCGCTGCGCCTACCATCTGAACGGCAGCAACGAGAACAAGGGGACGGACGCGACCAAATACAAGAACCATCTCAGCTATACCAATGATGTGGCGCTCTCCGCGGGATTGACCACGCCTTTGGCCCCTTACTTCGACGGGTCCACCGGGTCCACGGGCAGCTATGCGTACGTAAACGATCCGGCGGGAGGGGAACTGGACGTGGGCACCGGGGATTTCACGATCATGGGTTGGGCCAAGACTTCCTATACCCCTGCGGCGTCCACGTGGGTCACGCCCTTCGGCAAGGAAAACAACGTGTCCGCCCGATATGGCTACGGGATGATCTTTGACCAGGCGGGGGCCGGCGGGGGCAAGGCTTATTTCGAAATCTGGAGCAACAATACCCAGATCAAATCCCCGCTCAGCGCCTCCGCCTTGAATGACGGGGCTTGGCATTTCCTGGTCGGCAAGAAGACCGCCGCCGCGGTGGAGCTATTCGTCGACGGCGCGACCCGGGGAACCACCGCGCATGCGTTGGGAACCTTGGACAACGCCATTCCGTTCACGGCTGGAGGGGACAATATCGGCTCCCGCTTCCAGGGAAACGTCAACGAAGTGGCCATGGCGGCCAGCGCCCTCTCCGCGGACTTCATCAAACTGTCCTATGAGAACCAGAAAGCGGGCGGCACGCTGTTCTCCACCACCACTTTCACAACCGCCTCTTTCCAGAAGTCCAAGGTGTTCAAGCTGAACACTAGCGCCTCCGGGGCCAATATCGCCGGGGACGTCTACAACTTTCCGTTGCTCCTGCGCATCTCGGGCAATGCCGTGGGGACGGCCACTCCCATCACCGACTTGACCCAATCGGCCGGACAGGACATCCGCTTTTTGGACGGAGACGGGGTGACCTGGCTGGACTATCAGATCGAACGCTGGGATCCGACCGCGGGCGTGGACAGCGCCGAGGTGTGGGTGAAGGTGCCCCGGATTTACGGCAACAGCACTTCGAATACGATCACGATGTACTATCAGCAGGCCGCGAGCGTCAGCGGGAACATGCCCGACGGCCAGTGCGCCTCCTGCGTGTTCTCTCCGTCCAACGGCTTCGCCGCGGCATGGCATTTGAACCAGGCAGGCAACAACACTGCCGCGAACTATGTCGATGCGACGGGGAATGGTTCGAACGGCACCGGCGTGAACATGGTCGCCGGCACCCAGGTGAGCGCTTTGAGCGCCCAGGGCCAGACCTTCAACGGCTCCTCGCAGTACATCAACGTACCCTCCTCCGGCACGGCGGTAGCGATCAACAACAAGAGCTTCACCCTGAGCGGGTGGTTCAACCGCACCAGCGCGGGCACGGATCAATATGTCATCACTCAGGGCACCGGAGCCACTGACAATGGCCTGCACTTCGGATTCCGCAGCACCAACGTTCTGACCTTGGGTTTCTATTCGGATGATTTGAACAGCACAAATACCTATGCTACCACCGGGACATGGCAGTATTTGACCGGAACGTTCGATCTGGCCACCAAAGCAAGGAAGCTCTATATCAACGGGACTCTTGATATCAGCGGCACCGCCAATGGCGCCTATGCGGGAACGGGCGACATGTATCTGGCGCATAACCTCTGGGGAGGCGGTTATTCTCCGGGCACTTTGGACGAGTTCAGCGTCACCACCGTGGTCCGCGATTCCAACTGGATAAAGCTCTCCTACCAGAACCAACGGCGCGACGCCGCACCGCTCTTCAATCCCTCCATAGCGGATTTCCAGAAGTCCAAGAAGTACGTCTTCAACACCACCAAGACCGGCGCCAATGTCCTGAACGACGTTACCGATTACCCGGTCCTGGTGCGTTTCACGGATGCGGATGGAGGCCTGTTGAGCCTGGTGCAGGGCGGCGCGCCCGATATCCGGTTCCTGGACGGGGACGGCAAGACCTGGCTCAATTACCAGGTGGAAAGATGGAGCACGGCCACGTCGCCGGATTCGGCGGAAATCTGGGTCAGGGTCCCCAAGGTGGACGGCAACAGCGATCATGATTTCATCACCATGTATTATCAGCAGTCTTCCGTCGCCACGGTGGCGGACGGCCAATGCGCCAGCTGCGTATTCGACACGGCCAACGGTTTCGCCTCCACCTGGCATTTGAACAATACCCTGAACGACATCACCATCAACGCGAACAACGGGACCAACCAGGGATCCATAGACGGAGAGGGCGTGTCTTCCTCCGGCCGTTCCTTCAGCGGTACGGCTCAGTACGCTACCTTCGGCAACGGCAACAGCCTAAAGAACATCACCGACGATATCACCGTGGAAGCCTGGCTCAGGACTTCCCAGGCGGCCGCGGCGAATAAGAGCATCATCAGGCATGGTGGCCATTTCACCGCCTTGCAGGTCAACAGCGCCTCAACGGCGATGATTACCAGATGGGACGGCGGTGGCGGCGCCAGCACCACCATCACCTGGTCGCCCACCTTCAATGACGGGACCTGGCAGCATTACGTTTCACAATACAATAAGACGACGGGACATAAAGTCTACCGGAACGGTTCTTTGTACTACTCGGATGCGACCGTCACGGGCTCATTGGTCACTACCGGTACGGCGGCATTCGCCCTCGGCGGTACGGAGGTCGGCGGAGAGCTCTACAACGGTAAACTGGACGAGGTCCGCGTCTACGACGTGGCCAAGGATTCCAACTGGATCAGATTGGACTATGAAACCCAGCGCCGGACCGGCAACCTGTTCTGGAACAACCGCGTCAGCCCCAACAACCAAGTGACCCTCACCGCCACCGCGGTCGCGCCCGGCAACATCTCCCTGTCCTGGAATACTCCCGTGTCCGACTCCTCCAACTCGGACTCCGTGGGACTCTGGGTCAAGTACACAGCCTTCCCGGATTCCGCCAATGCCCCGGCCGCGAGCGCCGGATCCGCCACCCACGTGGCCAACCTGGTCAAGACCGATTCCGCCTATACCTATCCCGCCACTTATCCCGGCACCTATTACTTCGCCTTGGCCGTCCGCAACACCAACGGCAAGTGGAGTCCTTTCACCACCTCATCTTCCGACACGGCCAATCTGGGCTCCTTCTTCTTCGGGGACACCGTGTACGTGGACTCCGCCATCGGCAGCGACGCGAACACGTGCGCCCAGGCCCAGAATCCCGCCACCCCCAAGCTGACCATCAGCAGCGCGGTCACCAATTGCACGGCCAGCGATACCCTGGTGGTGCGCGTGATGCCGGGAACCTATGCGAACGACAACTCCTTCACCAAAAACGCCGGCGTGCTCAGGGCCAACATTGTTTCCTTCGACAACAATTCCCGCGCCATCCTGAACGGAAGCGGAAGCGTGACGGAAAATGGCCGGACCTGGAATTATACCGTGGCACTGAACGACGACATCACCTTGCGGCAAATGGATGTAAGGGCGGCCGCGAACGGCCATCTGGGCATCTATACGCGCAATAACGCCGACTCCGTCACCATCGACGGCAACCGTATCTATAACAGCGGGGCCAACGTGTACGATACCGCCATCGGAACCTGCAATTCCGCCAGCGAATACATGCTGATCATGAACAACGTGATCTACCAGCCGAACGTCTACGGCATCGAGATCCATACGGACAACCGCACCAATATCATCAACAATGTTTTCTACGGATCGGGAGGCGCCTCCAAGGGCATCTACATGGGATTCAGCGCCCTCGATGAGAAATTCACCATCAGCAACAACATCTTCTACAATTGGAACTACGGCATCCATACCCTGGATGCCAACAACGAAATCGGGGTGGTTTCCAACAACCTGTTCTTCCTGGTGACTACGGGCCAGGAGGTGGTGGGGGAGACCGATGCGGCCAAGGTCTTGAAAGATCCTCTCTTCGCCAATACCACCCTAGGCAACCCCAACGCCTTCAAGTTGTTGCCCGGGTCTCCTGCCATTGATGCAGGGACCGCGACCATTTCCACCGGGGCCGGGTCCTACTCCAGCGTCTCAGCCCTCGATCAATTCGGCAGCGCGCGCACCATCGGTTCCGCCCCCGATATCGGCGCCTATGAAGGCACGGGGTATACGCCCAATCCCACCG
>JAQBPN010000049.1 GCA_028287505.1 Fibrobacterota bacterium | reverse complement strand
ACCTGTTCCCATCCCGAACACAGAAGTTAAGACTCAACGCGCCTATGGTACTACGGTCATTTGCCGTGGGAGAGTGGGTCTATGCCAGGGTATAAATCACTCCAATAGGAGTACAAGCGGCCGTCCCCAAGGGGACGGCCGTTCTTGTTTGTGCACGATTTACTGAAGGTACGCTCCCAGGGTTGGGGCCGCTTCGGGATGCAAAAGCCAACCAAGACCGTGAAGGCCGCCCCAAGGGGCGGCCTTTTCTGTTTCGGGGAATTGGGAAGGGGAAAAAGGACTAAAAGGTTTTGGCGCTGAGCCAGACGTTGTCCGCACCCACCAAGCCGGCCAGGGACGCGGTGCAGGTCTTTTCAGGAGTGACGCGCAGTTTTTCGCTCACCATGGCGAGATCATCGCCCCCCTGATGCTCAAGGTGCAGCACCAGTTGGCAATTCCCCACGTATTCCGAACAGACATCGTGGAGCAGGGTTACGTTGGGCTCTTGCAGCCCTTTCGTCTTCAACCGCACATGGACGCTGCGCGTCAATTTCTCGCGCGCTTCCGGAAGGCTGAGCACCTTCTGGGCATTCAGCTTGAACATGGCCAGTTCCTCATTGAAGGTGAGGTTGCCGCGGATGAGCACCATGGAATCGAGTTCCACCAGATGCCGCACCTCCTCGAACACATCCGACCAGAGGACTATTTCGACTTTGCCCACGAAGTCCTCGAGCTCGGCGAAAGCGAAGGTCTTGTTGTCCTTCGCCGACAGCTTGGTCTTGAGGCGGGTGATCATTCCGCCCAGCACCACGGGAGCGCCTTGCGGGCCCCGGTAGCGTTCGCCTTCTTTCGGCTTTTCCTGCTTCACTTCGCCGACGGCGATGCGCAGGCGCTCGGGGTCGAGCGAACAGGTGGTAAAGCCCCTGAGTTCGATACGATACGGCTCCAGGGGATGGCCGGACAGGTAGAGGCCAAGCACCTCTTTTTCCTTTTCCAGCATTTCGTTGTAGGGCCAGGGGTCGACATTGGGCAGGGGCGGTTCGCCCGTTTCCAATGAGGACGGGCCGCCGGCCGAGGATCCGCCGTCGAACAGGGAGACTTGGCCGACGTCGCGATCCTGCTGGAAGGATTGGGCGTAGGCCAGGGCCGTTTCCACCGCGGCGAATTGCTGGGCGCGGTTGCCGGGAATGTCATCGGGCAGGGCGCCGCCCAGCACCAGGGATTCCAGAGCGCGGCGGTTCAGGTATTGCGAATCGACGCGCTTGCACAGATCGAAGATGGAGACGAAGGGTCCGTTCTTGTCCCGTTCCTTCACGATGAATTCCACCGCGGCCAGGCCTACGTTCTTGATGCCGCCCAGGCCGTAGACGATTTTGCCGTTCTTCTCCGTATACTTGGCCAGGCTCACGTTGATGTTGGGGAAGGTGACCTCGATGCCAAGGTATTTGCAATCGTTGAGAAGCACCACCAGGCGGGTGGTGTCGTGCATTTCCGAGTTCATATTCGCAGCCATGAATTGGGCCGGATAGTGGGCCTTGAGATAGGCGGTCTGGTAGGCCACGGTGGCGTAAGCGGCGGAATGGGATTTGTTGAACGCGTAGCTCGAGAACGGGACCAGCACTTCCCAGATCCGCTCGGCCAGCTTCGGATCATACCCGCGATCCTTGGCGCCGCCCACGAACTTGGGCTTCAGGTCGTCCATCTTCTTCAGATCTTTTTTGGCCATGGCGCGGCGCAGCAGATCGGCGCCGCCCAGGGAGAAACCCGCCAGGACCTGGGCGAGTTGCATCACCTGCTCCTGGTACACGATCACGCCGTAGGTCTCCTGGAGGATGGGCTTCAGGCTCTCGTGGTAGTAGTCCGGCTTCTCATTGCCATTCTTGCGGGCGATGTAATCGGGAATGAACTCCATCGGGCCCGGGCGATACAAGGCGTTCATGGCGATGAGATCTTCGATGACGGATGGCTTGAGCTTGCGCAGGTAATCCTGCATGCCGCCGGATTCGAACTGGAACACGCCCACGGTCAGGCCCTTGCCCAGCATCTGGAAGGTCTGCTTATCCGTTTCCGGAAGCTTGAGGGGATCGATCTTTTCGCCCGTGGAGGCTTCCACCTGGGCCAGGCAGTCCTGGATCACGGAAAGATTGCGCAGGCCCAAAAAGTCCATCTTCAGCAGGCCGATGTCCTCCGAATACGTTTTGTCGTATTGGATCATCACCTGGTCGGAACCGGGTTGCTTGAACAGGGGGGCGAAATTGACGATGGCTTTGGGCGCGATGATGACGGCGGCGGCGTGCATGCCGGCCTGGCGCACCAGACCCTCCAGCTTGAGGGCGATCAGCTTCAGGCTTTCCAGCCCGGGTTCGCTCTCCATCTCCTTTTTCAGGTCCGCAGATTCGTTGAGGGCCGTTTGCAGATCCGCGAACGGATTGAAGGCGGGGAAGAGTTTGCAGATCTGGTTCAGGCGCTGGGCCTCGAAACCCATGACGCGGCCCACGTCGCGGAGCACCATCTTGGCCTTCATGCGCCCATAGGTGACGATCTGGGCCACGGAATCCGTGCCGTACTTGTCCACCACGTACTGGATCACTTCCTGCCGGCCGTTGTCGGAAAAGTCCGTATCGATATCGGGCATGGACACGCGCTCGGGATTCAGGAAGCGCTCGAACAGCAGGTTGTACCGGATGGGATCGACGTCCGTGATTCCCACCGCGTAGGAGACTATGGAGCCCACGGCGGATCCGCGGCCCGGGCCCACGGGAATGTTCCTTTGCCGGGCGGCGTTGCAGAAGTCCTGGACGATGAGCATGTAGCCCGCGACCTTCATCCGCTTCATCACTTCGAGCTCGAACTCCATGCGATCCTGGAGGACCTTGAACTGGTCGGGATCGGTGACGTCCGGATAGCGCTTCGCCATGCCTTCGCGGGACAGGTGGGCCAGATAGGCGTCCGAATCCGTGAACTCCGGCGGGATGGGGAACTGGGGGTGGTGGAGCTTGCCGAACTCGATGGTGACGTTGCACTGCTCCGCGATGCGCACGGTGTTCTCGAGCGCGTCGGGATAGTCCTTGAAAAGGGCGGCCATCTCCGCGCCCGAGCGCAGGTAGTATTGATCCGAATTGAAGCGCGGGCGGTTGGCGTCCTTGAACTTGTGGCCGCCTTCTATGCAGAGCATCACTTCGTGCGCTTCCGCGTCCGGCCGCTCCAGGTAATGCACGTCGTTGACGGCCACGAGCTTCCAGCCTTCGGCCTTGTGCAGCTCCAGGAAGCGCTTGTTGATCGTCTCCTCGTCCTGCAGGCCGTGGGATTGCAGGCACAGGTAGACGTTCTCCTTGCCGAAAAAGGCGGCGTAGGCGTCCAGGATTTCCCGCGCCTTCTTCTCGTTGCCCTTCAGCAGGTAGTAACCGACTTCGCCCTGGTGGTTGGAGGTGAGGCAGATGAGCCCCTCGGAGCGGCCGCGCAGGGACTCGTGATCGATGCGCGGTTTCTGGAAAAAACCATCCATGTATCCGTCGGAGCAGATATGCATCAGGTTCTTGTAGCCCGCGTCCGTGGCCGCGATCAGGATCAGCTTATGGTGCAGGGGTTGGTTGGGCGAATAATTCTGGTTCTGCCTGCGGTCCGGCGCCACGTAGAAATCGCAGCCGATCAGGGCCTTGATGCCCGCCTTCTTGGCGTACATGTGGAATTCGAGCATGCCGAACATGTTGCCGTGATCGGTCAGGGCGATGGCCGTCTGCTTGAGTTCCAGCGCCTTCTTCACCAGCCCGGAAATGCGGGCCGAGGACTGGAGCATGGAGTATTCGGAATGGGCGTGGAGATGGACGAAGGGGATCTGCGACTGCGATTCCATGCGGCTATTCGACGATCCTGAGAGCCTTGGCCTGTTCCAGAACGTATTCGTTCCGGTGTCCGGAGTCCAGCTCGATGCCGATGAACTTGATGGGATCCTTGTGCTTCAGCAGCAGCAACGGCTTCAGGGCGATCCGCTTCATGGTGGGGGCGGCGTAGCTGAACTCTATCTTCTTTTCCCCGGCGATGGCGGATTCCAGCGTTTCGATCCGCTCCTTCATCTCCTGCTCGCGGGAGGCCTGGCCGTTCTTGTCCTTGGGCTCCTGGGGAGGCGCGCGCAGGGAGCCCGGCGACTCCCGGTATGCGGGCGGTCCGATTTCCGGCCGCGGCAATTCCCATGCGGTTCCCGCCATGGAAAGGGAGACCGGCGCAAGATCCAGGATGCGGCGCGAGTCCTCGCCCGGCACCAGGCCGAAATGCTGCAGCAGTTCCTTGACGCGCGCTTTGTTCTGGCGGTTGAGCACGAATCCGTAATCCGGGATGACCTCCGTCACCAGTTCCAGGAACTGGGGGATTTCCTGCAGTTCCCGGAAGCGCATCGGGTCCGAGACCTTGAGCAAGAGAGCGTCCATGAACAAGGTGGACGCGTAGGTGGAAGCCCATTCCAACAACGTCTGGCGGGCGGGGCCTTCGAAGCCGAGCCAGGTGAGGAGGTCCTTGAACTCCTCCATTCCCAGTCCGGCCTGCAGTCCCTGGATCACGGATTCCTTGGTGAAGCGATAGCGCCCCATGAACTCGTCGTTGCTCTTGTGGCCCACCAGCTCCAGGCGATACTGCCAGCCGAGCGGGGAGTCGAGCGGGACCAGGCTTTCCATGTTCGGCAGGCTGATGGGACGCGTCGGATGGCCGGTGTTCCCTTCATCCGCGTCGGCGGGATTGCGGCTGGATTCCGGATCTTCATTGGCGGCCAGGTGCAAGGCCAGGAAGGCGATGGCGGCGCGATCGGGGCGGACCCAGGCGATTCGGCCTTTGACCATGCCGAAGTCGACGATGCCCAGAAGCCACAGTTCCTGCATAACCTTGGGCAGGTTTTCCCAGGTGAAGGAGGCCTTGGGATCGTGGTAACCTTTGCGTTGCGGCCCCGAATAGATCCACAGAATGTTGGCCCAGGGAGCGATGCGTCCCGTGGCCGGATCGGCGGGCAGCTTGGCCAGGGTCTTGATGATGTGGGACAGTCCGTGCACGCGGGATTCCATCCACCACTCGGCGAATTTGCGCCACGCCTCGCGGCGCTCCCCCCGCAGGAGGGCCTTGCCTTCCATGGAGAGATAAAGCACGCCGTCTTCCTGCAGCACCAGGGATGCGCCCACGGAGAAATGCAAAAGCAATTGCACCTCTTCGGCGGGAAGAGCCGAAGACAGGCGCTCCCCGAAAGTGAACCGTTGGGCCAGCTCTTGCGCATCCTTGCGGTGCATTTCGCCGTTCTGGGTGATCTTCACCGAACCCAGGGCGACCTGGCACAGGAAGTGGCAGAGATGTCCGCTCAGGAAATTGCGGAAGGAGATCCAACTGGCGGACTCGACACCGGCGCCGGCTTGCCCGGTTTTGTCCACCGCGGTGGCGCCAAGCCACTGATCGGCGAGCACGGCCGGCAGCACTTCGTCCGCGAGTTCGCGGAAGCCGTGGAAGGTGCGCGTCTTGTCCCCTTCGCGGGAGAAGATGAGAAGTTCCTGTTCCAGCTTCCCCAAAAGCATGAGCGCCTGCGAGGGAGGAAACCCTTCCAGGCTGCCGAGCAGTTCGGCCTCGGAGGCGCCGCGATCCTCGGAGGCGTATACCAGGGCGATCAGATGTCGGCCCTGGGAATCCGCGGTTTTCAGGGATTGCGCGATCCGATCGGGCCGGATTGCCCAATCGTAGACCAATTGGATGACCTTGGCCGCTTGCATAAGCCCCTCGCCGGGCTGATCCCGGCGATGAAGCTTGATGACAAAGGATTTTGGGGCTACCGTCAGGAATTCAAGAAGAGCGTGCAAATCCAATCATCCGGTCGCTAAAAGTGGAAGAGGACAAATATAACTCCAGGGAACGCTAAACGTTCCCTGCAAGTCCTCTGGTCAAAAATTGCCCCGCTATCAGAGGATGACCCGCCTGGAACCGGAAAACCCATTATATTTTGGGGACAGGCAGGAAATACGGGGACCAGCGCGGAAGTGACCGTGGGAAGGCCCTTGGCCCTGGAATTGCTTCTAGAAACGCTGGATACTATCCCTGTAGATGGCCATGAACCCGCATAAACCCAAGGCAACCGTTTACCAGATCCGGAATTTCCGGTTCCGGGCCTCTTTGTCCGGTCCCGTGGCGCGGATGTGCCTGCTGATGGCATGCCTGTGCGGGGGCGCTCATGCCCTGTATACGCAGGAAACGATAACCGCCTACCGGGTTCCGGACGGGAAAATAAACGTGGACGGCACCCCCGAGCTCTTGTGGCGGTCGATATCCGCCCAGCCCTCCGCGGTTTCGACCATAACGTTCCAGGATTACCGTCGCATGGTCCTTCTCCAGCCCGAGCAGGTCCGCAACGCGGATCCGTCTCTTTACGTGAAGAACCCGGTGAACGGATACATTTCCATGCTCGCGGCCTACGATAATACCGCCTTGTATTTCCTCTTCCTGGTGAAGACGAAAACCGTGGCCAACTCCGGAAGCTTGTGCACCACCACGGACAACCTTTGGAAAGCAGATGCGCCCGAGGTGTATCTCGATCCCACGGTGTGGAAGGACGATACCACTTCCTACCGGAGCTTCTTCACCGCGGACGCCGGCGGCCTGATCTTCGGCACGTCTCCGAAAACGATCCAATTGGACAAACCCATCAACGACAAGGATACGCGCCTGTATTTCCGCAACCGGGTTTCCGCGGATCGGTTCCAGGTCGTGACCTCCGCGGGCGCGGACATACCCGCGGGTACCAAGGCGGTTTCCCGGCGCCATTCGGCCACGGATACCGCCACCGTGGTGGTGGAGATGAAGATCCCGTATTGGGGCGGCTTGAGCGCCTCCTATGCCCCGACCAAATCCATGTTCATCTCGTGGGGATTCAACATGTATCCGGACTCGCTCTGGAGCAACTGCGACGGCAACCCCATCGCATACCGGTGGGCCAAGCATTACCTGAACTACGACAATGCCCCGGACAAGCCTCCGGGATGGCGGGCCAAGGACAGCACCCATTACGATCCGTCCCGATCCTGGGACGGCTGGGGCCGCATGACCCTCTCCGCATCCGGGAACGTAGACACCTTGAACTGCCGGTATGAGACTCCCGTGGTTTGGGATATGCAGACGTGGAAATCGGCGTGCACGGCGGCCACCGCCACTGCAGGGAAACCGGGAACATCCGGAAGCGCGTTTCGTCTGGGCCGGGGCGCTTGGTCGGGGAACGCCGGCACCCGGGACTTGCGCGGCCGTTCCGTGGGAAGCGGATCCACTCTGCTCATCTTTCCCTGGCACACCATGCCCGGCGACGGCGCGGATGGAATCGACCCGGAGCGTTCCGTTCCTTTTTGATCGGAATCGAAATCGCGCCCGCGCGAATGCGGATATGGAAAACGGACATGAAAAAAGGCCGGTCTCTTGCGAGGCCGGCCTTTTCGTTTCGAGCAGTGCGATCGGCTGCGGGCCGGGCACATGAAATTCACATGGGATTGTCGCGCTTGCCGCTTCCGTCGTATTCGATGGCGATGGTTCCGACCGGGCAGCCTTCGGCGGCTTCCACGATTTCGTCCGTCAATTCCAATTTGGCCGCGTTCTTCACGACCATCTTCTCGGGAACTTCGAATACTTCCGGGCAAGTTGCTTCGCAAGCGCCGCACATGGTGCATTCGTTTTCGCTCTCGTCCAACCAAACCTTCGTTACGGCCATTTCCTCAAACTCCTGTGCTACTAGGGATATATTACATCCCGGCTGCCAATTCGGCAGAAAAAGCGTCCATTTGGATGCGTTGCTTAGGTAAAGAAGATACTAGGCGCCCGGCCCTTTGGCAAGAGGCTTTACGGCCTGCTGCGGCCCCTAAGTCGCGCCGGACCGGGGACTTATTTCGCTTAGCGTCGGGAGATTCTGCTCCGGCGCTACAAACCCCGGGGGGTCCTTGCTATTTTTGACCTTCGTATGGATATAGAGATTGGAATCCTGGGGGCCACGGGCTTCACCGGTTGCGAACTGGTGGGCCTGCTCCTGCGCCATCCCCGCGCCAAAATCGCTTGGCTAAGCTCGGAATCGCAGCCGGGCACGGCCTACGGCAAAGTCTACCCCCAGTTCCTGGGAAGGCTTTCCCCCGCCGTCGAAAAAATGCGCAGCTTCGAGGACGTGAAAAACACGCGGCCGGACGTGGTGTTTTCCTGTCTGCCCCACGGCGCGTCCGCCGAATGCGCGGCGCCGTTCCTGGCGAACGGAAAGACCATCGTCATCGATCTCTCGGCGGACTTCCGCCTCAAGGACGCGAAAGCCTACGCGGAAGCCTATGCGCACACGCATCCGCTGCCGCACCTGCTCCCGGAAAGCCGGTACGGCCTCAGCGAAGTGCACGCCGCGGCGATCAAGGGCGCCAAGCTGATCGCGAATCCCGGATGTTACCCCACCTCGGCTCTGCTCCCTCTCTTCCCCTTGATCCGGGACGGCATCGTTTCGCCGGACGGGATCATCATCGATTCCAAGTCGGGCGTTTCCGGAGCGGGAAAGAAAGCCACCGAAACCACGCATTACGTGAACGCGAATGAAAGCGTGATGGCCTACGGCGTGGGCGACAAGCACCGCCACCGTTGGGAAATCATCGAACAGCTCTCCCTGGCCGCGGGACGCAAGCTGGATTTGCTGTTCACGGCGCATCTCATTCCCATGGAGCGCGGCATCCTTTCCACCATCTATTGCGACTTCGCGGCCGGTATGGATGGCGCGGCCGCGGATGCCTGCCTCAAGAAGCAATACGCGGATTCGGATTTCGTCCGCCTGCGCGAGGACTTCCCCCGCACCGGGGACGTGAAGCACACGAATTTCTGCCACATCAAATCCTATCAGCCCGCCGGAAGCCGCAAGCTCATCATCGTCTCCGTGATCGACAACATGGTGAAAGGCGCCTCCGGCCAGGCCCTGCAGAATATGAACATCGCCCTTGGGCTGCCCGCCGCTCTCGGGCTGGCCTGACGGGATCGGGCAGCGTGTCTCCGTCCTCCGTCCGGCGTCCCACCGTCGTCAAAATCGGCGGCTCCATGATGGACGACGAGTCCGCCCTGCGGGCGCTTTGCGCTTCCCTGGCGGGCCTGCGCGCGTCCGGCGCCCCCGTAGTGGGGACACCCTTGGTGCTCGTGCATGGGGGCGGCAAGGATATCAACCGCCATCTCGCTTGGTTGCAGGAAGAGCCCGTCTTCAAGGACGGCCTGCGCGTGACCAGCCTGGCCGCCCTCAAGGTGGTGGAGATGACGTTGAGCGGATTCGTGAACAAGAAGCTGGTCGGCCTGCTGAACGGGGAAGGCGCCGCCGCCGCCGGACTGAGCGGCGTGGACGGCCCCACTTTCATCTGCGAAAAGATTTCCGAAGACCTGGGTCAGGTCGGGCGCATCCGGGAAGTCCGGACAGGTCTGGTGGACGCGCTGTTGCAGGCGGGGTTCCTGCCCGTGGTGTCGCCGATATCCGTCGACTCGGCCCAGGCCCATTACAACGTTAACGCCGACGATGCGGCCGCGGCCCTGGCTTCGGCGCTGCGCGCGGAAAAGCTCATCTTCGTTTCCGACGTGGAAGGTGTGCGTGGCGCGGACGGGGCGCGCATCCCTGAATTGGACGGCGCCGGCATCGAAAAGCTGATCGCGGACGGCGTCGCCAACGGCGGCATGATCCCGAAATTGAAATCCTGCCGCGCGGCCGTGGAGGCCGGCATCGGCCAGGTGCACATCTGCGGCTGGGCCGGAGCGGAAAAATTCGCGGCGCAGGTGCGCGGCGACGGCAATACGGGAACGATCATCCGCTGAGGAACGTATGGACCACCTTCTCCACAATTACGGCCCCAGGGATCTCACCATCGATCGCGGCCACGGCAGCTGGGTCTGGGACACGGACGGCAACCGCTATCTGGATTGCGTGACCGGCGTGGCCGTGAACGCATTCGGCCATCTCCATCCTCCCATCGTCGCGGCCGTGAAGGCGCAACTGGAACGTTACCTGCACGCCAGCAATCTCTATTTGATGGAGCCGCAAATCAGGCTGGCGGAGGCTTTGTGCGGGGCCATGGGCCTGGACAAGGCCTTCTTCTGCAACAGCGGCACCGAGGCCAATGAAGGCGCCATCAAATTCGCGCGCCGGCACTGGCTGGAAAAAGGCCATCCCGGGAAATTCCAGATCCTCAGCTTCACGTCCTCCTTCCACGGGCGGACCTACGCTTCCATGGCCGCCACCGGGCAGGAGAAGATCCGCAAGGGGTTCGGCCCGCTTCCGGAAGGCTTCCGCATTCTCCCCGTAAACGATGCCGCGGTTTTGAAAGCCGCGGTGGGTCCGGAAACCGCCGCCATCCTGTTCGAACCCATCCTGGCCGAAGGCGGCATCATCTCCGTCTCGGCCGAGGCGGCTTCCGCCATGGCGGAAGCCCAGGCCAAGGGCGTTCTTCTCATCGCCGATGAAATCCAGACCGGACTGGGACGCACCGGCGAACTCCTGGCCTCGCGCGCGCTGGGCCTTAAACCGGACCTGGTGACCCTGGCGAAACCCCTGGGCGGCGGACTGCCCTTGGGCGCCGTACTGATGCGGGAGGAAGTCGCCGCATCCATCCACGTAGGCGATCACGGATCCACCTTCGGCGGCAATCCGGTGGCCTGCGCGGCGGGTCTGGCGGTTTTGGAGGGGCTTCTGCAGACGGGATTCCTGGAGGGCGCCCGGAAGCGGGCGGCGGGGCTGCGCAAGGAGTTGGAATCGCTGATCCTGAACAAAAGCGCCCAGGGCATCGATTGCGGACCCGTGGTGGGAAAGGGATTCCTGACGGGATTCCGTTTCGGGGGCGATTTGGCGGCCTTTCAGAAGGCCTGCCGCGGAAACGGTCTGTTGGTGCATCGCGCCGGACAGGACATCGTCCGGTTGCTCCCTCCCCTGAACATCTCGACGGAGGAAATCGGGGAGCTGATTGACCGGCTCGACCGCTCCATGGTAAGATGAGGCGTCATCCCACCCGTTAGGGGAACCGTGGCTTCCAAACTCTTCAAAAAAGTCGTGCGCGCCTATGCGGCCGGAGAGGTCATCTTCGAGCAAGGCGCGGAAGTGGACGGCATCTACAGCGTCCAGGCGGGCCGGGTCTCCGTGTACAAAACCAAGCCCACCCCGCAAGGTCCCATCGACATCGAATTGGTGCAATTGGGACCCGGCAGCATGTTCGGGGAAATGGGCATGCTGGACCAAACCAAGCGCGACGCTTCCGTCAAGGCGGTGGAATTCACCGAAGTCCTCATCATCACCAAGGACATGTTCGAAAACCAGATGACGCTGCTGCCTCCCTGGATCGTCAACTTCATCAAGATCCTCATCAGCCGGCTGCGCGCCACCAACAACAAATTGACCGAGGCCATCCAGCTTCTGGAAGCCAACGGCCTGAAGCTGGAGGATCGGGCGCCCGGGGACAAGGCAGCGAACCCCACGGTAAAGACTGAAAAGCCGGCGGGGGAGACCAAGGCGGATCCTGGAAAGCCTGCGGTGGAAAAAGCGGCGGGTTCGGACAAGCCAGTGGCTTAGGGCGACATTTCGTCGGGCACGCTTCGTGCCCCGGCGTCGGGCGTCGGGCGTAAATCTTTTTCCGCACCCATGCGTCGAAAGTAAAAACCGGTAGTTCATACAAAGGCTTCCATTGGGCCCGCTGGGAAGCGGCAGCGACTGCCCTGCCAGTTGCCCCAGCCGCCCAATCCCAATCCCGTTTTTACGCCCGACGCCCGACGCCCGTCGCCCGACGAAACGCAAACTACAGCCTCTGCAGCGTCCAGTTCCTCTTCCACTGCCCTGAGTAATCTTCCTCCCATTACTACATTTGAGGGCCAAATCGAGCGGACCGGCGTACCCGGCCGCGGTGAAAGGGTCCATGGCGAAGAAGAGCGCAAAAGCGTCGGCAAAAAGTTCCTCGACGAAATCCGCGAAAAGCGGGGGCAAGCCGAAAGTGGTGTTGGCCTATTCCGGAGGGTTGGATACCTCCGTGATCATTCCCTGGTTGATCGAGAATTACGATGTGGAAGTGATCGCCTTCGCCGCCGACATCGGCCAGGGCAAGGTTGAAACCGATCCGCTCATCGAGAAGGCGCTCAAGACCGGCGCGTCCAAATGCTACGTGCTGGATCTGAAGAAGGAATTCCTGGAGCAATACGCCTGGCCCGTGCTCAAAGCCGGCGCGCGCTACGAGGGCCAGTACCTGCTGGGCACCTCGATGGCCCGCCCCCTCATCGCCAAGCACCAGGTGCTCATCGCCGAGAAGGAAGGCGCGTACGCCGTGTCGCACGGCGCCACAGGCAAGGGCAATGATCAGGTCCGCTTCGAGCTGACCTACATGGCCATGAATCCGCGCCTCAAGATCATCGCGCCCTGGAAGGATCCGCTCTGGAAGATCCGTTCCCGCGAAGACGCCATCGAGTACGCCGAGGCCCGTAACATTCCGCTTACGGTCTCGAAGAAGAAGATCTATTCCGAGGACGGCAACCTCTGGCATCTGTCCCATGAGGGCGGATCCCTGGAACATCCCGAGAAGGAGCATGGCTGGGACATGCTGCGCTGGACCGCTACGCCGGAAAAGGCGCCGAATACCCCCGGCTACGTGGAGATCGAGTTCGCCAAGGGCATTCCCGTCGGCTTGGACGGCAAGCGCCTGGGCGCGGTGGAATTGCTGGAGAAGCTGAACGCACTGGGCGGCAAGCACGGTTGCGGCCTGGTGGACATGGTGGAGAACCGCCTGGTGGGCATGAAGTCCCGCGGCGTGTACGAGACCCCGGGCGGATCCCTGCTTTACCGCGCGCATGAATTCCTGGAACAGCTGACTTTGGATCGCGACACCCTGCTCTACAAGCAGTCCATCGGGCAGAAGTACGCGCAGATGACGTACGACGGCTTGTGGTTCACGCCCCTGCGCCAGTCCCTGGACGCCTTCATCGACAAGACCCAGGAAGTGGTGACCGGCAAGGTCACGCTGAAGCTTTACAAGGGCAACGCCAGCCTTGCGAAGATGGATAGCCCCTTCTCCCTGTACGATCCGGGACTGGGCGGCTTCTCGGACGTGGACACCTACAATCAGCAGGACGCGACCGGATTCATCAAGTGCCTGGGTCTGCCCATGAAGATGCGCGCCCTGTTGTTGGGCAAGAAGAGCAACGTCAAGATCTAGGAACGGTCCGGCCGGATGCCTTTTCCGGCCGGCGCGCAAGGAGGCGGTTTGGGTAACATGCCGGATACGACCCTGCCGTCCGTAGGCGTCATCCTCCCCGCTGGCGGCAAGGGTCTCCGCGCCGGAAGCGCGGAACCCAAGCAGTTCCTCCAATTGCTTCCCGGCAGGCCGGTCCTGGCGTATGCCGTGGAAGCCTTCAGCCGCATGGACTGCGTCAAGTCCATCGCCCTGGTCCTGCCCCGGGAGCGCATGCATTCCTTTACCGCCCTGGCGCAGGCCTTTCCCAAGGTCAAACTCGTGGAGGGCGGCCCGGAGCGCTGGGTTTCCGTGCGCAACGGATTCCAGGTCCTGGATCCGAAACTCCGATACGTGCTCGTGCATGACGTGGCCCGCCCCTTCGTTTCCGAAGCCGTCATCCGCCGCTGCCTGGAGGCGGTGGCCCCGGACGCCTGCGTGATCGCGGCCCTGCCCGCTTCGGATACGGTGAAGGAGGTTTCGGACGGCCTGGTCTCCCGGACCCTGGACCGCGGCCGGTTGATTCTGGTGCAGACCCCGCAGGTATTCCCCCGCACCGTCCTGGAGTCCGTGTATTCCCGGACCTGGAGCGGGGACATCCCCACCGACGAAGCCATGATGGCCGAACAGGCCGGATGCGAAGTGCGTTGGGTGCTCGGCAGCGACGCCAACCGCAAGATCACGGGAGCGGCGGATCTGGCCTGGGCGGAATGGGTCGCCGGAAGGCTGGATAGGGGAGAGACGCTCCCGGACGCGTAGCGCCGGAGGGGAGGGGAACATGTTCAAAGTCGGAATCGGACAGGACAGCCATCGTATCCAGGAACCCGCCGCGGGGAAGGCCCTGGTGCTGGGCGGGGTGACCTTGCGGGAAGCATACGCCCTGGAGGGCAACAGCGATTCGGACGTGGTGCTGCACGCCGTCACCAATGCGGTTTCCGGCATCACCGGCAAACCCATCCTGGGCCCGGTGGCCGACGGCATGTGCAAGGCCGGGATCACCGATAGCTCCGCCTATCTGCAAAAGGCCCTGGAAGACCTGGATGCGGCCGGCTACCGTCTCACCCATGTTTCCGTAACCCTGGAGTGTCTCCGCCCCAAGATCCTGCCGCTGCTGGCGGCCATGACCGCCCGCGTGGCGGAACTGACCGGACTGGGGACCGAGGATGTCGGCATCACGGCCACCTCCGGGGAGGGGCTCACGGATTTCGGAAAGGGATTGGGGATCCAGGCGTTCGCGTGCGCCTCGGCGATGTTGAATACACCTTGATGTCTCGATTCGTTCGTCGGGCGTCGGGCGACCGGCGCGTCAGAGTTTAACCCTTGAGAGACATCGGTTTGGCGCCTTGGCGTCGGGCGTAAAGAAAAAACCAAGACAACTCGGGAGTTCTTCGGGTTTTTTCTTAACGCCCGACGCCCAGGCACGTTTCGTGCCGGGTCGCCCGACGAAATGTCGCAAGTAGCGTCGGAGCATCAAATCCCACTACTCTTTGTCGAAGAAGTCTTATTTACCCCGGGTGCAGAAACCGGAATCCCACTCCGCCCACTTCGATTTCGTCACCGTCTTTGAGGCGCGCGGAATTCACTTCTTCGCCATTCAGCTTGATGTGTGAGAAACGTTTCACCAGCAGATTGATGACCCAGACCGTTCCCTTGCGATCGATGCTGGCGAATTGCTTGCCTATCATGAGGCCGGGAATGTGGATGTCGTCGCTGCTGCTGTTGCCGAAATAGGTGGTTTCCTTGGCCAGGGGAATGGATTTGCCCGTATCCATGGCCTCCAGGAAGGGTTCCCGGAGTTGGGAAACAGGGGCCGGGAGTTCCCGGGGGCGCTGCACGTCTTCCAGGTATTCCAGGGCATGCTGGCCGATGGTGATGACGTCGTTGGATTTGAGCAGGCACTTGTGGACGCGTTTTTTGTTCACATAGGTGCCGTTCAGGCTTTGCAAATCCTCGAGAATGAAGATTTTTTCCTCGATATCCCCGATGATGAAGGCGTGATTGCGGGAAATGCCCAGATTTTCGATACAGATGGGATGGGCGGGAAGGCGGCCGATGGTATTGAAACCCGGTCTTAGCTGGGCTTCGCCCAGGATTTGATTCTGATATCGGATGACGATTTTCGCCATGATTGGGTCCCGAAAATAACCCCGGACCCCGGTTTTGCCAACCCGCTCTGGAGCCTCGGAGTCAATAATGCTAGTATTGTAGCATTCCCAACGAAATATGAAGGTCATCAAGCCATTTTTCCTAGGCGTGCTCGGTGGCTTGGCGCTGGCCTTGGTTCTGCTGGTAGGCCTTTTTTTCTCCCCGCTCCGTGAAGCCGTTTATTTCGGGGCGGATCCGGAAATGGCGGACATCCGCTCCAAGCTCGACCAATACCAGGAATGGCTGGCTCAGACCGATCTGCGCATCGCCGAACACGAAAACGGCGTTGCCGGCGGCAAGCCATTGGATTCCCTGCAAATCGCCCAGGCCAAAGCCTGGAGGGATTACAAAGCCTGGCGCAATCGCCTGGGGGAATTGGCCCGCGCGCATGCTCGTCCCACCGCGGAAGGATTCTGGCCCTGGATCTATTCCCTGCGTTACTGGATTCTGCCCATCGGCATTTTCCTGGTGCTCTTCCCGGGCTTGTTCTTCGGCTGGCGGGCCCGCTCCCGTTTCCGTCCGGGCCGGCCTAAACCCCAGAACAAAACCGCGCGGGCCCAGGCCCTGTCCAACTTCGAAGACGCCATCAAAAAGGTGGCCCGCATTTCGGAATCGGATCTCGGCAATGCATTCCCTCCCATTCCCCCGCAAAGAGTGGCGGAAGCGGCGCCTTCGGTCCGGTCCCAACAGCCGCCCTCCCGGTCCGCCGCGGATTTGGAACCTCCTACGACCGCCATCCCCGAGGCCGCATTCGTCGAACCGCCCGGACCGGATCCGGATACTTTCGTGGACGGTCCGAAAAGCAGGGAGCCGGACACCGTTCCCTTGGCTCTCCTCCCCGATGCGGCCGCACCCCAGGACACGGGCCGGGAAACGCGTTTCATGCAGGTCGGGCCGGGTTGGGGCGAATCCCTGGCGCCTCCGGGCGAACGTATCGGCGCCCACGGAGCGGTCAATCCCTCCCGCCTCTCCATGGAAGACGAGGACGTTGCCGACGCGCGCGAGGCCGCGGCCGAAGAGGAAGAGGAGACGCTCGGAGTGATGCCGCCGACCACGGAAGTGGAGCGGGTGGAGCGGCGCAAGGAGCAGGTGCTCAAGCTGGCGCGCAAGGGGATGACCTCTTCCGAGATTTCCAGGCGCATGCGGATCAGCCAGGACCAAGTCGAATTCATCATTCGCCTTAGGCGCGAAAAGGGGTAGGTCTCCTCGCGGGGATTTCCCTGGAGTCTCTCCGCCCATGGGGGCGGAGGCCGCACGGCCATTGCCCACAGGAAAAACATCTTCTCGCGCGCTTCGGCTTTTGGCGGCTTCAGAGTGGGTCGTTTGTGGGGTGGCGTAAGACTTGGAGGGGTGCGTTAGGCCGGGGGGTGTTGTCTGGTGGGTTGGGACTCGGGACTGCGGACCTTCGGGGGGAGGGAAGAGAAGAGGGGCGATTGTGGGGTGGGGCTGGGGAGCTTGGGGTTGGGGGGAGGAATGGGTTGGGCTCAAACTTCTCCAATTGGGGGGTGGGGGGACGGAAAGAGTGGGTTTGGGGGTTAAAGGTTCGTCTTCTTGATGCCGTATAATAGGATGCGCCCTTTCCCGACGGGATCTTATGGCCTCATCAGACAATTCCATCCAACCCATACGCGGGGGCCCTGATCGGGGGACGGGTAAAGCTCCTGACCGTGCCGGGGAGAGTGTGGACCGGACCGGGGCTTTGAAGGTTTTTGCGGGGACGATTACCGGGATCAAGAAGGACGGCGAGGTGCAGACCTTGGAGGTCCAGTACGCGCAAGGCAAGATCAAATTCCAGGCCGACGGCGATTTCCAGATGGGGGAGAAGGTGCGGTTGTCCTTTCCCGGCAACGCCGCCGTCCGGATTGAGAAAGGCACCGCTCCGGCGCAGGGGGATTGGCAGGGGGTGGATTACACGTTACCCCAGAACATGTCCGCCCTCAAGGATTTGCGCGCGTTCGAGGAGAACGTGGTGCGGTGGATGGGCGGCGGCAAGGCGCCGGGAGCGCCCGCGACCGCGCAGGAGAGGGACGGTCTGTTGCGGCTGAGCTTGCCGCAATTGATGATGAAGGTGATGGATAAGCAGGGGGGCGGGGAATTCCTGGGAAAGTCCCTGGCGGGGATGGATCCGGGAGTGATGTCCGCCTTGCTGGACGCTTTGGAAGCGGGGCCGGGCGATGCCGGAGCCAAATCCCCTCTGATCGATTTGTTGCGGACCTTGTCGAAGCCGCCCGCGGAGGCGGGGAGGTTGCAGGGAGGTTACGGGCAAGCGGGGGCGGCGGGGAATACGGGCGCTTTTCTTACCGCGGAGTCCGGGGCCGGGCATGCGCCCTGGTTCGGGCGCATCGTGGACAAGCAGCAGGCGGACGGGTTCCTTTCGCCCATGCAGCGTTTGCAGTTCAGCGGTTCCGGCGGGCCTCCCAAGAGCGAGCCCATGTTCCGGTACATGCTGGACATGGGCGGACGGACCATGGAGGTTTTCTCCTCCCAATCCCGCGAGCCGGGGGCGTTCACGGATTTCGAGTTGGAGCGGCATGGCGGGCGGGTGCAGGCCCGGTTCACGGATCCGGCCGCGTCGCTGCCGGCTGGGCTCAGGACGGCCATGGCGGGGGCTTCCGGGGAGATCCGTCAGGGGATGTTGTTGGCGTCCCATTATCTCCAGGAGTTCCGGGATGAGCCGTATTACGGACAGTTGGTGGAGGATTTCGGCGAAGTTCTGGCGCAAAGCGGCCGGATGAATCCGCCTACGGCGGACGGAAAGCCCGCGGGTATTCCCGATCAGAAGGAGATGGACGGATTGTTGAAGCTGTTCGTGGCTTATCCCAGGGACAAGGAACAACCGGAGCGCCAGGCCAAGGTCTGGGGAGACGCCGTCAAGGATCCCCAGGCCATGCTGAACCTGCTGAAAAACCTGCGGCCGGATCAGGATGCGGCTTTGCTGCGATCCAGGACGGCATTGCATCTGACGGGAGCAGGCAAGGCGGGGGATAAGGTCCCGGCGGCCGTGGAAGCGCTCCTGTCGGCCTCGGCGCAGGCCGGGGAATCCCCGGAAGCGACGGCGACCTGGTTGAAGAAACTGCTGCCGGAAGCATTCCGATCGGAAGATTTGCTGAAACTGGCGAAGGACGCGTCGCCGCTGACGAGCGCCGGCAAAGAGCATGAGGCGGCCAAGTTCCTGCTGCAGGCGGTGGCCAACGCCTTTCCCCGGGAAGAACAGATCCAGGAAGGGCGCCCGGCCCAGTTCTACTTCTACCAAGGCCAGGAGTGGCGCAACCTGCAGGTGACCTGGGAGCGCGGCGGCGGAAAAGAAGGCCGAGGCAAGGCCGGACCCAAGGCCCCGTTGCAGGTCAAGGTCGAAACCCAGGCCAAGAACATGGGCAAAGTGAGCGTCAACGTGTCCTGGGAACCCAAGGGCGCGCGGCTGGACTTCAAGAACCAGTTCCATGACGTGCGTGACTTGCTTTCCAAATCGATCCCGGAACTGGAGAAGAGCCTGGCCCTGATGGAGTTCCGCATCAGCGCCTGGACGTATGACCTGCTGCCCAACGATACCCCCGCAATCCCGGATCCCGGATGGACCCGGCCTGCGAGCCTCTCCGACGGGAACAATCTGGATTTGCTGGGTTAAACCTTTCCTCCCCGTTTGCTAAATTGCCCCCCGATGGGACGCTACCGCTTTGCCGTGGAATATCTGGGCACCGATTTCGCCGGATGGCAGATCCAGCCCGGACAGGCCACGGTCCAATCGGAGCTGGAGAAGGCGTTGGAAGTGTGCCTGCGCGTTCCCACCGCGGTGGTGGGAGCGGGCCGCACGGACGCGGGCGTGCATGGGTCCGGACAGGTGGCGCATTTCGAAGGCGAGGACGGATTGGACGTCCGCCGCGTGCAGGGATCGGTCAACGCCCTGACATCGGACTCGGTTTTCATCCGCCGTCTGGAAGCCTGCGCGCCTGATTTCCACGCGCGTTACTCCGCGCTCTCGCGGCTGTACCGGTATCGCATCGCCTTGCGTCCCACCGCGCTTTACGGCAGCATCTCCTGGCATCCCGGCATGCCGTTGGATCCGGATCTTTTCCGGCGCGCGCTTAAGGACGTTGTTGGGCCGCATGATTTTGTTAATTTCTGTGTGCCCAGGGAGGATGGGAAAAGCACCTTGTGCAACGTCCTTCGGGCCGATGTGGAGGCGGACGAGGTGTTCCTCACCGTGACCCTCGAGGCCGACCGGTTTCTCCATAAAATGGTGAGATCGATAGTGGGGGCCTGCTTTGATGTGGCGCGGGGAGCGCTGCCGGGCGCCCTCATCAAGGACATCCTGGCCGGATCCTACGCTGGCGAACGCACCTGGGCCCCGGCCCGGGGACTTTGCCTGGAAAAAGTCGTGTATCGGGACTATGAGTATTAAGCACGTTACCCTCGTTCTCGCGTTTGCCGCGGTCGTGGCCTCGGCCGCCTCCGTCGCTTCGGCGACTGCCGCCTCGGCACCCGCTGCCTTAGCGCCTGCCGCCACGGCAGCGGCGTCCCCGGTCGGTTCTGATCCTTCCGAGTCCCGGCGCACCGGCATCGTGGTGGCCACGGAAAAGGCCGCCCCGGCGGTGGTCTCGATCACCGTGAGGCGATCGTCCGTAGTGGCCTACGGGAACCCCTTTTTCCAGGATCCGTTCTTCGACTTCTTCGGTCCGCAATACCGGCGCAAGGAAACGGGCAGCCTGGGATCGGGCGTGATCGTGTCCAAGGAGGGCTACATCCTCACCAACAGCCACGTGGTGGGGGCCTCCGAGGGCGGCGAATTGGAAGCCATCACCGTGACCTTGCCCGACGGACGGCAATTCCCGGCCAAACTGATCGGGGCGGACAATGCCAACGATTTGGCCGTGGTCCGCATCCAGGCACAGGACCTTCCCGTGGCCCAGATCCAGGACAGGGCCGACAACATGGTCGGCGAATGGGTGGTGGCCATCGGGAACCCCTATGGCTATCTGATCGGGGACACCAAACCCACGGTTACGGTCGGCGTCATCAGCGCCGTGAACCGGAGCTTCAGCAGCACCAGCGATGTCCACTATCACAACATGATCCAGACGGACGCCTCCATCAACCCGGGAAATTCCGGCGGCGCCCTCGTGAACGTGGACGGCAGGCTGATCGGCATCAACACTTTCATCTTCACCGGCGGCGGGCAATCGCAAGGGTCCATCGGCCTCGGTTTCGCCATTCCCATCCAGAAAGCCAGGCTGGTGATGGAGGAATTGATCAAATACGGCCGCATCCGCGAGTTCACCACCGGCATCTATGCGGATCCGAACATGGACCAAAGCCGTCCCGGGGCCACCGTGGCGGGAATCGACAAGGGATCTCCCGGCGACAAGGCCGGGTTGAAGGCCGGGGACATCATCTACGAGGTGGCCGGCAAGCGGATCAACACCTTGCAGGACATCCAGGACGTGTTCAAACTGTTCCAGGTGGGCGAATCGGTGGAGATCCTCTACCTACGGCTCCAGGAAAAACGGAAGGCCCTGATCCTGCTCGAAGAGAAACCCGGACGGCGGAAACTCTATTGAACCGGAACGAGAATGCGGCCGCAAGGCAGCCCGGAGAACTCCTTAGTGGAAACCCGGCACGTGGAAAAGCGATAATCAGCCAGAAGATGGCGGACGCGATGGATATCATGATCAAAAAAGCGGCGCATGACGCGGCGATGGGAGCGGAATATGAATAGGAGCGCGGGCGTTGGCCGTCTGGTGGTTTTCATCCTGTTGGGATTGATCCTGGGCGGGATCCTGGGGGAAGTGCTGGGCCTGGTGCTGGGCCAGATCGGCGTGATGAGCGGGGGAGACATGAACAATCCCATCCGCAACTTCTTCGTCAAGGCCTGGGAGCTGGACCTGGGGTACAAGGACGGCTGGGCCCTGGACCTGTACATGGTCAAGCTCCGCTTGGGACTGGGACTCAAGTTCAACACCTGCAGCATCGTGGGCATGGGGCTGAGCCTGTACATCATGAAATGGTCCAATAGAGGATAAGATCGGTTGGGCGGCGGAGTGCGAGCTTGGGATAGCGAGGCTCCGTAGCCGACTCCCGACTCTATATTCCCGGCCCCCCGGGGCGCTACGCCTTTACTGGTTTGTAGTATTCGGCGACGACCCCTTTGTCCAGGGTTTCCGTCCTGAGAAGCTCCAAACCGGTTCGCATCCCATCCTTGAAGAACCGCTTGCCTTTGCCCATGATGATGGGCTGGACCAGGATCCGCAGTTCATCGACGAGTCCCGCCTCAAGCAGCGATTGCGCCAGCGTCGCGCTTCCGGTTACGAGTATCTCGCCCCCGATCTCTTGTTTCAGCCGGGTAATGGCTTCGATGGGGTTTCCCTTGATGACGACCGAGTTTTCCCATTCTGGCTTTTTCAGGGTCGTGGAAACGACGTACTTGCGGACCCCGTTCAGCTTGGCCGCCACCCCCATCTCGTTGTTCTTTTGCGAAGACCAATAAGGCGCGAGCATTTCATAGGTGGTCCGTCCGTAGAGCATGACCTCGCAGGCGGCAATCCCCGCCTGGATGTGTTTGCCCCTGGAGTCGCTATGGTAGGGGTTCCACCATTGATCCATCAGATCCGCGTCGTAAACGCCGTCCAGGCTCATCCATTCCGAAACCGTGATTTTTCCCATAAAGTCCTCCTTGGCTTCAAACTACGTTGGGCGGCGGAGGATAAATAGAACGAACCCGACAGAAGGAAAAAAAGCGGTTCTAGCCTACCAGTTCCGAGCGTTTCCGCAAATATTCCGTCGGGGTCAATCCGGTGAACTCTTTGAAAACCCGGACCAGATGGCTTTGGTCCGAAAAACCGTTGTCATAGGCGAGATCGCTCAATTTGGAGAATCGCCCGGCCTCGAGTTGCTGGAAGGCCGATTGGAAGCGGCAGATCCGGCCGAACATCCGGGGCGAAACGCCCACGTCCGATTCGAACACCCGCTGCAAGGCCCGCTCCGAAATCCCGAGGCGGTCTTGGATGGCGCCCATGGATACCAAACCCTTGCTCAGGCGGATGGCTCCGATTGCGGCGGTGGCGGTGTTGGCTTCGGGTTCCGGATCGCGATGGATCAGGCCCCATACGAAATCGTGGATCAGCCGCAAGCGGAAAGGCGCGGAATCGGCGTTGAGGAGCCGCTCCCGCAGACTCTTTCCCTCTGCGGGTTTGATGAGGCTCAAGTCGATGCTCTTGTCGGTCAGCTCCGCGGCGTCGATTCCGAATAGCGACTTCAGGACATGGGGATGGAAAAAACAGGCGATCAGGACGAACCGGCTTTGGAAGGGAAGTTCGAGGGGCGTGACGTACTGGCCGTTCAGCGACAGGGTATGGAATTTTCCTCCCGGGATAGGCGCAGGTCCGGAATCGGCCGTTTGAAAGATGAGGCTGGGATAGCTATTGGCGATCAGGGGCAGGACGAAGCCGGCCGGGGGGCTATCGTTTTCGATCACGATCAAATGGGAAACGAAACCCGAAACGGCAGGATGCGGTTGCAGCGATTCCAGCTTCATGTTCAGACCTCCCCGTTTACTTTTCGCGGCAGCCCACCCTTTTCAATCTAGGTCGTCTCCGGCTTCGGCGGAAACCCCGAAATGCGGCGTCGGAAGCCCATCGCCGCCCCTCTTCCCTCCCAATCCCCGCCTGATTTGGCTATATTCAGCCCTTCCTCTCACAAGGTCCTTCGCATATGGCAACCGTCGCCGAAACCGCCCGGAAAGTGCAATCCGGGGAAATCTCCTCCGAATCCCTCGTCCAGGCCTCGTTGGCCAAAATCGAGGCGACCAAGGGATTGAACGCCTACATATCCGTGCTGGGGGAAGAAGCCCTCGACCGGGCCCGTATCCTGGACAAACGGGCGGCCGCGGGGGAAAAGCTGGGGCCATTGGCCGGCATTCCCGTGGCGGTGAAGGACAATATCGTCATGTCCCAGGGGCGGACCACCTGCGGTTCCAAGATCCTGGGCGAATTCCGCTCTCCTTACGACGCCACCGCGGTGGAGCGCATGATCGCGGCGGGCGCGGTACCGGTAGGCAAGACCAACCTGGACGAGTTCGCGATGGGATCCACTTCGGAGACCAGCGCTTTCGGCGCGCCCAGGAATCCCTTGGATGAAAACGTCATCGCGGGCGGATCCTCCGGCGGCTCGGCCGTGGCCGTGGCTTCCGGCTCCGTGGCCGTGGCGCTGGGTTCGGATACGGGCGGATCCATCCGTCAGCCGGCCTCTTGCTGCGGCTTGGTGGGGGTAAAGCCCACCTATGGACGGGTTTCCCGCTACGGTCTGGTGGCCTACGCGTCCTCCCTCGATCAGATCGGCACCTTCGGCGGGTCCGTGGCGGACGCGGCGTTGCTGCTCAATTCCATTTGCGGCTGGGACAGGCACGACAGTACTTCCGCCCAGGTGGTGGTGCCGGATTTCACCGCCAGTCTGAACAAAGGCATCAAGGGCAAGATCATCGGCCTGCCCAAGGAATTCTTCGGCGTGGGATTGAGCCAGGAA
Organism: Fibrobacterota bacterium; assembly: GCA_028287505.1. GTDB lineage: Bacteria > Fibrobacterota > Fibrobacteria > UBA11236 > UBA11236 > Chersky-265. The sequence goes on along the minus strand of JAQBPN010000049.1, from coordinate 23,384 downwards.
GTGCGTTCCGTGGTCATGAAGGCCCTGGAGACCCTGGAAAAGGCCGGCGCCGTGATGCGGGAGGTTTCCATCCCCAGCTTCCAATACGCCGTGGCGTCCTATTACGTGATCGCCACCGCGGAAGCTTCCGCCAATCTGTCCCGATACGACGGAGTGCGCTACACCATCCGTTCCAAGAACGCCAAGGATCTTTTCAGCCTCTACGCCAACACCCGTTCCGAGGGCTTCGGCGAGGAAGTGAAGAAGCGCATCCTGCTGGGCACCTACGTGCTCAGTTCCGGCTTCTACGACGCGTATTACATGCAGGCCCAGAAGGTACGCAGGCTCATCACCGAGGATTTCAACAAGGCTTTCTCCGCCTGCGACGTGGTGGTTTCCCCCACCATGCCCACCTTGCCTCCCAAGCTCGGGGAGATCTTCACGGATCCCATGGCCCAGTATCTGGGCGATATCTACACGGTGGCCGTGAACCTTGCGGGCCTGCCGGCCTCGTCGCAACCGGTCGGCCGCGTGGGCAAGCTTTCCGTGGGGCTGCAGTTCATCGGCAAGGCGTTCCAGGAAGAAGAACTGCTCCAGGTGGCCGCGGCCACGGAAAAGCTCTGCGCGAACTGAAGCGGAATATGGGCGGCTCCGCAACCTGGCGGAGCATTCACAGCCGCCTCACTGCGGTCGTAATCCCTTTCGCGGTCCTTGCGTCTGCCCTCCTGTTCGATGCTTGCGGACCCCTGGACCGCCCCTATTACAATCGGGACGTAGGCGGCTACCTGCAACCGGACCCTTCGATGTCTCCCACCACCCAGGTCCCGGCGGAACTCGGATCCGCCGACGGGTCCCTGGACGACCGTCTGCGCCGGGTGGCCGAGTCCTATCTGGGAGTGCCTTACCGGTTCGGCGGGCAAAGCCGTTCGGGCATGGACTGCTCCGGATTCATCCGGCAGGTGTTCGAGGAGGTTCACGGCCTGAGGCTTCCGCACAACTCCGCCAGCATCTATCGCATGGGCAAGCCCGTTTCCAAAGCGGACCTGAAACCCGGGGATCTGGTCTTTTTCAGGAACCTGGGATTCATCGATCATGGCGGCATTTACATGGGCCAGAACTTCTTCATCCACGCCGCCTCCAGCGTGGGCGTGGCCTATTCCGCGCTCAACGCCCCCTATTTCGGCGAGCACTACGCCGGCGCGCGCCGCCTGGCGCTGCCCGGCTCGGCGCCATCCGCCGACGAGCCTTGAGCCCCGGGCCGTTAACGCCTATTTTTATCCGATGAAAGCCGCATTCCAGGGCGTCCATGGCGCCTATAGCGAACTGGCCAGCAAACAACTGCTGGGACCGCGCACGCAAACCATTCCCTGCGAGTCCTTCGAGGACGTGTTCGATGCGGTTTCCAAGGGCAAGGCCGAGCGCGGCATCCTGCCCATCGAGAACTCCCTGGCGGGCAGCATCCATCAGAATTACGATCTGCTCCTGGCCCGGGACCTCCATATCGTGGGCGAAGCCCATCTCAAGGTGGAGCACGTGCTCATGTGCCATCCTTTCGCGTCCCTGAAAGCGCTGACCCAGGTGCGCTCCCATCCCCAGGCCTTGGCCCAATGCAGCCATTTCTTCGCGGAGACCAAACGGATCAAGCCCGTGGTCTTCTTCGATACCGCCGGGGCCGCCGAATCCCTGGCCAAGGAAGCGCCGGCCCATATCGGCGCCATCGCCAGCGCGTACGCGGCGGAGCTTTACGGCCTCAAGGTGCTCAAGCGCAACCTGCAGAACCACCCCAACAACTTCACGCGCTTCCTGGCGGTGGCCAAAGGCCCGCTTACGCCCGGACGTGCGGCATCCAAAGCCGATGCTTACAAGACCAGCATCGCTTTCATGCCCAACCGGAACCAGGTGGGCATCCTCTTCAACATCCTGGGGGTTTTCGCCCTGCGGGAAATCGATCTCCTCAAGATCGAGTCCCGGCCCAATCCGCTTTCCCCCTTCGAATACTGGTTCTACGTGGACTTCGCCGGAGCGCCCACGCGGGGCGCCGGCGGGAAAGCGGGAAACTCCAAGGTGGACCAGGCCCTGGAACAATTGCGCGGCATGGCTTCCCGGCTCAAGATACTGGGAAGTTACCCCCGTTCCATTCCAGGAGCCGGGGGCGCGAAGTCCACCGGCGGCGCCAAGCCAGCCAAGGACCGGGCGGTCAAGCCCCGTGTCCGCGCCTGAATCCCTACTCAGACTTCCAATCAACAAGCAGGTAAGCATGTCCAGAATCGACGGCCGCAGCAACGACCAACTTCGCCCCATCAAGATCACGGAGGATTTCGTTTCCACCGCGGAAGCCTCCTACCTGGTGGAAGTGGGCAAGACGCGCATCCTGTGCTGCGCCAGCCTGGAAGAGGAAATCCCCCGCTGGCTCAAAGGCAAAGGCAAGGGATGGGTGACCGCCGAATACAATCTGCTGCCCCGCAGCACCACCACCCGCGTCAAGCGCGAGCGCGCCGGCGCCTCGGGCCGGACCCAGGAGATCCAGCGTCTCATCGGCCGCGCCTTGCGGGGCGTGTGCAACCTGGACGCCTTGGGCGAGCGCAGTTTCGTGGTGGACTGCGACGTCATCGAAGCCGACGGAGGCACCCGCACGGCGTCCATCGTGGGCGGATTCATGGCCTTGGCCAAGGCTCTTCAGCGCATGAAGGCGGCCCAACCGCCTTCCGCGGCCGCGGTCGTCCCCGTCAAACCCATCCTGCGCCATTTCGTTTCCGCCGTGAGCGTGGGCATCGTGGACGGCGTACCCATGCTCGATCTCTGCTACGTGGAGGATTCCGAGGCGGATGTGGACATGAACATCGTCCGCACGGATTCCGGCCATTTCGTGGAGGTCCAGGGAACGGGCGAGGAAGCCGTCTATTCCCGCTCCCAGCTGAACGAAATGCTGGACCTGGCCGAGAAGGGTTGCGGCGAACTGGTGACCCTGCAGAAGAAATACCTGGGATCCATCCTGCCTTGACCCCCTGTCCGGGAACATCCTTCCCGTTTCTCCGCTCTTCCGTTTTGGCTGGTAAAGTCCCGGGATCGCCGCGGTTTTTTGAGGCGGTCTTGACCCCAGCCTCCGGCGATTCGCCCCCAGTGCGGAATACTGCCGCCGTACTTTATACTGACGGCGGGGGCCATGGAAGCGGCGGGATCATTCCGGCCGCATGACCGTCCCCGAACCGTTTTCCGGGTTGGAAATCGGACCGAACCGGCAAGGGGGCTTGGCATGGCATTGGACACCCGTATCCTGGGAGTTTCCCTGGTTCTGCTCCTCGCCGCCGCCCACCGGACGGCCGCCCAGGCCACCGTAGGCTCCGGCAGCTACGCCACCGACGGCGCTTTCGCCGTTCCCCCCGGCAAGCCCTTCGTCACGGACGATTTCGCCCAGAAGCACATGTCCGCCCAATGGTGGGCCACCCTGATCACCAAGCAGTTCTCGGATCCCATGTTCGCCCATCCGGGTTCCTTCAAGGCCACGGCCCAGGGCCTGGAAATGGGCTATCCAGGCGCCCCCGCGGGCGGGGACAACACCGGTTTCTCCGTTTCCCACAGCAATGATCTTACGGTGGGCGTGGAAGGCATGACCGCGGACGCGGCGCGCGTGGCGTCCTACTCTCATTGGTCCGTAACGGCGCGGTGGACGGGCGGCGGCGCCAAGGTCCTGGAGGCCACCATCGGCCATGGGCTCCCCTTCGCGTATTTCAAAGTGACCGGCGGCAAGGCCACGATCACTTCCGGGGGCAAGCTTTGGTACGACAAGGACGGTACCCTGGGCGTGACGGTAGGAGGCAAATCCTACGGCATCTTCGCCCCCTCCGGATCTTCCTGGACCGGCACCGGCACCATCACGTCCACCTTGAACGGCAAGGATTATCTGTCCGTGGCCCTGCTTCCGGACGGCACTCCGGAAACCCTGGCCTTCTTCCGGAAATATGCCTTCTCGTTCGTCAAGAAGACCCGGGTCACCTGGCAGTACCAGGAAGGAGACGCCCGGCTTGTCTCCACCTGGGGCGTGGAGACGGAGGTGAAGGAAGGAACCGAGAACGGCACCGTCTTCGCTTTGTTGCGGCATCAATGGCTGGACGCGGCCTCACCGTTGACTTCCTATACCTACAAGAGCGTGCGGGGGGACATGAAGGTGGCGGCCGGACCCTCTTTCACCACAGCCATGCGCTTCAACGGGATATTGCCCGCCATGCCCCAGGTAGGCGTCGATGACGCCGCCCTCAAGTCGCTGGTGGCCGGATTCACGGGAGACGTGGGCGGGGGGGATTCCTACGGGAGCGGCAAGAGCATGGGACGCCTGGCCGCCATGGCGCCTTTGGCCAACCTGGCCGGCGATATCGCCAAAAGGGACGCTTTGGTGAAGAGCCTGGAGAAGGGATTGGAAAGCTGGCTCACCGCCGGAGGCGGGCAGCAGCTGTTCTACAACAAAACCTGGTCGGCCCTGGTGGGTTATCCCGCCTCCTACAATTCGGATACGCGCCTGAGCGATCACCATTTCCACTATGGCTATTTCCTGATGGGCGCGGCCGTGGTCGCCCAGTTCGATCCGGCCTGGGCCAAGCAGGACAAGTGGGGCGGCATGGTGGAGATGCTGATCCGGGAAGTGAACTCCTGGGACGAGAACGATCCCCTCTTCGGCCGCTTCCGTTATTTCGACGCCTACGAAGGCCATGGCTGGGCGGACGGCATGGGATTCGATCGGGGCAACAACCAGGAATCCTCTTCCGAGTCCATGAACTGCAATGCCGGCATCATCCAATGGGGCATCCACACCGGCAACAAGACCATCCGCGACCTGGGCATCTTCATGTACGTGAACGAGGCGCGGGCGGTGGAGCAATACTGGTTCGACGTGGACGGCGCCGTGTTCCCCGCGGGCTTTACCCACAACGCCGTGGGCATGGTCTGGTCCAACGGGGGCGCCTACGGCACCTGGTTCTCCGGGGATCCGGGAGCCATCCACGGCATCAACATCCTGCCCATCGCCGCCGGCAGCCTCTACCTGGCCCGGCATCCCGATCACGTGCTCAAGAACTTCGCCGAGGGCAACCGCGGCCAATGGCCGGACCTCTTCCTGGAATATCTCGCCTTTGCGGACCCGGACCAGGCGGCCGCCAAGTATGGCGCCGGCGTGGGTCCCGAGGGCGGAGACTCCAAGCCGCATGCCACCTACCAGATCAAGAGCCTGCAGGCGGCGGGCAGGTTGAACATCGATATCGGGGCCGGCGTTCCGTCCTTCGCCGTGTTCGACAAGGCCGCAGTGCGCACCTACACGGCCTACAATGCCTCGGACGCGGCGGCCACCGTCGCCTTCACGGACGGCTTCCAGATGGAGGTCCCGGCCCGCGCGCAGATCACCAAACAGGGCCCGGTGAAGGCCATCGCCGTCCTTCCCACGGCAAGGTCCGGGCGCAAGGGCGGAGGAATCCTCTGGAACGCGGTGGCGTATCCCGGACGTTACCAGGGTATCCCGGCGGGTACGGCCATCTACGATCTGGGCGGACGCCTGCTTTCCGGATCCGGGGCCGCGGACCTCCCTGGCCGGCGCGGAACTGGCGCATTCCAGGGCCTCTATATCACCTTGCCCGACGGTCCCTGAAAGGTTCCCGGGGAAACCGGGAACCGGATCCGGCCTTTTCCGGAGAAAACCAAAAGGTATTTGGGTTGTTTGACGCCCGGGGCCGCCGGAGGCCGGATTCGGCCTTGACGGGTCTTGCCGACCCGTCAAGGCCGGCCCCTATAATATCCACATGGCTGAAAAAACCTTTCCCAAAGTCAAACGCCACCCGATCCGCAATTTCATCATCATGCCGGAATTGCAATGGCCATACATCATCAGGCTGCTGGCGATCGTGAACCTGGCGGGGGTGCTGATGGCCACCTCGATCTGCGCTCTGTTCTATTTCCGCTATGCGGGCAGCTTTTCGGGCGGCGCGGGCGCGGGCGTGGACATGGTCAATGCCGGCCTCATGGACGTGCTGGTGGAAGAAAACCTGATGGACGTGGTGGTGCCCGCCTTCGTGATCGCGGACGTGGTTTCGCTGGCCATCGGCCTCTGGCTGAGCCTGTATTTCTCGCGCAAGATTTCCGTGCCCATCTACCGCGTCACCAAATGGGCGGAAGTGGTCACCAGCGGCGATCTCACCTTCCGCCTGAAGTTCCGCCCGGGCGACGATTTGCAAAGCCTGGAAGCGGCCTGCAACCAGGTGAGCGACACCTATTGCAAAATCATAGACGATATGCGACGGCAGATCACGGAGGCCAACCTTCCTTTGCCTTCCAGCCTGGATGCGGTCTCCACCCACCAGAAAAGAGCCCGTGTGGAGCCCTCCGGCGCGGCCTGAGCGCCGTCCGGTCTTTCCGGTCGCCCGGGTCTTCCGGGGCTTTCCGGTTCCGCGGATCCTTTAGGTTCTAAAAGGCGAACGCGGACATCTCGTCCCGCAACGCTTCCGCAAGCATGGTATTCCTCGCCACCGAGGGATTGTTCTCCACCGCCCTTTTCAAGGCTTCCGGCTGCCCCACCAGGAACAGGCGCTCGCGCGCCCGCGTGATCCCGGTGTAGAGCAGGTTCCGCTGCAACATGATCCAATGGGCCTTGCAAGCCAGCATCACCACCGCCTTGAATTCGCTTCCCTGGCTCTTGTGCACCGTCACGGCATAGGCCAGGGAAAGCTGATCCAGATCCTCCCCTTCGTATACGGCCGGCTCGCCGTCGAAATCCACCGTCACCGAACGGGCGGACTTGGATACCGCCGAGATGTAGCCGATGTCCCCGTTGAACACGTTCTTGTCGTAGTTGTTGCGCAGTTGCATCACCTTGTCCCCGGTCCGGAAGCGGCGGTCCTTGAACTCGATGCCGTTCCGGTCCCCTTCCCGGGCGGGGTTGAGGCGTTCCTGCAAGGCCTGGTTCAGGGCCAGGGTCCCCAAGGGTCCCTGGTTCATCGGGGTCAGCACCTGCACGTCGAAGCGGGGATCATATCCGAAGTCCCGCGGCAGGACCCGGGCCACGAGATCGGCGACGAGGTCCGCGCCGGCGGCCGCGTCCCGCAAGGGCACGAAGTGGAAATTGCCCGCCGAAGTCCCGCCCGATCCGGAATCCCCCGCTTCCGGAAGCCCCAAGGTAACCGGCGGGATACCCTGGTGGATGCGATGGGCGTTGGCCACGATCAGCGACTCCTCCGCCTGCCGGAATATCCGGTCCAGGTGCAGGTGGGGCACCGCCCCCGATCGGATGAATTCCGCCAGCACCTTGCCCGGCCCCACCGAGGGCAGCTGGTCCGGATCGCCGATCAGGATCAGGCGCGTCCCCGGCTTCACGCCTTTCAGCAGGGCGTACATCAGCACGGTGTCGATCATGGAGAGCTCGTCCACCACCAGCACGTCGGTAGGCAGGGGAGAGATGTCGTCGTGGGTGAATTTCTTCTGGGCCGGATCGTACTTCAACATGCGATGGATGGTGGAGGCGGGATGGCCGGTGACTTCCGAAAGCCGCTTGGCGGCCCGGCCCGTGGGCGCGGCCAGGCGCACGCGCAAACCCGCGCGCTTGAACACTTCGAGAATACCCAGGACGGTGGTGGTCTTGCCCGTTCCGGGACCGCCGGTCAAAAGGAACATGCCGCGGCCCACGGCGTTGCGGATGCCCCCGCGTTGCTGTTCGCTGTAGACGAACCCGGGGCCGGCCCGGCCCTTCCCGAATGCGGCTTCCGCGCCTGCGATGGCGGAGGCGATGATCGATCCGGCGATGGGCGCGGGGGAGAATGAGAGTTCCGCGGCCCGGCGGGCGATGCCGCGTTCGCTGTGGTAGAGGTAGGGGAGATAGAAGCGGTTCTCCCCGTCGTTCCGCACCTGGCTGGTTTCGCCCAGGCCGTCCAGGGTGAACACGATTTTTTCCGGCTCGCATTGCAACAAGGCCTGGGCCCGTTGCATCAGCTCATCCCGGTACAGGAAAACATGGCCTTCCTCCGAGGACTTGGAGAGCGCATAGGCCAGTCCGGCCTTGATCCGTTCATAGGAATCCGGGGCGAAGCCCAGCTTGCGCGCGATGTCGTCGGCCTTGAGGAATCCCACTCCCCACACTTCGTCGGCGAGCTGATAGGGGTTGGAACGAAGCACGGATACGGCCTGGTCTCCGTATTCCCTGAAGATGCGCTCGCTCATGTTGGCGCTCAGATTGTGCGCTTGCAGGAAATACAACACTTCCCGCATGGACTTGTTGTCGCGCCAGCCTTCCAGCAGGGCCCGCTTGGATTTGACGGTGAGGCGGGGGACTTCGTTCAAGCGCTCGGGCTGGTTGTCCAGCACATTGAATGTTTCCAGCCCGAACTTCGCCACCAGACGCTTGGCCATGCCCGGCCCCACGCCTTTCAGGACGCCGCCGCCCAGGTAGCGCTCCATCGCTTCCAAGCTGTCCGGCGCCAGAAGTTTGTAGTCCGATGCTTTGAACTGCTCGCCGAATACGTCGTGCTTGGCCCATTCCCCGGTCAGGTCCAGGATTTCTCCCGGGCTCAGCTTGGGAAAGCGCCCCACGGCGGTGAACATTTTCTTGGAATCGGGATCGGTCAGCCGCAGAACGGAATATCCGTTGTCCGGGTTGTAGAAGGTGACGGTCTTGACGATGGCTTTTTGGATCATGTCGGGAAGGGCCATATCCCCGGAGGGCACAAAACGAGAAAAGGGCTTGGAAGCCCTTTTCCTACATCCTGTAATCTAGAAACCGTCGGGTCTTAAAATGACGCCCGCGCGGGCCTCACGCCCGCTGCGATTAGACCAGCTTCTTCTTGTGACGGTTCAGACGGCGGCGCTTCTTGCGCTTATGGGTCGCCATCTTCTTCCGCTTACGCTTTTTACCGCAAGGCATCTGCTTCCTTCTCCGGGTTTTGGGCCTGCCGCAATGGATGATTTTCCAATGGGTTAGCCGTTTCCGGGCCAAATAAAACTGGGCCTAAAACTTTATAAAAAAATGGGATTCTGTCAATGCCGGAGAGGCTAAAAGCGGATTCTTGGGATCCGCCGCCGCACCGGATGGCCTAAAATCGCATCCAGGCCATGGCGCATCCTCCTATCGGGCCGGGAAACGGGCCTGCACGGCCGCGAAGAGTTTTTGGGCGAATCCGCCCAAGGAAGGATCCCGGGCCCCCATGGAGACGATCCAATCCCCCGGGCGCGCCTCTTTCGCCACGGCGGCGATGACCTCGTCCTTAGTGGAGTAGAAGCGGCCGAACCCGGCGCCCTGCTTAGCATCGGCCACCGGCTTGGCGGCATTGGCCTCGCGGATCAAATCGGCGGAGGAAATGCTTTTGTCCGCGGTGCCGCCGGCGTAATAGATCTCCGGCATGAAGATCACGTCGGACGCGTCCAGGGCCGAGACGATGCCTTCCACCAGCTCCCGTCCCATCAGTTTCATGGGCGCAAAGCCGTGCGGATGGAAGATGGCCAGCACCCTGCGTTTGGATCCGTCGGCGGCGGCTTTCACGGTTTCCAGGCAGGCTTTCACCTTGGCGGGGTTGTGCGCGAAATCGTCGACCACGGTGACGCCGCCCGTGTCGCCGACGTGGACATGGCGCCGTTCCACGCCCCGGTAATTCTCCAGGCCCCGGGCGCAATCGGCCAATGAGATCCCCAGTTCGCGACCGATGGCCAGGGCGGCCATGGCATTGGCCAGGTTGTGCCGGCCGGGCACGCGGATACGGAAGGCCGTTCCCGCCATGGTGAAACGCGTGTCCCAATCCCCCAGGCGGATATCCCGCGCGGCGCCGTCGGCCACGGAGGCGGGATGGAACAGCAGATCGCCGGGACGGGCCAGGGCGGCGCAATGCGCGTCGTCCCCGTTCAGGATCACGCGGCGCGCAGTCTGATCGCGGAAGCGTTCGAAGAGGGGAATCAACTCCTCCACTTCCTTATGATCCTTTTCCACGTTGAGGATGACGCCCAGTTCGGGAGAGTATTTGATCAAGCTGCCGTCGGATTCATCCGCTTCGATGAGGAGCCATTCGCCCGCGCCCGCCTTGGCATTCCCCAACAAGCCCTCGCTCACGAGCGTTCCCAGGTTCGCTCCCGTGATCAGGGAGGGTTGCAGACCGCCCGCTTCCAGCACGTGGTAGGCCATGCCCGTGACCGTGGACTTGCCGGAGGTGCCGGAGATGGCGATGGTCTTGCGGCGGCGCGCCAATTCCGCCAGGAGATCGGAGCGGTGGATGATGGGAAGATTCAAGGTCCCGGCCCGGCGGACTTCCGGGTTCTGGGCTTCGATGGCGGTGGAGATCACCAGGCAGGAACACCCGTCCAGGCCGCTGCCGTCCTGGGGCGCGAGAGTAATCCCGATGCGTTCGAAATAGGCGCGTTTGTCCGCTTCCGCGCCGCGGTCCAGGCTGCGGTCCGAACCGGATACCGGAGTGCCCTGGAACGCCAGGTACTGCGCCAGAGCGCTCATACCGGTGCCGGCGATGCCGGAGAAGAAGGGGTGAGTCAAATCCAAGTGGGCTTCCGGGAGGAAGAGGTGGATCGGGAAAGAGCGTGGATTGAGACGCCGCAGCCCTCGGGATCGCATCCCGTCGGGCGTCGGGCGTCGGGCGTCGGGCGCGAAGAGAAGGGGGAGTCGGGTTGGGAAAGGTTGGAACTGCCGTGGATCAAAAAATTCTGGAAGTTGCAGGAGGGCGAAAAAGCCGAGATGTCGTTCAAGACCAGGTGTTGGTCTTCGGCTTTTACGCCCGACGCCCGACGCCCGACGCCCGACGAAATCTCAATCAGGCGCAAAGGGGTCTTTAAACTCCGTCGTTGTTCGAAGAGTTCCCCTCGTCTTCCGACTCAGGGTTGTCCAAAATGTCCTCAATCTCGCTGAGGATCAAATTGTCGTCCCAGATGGATTCGCCTTTATTGAGGGCGGAGCGCTGCTTGAGGCAGCTCTTGGCAACCAGGATGGCTTCGCGGACTTCTTCGCTCAGTTCGTTGGCTTCCAGATTCTTGATGATCTCCGGAAGGCGCGAGATCGGGGCCACGGCGCCCAGGGCCACCACGGACTCGTAGCGGATATCCGTGCTCGGGGATTTGGACAACTGCATCAGGCGCTCTTCGGCGGCATGGAGTTCCAGGCCGGCCGCGGAATGCACGGCCTCCAGAAGCACGGGCTCGCTGGCGGAATAGAGTTCCTCCAGGATCAGTCTTTCGAAGACGGCGTCCTTGATCAAACCCATGGCATAGAGCGCGCTGACCTTGACGTAGGGATTGGGAGCCTGATGGTAGAAGCGCATCACGATCTGGCGGACTTCAGGTTGGAAGCCCAGATATCCAAGGGCCTCCAGGGCGCGGCGGCGCACTTCCATGCTTTCCATGAGCGCGTCGACCTTGGCCAGCAGGAAGTCCCGGACGGTCTGATAGAACTCCCGGGTGACGGAAGCATAGCCGGACGGGAATCCCGGGGGCAGTTGGTCTTCGAACTCAAGCCCGTCCTGGATGACTGCGCCCAGGCAGCTGTTGGCCATGGCCCGGATTTCCTCTTCGGGATAATCATGGGCCATTTTGAAAATCTCCTGGAAGAGGCTTTCATCGGACACGTAGTTGCTGGCGGCCTGCAAGGCCGAGAGCATGATTTCCGGATCCGAGGAGTGCAGATAGCCCTTGAGGAGCTTTGTGACATCCACACCGTCGAAGTCGCGATTTCCGATATCCTCAATGCGTTTAAGGATTTGGAGCTTTTCGTCCAGGGGGGAGGCGTTTTCCATAGGCATAAATTTAAGAAAATTTCCCCGGGGGATAAACTTTATTCCCTTTCCCCCTCTGTCCTCCATTCCCGCCGGAAAAAGGCTTCGCGGGGGTTTTATGAGGATGAAAGCGGATAGTTCCGCTTCGCATTGGCTTTTTACGCCAAATTTGTTTATTACCTCTCGTTCCCTTTCATTTGGAGTGGATTGATGTCGGATTCCCCAGTTTCCCTTCTCCGCTTCACGCCGCTCGGGTTGGTTGCCGCTTTCATTCTGGTTATCGCCTTGCCGCGATGCATCCGCGCCGGCGAAGCGGTGCATCCGGTTGCAGCCGAGGTTCCCGCGGAAGCCCCGCGGACCGCGGCACCGGAGGCGGGCGAGGCCCGGGAAGCCTTGCGCAAGGCGATCCGGTTCCATCGCGAAGCCAAGGATCTCACGCTCAAATTCAAGGCCTCCGTCTACAACGCCTCCCTCGACAAGCAGGATCAATACCAGGGCAGGCTCCTGCTCAAAGGCGCGTCCAAATTCCGCCTGGAGATTCCGGGGGGCACCTATGTTTCCGACGGCGAGTCCTATTGGGAATATCACGCGCAGACGCACCAGGTGGTGCTGAAGAGCGCGAAGGATATGCAGGATAAACCGCTCCCCGGGGAAGTGTTGTTGCGGTTCCTCGATTCCGATCCGCTCTCCCTGGGCAAGGCCGTGGATGGGGGAAAGGAGTTCCTGGAAATGCGCCTGGATCCTTCCCGCGCCATGAAAAACCTGGACAGTCTGGCCGTGCTGCTGAACAGGAACGATTATTCCGTGCACCGCATCTCCAGCCGGGACGTTTCCGGGAACGACGCGGAATACACGGTCACGACGGTCAAGCGCAACGCCGGCATCAAGGACAAGGAGTTCCGGTTCGCGGTCCCAAAGGGCGCGGAAGTGGTGGATATGCGTGGACAATGAAACGGCGGCATGGGATTTCGCCTTCGCATTTTGCATTTTTCCCGTGCGTATTTCCCTTTTAAACCGATAGCCCGAGGTAAGCCGTGGCCCAAGACAGTTCCTTCGACATCGTCTGCAAAACCGACCCGGAAGAGCTCCGCAACGCGGTGCAAGCCACCCAGAAGGAGTTGGGGATCCGTTTCGATTTCAAAGGCAGCAAGGCCTCGCTGGAATTGGATTCCAAGACCAGCGTGGTGACGCTGGTGGCCGATGACGAGTTCAAATTGGGACAGTTGCGGGACATGTTCGAAGGCCGGCTGGTCAAGCGCGGCTTGGGCCCCAAGACCGTCAAGTATTCCACGCCCCAGCCTGGCGGCAAGATGACCGTGAGCCAGACGGCCAAGTTCCAGTCCGGCATCGAGCAGGAAGACGCGAAGAAAATCGTGAAACTGATCAAGGAGCAGAAGCTGAAGGTCCAGGTCGCCATCCAGGGCGAGCAATTGCGCGTGACCGGCAAAAGCAAGGACGATTTGCAGGACGCCATGGCGGCCGTACGGGGCGCCAACCTGGATTTCGAATGCCAATTCGTCAATTACCGGTAAACGATTGCGCCCGCGAATGCACTCCTTGATCCGCCGCGCGGCCTTCGCCATCGGCCTGGCGGCGGGTCTGGCCCTGGGCCAGAGCGATCCGCTGGTTTCCAAGACCATTTCCCGCATCATCGCGGACGACGCCGGATTCTGGGCCTTTTCCGCGGACGGGCTCCAGTTCAGCCGCATCGATCCCTTCCCGGCGGTCCTGGATATCCGCAACGGTTCCGCGCCCTTCAAGGCTGGCATCCGCGGCGGCCTGGGACGGACTTCCACCGCGCTGGTCTTCTTCAACTACCCCCAGGCGGACACGGTGACGGTGGGGGGATTGGCCTCCCTGGATCGCGCCGGCAAAACGAAAACGGACACGGTCGCATTCTTCCGCTCCGCGGGAAACACGGGGGTGACCGTCGGCGTCGAGCTCTCCGCCATCGCCCTTTGGCATGATACGCTCATCGTGGGGGCCGGGACCGCCGGCATCGCCGTCACCGGAGCCAAGGCGGAAGGCGAGGGCGCCGTGGCCGGAGACTCCTTGATTTTCCGGGCCTTGCCCGACGGGGAGGACACCGGCGTGGCCGCCATCCGCTGCGCCGTGAACAACAAGAACAAGTGCCCGGTCTCGGCCTTGACCGCCGTCGCCGAGAAGATCGGTTCTCCGGACTCCGTTTCGGTCCTGGCCGTGGACTCCTCCGCGGACAGCGTTTGGCTCCTGATCGGCACCCATACGGGCCTGCGCCGGGGGCTGCTCTCCGGAAATTCCTTTCCCAAGGTTTCCCTGCCCGCAATCAAGCCTTCCAGTCCCATCCGCATCGAGAGCATCCACGTGGACGCGGCGCGCAACATCCTATGGGTCTTTTCCGGATCGGAATATTTCTTCAGCGGCGATCATGGCGCCACCTTCCACAAGCCGCCCCGCATCGCGGGCGTGGCCAGCGCGCCGGATTCCCTGACCGGGTTCAATCCCGCTCCGGAAGCGGTGAACGTAGGCGATACCTCCTTCGTGAACTTCAATCTCGATAACAATCCGGGCCTGGTGCTTTTCCGGAAAGACACCATCCTCGCCAATTCGGGCGCGGGGAATTTCTCCGACGTCATCTTCGACGCGGCGGACGGGCTTCCCATCCAGCAGGGCCAGGGACGGCTCACCACCCTTGCGGTGGCGAAGCAGGGCGGGCAAACGGCATTGGCCGCAGGCACCACCTCCAGGGGCATTCTGCTGCGCAAGACCGGCGGATCGAATACCGGGCTTTGGACCGATGTCAACAGCCTGAAGGGCCTTAAAGGCGGCCTCCAGGAAGTCATCACTTTTCCCACCTTGTTCTCGGGAACCGCCCGCGACGGCAGCCCCGAATACGTCAACCTGGGCTATCGCCTCAAGAAAAACGGCCGCGTCACCATCACGGTTTACAATTACGCGATGGAAAAAGTGGCCACCATCGTGAAGAGCGCCAAGCGGAACGGCGGCGGCGGCCGCAGTGAAAATCCCGGGGAGGATCGCTGGGACGGCAAGGATTCCGGCGGCCGCCACGTTTCCATCGGCACCTACTATATCCTGGTCGAATCCGATCAGGGCGAAAAGGGCTGGGGCAAAGCCATCGCCGTGCACGGGCGGGGCCTGTGATGCGCCGCTTGCCATCGATACGTGGCCTGGCGTTGGGCGGATTGCTCTGCGGCGGGATCGCGGCCGCGCATGCCGCCGGCACCGCTCCGGAGGTTCTGGGCGGCCATGAGGGCTGGCTCGATCGCATGGGCGGGGGCATCCGCGAACTGGGGATGGGCAATACCGGCACGGCGTCCGAGGAAGCCATGCCGGCGGCCTTCTGGAATCCCGCCATCCTGCCTTTCAACCGCCAAGTCACGGTGGGCGTGGGCGCCGATATCCGCACCCTGTCCCGCAACGGCGGGTTTGCCGGAGTCCAGGGCCGCGTGGCTGCGAACATGGGGCTGGGCGTCGGCATCCTCAACCGGGGCGATTTCAACGTGCCCGCTTATGACGCCGATGAGAAATCCCTGGGCACGGCGCAACCCCAGGCCATCGGCAGCTATCTGGGCATGGGCGTCAAGATCTCCCGCAGCAATAGCTTCGGCGCGGCCGTGCAATGGTACTCGTACAATCTGGATCTGGGGGGCGGCACCGGCAACGTCAACGTGATCGGGGTCTTCAACCTGGGTTGGTACAAGCGCTGGAGCAATTCGCTGAAGACCGGCGTCGTGGTCCGCAATCTGGGCATCAACAAGGATCTTTCCGCGGATTTCGATCAGACCACCCTCTCCAGCGAGGACGCGCAAGGGTTCGAGCGCACCGCCTCGGACTTCATGCCCAAGACCCTGGTGGCGGCGGTCTTCTACACCGTGAAGGCCTGGAACAAGACCTTCGATCTGTCCGCGGAGGGCATCGACTACCAGTTGAAAAGGGATTTGTTCGTCACGGACGCCAATTTCCATGCCCAGGCAGTCCGCTTGGGAGCGGATTGGCACCTGAACGACCAGATGAACGTGCGGGCCGGCGTGGACCAGGGGAACATCAGCGCCGGACTGGGCTATAGCCTCCCTTGGGGCGCCCACAAACTCCTCTTCGACTACGCGATTGTGGCCGAACGGGGGCTGTTGACCATCAATCCCTTCGCCGTGGGCTTCCGGTTCACCCTTTGAACGAATCTTTTTAGTTTATCCCCCTATGGATGCGCGTACTCCGGCCAAGGCCTGGCCCTTCTTTCTGCTTCTGGCCGCATGCGTTTCCTCCCATGCCCTGGAATTCGACAAGGAGTTCGGGGAAGCCAGCTTCAAATTCCTGAAGCTCCCCCTGTCCCCGCGCATCGTCGGCCTGGGCGGATCCGGCGTGGCCCTGGCGGACGGCGCCGGGGAAATCGATCTCAATCCCGCGTCATCCGCGGCGGATTCATCCGGCGCCCTCATCGTGGGCAAGGGATATCCCTTCGCGGAGTTCCAGGCCAACAGCAGCCACATCACCTGGTCCATCCCTTCCGGGGGCTATCGTATTCTCCTGAACGCGCGTTACCTGGGTTTCGACGATCTGCCCGGATTCAGCGAGCAGGACAAGACGACTTCCAAATACGGGGCCCACACGCTCAAGGCCCAGGCCGGGGTAGCCGGCGTGTTACATAACCTCTACTGGGGCGCCACCCTCGGCTATGCCGGAAACAGCATCGCCAACGCGAACTATTCATCGGGCATGATCAGCGCGGGAGCCCGTTACATCATCCTGCCCGGCTTGGTGGCCGGCGCCAGCGCCGTGAACGCGGATTTCTGGGACTCCAAGGCCAAGGACGCGAACAACCGGGATCCCTTCCCTCCCACTGCGCTGCAGGCCGGACTCGCCTATTCCCATTCCCTGGGCGCGAACTTCGAGGCGGCCGCGGAGGTGGACGCGCGCACGCGCAATGACGAGCAGATGGTCTGGCCGGCGGGGCTGGAGCTGGCCTGGAAGAAAGTCCTCTTCGCCCGCGCGGGCTTCCCGTTCGGAGAGCAGGAGCCTGGCCTGGCCGCCGGGCTGGGATTACGCTGGTCCATGTTTCAATTCCAATACGCGTACCAGAGCCATGAGACGCTGAGCCCGGCGCACTATTGGTCGCTGGACATCCGGTACTGAGGAGGACGTGCTGATGGAGGGCTGTGTTTCGGGGGCGAATTTACTCCTGAATAGCGTTTCGTCGGGCGTCGGGCGTCGGGCGTAAAACTTTTTCCGCACTTACGCGAGCGCATAAACCGAGGAAGAGAATGCCCTCGCATTCTCCCGGTTTTGCGCCCGACGCCCGACGCCCGTCGCCCGACGAAACGCATCCCCGAGGGCCTCGGTTTCAAAATCCACTTGCATTCCCGATCCGCCTCTTCATCCCAGCACCCCGGCCAGAATCGCCGCCATCCCCGTCAGCATAATCCACTTCATCCGGCGTTGCACCGCTCTCCAGTCCGTTACGGAATGCCTCAGGGCCGCCAGGATGGTGGCCAACAAGGGCAACGGACCCAAAGCCGCGAGAACGGCGTATCCCGCATGGTAGCGCAGGTGCAGCCAAGGGACGGGCAGCATCAGGACCACCAGGATGCAGGCCGCGGCCGTAACGCCCTTGGCGGCGTCCGGGCCGAAACGGATGGGCAGGGTGTTGTAGCCGATGGCCATGTCCCCGGCCACGTCCTCGGCATCCTTGGCCACTTCCCGGGCCAGCGTGGTCAGGAACGCGAAAAGCACCGGAATGGCCGTGAAATCGGGAAAGCGGCCGAGTTCCGGCAGGTAGATGGCGAGCGCGCACAGGGCCGCCACCGCCAGGTTACCCCATAAGGGCATGGCCTTGAGCTTGAGATTGTATAGCCACAAGAGCAGCCCCATGGCCAAGGTCAAAAAACCCTCAGATCCCCCCAAGGCGAACCCAAGCAGGACGGCCAGGAGATACAGGGCGATGGAGGCGGAAAGCACGGGGCCGGGCGCCACGCGGCCGGAAGGCAGGGGACGATCTGGGCGGTTGATGCGATCGGCCTGTAAATCCAGCACATCGTTTTGCATATTGCCGGCTGCGGCCAGAACGGCCATGGCGGCCGACCCAAGGACGGCGGCCTTCCAGGCCAGGGGGCCGGGAAGGCAGGCATGGCCCAGCCAAACGCCCATTCCCGCAGTAACGGCATTTGCAAGCCGCGCGAGTTTCACCCAATCGCCGAACATGCGATAATGGTAGCTATTCGGGCCCGGGTCCACATTTAATTAACTTAAGGCGCAGCTTCGAATATGATTGACGTACGCAACCTCAGCCTTTCCTTCGGCGATAGATACCTCTTCAAGGAACTTTCCTTCCAATTGGGAGATAAAGAGAAGATCTGCCTGGCCGGACCCAACGGATCCGGAAAAACCACCCTCCTCAAGGTCCTGTGCGGCGAGCAGCAGACGGACGGGGGCCAGATCATCCGCTCCAACTCCGTCAAGATCGGCTACCTGCGCCAGCATCTGGGCGAAGACAAAGGCGCGACCGTCTACGAGGCCGCATTGCAGGCCTTCGGCGATGCCCTCGATTTCGCCAAGGAGCTCGACGGACTGCATGCGATCCTCGGCGAGCGCGAGGCCACGGAAGCCGAGCTCAACCGCATGGACTTCCTCCAGGATGAACTCATCCGCAGCAATTACTATACCGCCGAGAGCGAGACGCGCACCGTGCTGGCCGGCCTCGGCTTCAGCAACGATGAGCAGGACAGGCCCCTGGGGGCCATGTCCGGCGGCTGGCGCATGCGCGTGGCTTTGGCCAAGGTGCTCTTGGCCCAGCCCACGACCTTGTTCCTGGATGAGCCCACCAACCATCTCGATCTCGAATCGATCGTCTGGCTGGAAAGCTATATCCGCGACTACTCCGGCAGCCTGGTCCTCATCTCCCATGATCGCGCCTTCGTGGATCGCACCTGCGATCGCATTTTGGAGATCACCAACAGCCAGTTGACCTATTACCCCGTGCCCTATACCCGGTACGAAGAGGAAAAGGCCCTGCGCATGGAGCAATTGGTCAAGGCGCACAAGAAGCAGACCGACGAAATCGCCAGCCTGGAACGGTTCGTGGAACGCTTCAAGGCCAAGGCCAGCAAAGCCACGCAGGCCCAGAGCAAGCAGAAGCAGATCGACAAGATCGAACGCATCGTGATCCCGGGCGGCGTATCGACCATCCGGCTCAAGTTCCCGGAAGCGCCCCCTTCGGGTCAATGGGTCTTCGACGCCGAGGACGTGGACAAGGCGTACGGCGATCAGGAAATCTTCCGCGACGGAAAGTTCAGCATCCAGCGGGGCGATCATGCCGTGCTGGTGGGTCCCAACGGCGCGGGCAAGACCACGCTGCTCAAGGTGCTCCAGGGCATCGAGAAACCGACCGGGGGCAAGGTGACCGTCGGCGCGAACGTCGTCATCGGTTATTTCGCCCAGTACGAAGAGCCAACCGCCGCGGAAGCGGCGATGGATCTGATCACCTACCTGGAATACTCGCTTCCCAAGATCCCGACCCAGCAATTGCGCTCGGTGCTGGGCGCCATGCTCTTCAGCGACGACGACGCATTCAAGAAATTCGGCATCCTCTCCGGCGGCGAGCGCGCCCGCGTGCGCATGTGCCGCCTGCTGTTGCAGAACTGCAACGTGCTCATCCTGGACGAACCCACGAACCATCTGGACATGGATTCCAAGCAGCTGTTGATGCGCGCCATCGAAGCGTTCACGGGCACGGTGCTTTTCGTCTCGCACGATCGCTACTTCGTGGAAAACATCGCCACGCGCGTCATTCTCGTGAAGAACGGCAAGGTCACGGATTATCCGGGCGACTACCATTATTACCTGAACAAACTGCTGAGCGACGATCGCTACGCGACCGAGGCCAAGCAAGCGGGCGGAAAAACGGCCAAGTCGGGGTCCGCCAAGTCCGAATCCAAGCCCGCCGGGCTTTCCAAGCTGTCGAACGCGAACGTGGCCCAATCCATCGCCTCCGCGACCGCTACGGCCGCCGTTCCATCCGCCGCCAAAGCCGCCCCGGCCGCCGTGAACGGATCCGCTTCGCTCGACTACGAAGCCAAGAAAGAGGCGGAGAAACAGAAGCGCAAGGCGGAAAAGCGCTGGGGCGAAATCGAATCCGCCATCTCCGGCCTCGATCAGAAGGTCTCGACCCTGGACGCGGAACTGTGCCTGCCCGACACGTATGCCGACCAGGCTTTGTCCACGCGTTTGGCCAGGGAAAAGCGCGAGGCGGAGGACGCCTTGGGAGCGCTCTACAAAGAGCTCGAGCAACTGGAAGCCGAAGGCTATGGAGGGTAACCTGGACGTTCACCCGCCCGGCGGGCCGGATCACCGGTCCGAACCGGGTCCGGCGGCCCCGCTTCTGGGCACGCTGGTGGAAGTCCAGCGCCGCACCGCCACCGTTTGCGGCGACGACGGCAGCGAAACCAGGTGCCAGTACAGTCCCACCATCGATCTCGCGGGATTTTCCAACTTCGCCGTCGGCGACCGGGTCACCTACATCCGGGCCGGCACCCAGCAGGAAGCCATGATCACGGGCATCCTGCCCCGCACCAGCAAGATTTCCCGCCCCGGCCCCAAGGACCGCATCTCCCAGGAACTGATTCTGGCCGCCAACGTGGACGCTCTGGTGGTGGTGACCACGCCGCAACGGCCGGACTTCAATCCCCGGATGGTGGATCGCTACCTGGCCCTGGCCGAGATCTTCGGCATCGGCGCCATCATCTGCATGAACAAGGCGGACCTGGAACCTTCCCTGCCCGCGGAACTGGAATACCTCGCAACCGTGGGCTACCCGGTGCTGGCCGTATCCGCCAAGCAGGGCCTGGGCATGGAAGAACTGCGGAGCGCCCTGGAGGGCCTGAAAGTGGTGCTCAGCGGGCCATCCGGAGTGGGGAAGTCCTCCCTTATCCGCAAGCTCATTCCGGGCGCCGATCCCGGCGTCGCCGAGGTGCGTGAGGGCGACGGCAAGGGGCGGCATACCACCACCTCATCCAATCTGTACCGATCGGGCGGGGTCTGCATCATCGATACTCCCGGCATCCGCGAGCTCGGCATCCGCGGCGTCTCCAAGAAGGAGTTGGCCGAGTACTGGCGGGATTTCCGCCCCTATCTGCAAAGCTGCCGCTTCCGGGATTGCGCCCATAGGAATGAACCGGGCTGCGCCATCATCGAAGCCGTGGCGTCCGGCAAGCTTCCGGATTTCCGGTACCAGTCCTACCTGCGCATCCAGGAGTCCATGGAGGAATAATCCTCCCGCATGCTCTCCATCCTGTTCTTCACCAAGCTTTCCGCCGTGATCACCGTGCTCTACGCGGGCATGAACCTGCACCAGCTCACCAGTTCCTACGCCTATCTGTCCGAGAAGATCGAACAGTTCCGGGCGCTGCTGGCCCAGTCGGAAGGTTCTTCCGGCCTCATCCGCCTGAACATCGTCTTCTACGCGGTGTTGCCTATCGTCTATCTGGCGATGCTGCGCGTCTCGGAGGTGGAATCCCGGGTGCTGGGTGCGTTGGCGATCAAGTTCGCCTACACGGCTTTCATGGACATCCGCGCGGAGCGGCGCATCATGGTCGGCGGGGAGTATTCGCCCAGGCAGCACGCCTTCAGCCGCATCGACAATGTCCTGAATCTGGCCGCCGCCGCGGGCGTCATCTATGTGTTGATGAAACCCATCGGCCTCTTTTCCTGACGCGGGTGCGTCAGGTCACGAACTCGTCCGAGAACGTGGGCTGTCCATTCAGTTCCCCGCCCCGGGTCTTATAGCGCCGGGCGCTCTCGGCGAACAGCTTCGCGAACTTGAAGCGCTCGTACTTCTTCAGCATCCCGAGTCCCACTTCGAAAATCCGATCGAAATACTGGTTGCCCAGCTTAAGCTCGCGCAGCGATGTCATGATGATGTCCATGGCATCGGCGGCCGCCACGATCTGGCCTTCCAGATCCTCTTTGGCGCTCAGGGCCGCGCGCACGTATTGATGCTTCAGCTTGTCCGGAAGTTCCTTGAAAATCTCGTTCTCGATGAGTTCCGGGACGATTTCCTTGAGCAGTTGCCCCAGCTTGCCGCCCTTGAAGCGATGCTTGATGGGATGGGGAATGTCCGAGAGGATCGTTTCCTCGAAATCGTGGAACAGCGCTTTTCGCAGGAGCGCTTCCCGATTGACCTGCAACTCGTCATCGTAGTCGGCGATCATCAGGGCCATGATGGCCACGTTGTAGGAATGGGAGGCCACGCTCTCGATCTCGATCATGGGCAGGGTGCCGAATCGCTTGATGGAGCTCATGGTCTTGAGCCGTTCGAAAAAGCCGAATAGGCGGTCTGTGACATGTTCCGGTTCCATAGGCTCCTCGCTATGGAGTTTGCTTCGCAAACTCCACGCTCCTCGCGTTTATTGGCCTGCCGGTTCGTCGCTTTGGAGTTTGCGAAGGCAAACTCCGCGCTTCTCACCAGTCATGGCTTAGGCTTCTTCAAGATAGAAACCATTGGGAGGGCGGTGTAAGGCGGGGAAGGAGGCGGAATGGGGCCGGGAGCGGGGTCACGCCCGGTAGGGCGCGGTGGTCACGCCTGCGAAGGGCGCCGAGCCGGCTTTGAAAAATCGTCATCCCTGGAGGATAACGGTCATCCCTTCAGGATGGTTTCGATTTCCGGGGCTTTCTGGTCGCAGACGAAGAGGATTTCCTTGATGCGGAAATTGCGCCACATGGAGGCATAGCGCATGGCCCACTCTTCCTGGATTTTGGAGCGGTTGTAATCGCCGTGCTCGCCGCGGTACCAGATCTCGTTGTTGATTTCCTTGATCTGATCGGCCATCTCGGAGGGGAGGTGGATGGAGCCGCGGTGCTGGATCAATTGCTTGGTGGCGTCGACGACGGTATTGTCGACGCGGTGGTTCCGGATTGCCATGGCCTTGATCTCCTCGCGATGGCGGGAGACGAATTCCAACAAGTGGGCGCAGATGCTGTTCAACTGCCCGGCCTTGTACAACCCTTCGATAATTTTCAGCTCTTCATCCATACCGTTGGCCCGTCAGTCAATGTCCCTTAAACTCTCGGCAAAATCAAGTAGCGAAACAAATTCCTTTATATTTGCCCGGTTGTCAACCCGCCCGGTAAGCGGGATCACGTCTGCATCCGGCCTCAGCCATACGCCGCGCGCCCCGGCATTCACCCCGGTAAGCGCATCGGATTCACTGTCGCCGACCATGATGCTTTCGGCGATATCGATATCGTATTTCGAGGCGAGGTAACGCAGCATGCCCGGCTTGGGTTTTCGGCAGTCGCATTCCTTCGAATACGGCTCCACCAAGCCTTCCGGGTGATGCGGGCAAAAGGCCATTTCCTCAAGGCGGATGCCCAGGCCGGCCAGGTGGGACTCGATTTTCCGATGCAGGGCTTCCACGGCCTCGAAAGGGAATAATCCGCGCGCTATGCCGCTTTGATTGCTGACCACGAACAGGCGATAATCCAATTCCTGCAACAACCGGAGGGCCGTTTCCACCCCCGGAAGGAGCTCAAAATCCTCAAAATCGATCAAGTAATGGGTATTCTTGTTCAGGGTACCGTCCCGATCCAAAAAAACGGCCTTCCGGCTGGTTTCCTGTTTAGATGTCAATCGCGAAATCCCTAAGTCGTGGTGTTCCCGGCCAAAGCCGGCTCCTGGAGCCGCGCCTC
>JAQBPN010000044.1 GCA_028287505.1 Fibrobacterota bacterium | reverse complement strand
CCGGCGCGGGCGGGACGCCCGGCGCGGGCGGGACGCCCGGCGCGGGTCCCATCTGGGTGGCCGCGGAGCGTATGCACCAGGCCTTGGCCGCCTTCCCCGGCGCGGAAATCGTCTGGACCGGCGCGGTGCTCGCGCCTCCCGCGAAAACCTGGAGCGAAGAAGAAGCGCTCGTCGAAATCGTGCGCGGCCGCATGGAATCCCTCGGCCCCACCAGTAACCTTGAAGTTACGGCATCCCTCGGAATCCGGCCCGAACGGATCGAACTCGCATTGCTGGCCCTGGAGCAGGAAGGCTTCATCCTGCGCGGCAGGTTCACGCCCGGCTGCGAGGGCACGGAATGGTGCGAACGCCGGCTCCTGGCGCGCATCCATCGCTATACCCTGGCCAAACTGCGCCGGGAAATCGAACCTGTCTCCGCTTCCGACTTCCTCCGGTTCCTGTTCTCCTGGCAGGGCCTGGATTCGGTGACCGCTCCGGCCGCAAGCGCCATGATGGATCACGACAAGCCCACGGGCCCCGAAGGCGTGGAAACGGTTCTTTCCCGCCTGGAAGGATTCGAAGCCCCCTGCGCGGCCTGGGAAAATGAAATCCTGCCCGCCCGGCTGGCCCGTTACGAGCCCTCTTGGCTCGATTTACAGTCGCTTTCCGGCAGTTTCATCTGGGGACGGGTCCGTCCGGGAGCCCAGCCGCAAGGAGTGGAAGGCCGCAAGCCGGGACCGGTCAAGGCCACTCCCATCGCTTTCCTGGGCCGGCAGAACCTGGACCATTGGCTCGGCGGGACCGGAGCGACGGGATCGGAAGGCCGCGAAGTTCCCGAGCCGGAAGGGCCGCCGGCAAAGCGGATGCTGGATCATTTGCGGACCCGCGGGGCCTCGTTCTGGCGGGATATCCTCTGGGATACCGGCCTTACCGCGCCGGAAGCGCGGGATGCCATGGCGGAACTCGTTTCCCTGGGCTGGCTGACCTCGGATGGATTCAGGGGGTTGCGGGCGCTGTTGCAGGGAGGATCGGCAAATGCCGCTTCCGGTCTTGAGCGCTCGGGGCGCTGGTCGCTTCTGCGTCTTCCCGGAGCCGAGGCCCAGAGCCCCCCGGGCCGTCGGCCCGGCAACCAGCCGATAAGCGGGACCTCGGACCTCAATCCGGACCGAGCGCCGCCGCGCGCCCAACCGGACGGAATGGAAGCCATCGCCCGCGTGCTCCTCAAACGGTATGGCGTGGTCTTCCGCAAATTGGCGGATCGGGAAAACCTGGTTCCCCCGTGGCGGGATCTGGTGCGCGCCTTGCGCTTGATGGAAGCCCGAGGGGAAATCCGCGGAGGCCGGTTCGTGGAAGGTTTCTACGGGGAGCAATTCGCCTTGCCGGAAGCGCTGGCAATGTTGCGGCTCTTACGTAAAAAGGAGAAAACGGGGGTGTTACTGTCCTTGAGCGCGGCCGATCCGGCCAATCTCCAAGGCATCCTCACGCCAGGACCCCGGGTTCCGGCCACGCGCAAAAACCGGATTCTCTTCCGGGATGGAGAGCCCGTCGCCGTGCTCGAGGGCGGAGAGATGCGGGTCCTGCCCGGTCACGCTTTGGATACCGCCTTCGAAACCCGATTGAAGGTAGCCTCCTAGTTCCACGAATAGAACTACTCGCCGCCCAGAACTACTCGCCACCCGCACGGAAGATTAGTTTGCCCGATGGGTGGGCCCGACCCACCCATTTTGGGATTTTGTGTACACCCGGGGGAATTAGGTATCTTTCCCCTAAGATGATTGCTTGCAAACGGCAAGCTTATGACCGCTCTGGACAAAAGGTTGGTGCCGGGGCTCGAAATCAACTAAATTTCAGGTCGATTGGGCGGGTTAATTCGATGGACCTTCATCCATGCTTCCCCTCCGCCATGATACGACCAAGGAAAGCTTCATAATGTCGCAGAATCCCCAAGGCAGCATCACTCCCCAAGAGGGCGCCATTCGGCCCGACACCAAGATCCTGATAGTGGAGGATAATCCCTCCTTCAGGAAAATGGTCAAGGTCGTCCTGGAAGAAGAAAAATTCCTGGTCATCGCGGCCGAAGACTTGAACGATGTGCTCAATCTGGCCAAGACCCATCAGCCCAACCTCATCCTCATGGACGTGGTGCTGGGGGACCAGAGCGGCATCGCGCTGACCCAAAAGCTGAAGGCCCAGCCTTATACCAGCTCCATTCCCGTCATTCTGCTTTCCGGCGCGCAAACCGACGAAGAATTCCAATTGCAGGGATTCGAAGAAGGCGCCGACGATTACATCCTCAAACCGATCTCCAACGAATTGCTGGTCGCCAAGGTGCGCGCGGTGCTCCGCCGCTACGCCTCCGCCGAGGAGTTGGCCGACGTACTCCAGGCCGAAGGCCTGGCTCTGGACGTCAAGGCGCGCAAGGTGCTGGTCTCCGGCCAGCCCATCGCCCTGACCCGGAAGGAATTCGATCTTCTGACCGCCCTGCTCCGCAAAAGGGGCCAGGTCGTCTACACCACCCAACTCTATCATACCGTATGGGGCTACGGCGCCTCCGCGCCGGTGGATTCGCACACGGTCAAGGTCCACGTTTCCTCCCTCAGAAGCAAACTCGGTCCGGACCTGGGGAAGAAAATCGTCAACGTGCCGGGCCTGGGCTATCGATTCGAAAACTGAGGTAACAGGCGCATGACGGCACCTGTTCCGCCCCGGGGGGCCGCCCTTCCCGACGGGCGGCAGACTCAATCTTCGCGGCGCATCGCGGAAAAAGCGCTCACAGATCTCGCCTCCCTCGCCGCCGCCATTTGCGGCGCGCCCTCCGCGGAAATCCACATCCTGGAAGCCGGGCAATCGCTGCTGGCGGCCGCTGCCGGGAACGAAACCGGCGAAGCTTACCCCTACAAGACCGTCATCCCCGTCAACAACGGAAACGGACTCGCCCTGGGCACCCTGACCATCCTGAACCACACGGTCACGGAGCTTTCCGCCGATCAAGGCCGCATCCTGGCGGGACTTGCAAGCCAGGCCGCCGCCTTGCTGGAACTGGGCGGCGGAGCGCCTATCAAGACGTCGCCTGTCGAAGACCAATTCCTGGACATCCTGGAACTGATACCCGATGCCATTCTCATGTACACCAGGGGCAAGGTGACTTTCGCCAATTCCGCGCTGCTGAAATTGTCCGCCTCCGGAAGTGCTTCCGACATAGTGGGGAAACCCATCTTCTCCCTGTTCGCGCCGGAATACCGGGAGGCGGCCGAGGGCCATGTCGAAGAAGTGTACCAGCGCGGCCTTCCGACCGCCCGGCGCACCCTGCGCTACCGCCGCCATGACGGCAAGGAAATCCCGCTGGAAGTCGCTTCCATCTCCATCCAGTTGCGCAGCGAGGAATGCCGCCTGGTTGTGGCCCGCGACGTGTCCGGGCGGATGGAAGCGGCCGAAAACCTGCGCGAAAGCGAAGAACGTTTCCAGACCTTCATGGACCACAGCCCGTTGATGGCCTTCATCAAGGATGAGAAGAACGACTTCCTCTACATCAACCGGTCCATGTCCGAAGCGTTCAAATTCAAAGTCGGAAGCCCCGACGTGCCGAGCCGGGTGGCCGCCTTCGGTGCGGACCTTCTGCGCGCCGTCAATGAAACCGACCGCGCGGTACTGGAAGGCGGCAAGACCCTGGAGTACGTGGAGAAAGCCCCCACCCCCGACGGGGTGATGCGGAGCTGGTGGGTCAGCAAATTCCCATTCCAGGGAAAACATGGCCAGCGCCTTATCGGGGGGATTTCCCTGGACATCACCGAGCGGGAAAAGGCCGAGGCCCGCATCCGCGTCTTTGCGGACATTTTCCGGAACATCCAGGCAGGCCTTTTCGTCTGGCAATTGGAGGGCCGCCCCACGGAGCAGGTCCGTTTCCGCCTCCTGGCGACCAACGCGGCCGCGGCGCGCATGACCGGCCTTTCCATCGACGACGTCATCGGCAAGACCATGCAGGAAGCCTTTCCCGCCATTTTCGATCTGGGCCTGACCGCAAAATGCCTGCATGTGATCGCCACGGGCGAGTCCATGGACCTGGGGGAAATCGCCTACGGGGACAGCCGGGATCCGGCGGGCCACTATACCGCGAAGATTATCGCCCTCCCAAACGACAACGTGGCCGTGGCATTCGAAAACGTCACCGAAGAACGCAGGAACCGCGAAGTCCTCCGCCAAAGCGTGGAACGCTTCGAACTGATCGCCCAGGCCACCAACGACGCGGTATGGGAATACAAACCCGCCAGCGGCGATACCTGGTGGAATGAGCGCGCCTTCCAGTTGTTCGGATACGATTCCGATCGCATGGCCCCGAGCATGGACGCCTGGAAACAACGCCTGCATCCCGAGGATCGGAACCGGGTGCTGGACGCCTTCAATAAGATCTCGGACGGCGGCGCGGACACCTGGGTCCGGGAATACCGGATCAAACGCAAGGACGGGACCACCGGACACATTTACGAACGCGGCTACGTGGTCCGGGGCGAAGCCGGAGCCCCCGTACGCATGCTGGGCGCCATGCTCGACATCACCGAACTCAAGCGGGCCGAGGAAGCGGTGCGCGAGAGCGAGGAGAAATACCGCAAACTCGTGGAAGTGCTTCCCGATATCATCGTCATCGTCGTGGACGGAAAGTTGGCATTCGTCAACAACGCCGGTTTGCAGTTCTACGGCGTGGAAGAGGAAAAGGAAGTGCTGGGAAAGCAGGTGATGGATTTCTTCCATCCCGATTCCCGCAGCGCGGTCCTCAAGCGTCTGATGGAACTGGATGCGGGCTTGGACATTCCTCCCATGGAACACAAGTTCCTCCGCAAGGACGGCACCACCATCGAGGCGGAATCGCGCGCCATCTCCTATCCCTACCAGGGACACTCGGCCAAGCTGGCCGTGATCCGCGACATCACCGCCCGCAAGCAGGCCGAGTTCGCGCTGCGCGACTCCGAGGAACGCTACCGCCTGCTGTTCCTGAACAATCCCCAGCCGATGTGGCTGTTCGATACCGCCAGCCTGAAGTTCCTGGACGTGAACGAGGCCGCCATCGGGAAATACGGTTTTACGCACGAGGAGTTCCTTTCCAAGACCATAGGTGATCTCTGGCTCCCGGAGGATTATCATCACTTGGACGCGACCATGGTGCGGTTGCTCGCGGAGCGCGAGACCAACTCCGTGCACAGGCACCGCCGCAAGGACGGGTCGGTCATCCACGCGGAAGTGTTCCACCATTACATCGAAATCTCCGGAAAGAGCGCCGCCATCGCCTTGTCCAACGATATCACGGAAAAGCTGGAGACCCTGGAAAGGCTGCGCCACAGCGAGGAGCGTTATCGCACCTTGGCCGCGGTCTCTCCGGTCGGCCTCTATCGCGTCGATATGAGAGGCCGTTGCACATATGTGAATGATCATATGTGCGGCCTCCTCGGATTGGCCCAAGAGCAGTTACTTGGAGTCATTGCCGCGTTCATCATCCATCCCCTCGACGCGGTTTGGGTCAAGGAATCCTGGCTGGTCGCCACATCGCGCGGACTTTCCTTCCATGCGGAATACCGGATGCGGCGCAGCGACAACCGCACGGTATGGGTGATGGGCAACGCCCTGGCCGACAAGGCCGCCGATGGCACCGTCATCGGGTACATCGGTACGATTTCCGACATCACGGAACGGAAACAAGCCGAGATCCTGCTGGCCTGCCAAAAGCGGACCCTGGCCATGGTGGCCTCCGGATGGCATTTGCAGGACGTTCTGGACAGCTTGATCCAATACGTGGAAAAGGAATCCTCGGGGGGAAAAGGCTGCGTCCTGCAGCTCGACATGGATACCCGGCGCCTGGCGTGGCTGGCCGCCCCCGGAATCGCCGAATCCTTCCGCGACCCTGCCAGGACGTTTCCCATCGACGGGGAAAGCGGGGTCCTGGGAGCGTCGGCGCTTACCAAGGAGTACGTCTGTTGCCCCGACATCGCCCTGGATCCGGATTGGATCCAGGGAGGAACGGAAGCGCTGGCGTGCGGACTGCGGGCATGCGCCTCCCTGCCCATCCGCGGATCGTTCGGGCAGGTGCTGGGCGTATTCGCCTTCTTCTATCCCATAACCGGGGAACCGGCGGCCTATGATTTGAAGCTGATGGAGACCGCGTCCGACCTTGCGGCCATCGCCATCGAGCGGCAGCGCCAGCAGGAGACGAGCCGCAAAAACCAGGAACTTTCCGAGCAGAACATGCGGATCCAGGAAGCCAGCCGCATGAAGAGCGAGTTCCTGGCCAACATGTCCCACGAACTCAGGACCCCTCTCAACGCCATCATAGGGTTCTCGCAACTGCTGATCGATCGCAAGGTCGGCCACATGAACGACAAACAGACGGAATACCTCGGAGACATCCTGGACGGAGGCATGCATCTGCTGCGCCTGATCAACGATGTGCTCGACCTCGCCAAGATCGAAGCCGGCAAGATGCAGCTGTTCCGGGAGGAGATCCACGTACCGGCCGCGATGCGCGAAGTCTGCGACATCCTGATGCCCATGGCCCTGGGCAAAGGGGTCACGGTGCAGACCGCTTCCGACCCGGGAGCGGAAACCGCCTTCCTGGACGGAGGCAAGTTCCGCCAGGTGCTCTACAACCTGGTTTCCAATGCCATCAAGTTCTCCAAGCAGGGCGGCAAGGTTTTCGTGGTCGCCAAATCGGATCCGGAAGGGGGCACCCGCCTGGAGGTCATCGATCAGGGGATCGGCATCCGCAAAGAGGATCTGGGGAAACTGTTCCAGCAATTCCAGCAGTTGGACTCGGGATCCGCTCGGCATTATCCGGGTTCGGGCCTGGGACTGGTCATCACCAAGAAGCTGGTGGAACTGCATCGCGGGAGCGTGGAAGTGGAAAGCGAACCCGGCCTGGGCAGCACCTTCACGGCGGTATTTCCCCGTCATCGCGCGGGGGACGAGTAGCATGGCGAAACGGATACTCGTGGTCGACGACAACCTCATCAACCTGAAGCTGGCCAGCGAAATGATGGAATGCGAGGGCTATCTGGTCGATCGCGCATCCAACGCGGAGACCGCCCTGGCGGCCATCGCGCTCAATCTTCCCAATCTGGTCCTGATGGATTTGGCGCTCCCCGGCATGGATGGACTGGCCCTGACGCGCCACCTGCGCTCGCAGGAATCGACCCGGCATATCCCCGTGGTCGCCTTGACGGCCTTCGCCATGAAGCGCGACGAGGAGCGCGCGCTGGAAGCGGGATG
Organism: Fibrobacterota bacterium; assembly: GCA_028287505.1. GTDB lineage: Bacteria > Fibrobacterota > Fibrobacteria > UBA11236 > UBA11236 > Chersky-265. The sequence continues at coordinate 48,437 of JAQBPN010000044.1, read as the reverse complement.
CGACGCTTACATCGTCAAGCCCATCGACACGCGCAAGCTTCCCGCTCTGCTGGCGGAAATCCTGAAAGGCCGGTAGCGGCCTCAGTAGCGGCACAACGCCGCGATATCCGCCTTTTCCGGGATTTCCCCGGCTTCCACCGCATAGACTTTGCCGCCGCCCAAGAGGGCGTGTATGCATGCCAGGTTCACCAGATCCTCGCGATCCGCGCCCGGACCATCTTCCAGGACCAACCGCTGATTGTCCGGATCGAATACGCCCCATTGGCGGTATCCCTTGCGGAGGAATAGATGGAGGATGCGCTTCTCCCAGGCCGCCGGCAACACATCGGCGATTCCGGAAACCGCTTCCGGAGAGGCCAAGCGCTCGCCATAAAGGCGGAGGATCCCTTTTTTCTCTTCGTCCCTGGACTCGCGGTATTTTTTCCAGGCCTTGGCATGGAGGTCCTGCCTGAGGGCAACTTCAGGGTTACCCAGGATCGCTCGGTCAAGCAGGCGCGGGTGGGTGTTGGCTTCGCGGTAGATGGGCAGAAGATATTCCACGCCCGCCAGCATCAAGGGAAGATCGTATTCCGGCAGCCGCTCTCCGATGCCTTTGTCGAGTTGCTGGAAAAAATCCAGGATATCCTTTTTCCGCTCCTTGACATCGCCCTTGCCGCCGCCGTGGCCGTGGAAGATGCCGGTGCCGCCGGCCTTGCCGGCCGGAGGGACGCCGCTGTGGAGCATGAGGTAGGATTCCGAATCCTCAAAGCGAAGGGCCTCGCGCATATTGGTGGCCATGCCGTTGAGGGATATCTCCTCCAGGCGCAGGCGATCCGCCTGGTAAAGCCTTACGGAGTTGAGGCTCAAGGCCAGCAGATGGAAGCGGCCGTTCTCGAACAGCAGGGGAAGCAGGGGATCGAGAAGGAACCGCCTGCCGGTCTCCACCATCGCCGGCGGAGCGATGGGCAGCAGATAGGATGCGGAAAACCCGCGGGCGGAAAGCGCCGCCATGCCTTCCCCCTGCAACACGGTGAAATCCGTTTCCTCGAGAATCCGGTTCACCGGCGCCAGCAGTTCCTCGATGGTTTCCGGATCGCACCCGCGCGCTTCCAGTTCCGCCAAGGCGCGCGATCGCAGATCCTTGAGGAGGATGGGCGACTGCCGCACCTCCCGTCCAGTGCGGTACAGGGGCATGTACAACGACAGCCGCCAACCGTTCCCATCTTCGGAAATGCGGCTCAAATCTTCGCGGGTAAACCCGGATTTGAGCGTGAGCGTGGACTTTCCGGTGATCATGCCAACCCCCCGTCCCTCCTTGGTAAAATAGATTTCCCGGTTGCGGAACCCTCTTTCTGTTTTCGCGCCCTGGATCCGGATCCGGTTTTTTGTCCCTTGCGCAAGGGAATTTGAAAGGCTTTTTTCCTTGGGGGCCGGAAATGAGAATCCTGGTGGCATACGACGGGTCCGTCTGCGGCGATGGCGCGCTTTTCGATTTGGCGGCCGCAGGCCTCCCTTCCCGGGCGGATATCCTGGTCATGACCGTCGCGAATTCGGCCGATGCCCTCTCCGGATCCCTGGCCATGGCCGAACGGGCGCGACGCTATCTGGCGGAGCGGTTCGCCGGGTGGAGAATCCGCTGCGAGGCATTCCTGGATTCGCCCGCGCGGGGGATCCTTTCCAGGGCGGGAACCTGGAAGCCCGACCTCATCGTCATGGGAACCCATGGCCACCCATCCCCTGGACAACCGAATCTGGGCAGCGTGACCCAGAAGATCCTTTTGCATTCGACCCGGCCCGTCCGCATCGCCCGGGCCCGCATCGGCGCGGATCCTTCCGCACCCAGGCTGATCCTGGGGATGGACGGCAGTCCCGGGGCTTTCGCGGCGTTGGGCGTCCTGGCCGCCCGGAATTGGCCCAAGCATACCCAGGTGCGCTTGTTGGCGGCCGTCGACTGGCGGGAATCCCTGGAAGGCGCATTTTCCCCGATCGGCAAAAGGCTGCGTCAGGCCGCCGCGAAACTCTCCGCGAAGGGATTGACGGTAACGCATGAGCTACGCCTGGGGGAACCCCGGCGCATTATTCTCCAGGAAGCCAAAACCTGGTCCGCGAATTGCGTATTCCTGGGATCGAGGGGGATGAATCCCTATCAAGGGTATCTGCTGGGCAGCGTATCCACCGCGGTGGCGTTCCATGCGCCTTGTTCCGTGGAAGTGATCCGAAAGGCGAATCCGCCCGCGCCCCGCAAAGACGGACCGTCCCTTCCCGCCAAAGCCAAGCGCGCCCACCCGCGGAAAGCGGCCGCGCCGGTCAAGGCACGCTGAACACCGTCCGGAATTTCCGGATCCGGCCCGAACCGAAATCGAACTCCATGCGCCACAGGTATTCGCCGGGAGGAGCGGTCCCGCCTTGATCGTCCTTTCCGTCCCAGACAAGGAATCCCACCACGCCGCGGTTCTTCTCCTCTTCGCTTCGGTTGAAAATGCCGAAGCGGGTCTCGAAGGTCCTGACCGTATCGCTGTCGGAATCCACCACGCGCACGCGCGCATGGTAGCACGCGGTGGCGCGAATGCGGAGATGCGCCACCGCCTCCGGTGGAACCGAGTCCACGTTCATCGAACCGGCCGGAAACACTTCCTCGCAAGCGGCGGTTTGGAACGGATATTCGTCGAGAGTGTAGGCGGAATCCAGGATCCAGATGCCGTCATCCGCATACACGGGATCGGAAACCGGATTTCCCCCGCGGCATCCGGCCGCGATAAACAGAGCAGCCGAAATGGCGGCCGGGAGCAGGCAGCGGGTGGAAAACGGGGATGGACCGGTATGCATGTACCGGAATTGTACTTCCGCCCGGGCCGCCTCGCCAATGGAGATTTCACCGGCGGGGCGGGGTTCCGGACGGTCCGGCGATCAGGTCTTGGTCTTGGAACGAGTTCGCGCGCCCTTGCGGGCCGAAGCGGAACGAGCCGAGGCCGGACGCGCCGCCGCCGCCCGCCCGCCCTTGGTTCCGCCTTTGTGGTACGGCGCCTTGTTGACCGATTTGCCCCGGCCCGATCCGCGCTTCTTGCCTCCGCCGGTGGCTTCGTTCACGGTGGCCCAGGCGCGTCTTTCGGCTTCATTCTCCGGCACGCCCCGTTCCTTATAGCCTTCCTCGATGTGTTCGGCCTGTCGCTTCTGCTTGTCCGTGTAGGCCGATTTATCTCCTCTGGGCATAACAACCTCCCAATGGTGCGGGTTCTCTATTTCAAAATATGTTTTGCACCTTGGAAGAGTACTTTTGTGAGTATTGAAGGACAGAGACATTTGAGAGGATTGCAGTATGCATTTCGTCGGGCGCCCGACGCCCAGGCACGCTTCGTGCCGGGTCGCCCGACGAGACGTTGCCAAAATGTTCCAGGCATCAAATCCAGCTACCGACCTTTTGCCAATCTTCACTTGAAGTCTTCCGTTGCCTGCACCAATTCCCGCACCAAGGAGGGTTCCGTGGCGGAATGTCCGGCGTCGGGAACGATGCGGATTTCCGATCGGGGCAATGCGCGGTGCAGGTCCCATGCCGAAACCGGCGGGCACGCCATATCGTAGCGGCCTTGCACGATGCGGCAGCGGATATCCGCGATCACGGCGGCGTTGTCGAGGATATGGTTTTCGGAGGGCAGGAACAGGCCGTTGAGACAGTAATGGCATTCCAGCCGCGCCAGGGCCAGCGCCATCTTGTCCGCAACGGATTCGCGGATCAGGTTCTCATCCGGGATGAGCTTGCACACGGAAGCTTCCCATCCGCTCCACGCCTGGGCCGAACGCAAGCGCACCTCCGCGTCCTGGTCCGTAAGCCTTTTGTAGTAGGCCTCGACCAGGTCCTGGCGCTCCCCAGGCGGTATCCGCTCTAGGAATTTCTCCCAGTAGTCCGGGAAAACCGCGGAAGCGCCTTCCTGGAACAACCAGCGGACTTCACTCTTGCGGCCCAGGAAAACCCCGCGCAGGATGAGGCCGGAAACCCGCGAGGGATGCCGGATGGCATAGGCCAAGGCCAGGGTGCTTCCCCAACTGCCGCCGAACACGAGCCACTTTTCCACTCCCGCCATGCGCCGGAGTTTTTCGATGTCCTCGATGAGATGGTCGGTGGTGTTCTCCAGAAGCTCCGCATGCGGCTTGCTGCGCCCCGCTCCCCGTTGATCGAAAAGAAGGATCCGGTAGTGGGAGGGATCGAAAAACCGCCGGTGCTTGGGATTGATACCCGCGCCCGGGCCGCCGTGCAGGAACAATGCGGGAGCGCCGTGGGGCAAACCCGCTTCCTCGAAATAGATGCTGTGGATGGGGGAAACCTGCAGGTATCCGGTACGATAGGGCTCGATTTCGGGAAAGAATCCTGCTGGCGCCATATCATCCCAAAATAGCATTCGCCGCGGCGGAAGCGCGTTCCGCAAGCACGGAGCATGCCAATTTGTCATGCCGAATATATTGGGGACCCTCCTCGGCTTGTTTTAATTCAGGATATAGGGGGGCCGCACCCATGATGATGCAGGAATGGTTTTCCGAGGGGTTTCCGGTGCAGGTTCCGGCCGGCTCTTCGATATTGGACGCGGAAATGCAGGTTCCAAGCGGCGCCAATGGGCTGATAGTGCTCGCCCATGCGGGCAGCCGGCCGCGGTATTCCCAGCGCGTGCAGAACGTGGCGGAATATTTCACCAAGGATGGATTCGGCATCCTGATCATGGACTTGTTGACCGAAGAGGAATCGGAAATCGGCAAACAAGCGGAAGAGCTTGGCGTAGCCGGCGAAGACAATACGTGCTTCGACGCGGAAATGTTGGCGGAACGCCTGGACGATTCCCTGGGATGGGTGCGGGATCTACCCGAAGCCGCGGGATTGCCCTTGGGTCTCTTCGGAATCGGACCGGGGGCCTGGCCGGCCTTCAAGGTCGCGGTGGCCCGCCCGGGGGAAGTGGCGGCCGTGGTCGCGGCGGGCCTGCCCGCGCCCGGGGAGATCAGGATCATGAGGCGCCTGCGCGCGCCCACCATGATTATCGCGGGCGACGAGGAAGACGCGGAAGCGGACCTGGCCCGGGACTGCATCAACGCGGTTCCCGGGCGGAAGCGCCTGGAATTCATCCCCGGTTACGCGAAGGGGCGCGACGACGCGCGCATCACCGAAAAGGTCTCGCGCCTGGCCTGTCATTGGTTCGAACAGCACTTATGACGGAAGCGGGCGGCCTCAGAGGCCGTAGGCGAAGTTGAGGCGGAGGCTGCGCCCGGCATCGATGCCGCGCGTGTGGTGGGTGCCATCGGGAAGGCCCAGGGTTTCCTTCCCCCAGACCAACTCCTTGTATTTGATGCGGGCGTAGCAGTTGCGCCCCACCGCGTACTGGAAGCCGGTTTCCAATCCCATGCTGTTGTATTCGAAGTCCGCGTCATCCTTCAGGGCGAAGAACTCCAGATTGAACCGGACGCCGGCGGTGAAGCAAAGCCACGGGGACAGGAAGCGGCGCATCTCGAGGAAATCGGCGTCCCATTTCAGCTTGGTCTTTTCCGATACCTTCCAGTCGACGAAGATGAGCGGGTAGGGCTGGTACTTGTGGAAATACTGTTGGACATCCAGGCCCAATCCCCAATTGAAGGAAGGATTCAAGGTCCAGAAATGCGAATAGATCCACTCGGTATTGAAGTCCAGCAGACCGATGTCGGCGAAGTCGCTGTTGACGCCCACCCCTACCAGCGCCAGGGAGCTTTGGCCATCGCGTCCCGGCCAGGTGGAACCGCCGCTCAGCCAGAAGCGTTCCAATACGCCGTCGTTCAGGAGCAGGGTATCGTTGTAGACGATGTCCCTGTCCATCAAAGTCGATTTGAAGGATCCGAAAAGCTGATTGTCCCCGATCTTGCCGGCCGGAAAGGAAAGCTGCCCGGCCAGCCGCCAGGCGCGCTTGGCGCTGGATTCCGCCACCGCGGGCCCGCTGAAACGCGTGCCGCCCAAGCTGGGATAGGGCTCGAATTCCAGGAACGCGAAGTCCGTGGCGGGATCCTCCATGTTCATGGCGGAAACCAATCCGTGCAAACCGTACAGCAGAAATATCGTCCGTTTCAATGTTTGTTTCATGATCGGAACATTTCGGCTATACTATTACCAGAATGAAATCCCTCTCGGAACAATTGGCCTTTTACCAGTCCTATCATCGGACCCCAGGGTGCAAGGCTACCCATTTTCTGGGCGTGCCGCTGGTGACTTTTTCCATCCTCATTCCCATGGGGTGGTTGTCGCTGGACGTGTCCGGCCACAGGGTTACCCTGGCGATGGCATTCGTCCTTTCCGCGCTGGTGTATTATTTCCTCCTGGAGCCCGTTTTGGCAACTCTGATGACCTTGACCATGCTTCCCATGACTTGGGCCGCGGACTGGATTTCACGGCTTCCATTCGGGACGTCCCTGTCGGTGTTCATAATATCGTTCGTATTGGGTTGGGCATTCCAGCTGATTGGGCACGCCATCGAGGGAAAGCGACCCGCTTTACTGGTCAACTTCGTTCAAGCGGTACTCACGGCCCCGTTGTTTCTCTGGGCGGAGGTGCTTTTGGCCTTGGGCTGGAAGGGTCCGTTGGCCAATGGTAGGGCCGACGGGGGCGGGTCCGCCAAAGGCGGCACCGTCAAACCCTAGGCGTCCGCCAGGACGGCTTCCTGGGCGGTTTCGGGATGGGCGACCTTGGCCGTCTGCCGGATGCCGGAAAGGCCCTGGACCGCTTGTCCGGGCTTGCGATAGACGGTTCCGAACACCACGTCCCAATACCTGATGGTTACGCCGAAATTGTAGCCGGGAAACTGGTGGTGGACGCGATGATAAGCCTTCAGCCTCCGGATCCAGCCGTTCCGGAGAATCCAATGGTGATGACTATGATGCACAATTGAATACCAGACGAATCCCGCCAGCCAGCCGGACAGAATGCTCGAAAAATAGGGAATATTGAGGATCCGGGCGCAGAACGCCCAGAGGGCGAACATGGTCAGGGTGGTCATGAACCAAGGCATGGCAATCAGCTCCTGGGCCTCGGTATGGTGGATGTTGTGTCCTTCGCCGAAAATCCCATCGGGTTGATGGTATACCCAGCGGTGGAAGATGTATTCGGTCAGGCCCCAGGCCATGATTCCGGCGAAGAAGGCGACTCCGGCCCAAGCGGGGCGTATCCCGCGTGATACTATCTCCCAGACGAGGAAGAACATGGCCGCGCTGAAATCGGCGACGAAGGTGAACCAGTAATTGGCCTTCCCCCGGGCGAATTTGGTCAATAGCCACTCCCTCGTATCGGAAGCAATAGCGAACCTTTGTCCCATGAATGTCATGTCCTTCCAGAAGCCAGGTTCGAAAAAGGTATAAAATCGAAACAGGGTAGCCGAATTTTGTCAGGCATATTTAGTAAGAATTGACGGGGGATTAAATAGGCTTGCTATTCCCAGAGTGCCTAACTAGCCGGGAATAGTCCAAAACGAGTTCTGGAAGGAGGCTTCCCGGTCGCTGAAGCGGGCGGATTCCAAAAATCCTGAAGCCTCCGCCAACCTGCGGATCTCCGCCGGCGAAAACTTGAATGCATTCTCGGTATGGATGGACTCCCAGGCCTCGAAGCGGAAGGTGAGCCCCGCTTTGCGGATGCGCACGGCTTGATCCCGGCGGGACACCAGATAACTCCTGGCCACCCCTTGCTCGGGATCATACACCGCGTGGTGCAGAAAGCCGGCCGGGGAAAAATCGGCCTCCAACTCGCGATTGATTCGCGCCAGCAGATTGAGATTGAAGCGCGCCGTTATCCCGTCTTCGTCGTCATAGGCGCGCAGGATGACGCCGGGATCCTTGCGGAGATCGAATCCGATCAGCAAAGCGTCCCCCGGTTCCAGGAAGGAGCGGATGCCCTTGAGAAAGGATACCGCTTCCCGCTCGTCGAAATTGCCGATGGTGGAACCCAGGAACAGGACCAGCTTGGGTCCCAGGCCGGCCGCGCTCAATCGATCGAGGGCGGGAAAATATTCGTCGGCCAGGGGATGGACGACCAGACCGGGCATCTCCCGCCGCAGGGATTCGGCCATGCGGGACAGCGAGTCCCCGGAGATGTCCACGGGCACATAGCTTTGCAGGCATCCTTCCCGATGGAAAGGTTCCAGGAGGATGCGGGTCTTGGCTCCGTCGCCGGCCCCCAGATCCACCAGGTGGAAAGGCTCCTCCCTCATGGCCTCCCGTATGTCCCGCTGGCAGCGGGCGAGGATTTCCGTTTCCCGTCGCGTGGGATAGTACGCGGGCATGCGCATGATCTCTTCGAAAATGCGGCTGCCTTCGGCATCATAGAAGTGTCTGCAGGGCAGGGATTTGGGCCGGCGCGACAAACCCTCCACCACGTCCCGCAGGAATTCCTGGCGATCGGCGGCCGCGCGCCCCGCATCCCATTGGGCATTCTCCACGATGAGGTGCGAGCGGGATTCCCTGCCTTTCATCCATCCTCCGCCAGCCGGATACCGCTGAATTGCCAGCGGGTCGCGGCGGGAAAGAAGTTCCTGTAGGTGGGACGCAGATGCCCGGCGGGAGTGGCGCAGGATCCGCCTCGCAGGACCATCTGGTCCATCATGAATTTTCCGTTATACTCCCCCACCGCTCCCGGAAAGGGCCGGAAGCCCGGGTAGGGCAGATAGGCGGAGGCGGTCCATTGCCAGAGTTCGCCGGTCATCTGCAGCAATCCGGCGTCCCCGGCGATGCAGGCCGTCTCCCATTCCGCCTCCGTGGGCAGGCGGGCGCGACGCCAGCGGGCGAATGCATCCGCTTCGAAATGGCTGACGTGGCAAACCGGGGAATCCGGATCCAGGGGACGGGTTCCGCCCAGGGTGTATTCGCTCCAGCGCCCATCGATCTCTTCCCAATAGAGCGGCGCCTTCCAGCCCTCCTGGCGCGCCAGGCGCCAGCCTTCGGACAACCAGAACTCCGGACGCGAATACCCTTCCGCGCGGATGAACTCCAGGTACCCGGCATTGGTGACCAGCCGATCTTCCAGGCGGAAGCCCGCCACGAATACCGGATGCCGCGGTCTTTCGTTGTCGAATGAGAATCCGCCTCCGTGCCAGCCGATTTCGCGCAGACCGGATGGGAATGCAATCCAGCGCGGCTTTGGCGCCGGCGGAGAGGAAAGTCCGATGGCGGAAGCCGGATTGGATTCCGGCTTCGCCGGGCGCGGGTGGAACTCCGTGCTCCCTTCCAGGTAAGCCGGCCGCGATGGATTGAAATGCAGGATGGCCTTGATGTCCGTGACCAGCAGCTCCTGGTGCTGTTGCTCATGGTGGATGCCCAACTCCACCAGCCCCTCCACGTCGGGATTGCGAGCCAGGGGCGAAGCCAACAGGTCTCCCAGGCTTTCGTCCACCCGGCGCCGGTACGCCAAGACCTCCCGGACGGTGGGACGCGAATAGCTTCCGCGCTCGCCTTTTTCGGCGCGGCTTCCGACCGATTCGTAATAGGAATTGAAAAGAAACGCGTATTCCGCGGCGGCGGGATGGTAACCGGGCTGATACCTCCCCAGCAGGAAGGTCTCGAAGAACCAGGTGGTGTGGGCCAGATGCCATTTGGGAGGACTGACGGCTTCCCGGGGCTGGACCACATGATCTTCCGTACGCAGGGGCGCGCACAAAGCCTCCGTGGCGCGCCGCGCGGCCAGCAAAGCGTCAAGGCGGTTTCCGTTCTCTATCGCCATCTTTTTAAGATAAACGCCGGCGAGCGGCGTGGGGGCGCCGGAATGTGTCGGGGGTTTTGACGCTTCGGCCGACGCGGCTTTCCTATCGTCCGGGAAAGGCCGGGGAGTCCCCGGCGCGGAGTTCGCGGGACTCCAGGAAGCGCCCCCCGGCGTACACGGCGGCCACGTATACACCGGCCCGCAAGGCCGGGACGGCAAAACTGCCGGCGGAGGCGGACAGCCTTTTTTCCAGGACGGTACGTCCCCGAGCATCGTACAGACCGATGCGCAGATCTCCCCCATCGGCCCGGGAAAACCTCAGGAGCCCGGGCTCGAGGGAAACGCGCAAGCGTCCGATCGCAGGGGCGGTGAAGACGGCGATGGGGTCCGAGGTGGCGCGCAATGCGCCGAACCCGATTTCATAGTCGGGCCCCACCTCCTCGCTTCCCGAAGGGCAGATGAACGTGTTGAGAGAATCGTCGAAGGCATACGTCACCGCCGTGGGGCAGGCCGCCTTGAAGGTCGCGGGATAGTTCATCTCCCACGTTTCCGGCCGGCAGATCTGGGCGGAGTCGTAGATTCCGCGGCAGCAATATTCGTCCTTGTTGTATTTGGAGCAGGCGCTGAGGCATTGCACCACCTGGCCTAAGGCGTCTTTCTTTTGCAGCTCCGGCGGGCAGTCGGGCAAAAGGTCCTCCGCGCAGCTGACGGTGCCGCATTGCAAGGGATCGTTGGCGTCGATTTTGGCATAGGTGCCCGGCACGGGAGCCACCGTCACGGGAAGATTGTAGCCGTCCACCAGGCTGATGTCGTACCAGTCCCGCTTGCCCATGGTCCATTCCACCAAGGTGCTGGGACCCGTTTGCGCCTTCTCGGTGCGCCCCCACAACCGGCTGGCCCGCCAGACGTTGGGAACCTCGTATACGGTATCGCCTCCCGCGGGCAACATGAACTCGTCGCTTTTGAGCAGGGAGTTGCCGCCGCTGAGCACATCGATATAGAGATCCTTGGGGAGATGGTTCCTGATGATCAGGTGGCGCGTGCCCATGCCGTATTTCCCGTCATGGGGCCAATCGGCGACCCGGGCGGATCCGGTCCCGGATAGAGCCATGGCGGCCAGGAGGATCATGAACTTCATGCACGAAATCTATGCGTTACCTCCCGGGCCGGGGAGCCCATAGTCCCGGGATACGGGGTCAAAGCGACCCGGAAGCGCTCCGGCGGCGCGGAGGCCCCTGTTTCCGGGAGTTCCTTTCCCCAAAAAAAGCAAAGCGCCCCCCAGGAATGGAAAAAATCCGGGGATTGGGCGGCCCCCCGGACACGCTTGCCTTTTCCGCCTCAAAGCTTTTTTTCAATTCATGATTATTCCCGATCCCTCCGGAAAGGCCTCCCCACCGGGGAAAACGGGGCGCCGCCCATTGCGCAAAAGCGTGATTTGGATCGCGGCCATCGCCGTGGTCCTGATCGGAATCCGGGCCGCCATGCCTCCCGTTATCCTCCACTTCGCCAATCGCAAACTGGATCAGATTCCCGAATACAAAGGCCACATCCGCGACGTGGACCTTTCCGTGTTCCGGGGCGCGTATCAGATCAAAGACGTCCGCCTGGAGAAGATCCAGGGGGAATCGCGGGCGCCTTTCTTCTCCGCCGACCTGGTGGACCTGTCCGTGGAATGGAGCGCGCTGTTGCGGCACCGATCCTTCGTGGGCGAGGTGAAATTGTACCGTCCCCGCCTCAACTTCGTGGTGGCGGAAACCAAGAAGAAATCCCAGACCGGCATCGACTCCTCCTGGGAGGACCGCTCTACGGAATTGTTCCCCCTGGACATCAATCGCTTCGAAATCCACGATGGCGAAATCCATTTCCGGGATCTGACGCGCACGCCCAAGGTGGACGTCCATCTGGACCGGATCGACGCGCTCGCCAAAGGGCTGACCACCCATCCCCGCCAGGGCGAGGCGCTGCCGGCCACCTTCCATGCCACCGCCCGCGCCATGGAGCATGCCAAGATGCGTCTCGATTTGAAATTGGACCCGCTGGCCAAGGAGCCCACCTTCGACATGGACGGGGAGCTTTCGGAACTGCGCCTGACGTCCTTGAACGATTTCCTCAAGGCCTACGCCAAAGTGGACGCGGAAGGAGGGACTTTTTCCCTGTATACGGAAATGGCCGCGGACAAAGGCAGGTTCAAGGGTTACGTGAAACCCTTGGCCAAGGACGTCAGGATCTTCTCGCCGGGGAAAAAGGACGAAGGCGGCATCCTGGAATCCGCTTGGGAGGCTTTGGTGGCCGGGGTGGTGAACATTTTCGAGAACAAGCGGAAAGACCAGGTGGCCACGCAAATCCCCCTGTCCGGGAAGTTTTCCAATCCCACCGCCGGTATCTGGCGGTCGGTGGGGTATCTTCTGCGTAACGCCTTCATCCAGGCCTTGCGGCCCAACCTGAGCCATTCCGTGGGCTTCGAGGACGTGACGGGCGGGAAGGAATCCGGGATAACCCCGAAAGACGAAAAGAAGGCCAAGGCCAAGGCCGAAGCGGAAGACAAGGCGAAATGACGGAAAGAGGGGAGGCGGAACAGACGCAGATCGCGGAGAGAATCCCTATGCGAAGCTCCGGAAACATTGCAGAGGGGTGAGATGGGTCCCGGGTTCCGTTTTGGGCTCGCGAGCGCGTCTGTCCGCCATGACTTTTACCTTTCGAAAAAGCCAGGGTTCCGGGAAAGCGGCGGTAAAGCCGTTTCCCGGACATTAAGGACCAAGTCTAAAGACTAAGGCAGGCGCAGGAAGCTGGAGAAGGTCCGGCCGTTCTGCTTGCCCTGGAGGAAATAAGGTCCGGCGACGGACCGGGAAACCTGCAACTGGTACCGGCCCTGACCGACGCGGACGGCCTTGCCTGCGGAAGAACCGTCGGCGGTGATCACTTTGAGCGCGTTCACGTCGTTCTTGAAGCTCAGCATGAACTCGCCCGCGCCGCCTTGGAGCAGGGAGTAGCCGGGAGCGCCGCGGGAGGACTTGGACTTGGTGACGATGCCGGCGGTGAAGAAGTCCGACGGCAGGGCGCTGATGTCCACGGTCTGGGAAACCAGGTACTGGGTGGCGGGGGTGCCGAGCCACATGTTGGCGCTGTAGCCGTAGTAGACGGTCGCCTTGATTCCGGCGCCGGCGGCGGCTTCATCCACCACGATGGCGGGATGCAGGGCCACTTCGCGGCCGGGATAGTCGATGACTACGGATTTCACGAGCATGTGCGAGCCGACCCAGTTGAGGCCGTCCTTGGAATAGGTGATGTAGATGCCGCTCTTCTGCACGGCGGGGAAATGGCCCAGGGAATCCGCTTCGGGGATATCGTCGAAGGAATTGACGGCGTAGACCATGATGTAGCATCCGGCCTTTGCGGAATAGACGACGTGCGGGTACATGGCATCGCCGTTGTAACCCGAATCCAGGCCGGGGAAGGTGACGACCGGATCGGTCTCAGCGCCTTCGTAAGTGGCGGTATCAATCAGGGAAATGCCCGGGGTGACCCAGTCCATGCTGTACCACTTCTTCCAGGAACCGGGCAGGCCCTTGGAGGCCACGGTGGCGCGGGCCACGCAGGTCTGCACGCCATGGCGGAACTGGGCGCGGTACATGTCGCCGTAGTAGAGATACAGGTATTGCTTGTCCGGGCTCATCACCACGCTGCCGAAGGCATCGCCCTGCAGGGGATCCGCGGTGGCGTTCTTGGGGATGCTGAGGATGGGTCCGATTTTGGAGAAGTTGGCGCCGCCGTTGGTGGACTTGGCCAGGCTGGTGGTGAAATAACGGCCGCGGAAACCGATGCCGGGACCCGGGATGCGGGGCACGCCGTCGGAATCGTTCGCGTTGAACACGCCGTAGATGTCGCCGGTTTCCGGATCCTTCCAGGTGCTGGTGATGTGGGCGGAAACCTCGTCGTAGCCTTTGGCATTCGAAGGCTGGAGCGCGTAGCTGGTGGCCGACAGGGTCGACATGCTCGCGCCTTTGCAAAAGGCGGTCTTGAGGCCCGTGGAAATCAGCACATGGTATTCCGGCGTGGTCTGGAGAATGGAGATGGGCGCTTCCGGGAACTGGGTGAGGCCGCCGACGTTATTGCCCAGAACGGTCGTGCGGGCTCCCACGGTGTAGGTGGGCTCGGCCGCATTGGCGCCGGAAAGGGCGGCCGCGGTGACGCATGCGATCATGGAGAGTCCGGCCGAGAAGGCCTTCTTTCCATTCGCTCGTTGGGTAAACTGAAACATTGCTTCGCTCCTTTGAGGTGATTCCCGGCGTCCACCACACTCCTCCCCACGAGGATAATGTGCCGCCTGATGTGATTCCAAAACTAATGCCCCCTTCCCTCCGGGCCACGCCATCTATGTAACCGCGGGCCGAAATGGTTCTCCACGGGGAGAACGTCCGCAAGCCTTGTTTCCGGGTTTCCGGAGGCATTGTCCGACCCGCGTTTGGCGCCCTTCCTGCGGGCCCGGGACGGTGTTCCAGGCCTTTCCCCAGTGGCGATATGATTCGCGTCCCGATCAACCGGAATTGGGGTTGGAGAAGGCCCGGAAGGCCCCTGGCCGACACGCCCGGAAAACACAAAAGCCGCAGGCGGATCGCCTGCGGCTTTTGCGGTGGTTGGAAGGGACGGAAAAGGGCTTAGAACACCACGCTCTTGCGCAGCAGTTGATCGCCCACCTTCACGTCCAGGAGATACATTCCGGATGCGAGAGCGGAATTGCCGAGCAGGTACTGGCCGGCTCCGGAACCGGAACGGGATTCCAGGGCCTCGCCGCGCAGATTGCGGAGAGTGACGACGTGGGCGCCCGCGAAAGGCACCTTGACGGACAGGTTGCGGCCCATGCGCGCGGTCAGGATGCTTTCCACGGAAAGGCCTTTGGCCCTGGCGCGGTCGTTGACGGAGGTAACGTCCGTCCACTTGACCGGAGAAACGCTATTCAGGGTATACCAGGCTGCGGGGCGGTACAATTCCTCTCCGGCCTCGGTCTTCAGGCCCGTGACCCTGACCGCGATAACGGATTTGGGAACCAGGCCGTCGGCTTCCAGCAATACGCGCATCTTGTTCTGCGACACCTTGGCGCTCTTGATGGTGATGAGGGTCTTGTTCAGCATGTTGCCGCCTCCATAGAGCTCGCTGGGAGTCATGGTGCCGTAGAACATGGTGTAAGTGGCGACCAGGTCGGCGCCCGCTCCCACCGGCTTGGTGAACTCGACTTCAATCCCGTCGCTTTTGGAATGCAGGGCGAGGATCTCGAAGTTGGTGGTGGCGGGCTTGGGGGTCAGTCTCTGCAGTCCGCGCAGCTTGCCTCTCCATCCCCAGTTGGCCACGTCGCCTTTTCCCAGGCCGCCCAGGACAAAGCTGCCGTCGTCCAGTTCCAGGGTCGCTTCCACGCCGGCCGTGAAGCCGCCGCTGAAGGAATGGGCCGACCCCTGGTATTCTCCGTTGACCACTTCCACCGCGGCGCGTATCATGCCCCCCTGGGAAAGATCTCCCATCAGGAACTGGCCGACGAACGGGCCGGTCTTCAGGAAGGCGGGATGGGTCAGGGACCTGCCGATTTCGCTGTAGGGAAACCAGACCGCGGGCGGGGATTCCACCATGTCCCGGAACTTGCCGGGGCCGTTGGGATACCCGTAGTTCCGGCCGTTCACCACATTGATGAGCTTGCAGGAGGGCAGCCAGGAGCCCTGGTTGTCCGTAACCCACATGGTTCCGGCCGGTCCGAAGGCGATTCCATTGGGGGCGCGCAAGCCGCCGTTCAGAAGCTCCTTGCTGCCGTCCGAAGCCTTGATTTTAAGGACGCCGTCGCGGTTGGGTTCGGTGAGCTTCGACAAGTCGTCCGAATAGGACTTGCCCCCGATGCGGACTCCGCCGCCCAGGGCCGAATAGAAGTATCCGTCCTTGTAGATCAGGCCGAATGCGTATTCCTGGAAATTGACGACCCCGAGCGCATCCACGCCGATATCCGCCACCTTGCGGGCGGTGGCCATGGTCCCGGGAGCGCCCAAGGTCAATTCGGTAAGCTGGAGCTTTTCCATCACGTAGATCTTGCCGTCCACCACGCAGACTCCGGTGGCTTCCTTCAAGTCCTTCGCGACCAGCAGGGTATCGATTGTTTCCAGGTCCGCGGACTTGTAGTTGCCGACCAGGTACACTTTGCTGTTGGAGCGGGGAACATTGGTTGTGTTCTCCTTGTCGGAGAGGCTGAGCTCGTGGGTAAGGATCACGAGCTTCCCGTCCGCCATCAGCGCCATGTCGCCGACCTGGGGAGGAACCCAGGCGGCGGGATGCATCTCCGCCAGCGTATAGGCCGGATTCAACACCAGGTCATTGTGGACCGATATGGTTCCCGTCTGGGCATTCCCAAGGGTAATCCCGGCCGCGAGGGCCGCCGTTCCCGCCACCAAAAACTTTGACATCAGCATTTTCGTCCCCATGATTGAAAAATCCTTCTTCGCCGGCATGGCCTCAGCTGCCGCGATAGTTGCGCAACATGCCGAAACGGATGCGATTGGTATCCGTGGCTGGAGGCGCGCCCGTCTTCAGATTCTTTTGCGTCCTCACCGTCGAGATGAGCACATAAGCGCCGGTGCCGGCCTTTGCGCCGTCCGCGGTGCGACCGGTCCAGACGACGCGGGCGAGGTAGCCGGTGCCGTTATGGATGGGCGTCAGTCCGGGAATGTCCTCTTCCGTGATTTTGCCTTTGCCCGCCGCGACGAACTCGCCCATGTTGGAGAAGATCCGGAAATCGTATTCCACGGGACCGGGGACTTCCATGAACACCACGGGTCCCACGAATTTTCCTTCGCCGCCCACGAAGCAACCGGTGCACTTGCCGTCGCTCTTGTCGCCTGTCAGGGCGGTTCCCGCTTTATCGAACGGGATGAAGAGCACGTCGGAGGGAGTGTTGGGCTCGGATCCCGTGGGCATGCCGTCGCCGGCCTTATTGGTGCCGTTGGCGAAAGTGATATATACGTTCGCGGCCTTGCCCTTGGGAACGGTGCCGGTCAGGATCATGAAGGCCTTGACGGCGGGCGCATTGCGGTTTCCGTCCACGATCTCGCCGTTGGTATTGGCGGCCGCATAGTCGCCGACGATGGGGAACTTGCTCGAAGTCGAGTCGACCCTCACTTCGTAGGCGCGATCGCCCGCGGCCGCGATGCCCATCAGCTTCACGTCGGCCGAAGCCATTTCCGTTCCGTCGCGCCTGAACACGATTGCCGTCTGGCTTCCCAAAGGCAAGGTGACCGTTTCGGAAAAGGTGACCAGAACCTTGACATAGGGCTGGAGACTGTCCGGCGCCTTGACCACGGCGGAAATGATCACGGGGGGTACCGAATCATCCACCGGGAAGGCGCCGTCCAGCGTAGGGATATTGTCTTGGACGTACTGGTGCCCGGAATTCGCGGGGTCGGCCACGGAAGTGACCCCGAAAGGGAAGGGCTTCGAGAAAGTCACAACGATGCGGGATTTGGACCCCGCGGCGAAGGCTATTTCCTTCTGATCGTTGCGGGCGGTAAGCTCCTGGTCCGTTGGAGCTCCCACCTTGAAAGTCAGTTTTTCCGGAACGACGGACAGATCCTCGTCGTAGTCCACGATCACGGTTTCGATTTTCCCGTCGCCGTTGAGATCCTTGTAATACGCATGCTTGACGTTCGCGGGCGGCGTATAGACGTAGGTCTCGGTCATGACCTCGCTCTTATGCAAGCCGGCTTTGATGGCGATGGCCTTCAAGGTCATGGATGCGGTCAGAGGGATGGGCCCGGTCATGGTCTTCGTCGTCCCGCCCAAAGCGGAATCCGGCACCGACCCGTCCGTGGTATAAAGGATGGTCGCTCCGGACGTGGCCGACGCGAGCGTGACGGAGAAAGGCGCGGCGAAGTTCTTGCCCGGGGGAGTGGCGACGGGCACGGCCGCCGTGAGCATCACGAAGACATAGCTCTCGGACATGACGTCGCTCTTGTAGTAGCCCGCTTTGATGGCGATGGCCTTGAGCGTCAGGGTTTTGTCCAAGGTAATGGGGCCGGTATATGTCTTGGTCGTCCCTCCCAGAGCGGAATCCGGCGTGGACCCGTCGGTGGTGTACAGGATGGTCGCTCCGCCCGGAGTGGCCGAGGCCAAAGAGACGATGGTGGCGGCGTTGAAGGTGGTGCCGGGCGGCGTGGCCACGGGGGTGGAAGCTTTCACTATCGCGAAGAAGTTGGCCGTGAAGGTATCGGTGGCCTTCGCCTTGACGCCCTTGACGGTGACGGTATAGGTTCCCTTGGCGGCCGCGGTCACCCAGACCTTCTTGTTTCCCGAGGCATCGGTCTTGAGGACGGTGGTCGAAGTGACCGGCTTGGTCATGGCGGAATCCTCGAACACGTTGAGTCCGGCCACCGGGGTCAGAGTGAAGTCCTGGCCGGCGAGGTCGGGCTTGCCGTTGAGCGTGGCGCGGAGAGTGGCGCCCACCGGCGTTCCCACCAGGGCATCAGCACCGGCTTTGGTGACGAAGTCCACCAGCCAACTGCCGGTGATCTCGAACTCCACATAACCGGCACGGTTGGACCTGTCGCTGGTGAAGATGATGCGGTATATGCCCGGGGGCAGGTCGGCGATCTTGGAGGTATCCACCGAAACCTTGGTGCGGTTGGCGTCGACGACAATGCCGCCATGGGAAGTGCCGACCGGCAAGGCTTCCGGGGTGACGATGCTGCCGCCCGTAAGCTTGAAGGTGGAGACGCCCGGGATCGTATGGCAGGTATCGCTCGCGGTCAGCACAGCGCCGCAACTCTTGTCGCCGCAGGTGCTCTCCGTGATGTTGTAGTCGGTCCGGCTTCCCACCACGGTGGGATCCGCCTTGATGGCTTGCGTCTGTTCGAAATAGATGGAGGTCTTGATCAGGAGGTTGGACCCGCTGAACTGGCGTTCGCAATAGAACAGGTCGAAGTCGTACTTCTGGCCCGCGGTTATGCCGGTCACGGTATCCAGCGCCACCGAATCCTTGATGGGCCAATGGGTGCCGCCCAGGTCGATGACCAATTTGTTGTTGATGAACACCCAGACGTCGTCGTCGCCGATGAAGGTGAATTTCTGGCCCTTCTCGTACTTGAAATTGGCGTGCATTTCCATGCAGAAATTGAAGTTCTGGTTGGCCACGGCGGTGGGTTTGTCGGCCGGAGCGCCCATGCAGCTTTTGACGTCGATGTCGGTGGTGTAGCAGTTCGTGTGCGCCGGGTCCGCGGACGAATGGCCCGTCTTCGGATCTCCCAGGGGGAAGAAGCCGGTGGTGAACTCATCGAGCGAGCTGTATTGCCAATAGCCATCGATGGATTTGGAGATGGGCAGATCATAGCAGGATTGCCAATTGCGGAGCGCGGGATTGGCGTTGGTGGAATCGGTAATGAACCAATTGTCGAGATAATTGGTGAACTTGGAAACCGTGGCGGTATTCTTTTTGGGCTTCTTGTCGGCGCCCAAGGTGGGCAGGACCAGGCCTTTCCTGAGCCCGTCATAGGTGCTGCGATCTTCTTCGAAATCGGGATGCGCCGCGGTAAAGTCGCGGACGGTCACGGCCAGGTCGAATTTGCAGGTGCCCAGCACGCCGATCGGGTAGGCATTGGTGATCTTGGGCGCGCCGACGGGATACGGGGTCGGGACGATGAAGGCCGTATCCTTGTCGTCAGTCGAAAAATAGCTGGATAGGTCGATCATGCCGCCGTCCTTGGCTCCGGCTGCTCCGTAGAGTTCCCCGCCGATCTGGTTCCTGAAGGTGACGGAATAGTTTCCGTCCGTGATGTAGAAGACGAACCAGCCGCAGCGCGATTTGTCCATTGGGAAGCGCATGTGGGACCAATCGACCTTGCCCGTCTTGATGTCGGGAGCGCCGAGCGCCCAGGGATTGAAGAGGTAGACCACCTTTGTGTTGGGCGGGATATCGGTGATGATGGGCGGAAGATTGGGGCCCTGGGGGATGACCCAGACGTCGTTCTTGAACCCGGTCTTGAAGAAGATGTCGTCGAGGGTGAAATCCTTGCCGTTGTTCCGGTAGGTGGTATCGTTCGCCCAGTTGTCGTTGGCGTTGGGGACGTAATTGTGGAAGGAGAAGTTGCGGTAGCCGTCGCCCGTGCCGGGAGGGCCGGGATTGAACGTTACGGACTGCACGTACCAGTCGGCGCCTTCCGCGGTCATGGCGGGGCCGTGGTTGGCGATGGGGCCGCCCGAGCCTTCCATGTTGATGTGCGCCGGCGGCGTGCTGCGGACGGCGTTGTCCTTCCAGGGCGAATAGAAATGGATCCGATAGGTTACGTTCTGCGCCAACGCCGACTGCAACCCAAGCAGTACGAAAAGGACGAATAATCCCAGTTTTTTTCCTCCTGCAAGACTCATATTCCTCCCTTTAGTCCCCTCAACTCGCGGAACTCCCGGTGACGCCGATTCATGCAGAGGCGCCCGCCCGGATTCCGGAGGGGAGGTCGCCGGCTTATCGGGTTTCATCGGGCCAACCGCCCCTCACCCGAAAGCCTACTCGCTCCCTTCCGCCGGCTTCCGTATCCTCCCCACTGGGACACGTTCGCCGTTCGGTGAGACAAATCTATCCCCCCGCCCTTTTCCCCGCTTCGCTTACCCCCTTTCCGGACCCTAAAGGGTTCTCCGCGGAGAGAACGTACGTAACCAGCGTCTAGGCCTTATTTTACGGGGTTTTCGAAGGATCGGGAATCGCGTTTCCAAGCACGGGCGGATCAGCGGCAGCGGTCCGGATGGGACGGCGGGCGGAACCCCCGGCGTTTCGGGGTATTTGGGATGGTACGGTTTCGGAGGGGAGACGGAGGCGGAGGGCCGAGGGCGCCCGGGTAGCCTGGAGGTTACTGAAGCGGCAGCCCGCTAGGGAACGATGGAAACCACTTTGGAACCCTGTTTCTGGTTCTCGTAGCTCAGCTTGATCCAACCGGCGGAACGCGCCCGGGAGGAGACCCGGACTTCATCGATTTTGCCGTGGTAATTGCTGGCGTTGTCGAAATCGTATCTGCCGAAAGTCAGGCCCCTGCCGTAATCGGTGATGACCCCGGGCCGGAGCTGGCTGGTTTCCTGCGCGCCGTTCACGTAGATGCTGAGGTTCTCTCCATCGTAGGTTCCCACCACGTGGTACCAGTACCCCAGTTCGGTCTGGGTGGAGCTGATGACGGTCCGGAGGGTTCCGCCCAGGGTGATGGAGAAGGCCACCTTGGTGCCCGTGCTGTCCGTCTCGATATCGTATTCCGTCCAGGGATATCCCGAGGCGGCGAATGCCTTGCTGACGATGCGTTTGAATTTGTTCTTTTCGACGCCCCACTCGCTGGCGTTGATCCAGACTTCCAGGGTGAGCGAATCCTTGGTATGCAGGGAGGAATCGGCTTTCACTTCCACCGAGGTGTTGCCGTCGAATGACAGGCCTTGGCCCGCCACGGCCTCGCGGCTGGCTACGGGACCGATGCCGATGCCGGTGCCATGGTTGGCGTGGCCGCTGGCATCACGGAAGCCATTGGCGGTGGAAGAACCTTCCTCGGCCAGATGCCACACGCCTCGGTAACCCGCTTGCGCGCCGAACACCTGGGTGGATCCGGTATAGTAGGCCGCCGCCTGATTGCCCCACAACATTTTCAGGGACTGGGCGCCGTTGTCCCCGTATATGGAATCCACCTGCACCCAGATTTCGGCCTTGCGAACCAGGCTGTCCCAGCGCTCGATGTCGAAATGGAGATGCCGACCCGAGAGGCTGGCGAAGCGGATATCGCGACCGCGGCCGTCGGCCTTGCTGAAATCGAAATTGGAGCTGTCCAGGCGGACCAGCAGGGGGAAGTTCGCGAGGGTTTCCGAGACGGCGGCGCCGGATGCGGACGTGTTCACGGTCACCTTCGCGGAGTCCGTCCACTTGGAATAGTCCTCGGTGGCGAAGGATGAAAGGGTGACGACGGGGAGATTGACGCTCTCGCCGGCCGCGACATGCACGTTTTCCACGTCCTTGGAAAGGCAGCCGCGGCTCAGGCAACCCACCTTGAAGGTGTATGTCCCCGGTGGCAGCTGATCGATGGTGAACTTTCCGGTGACCTGATCGACGATGGCCACCCGATCCATTCCGTAGGCCAAGGCCACGAAGGGAGTCAATGGCGGCGCGTCCCATTCGACCATGCCATAGACGGTACCGTTGGCGCGCAGGGAATCCGGGTGCACCACCGTGTCCTTATGGGTTTTCACGGTCACGGGGAAATCCAGGACCAGGCCCTGGCTTTGGCCGTCATTGATTTCGATGCGGTAGTCGCCCGCGTCCACGGAGTCGATGCGGAAACGGCCTTGGCTGTCGGTGAAGACGTTCGCCAGGGACACGGAGACTTTCGCCTGGCCCAATCTGGCCATGGAGGAAAGGAGCTTGGTGCCCTTGTCTTCGGCCAGGAAATCCTGGCGGCGCAGCAGAACGCTGGCGCCTCCCGCAGTGCGGCCGTCCGGATAGAGGGCGATGCCGGAAACGGCGACGGTGGGATTGCCGATTTCGGATCCCGCGACCGTGGTGGGTCCCTTCTCCGTGCAGGATAACAGCGAAAAGATTGCGGCCAGCAGGCCCGGTATCGCCCAAAACGGTGAGTTCCGTTTCGATGGCGTCCGTCGTCCCCCCGACGGGCGCATCCGCGTCATGAAGGAATCTCCTGGGTTGTCGGATACATCTGGAAGGAAATGTGGTAAACGCGCTTGAAATTCGTGTCGCTTTCCGTCAGCTCCAAAAGCCGCTTCCGGAATCCCTGGATCTCTTGTTTCAGCAACTGGAACCCACCGTCGGAAAGACGCACCACCAAGCAAGATAGATCCCGCAGGGGGGCCGGGCAACTTTCCAGGGCTTTTGCGCCCAAAAGGAAGTTCTCAAGGTGGAAATTGCGCACGGCCATGGAAATGACTTCGTCCCCGGTGGTAATGATGGGATCGGCCTGGATATACTTGCCGTCTTCCTTCTTCTGGATGAGGCCCAGGCGGGTCATCATGTCCACGGAGCGCTTGGCGTCTTCCTTGGAAATGGGCGGAAACAACAGCTTGCCCAGGCCTTCGTAATCGCCCTTGAAATCAAGATGGGGCAGCAATTCGCGGATGGTATTGTGGAACCACTGCGAATAGAATTCGTACTGGGCCTGCTGGATGATGCGGCCCACGCCCTGCACCTTGTGGATCAGGAGCTTTTCCAGCAATTGGTTCCGCAGCTTGAGGGACTTGGCTTGGTTGAAGGCGACCAGATCTTCGAAATAGGAGGTGGCCTTATCGTCCAGCTTCAGGGCTTTGGCCACCTTCTGCAAGGAAGAGTCGGAAAGATTTTTCTTTCCCATGATCACCATCTTCAAAAAGCTTTTGGTCTTGAAACCCGCCTTGTTGGCGAAGCTTTTGTAGGAAAAGACCGAACTGGCGGCCTTTTTCTCCTCATAGTAGTCCTTGAGGTACTGACGGTAATCGAGATAGGCGAATAAGTTGGGCATTGGCGCTTTTCTAAGGAGGGTATCCTTATGCTCGGTATTGTATCAAAATGTACCGGTGGAACGGTATTCCGACACCCCTTTCCGTGCCAAGAAGTAGCAAAGGGTTCACCGATAGGAGAACCCTCGGGTTCATCGATAGGAGACCTCCCGGCCTAAAGTCCGTTTTCCGGAGTTGCGGGGGCAAAATCGGGGTCCAGACGGCGGGACGCCTGCAAATGTTCCGCCGCTTCCCGGGTCCGTCCCAGGGCGGTCAGGGCCCGGGAAAGGTTGAAATGGACTTCGGCGAGATCGGGATTGCCTTGCAAGGCGATTGCATATTGCCGGACTGCCTCCGCGTAGTCGCCCATCCCGGCCAGGCTGTTCGCCAGCCCATTGCGAAGCTCCACGGCCCCGGGAGTGAACTCCAGCGCCCGACCGTATTCCTCCACGGCGCCCTTTCCGTCTCCCTGTTCGGCCAGGGACTTGGCCAGCATCTGGCGGGTGCGCGTATCCTGGGGCACGCCCTCCAGAACGGCGCGGTAGTTCTCCGCGGCCTGCGGCAGATAGTCGCAGGCGTAGAACAGATCCCCGAGATTGCGCCGCAGCGTAAGATCCCCCGGCGCGGCGGGTATGGCGCGCTGATATTCTTCCAGCACCGCTTGCAAAGAGTCGTTGCCCGTGTACGCGCCCAAGGAGTCCACTTCGCGCTTAAGCCGTGCCCGATGCTCGCCGGAATCGCTTTTCCCCGAGAACGGAGGGCGCTCCGCCATGGCCAGGATTTTCTTCGCCATCTCCAGACGGTTCCATCCTGTAAGGGCCAGGGAGGCGCGGCACGCCTCCGCGGAAAGCAAGGGCCCGGAGGATCGGGAATCGGCCTTGCCCGAAACCGCCAGCGCGGAATCCAAATAGGGCACAAGGGTCCGCGCCAGCAGGTAATTGCCTTCGAAGCGCAGGTGGACGTGTTCATAGAAGAACTCGGCGCCGGGCGCGTGATCGACGGCGGCGGATCGGAATACGCTGTCCGCATCCGCGAGCCAGATGCCTTCGGAGGAGCGGCCCCGGCCGCTTTCCCTCAGGATGGAATTCAGACGCGAGTCGGCGCGGAAGCGGAGGGCGTCCCGGTCCAGGGCCGTTTGGAATGCCTGCGCGGCCTCCTCCGCGCGGCCCAGGGCCAGCAGCGACCGGCCCATGCGGAAGCGCGGCTCCGCGGGGACCGAATCGATGTCCTCCGCTTTCATGTAGAGGCGCAGGGCCGCTTCCGGCATTCCCGCGGCGGCCAGAAAGGCGGCCGAATCGCAAAGCCCCCGCCAGGTTTTGAGCTCCGGTTCCGAAAGGCCGGGACGATGCACGGATGCGAAGGGCGCGTTGTCGCGGAGATTGGCGGCGACGGTGCTGATGATGACGCGCGCTCCGGACGATTTCGCCGCGGACAGGATGCCGTCCAGGTTCTTGCGGAAGTTCGCATAGACGGATTGCATGCGCGGATCGTCCCGGGAAACGGTGCGGTCCAGGAACATCTCCATGCCCGCCCATTTTTCCGCGCCCGCCCGATTCCCGCGCCCCATGGCATCACCGCCTCCCGCGGCTTTTGCGCGCCCCGCGGCGTTCACGCCCATGCGGCCCAGGAGTCCGTCCAGGAATTGCCCCGTGCGGGTGGACTTCACGGCCACGGCGGCCCGGATCAAAGCGGTTCCGGAAGCGAAAGGCGCGAACACGGTGCCCGGTCCGTAGGGCCCGATCACCTCATTGTTCCCCATGTACAGGATGAAGAGATCGGGATGGCGGCGGGAGGCCGCTTCCGCGATGGGCAGCAGGACGTGGGAATCGATGGCCGTAACCGAGAGGTTGATGACCTCGAAGCGGATGCCCGGATACCGGTCCCGCAGCATGCGCTCAAGGATCCGGCCGAATCCGAAGCTCGGCTCGGGGATGCCCAATGCCGCCGATTCGCCCAGGATGAAGATACGATAGGCATCCGGGGACTTTTCCAGGGGAATGGTGACCGGATCCGGATAAGGCGCCAGGCGGGCCGGGAAATAGGTCCGGAAAAAGTCCGGATTCCCGATGGAATACGCCTTTCCGCCGATGGCGAGGGGTCGGAGGTAACCGGCCGGATACCCGAAACCGCACAGCCTCAACACCCCTTCCGCGGCCAGCAGGAAAAGGCACGGCGACAGGATGGCAGGCGCCCAGGAACGCCATTTGCCCCTTGTCTTTACGCTGTTTTTACCGGGTTCGGGAAACCTCATACTCGCAAACTAGGCCGCGCGCCCAGCCTCGCTGGCGGCGATTTCGGGAAAGGTTCTCTCCATAGAGAACCCAATTTACCACAGAGAACCCGGGCCGTCAGCGATAACTTAAAGTACGCGATAAGTTGCCATTCACAGGTTGGACACTTTTTTTCGACAAGGGGGATTCATGATTGCACGGTCCACAATGGGACTCGCGGGCCTAATCGCGTTGGTCTCGACCGCTTGCATCGGCCTTGCCGAAGCCACCGTGGTCACTTACCCGGGCCCGTCGGGGATTACGCCGGCGGCGGATCGCCAGGTCACCGCGGACGGGAAATCCGTATTCGTATATGAGACCGCGGTCAATTTCAACCGTGTCTACTCCCTCACCCCCACCCTGGAAAAGACCCCGGTGGCCTATTTCGATTTCTCGGGCTCGGCCGCCGTAACCGTAACCGCGCCGGGCGTGACCATCGCCTCCGCCCTCATCCGGCCCGCCTCCTACGGAGTGCAGCCGGTCATCAACGGGAACAGCGTCACGTTCACCCTGACCAAGCCGGGCAGGCTGACTCTGGAGCTGAACGGCGACATCCATCGGGCCCTGCACCTTTTCGCGGATTCGATCGAGGCCAACCCTGCGCACAACGGCGACGCCAACGTCCGCTACTTCGGACCGGGAGTGTACGATGCCGGCGAGATGACCCTGAACAGCGGACAGACCATCTATATCGCCGGCGGAGCCGTGGTCTACGGAGCCATCCGCGGGGGCGGCATCAACAACGCCACCGTGCGCGGCCGGGGCATCCTGAGCGGCACCAAGATACCGCGCAACGTGGGCTGGCAGAACCTGATCAACATCAGCAGCGGCAGCAGCAACGTCAACGTCAACGGCATCATCCTGTTCGACTCCCCGACCTGGAACTTCAACATCCGCCAGACGAACGGCATGCACGTGGACGACGTGAAGATCATCGGCGCCCGTCCCAACTCGGACGGCATCGATCTGGTGGGCTGCTCGAACTCCACCATCAAGGGATGTTTCGTGCGGGCTTGGGACGACTGCCTGTGCGTGAAGAGCGACAATACCGGCAACAGCAGCGGCATCGCCTTTTCAGGGTGCACCATCTGGACCGATCTGGCCCAGTCGATGGAGATCGGCTACGAGACCCGCGCGGACGTGATGGAAGGCATCACCTTCAAGGACATCGACGTCATCCACGCCTTCCACAAACCGGTGATGAGCATCCACGCCGGGGACCGCGCCACCATGCAGAACATCAGCTGGGAAGACATCCGCGTTGAGGATGCCAGGATGAATCCGACCGAGCAGACCGACAATCTGGTCATCGATCTGTGGGTAGGGACCGCCGTATGGACCCAGGATGCGGAGAAGGGCAAAATCCAGAACGTGCATTTCAAGAACATCAATGTGCTGGGCGGCAAAGTTCCCAGATGCCGCATCAACGGCTTCGATGCGAACCACCGTGTCACCGGCGTCACCATCGACAACCTGACCATCCTGGGCAAACCGGTGCGGACCCTGGCGGACGGGGGATTTCTGGTCAATGCATTCATGGATCAGCCCACCTTCACTTACGACATCGTGGGCACCATCGCGAAATGGAATCCCGCGGCCAACCAGGCGCTTCCAATCCTGCAAATGGTGCCGGGGTCCACCAGCACCATTCTCTATCGCCGCCCGGCGGACCATCCCGCCATGATTTACAATGCGTCGGGACGTCTGGCTCTCCCGGACGCGCGGCAGCGGATGCGCCTGCCTTAACATTTACTTCCGCATCCGATCGGGAGCGCCTACACGCTCCGGTCCGGCGCTCCCTTGTATGCGAAAGCCTCGCGAACTCCATCGCGAGGCTTTCCGTTTCATGGGGGAAATTCCCGCGCGGGAATCACTTGCCCTTGCAACCGCCCAAGCCTTTGCATTCGTTCTTGCCCTTGCAATCATGCGCCTTGCCGGCCTTGTCCATGCCCATGCCCGCCTTCTTGGCCGCGGCCTTCAGATCCTTTTTGGACATTTTGCAGCCGCCCATGCCCTTGCATTCGTTCATGCCTTTGCACCCGTGTTCATGGGGAGCGGCCATCGCGGACGAATCGCCCGCGGCGGGGCTGCTCATGGAGGGGTCTTTTGAAGGGGCAGCCTTCTCATCCGCGAAAGCGGCGTTGGACAGGAAGCCGGCGGCGATGCCGACGAGGGCGAGGTTAGTGAGATTGGCGAGGGTATGCGAGGTCTTCATGGGGGTTCCTTTCGTACGACCGGAGGGTTGCTTAAGTTGCTCCGCTGCGGATATGTCCGGACGGGGAAGAGAATGTTACCCGGATTTCCTTCCGTTCTTTTCCAGTTAACGCCGGCTACTCCGTAACCAGCTGGAATTGGTTGGTAAGGTTTGCATTTAAAAATATTTGGTCGAGGTCATGAAAGGGATGTTGCCAGTCTCTTCAATTCCTTTCGACAATCCAATTCTCCACGGATAGACCGGGTTGCAGCGGCTACGGAAGCGCTTGTTGCATTGGTCGAAAAGAGCTTAAGGCGATTGGTTAATTGGCATGATAAGGGTAAGGGAGAGCCTTTGTGGTCCTATATGATAGGCTAAGGCTCTCCCATAAATCGGGTTCACCGGGCAGCGTGAGAACAGGTTGTAAAAGCGGCAGTGACGACAGCACCGAGAACAGTGCTCCAAAATAATCCCCAGTGGTCTTTGGGTGGAGGCGGAGGAACGTTGATGGTTATGTTCGAGTTATTGGAATTGTTCGGATTGGGATTTTCTGACATGGCACATACCTTCCATCTGTAAGTAGAGGGCTGAATTACCCTCCCTCTTATTATGCCAGGGATGTTGAGGTATTACAAGTGGGGTAAAATATCTCATCGTCATTATGCCCTATGGCATTTCTTCAAGTCAAGAAAATTACTCCCGGTCTTGGGGGATATTCTGCGAATTACAGGCGAATTTACAGTACCGGAAAAACACCATGCTGATTTTTTTGTCAAAATGTTAAAGGTAAATTATAAGGAAAATTTAAAGTTTCTCTAAAATCGAATTTTCAGCCACTCTTTTTGCCGTCCTAAAAGTTTCGATTGCTTGATTTCAGCCATTTTTTCCACCACGTCGTTGCGGCTCAGCATCATCTAAGATTCGAAGAGACCCGCTACGACGATAATCATTGTCACGAAAGAAACAACCTTGCGACGCTATCCTGGGTGTCTGATTTGTTCACCTGATCCGGACCAATTCCAAATCTATAAGTGAATACCGGACCCAAGTGGACAGACTAGGAGGAGTGGGCAAAAAAAATCCCTAGGTCTTTAGGAACCTAGGGATAATTGGAGCCACTTACCGGAATTGAACCGATGACCTACTCATTACGAATGAGCCGCTCTACCAACTGAGCTAAAGTGGCGTGGTGGGGAAAAGTAGCCTATTCCGGCCCAAAAACAAGTTACCCGGGCCTATCTTAAAACATATTTTGACCGGAAAAGCGAATCACATCGACTGGAGCCGTGATGGAAGCCATCCAAGAGGTCAAAAGCGATCTGCAAGCCTGGCTGAAAGAGGCGGAAAAAGCCCCCAATTTCAAAACCCTGCTCCAGAACAAATATTTCGAACTGCGGGATGAACTGGAGGCGCAGGGCCTGAGTTTCCGGGAAACCGAAGACACTTTGATGCATCCGGAATCCAGGACCGGCGCGCATTGGGGGGAGGTCCGGAGCGAGTTCAAGGGACGGGGAAGGACATTTCTGGGGATGCAGGTGGGCCAGGACTGGATGGCGCGCTTCAACGCCCTATGCATCGCCTATCTCAAAGCCAAGGCATGGTTGCTGGAGGAACGGGAAGGTTCCCCCGGCCTCAGCGGGCCAGCATGAAGTGGGCGTAGAACACGTAATAGCCTTGCACCACCAGGACGCTGAGAGTGGTGAACCAAAGCAATTTGATTTGCATCAGGAGCCGGCTGCCGTAATGGTGGATGAACATGCCGATGCCCACCAGGGGTATGGCCCTGAGGATGGCGGCGGGGAAGGTCATGGTCAGGCAGATAAGCAGCGGAAAGAAAACGAAGATGGAAACCATCCCCAACAGCAGGTTTCCCTGGTAAATCCATTTCCGCAGACCCGCCAGATAGGCCACCGTGGAAAAGGCGATTCCAAGCCAATTCAAGAGGAACATACCCTAATAATACCCCAGCCCCCGGTCTTCCAATCCATAATAAAGTTTTATTTTTAGGTCCCCGGGGAACCTTCCGGGACAGCACGGGATGGACGGAAAATGGCTCAGATAGCGGGATTGCATGGATTGCGGGCGGCGGCGAACAAGGCGGAGGCTTTGGCCACGCCCCCCTATGACGTCATCAAGGAAGGCTCGCTTCTCGAAACCCTCCTGAACTCCAATCCGGAATCCTTTTACCACGTGACCCTGGGACCCAATCCCGCCGAGGACCTGCAGAACCTGGTGGCCAAAGGCGTTCTGATTCCGGATGAAGAACCGGCGTTCTACGTGTACGAGCAGAAGTGGGCGGGAGGAGAGCGCTTGGGATTCTTCGCCGCGGTGGCGGTGAGCGCCTACGCGGAAGGCAACATCGTGCGCCATGAGAAGACCTTCGACGAAAAGGTCAAAGGCCGCCTCAAGGTGACCAACGAAACCGGCTATACCCTGGAACCCATTTTTCTTTTGACCAAGTCCCCCATCCAGCCCATCCTGGAAAAGGTGCGCGCCGAACAGGCCCCGGAATATTCCATCACCAGCGACTTCAAGGGCTGGAACGATTTGCACGGCATCGCCAGCCGCATTTTCCGCGTGCCGGAAACCACGCCTGCCGGACAGGCCCTGAAGCGCGCCGTCTCGGAAAACCCTCTTTACATCGCGGACGGACATCATCGCTACCATGCGGCCCTCTTGAACGGCCAGACCCATGCCATGGCCTACATCGTGGAGAAGGCGCGCATCCTCGCCTACAACCGCGTCATCAACGGCAAGGCCAAGTTCAAGGAGATCATGGGCCAATTCGATTTGCAGCCGGCTCCCGCCTTCGCCACCCCGGAGAAGCATGCCTTCCGCCTGTATACCAAGGACGGCGCCTTCACCTTGAAGGCCAAGCGCGTTCCCGATGACGTGGTGGGCCGCCTGGATTGCAGCATCCTGGAAAAGGAAGTGTACCCGGCGCTGGGCGTGGACCATTCCATGATCCTCCAAAAACAGTACTTCGACTACTATCCCGAATCGGATCTGGAGACCATGAAATCGCTGGTGGATCAGGGCGAATACGATCTGGCCGTGGCCCTGTGCCCGGTATCCATCGACGAGCTGATGGCCGTGGCCAATGCCGGTCTGAAGAATCCGGAGATCGTGATGCCGGAAAAATCGACCTTCTTCGCGCCGAAGATTCTGTCCGGGCTGGTGCTGTACAAGCATTCGAAGAAGTAAGAACTGCGGGAGTGGGGGGCGGTGGATATTGATGCCACGGCGCTCCTACCGACATTTCGTCGGGCGACGGGCGTCGGGCGCGAAAACAAAAACAAAAACCACTGCGTTGATTCTCCTCTCGCCCAAGGGAGCGAGAGGATTTTTGGCTTTTTGTTTTCGCCTTTGATCTTCTTCTTTTCTTAACGCCCGACGCCGAGGCGCTACGCCGATAGTGATGAATTGCGGCGCCCACACGCGCCGGTCGCCCGACGCCCGACGAAACGCGGATCAATAGTTCCCCATCCTCCCTCAAAGCCGTTCTCCGCCCCGCAACCTCTTCCTCCTCCCCGCTTGAAGTCAAACCTAAAGCTCTTCCTCAGCCTGGCACATATTGCCATCCGTCTTTTCCCCACCAGAGAAATTCTTTCCCCCGTCCCTGCCGATCGGGCCCTCTCAGCCCCCTTTCCGGTCTGGCACGAAGGTTGCAATTGAAGACTTGTCGCCATGAAACGGAACCAGACATGAAACTCAAAGATCTCTTGGGAATATCGTTGGTATCGATCTTCCTCTTCCCGGTCATCCTGGTCGGCATCATGCTGGCGGCGGGCGTGGTGCATCTGGAGTTCGGGAACGGCAAGGACAAGGAACGGCTCAAGACCGCCTATACCGGCGAGGACCAGGCCAAGCAGGAAGAAGCCGAAGCCAAGCAGCTGAAGTCCTTCAAGGCCCTGGAACTCAAGGAACGGGACCTCAAGGATAAAGAGGCGGAAGTCAATCGCGAGACCGAGCGCCTGGAGAACCTGAAGCTGGAAACCGTGGCCGCCAAAGAGGAAATCGCCGAACATCGCCGCAAGATTGAAGAGCTGGTGGGCAAGAGCGCGGAAATCCAGGATAAACAAATCGCCTCGCTGGCCGAAGTCTACGGAGGCATGCGCCCGGATGAAGCGGCCCCGATACTATTGAGCCTGCAGGATCCCATGGTGGTCCGCATCATGAAGAAGATTCCCGAAACCCGCTCCACCTCCAAGCTGATGGCCGCCCTGGGCGCCTTGGACGTCAAGCGCGCCGCGCATATCACGCTTCTGCTCGGCGGCAAAGGCGGCATGGATAAGGACAGGACCGGCGCCAGGACCGATGGCGCCTCGGTTCAGCCCGCCTCCAACAAGGCCGACGCGGCAGCCCCCGCGGCCGCGACCCCGGCGGATGCCAAGAAACAGGATTCGCAAAAGGCGAAAGCCTCCGGCGACGCGAAAACGCCCAAGACCGAAGACAAGACCATACCCAAGAAGGACGGCCCCGGCAAGGCATAGGCCTTGACGGACGCAATCCCGGAAAACCGCAGCGGAGAATACATGCCAGAAGTCCAGAATCTCCTCGATATGTTCTTGAACAACCGCAAGGATGTCCAAGCCAAGGGCGCAAAGCCCTTGGAATCGAAGAGTCAACCCCAGGGAGTCAAGGCCTCCCGGGATCTGCTCCCCATCGAAACGCTGGGCAAGGCGGCGGTTGCGCCCAAATCCTTCCAGGCGAAGATCAAGGAAAGCCACGCCAAGCTGGCCGCCAAGAACGAGGCTCCCAGCCCGCATAACCGGACGCCCGACATCAAGCCCAGGAACGATGCGCCCAAAGACAACGGGGACTCCCGCTCCCAGGCCGACCGCGCTTCCCGCGCCGACCAGACGCGCTCCCAGTCCCGCCGCGACGATCAAGGCCAGGACGACGGCGTCGACTCCGCCAAGCCCGATTGGAAAGCCGGCCGCTCCCAATCGGATATGAACGGGGCGCAAAAGCCCTCCGACAACGGCCAAGCCGAAAACGACTCCGCCGACATGGACGCGGCCGCCGAAAAGGAATTGAAGGACGGCCTGGCGCGCATGGGAATCAAAGCCAGCGACGAACAATTGCAGGATCCGGCATTCCTCAGCGATGTGTTGCAAATGCTGCAGGCCCTCCCCGCGCAAACGATCCCGGGCTCCCCGGATACGGAAGCCGCCAATCCGGAAGGCTCGCAGGCGGACATTGTTCCCGCCGCCGCGGATCCGGCGCAAGCCACGGCCTCCGCCCCGACCCTTCCGGAAGAGAATGCGCAATCGGCGGGGGAAGCTCCGGCCGAAACCGCCGCCGACAGCAAAGGCGAAAAGCCCCAAGTCGCAACCGTCGCGGGAAAACCCGCCGACAGCAAAGAGATGGCCGCCCTCATCCAGGACCGGATCGAGGCATTGGCCGGAAAGGATGCGGCCGACACCAAGCAAGCCGGAACCGCCTCCATCACCGGATCCGCCCCCACCACCACTCCGGCCGGTTGGCAGGGGATCAAGGTCCGTCCCCAGACCGAATCCGTGACCACCCAACCGCTTCCCATGGCCGATTTGGATCGCATGCGCGTCCTGCAGGCCGCCGCGCTCCAGGCCGGCAATACCGGCAAAGAAGCCGAAGCCGCTCCCGCTTCCGGCATGGCCGAAAACGATTCCGTCGACGCCACCCGGGACATCGGCAACTCCATGTCCGTTTCCGATCGGAAGAACGATTCCGCGGATGCCGGCAACGAAGGACTCTCGGACGGCGAGACCGGCCTTTTCGGCCGCAACGGGGACGCCGCGAAGAGCGCGGAAGCAGCCGCGCGCAAAGATGGACCCATGGCTTCCAAGGACGGCGCCGCCGGACCCGTATTCCAGACGAATCTCGAACAGGCCCGCTCGGTGGACTCGCGCTCAGGCGTCCAGCGCGCCTGGGAACCCCGGCCCGCGTTCGAACCTTCCGCGTTGGAACAGATCGCCAAGAAGATGTCCGCCCAGGGCCACAAGGTCGGCGACGAAATCAATATCCAACTCTCCCCGGAGCACCTGGGAAAAGTGCGCGTTTCCCTGGAGATGAAGGAAGGGGCCATGTCCGCCCGCATCGCCGTGGAAAGCGACAGCGTCAAGCAGCAAGTGGAAGCCGGAATCGCCACCCTCAGGGACGCCCTCGAGAACCAGGGAATCAAATTGCAGGGCCTGGAAGTGACCGTCGACCAGCGCCATGGCTCGCTTTTCAATCCCGACGGAAGCAATGCCGAATCGTTCTTCCACCGCAACGGCAAGGGCGGACAGGGCGGCTCGCAGGGAACCGCGGAGATCGCGCCTTTCGAAAGCGCGCCCGAAAGCGACACCGGCCGCCGCTTGGGTTACAACACCATGGAATACATCGGTTAAAGGGAAAGACAGGCAACATGTCAACAACCAGCCCCCTCACGGCAGACGCCAGCACGCTGTTCAACTCCTCCGCACAGGCGGGCCGCAAGGTCACGGCCGATCTGAGCGGCACGGAACCGACCTCGACGGTCACTTCCCCGGGCGACCAGACGCTTTTCGCCGCGGGCAGCAAGCAGATGGGG
Organism: Fibrobacterota bacterium; assembly: GCA_028287505.1. Classification (GTDB taxonomy): domain Bacteria; phylum Fibrobacterota; class Fibrobacteria; order UBA11236; family UBA11236; genus Chersky-265. The sequence goes on along the minus strand of JAQBPN010000044.1, from coordinate 14,286 downwards.
AAGCAGGATTTCCTCCAGCTCTTGGTGACCCAGATGCGGTTCCAGGATCCCCTGGCTCCCACCGACAACCAGCAATTCGTGGCGCAGTTGGCGCAGTTCTCCGCTTTGGAAGGCACCCAGAACATCAGCACGTCCATCTCGGACCTGAGCAAGAAACTTGAATCCATGGTGGACGGCCAAGCGACCAGCGCCTCCACCATCAGCAATTCCTCGGCTACCGGCCTGATCGGCAAGACCGTGCGGGTGAGCGCCTCGGACGTCATCTACGATCCGGCCTCGACCACGCCCATCAAGATCAACGTGCACTCCGAGGCCGGCGACGGCTCCGTGCTCACCATCCTCGATAAGGATCAGAACATCGTCAACGCCCTTCCCTTGCAGGCGGCCGGGGAATCCACGGTGGAGTGGAACGGCCAGAAACTGGACGGATCCAAGGCGCCCGCCGGCGCGTATACGCTCAAGGTGACCTCTCCCGACGGAAGCAAGGATACGGGCTACACCTTCTTCGAAAACAAGGTGACGGGAATCTCCTTCGCGAAAACCGGAACGAAATTGGAAATCAACGGGCAGTCCGTCGGATTCGAGCAGGTGCTCCATGTCGGAGAATCCCTCGAATAACGGATACCGGGCCAAGGCCGAAAGAATCATGAATAAAAAGTCAATGGAGGATAAGCAATGTTAAGGTCACTTTACGCTTCGATTTCGGGCCTGAGAAACCATCAGACCCGCATGGATGTCATCGGTAACAATATCGCCAACGTGAACACCGTGGGCTACAAGTCCTCCCGCGTGACCTTCGAGGAGTCCCTCTCGCAGCTTCTCTCGGGCGCGTCCCGGGGCGTGGACGGCGGAGGCGGCACCAATCCCATGCAGGTGGGACTGGGCATGAACATCGGCTCCATCGACTCCCGCATGACCCAGGGCAACCTGGAATCCACCGGCCTCATCACCGATCTGTCCATCGAAGGCAAGGCGTACTTCGCCGTGTCCGACGGCAACGGCACCTACTACACGCGCAACGGCGCCTTCCAGTTCGATTCCAAGGGACAGATGGTCCTCCCCACCAACGGCATGGTGCTCCAGGGCAAACTCGCGAGCACCGACGGAACGATCGACACCGCTTCGCCCATCGGCAACATCCGCGTCCCGTTCAACGATCAGGCGCCCGCCAAGGCCTCTTCGGAAATCAAATACGCCCGCAACCTGGACTCGGACTCCCTGGCCAAGGGATCGGTGTTGTACACCCAGAAGTACCTGCATCATGCCGAAGACGGGGACACCCTGTTGGGCCTTTCCGATCACGCCGGCAATTCCCTGGGCATCCAGGCGGGCGATGTGCTCACCTTTTCGGCCACCGGCCCTGGCGGCCTGACCGTTCCCGCAAGCATCACGGTAACGGATACGATGAGTACCAAAGACCTTGCCTTGGCCATCGAGAACTTCCTGAAGGGCACGGCCAACGTGGGTTTCGGCACCAAGGTGGACCTGGTCACCGCGGCGCAAAGCCTGACCCAGCGCGGCGCCATCACCATCTACGGCAACACCCTGCCCGTCAACAATTTCCAGATCACCAGCAGCCGGCCCATCAGCGGACCGGCGGTGACCAAAGCTTTCTCCGTGCCCACCACCATCCCGGCCGGCACCACCCGCCTCAGCGTCACCACGGATACCCTCCGTTCCCCCGCGCGGGACATCGATGCGCTGAGCGAACTCTATGACAACGGCGGAAACGACTTGGGCCTCCAAGCCGGCGATCTCATCAGCTTCGGCGGCAGCGTGGGAGGCACCCCCGCCGCCAACGTGACCGCCCTGACCTACGTGGCCGGCGCGGGCGGCACCAAGATGTCGGACATCCTGGCCAAAATCAAGGACAACTTCAAGCTTCCGGACCGCGACGGCACCGTGCAGAACAATCTCTCGGTCTCCCTGAACGCCGCCGGCAGCGACGACAACATCGCGGACGGCTCCATAGTCATCCGCGGCCAACCGGAAGCGGCCTTCGCCATCCGGGACGTCTCCATCAAGGCCACGGATTCCGACAACGCGAATCCTTCGCCGAACGCCTTCAACTCCAACATGGTCGCGTCCAGCCTGCGCGACGCCACGGATACCAAGATCGCGGAAAACTCCATCACCATCTACGACAGCCTGGGCAAGGAACATACCGCCACCATGAGATTCATCCCCACCGCCCAACCCAGCCAGTGGCTGTGGGAAGTGCAGTTGGCCGGCCAGGAGAACATCATCAAGGGACAGAAGGGCAAATTGGGCTTCGGCCAGGACGGATCGGTTTCCTCATTCACCTTCGATGACGGCAGTTCCAGCCTGGTTTTCGATCCGCGCAACGGCGCTCCGGACGTGGACGCCAAACTGTCCGTGGGCGGACCGCGCGATTTCACCGGCCTCACCCAGTTCCGTTCGGCCACCACCGCCACCGCGGTCGGCCAGGACGGCTATACCATGGGACGCCTCCGCGAGGTCTCCATCGGCGAGGACGGCGTGGTTTCCGGATCCTTCACCAACGGAACCAACAAGAAGCTGGCGCAGATCATGGTGGTGGACTTCACCAATCCCGGCGGCCTCCAGAAGGTCAAGGACTCGGTATACACCACCAGCTCCAACAGCGGCGACCCCATTTTCGGCGCGGCGGGAGCCCAGAGCGCCAGCGTGATCAAGCCGGGAGCCCTGGAACTTTCCAACGTGGAATTGGCCCAGGAGTTCACGGACATGATCACCACGCAGAGAGGCTATCAGGCCAACGCCCGCGTCATCACCGTGAGCGACAGCCTGCTCGAAGAACTCGTCAACCTGAAGCGGTAATAGTCCTTGAACCCCGACAACGGCCGGGGGACGGCTGCGGGGAGGAACGCCTCCCTGGAACTTTCCCCTTCCCTTACCGCCAGACCCCTGCCCGACCGGCCCTTGGCCGGCAGGCCACCGGGCGCGCCGCAAAGGCCGTCGGACCCGGTTTTCGCCGCAATCGAGCCAACCCGCCCGGTCGCCATCGCCCTCTCCGCCACCGCCAAACTCCGCGCCTTGCCCGGCCTGGGCGCCTGGTCCATCGACTGCAGGCGAAAGACCTTGCGGGGCGTGTTGCGGGCATGGTTATTGAAATCGCGCAAATCGGTAAGGTAGAATAGGGACGGGAAGTGCCGCCATGATCGAAGTGACCAAGTTGAACGGGGAAAACATCATCGTCAACGCAGATCACATCGAGTCTGTGGAAGCGCAACCCGACACCGCGTTGGTGCTGGGCAACGGCAAGCGCATCGTCATCCGGAACGAAGTGTCCGACGTCGTGCGCAAAGTCATAGAGTATCAGCGCGCGATTCGGATGGCCCCGGGACCGCGCGTCAACACGGACCCGAAATAATGCGCGAAGGCGATTGAGGCGAAATGGCTGAAGAAAAAGCGAAAGGCGGGGCGACCGCCACCGAGGAAAAGGGCGAGGGTGCCGACAAAAAGGCGGCCAAAAAGCCCATTAACAAGAAAATCATCATCATCGCGGGCATCCTGGTGGCCGACCTGGGTATCATGGCCGGGCTGGCTTTTTTCATCGTGGGCAAACTGAAGGGCAAGACCGTGGATCCCGTGGCCGTGGCCCAACACGAGCAGGAAGAAGCCGAGAAGAGCAAGAAGCAGCAGATGACCAAGATAGGCATGGTCCTGCCGAAGCCGCTTCCCTTCACCGTGAACATCGGAGGCGGAACCGCAAGCCATTATCTGAAATGCTCGCTCCAATTGGAATGGGACGGCGTCGAGGCCGAAGGCGGCGGCGGAGAAGGCAAGGGACCGGCCCTGGACGCCACCGGCGAGGAAATCGTCAAACGCATGCCGAAAATCACCGACATCATCATCAATATCCTGAGTTCACAATCTTATGAAGAGCTTCTGCGCCCGTCCGGAAAACAGAAGATCAAGGAAGCCATCGTCACGGAGATCAATGCCATCCTTCCCGACCTGCCCCCCGACGAGCACGCCAAGAAAGATGCCCACGAGGGCCCGGCCCCGACCGGCAAGCTCCGCAATGCTTTTTTCACCGAGTTCATCGTCCAGTAAGCCCGACAGCCAGAAAGACACCGGAAACAGAAGGCCATGAGCGATATACTGTCACAAGAGGAGGTGGACGCCCTCCTGAACGCGGTTTCCACCGGCAGCCTGGTTCCGGAAACCTCATCGGACAAATCCATAAGCATGGACGGCGGCTCCATGTCCGAGGACTCGGTCCAGGACAAGTCCGTCATCCTCTACGACTTCCGCAGGCCGGATCGCGTCTCCAAGGACCAGATGCGCACCCTGCAGAACCTGCACGACGGGTACGCGCGCCTCTTGTCCACCACCCTCAGCTCGTACCTGCGCACCCTCGTCGAAATCGATATCGTATCGGTGGATCAGCTCACCTATTCCGAATTCATGATGTCGATTTCCAACCCTAGCTGCATATACGTTTTCCAGATGGAGCCCCTGGAAGGCGCCGCCATCTTCGAAGTGAATCCCAGCCTGGTGTTCTTCATCGTGGACCGGTTGTTCGGGGGGCAGGGGAAGCCCTCCGAACATAACCGGGAACTCACGGACATCGAAAAGAACGTGCTCACCAAGATCGTGGAACGCGCCCTGCTCAACCTCAAGGAAGTGTGGGAGCACGTCGGCATCTTCACTCCCAAGATCGAGAGCTACGAAACCAATTCGCAATTCGTCCAGATCGCCCCTCCCAACGAAACCGTAATCCTCATCTCCCTGGAAGTGCGCATGAAGCACGGCTCGGGATTGATCTCGCTGTGCTTCCCCTATATGTTGCTGGAATCCGTCATCAGCAAACTATCCGGGGAGTCCTGGATTTCCGGGCAGCGCACCACCACCCAGGAAACCCGCAGGCTCATGGAAACCGAACTGGCCACCACCGAGCTCGGCACCACCGCCGTGATCGGGGAAACCAGCCTGTCCATCCGCGACTTGTTGCAATTGCAGAACGGGGACGTGGTGGTATTGGACAAGCTGGCCCAGAGCGATCTGGTGGTCAAGGTGGGCGAGCAGCCCAAATTTCTGGGCAAAGTGGGCATCGTGGGGCGCAACAAATGCATCCAGATCACGTCGATAATCGACCGGGAAGTAGGGGAAGATGGCTGAAGAAGGTCCGCTGAGCCAAGCCGACATCGACGCGCTGACCGCGGGGCTGCTGGGCGACGCGGCTTCCAGCGGCGTGGATACCGACGCGCTGCGTCCCGAGCTGGATGCGATCATGGAACAGGGTTCGACCGTGATAGGCACCCTGGTCAACCGCAATGCTTCCCTGACGATCCGGGAAATCAGGGACGCGGAACCGGCCCCCCTGGGCAAGGACCTCAACGACGAGGGCCTGATCATCCGTCTCGCCCTGCAACACGGTCTGCCCGGCGAATTGTGCCTGCTGGTCCGCAAGGAATCCGCCGCACTGCTGTGCGGGCTTATGATGGGCGGAGACGGTACCGCGCCTTTCAAGGACGAGGACGTGGACGCCCTCAACGAATTCGGCAACCAGTTCATGGGCTCCGTCTGCACCATGTTGGGCTCGCATTTCGGCACCTCCGTTTCGCCCGCGCAGGCGCAGACTTCCATCTATGATCCCGATCAGCCGCCTTTCGCCCTGGAAGGCGCGGCGCTGGTGGAGGCGGATCTGGCCATCGAAGGCTTCCCGGATTCCATGTTCCGCATGCTGCTCTCCTCCGCCCTGGCCGCCAAACTGTCCGGGGCCCCGGGCGATTCGGGTTCCGGCGGCGGCGACAATCCCCTATCCAACCTGGGCGGTTTCGATTCGTCCCTGGCCCGCAATTTGGAGGACAGCCCTCCCAACATCCAGATGCTGCTGGACATCAATCTCAACGTGACCATCGAACTGGGACGGACCCGCCTGTCCATCCGCAAGGTCCTGGAACTGGGTCCCGGATCCATCATCGAACTGGACCGCTTGGCCGGCGAACCGGTGGACCTGCTGGTGAACGACAAAGTGGTCGCCAAAGGCGAAGTGGTGGTGGTGGACGAATATTTCGGCATCCGCATCATCTCCCTGGTTTCTCCCGAGGAGAGGATTAAGCAGCTTAAATGAATCCAATGTTTCCGCATGCCCGTTCGCCGGGAGCCCTGTCCGGCCTGGTCTTCGCCTTCTCTCTCGCCTTTCTTGCGCTGGTTCCGGCCAAGGTCCATTCCGCCGGGAAAACCGAAGCCATGGCGGCCCCTTCCCAGGCGGAACTCCCCGCGCCGCCCACGCCGGCCATGGAAGAGAAGTTCCGCAAGCTCCAAAAGGAAATGGAAAGCGGCGGGCGTTCCGCTCCCGCAGGCCAGGCCGCGAAACCGGCCGACAGCCAACCCGCCCAGGGCCGCGCGGTGGGGACCGTGGCCATTCAAATCCTTTTCGGACTGGCATTCGTGCTGCTGCTGGCCATAGTGACCATCCGCCTGCTCAAGCGCATGCAAGGCCGCTTTCTTTCCAAGCCCGGCAAGGGCGGGGATATCTTTGAAGTCCTGGAGACCTGCCATCTGGGCACCCAACAACGCGTGGTGGCCCTGCGCATGAATGATGAAGTGGGCATCGTGGGAGTCACCCAGCATGGAATCTCCCTGCTCACCGTGCTCAAGGAACCGGCCGAAGACCTGCGCAGATCCCGCGAAAGCAACTCCGTCGCGTTCTCGGACAACCTGAACAAGCTGCTCGATCGCTTCAAGAAACCGAAGAAAGTGTCCGAATTGCTGGACGAGGAGGCGGCATGAGGCTGGGGCTATCGGGAATATCGACGTCGGCTGTAGGAATCTTTAGAACTATTTTCGGGACGGCAGTGGAAGAACGAAACCTTGATACACTTGGCAGCGTTTCGTCGGGCGTCGGGCGTCGGGCGTCGGGCGTAAAATCGAATGCGAATACGCTCCCGCACAACGGAGAGCGCTTGCATTCGCCATCTTCCTCTTTTCTTAACGCCCGACGCCCGACGCCCGACGCCCGACGGGATCCATCCCGTCGCAGTCCGCGTCTCGCTTCGCCGCTGATTCTCTTCGCGCTCTTCATCTTCGCGACCGCCTTCGCGGCCCACGCGCAAATCCTGCCCAAAGTCTCCCTGGGATTCGACAAAGCGACGGGTCCCAAGGACGTGGCCGTCACCCTGGAGCTGGTGGCCATGCTCACCATCCTGAGCCTGGCGCCTTCCATCCTCATCATGATGACCTGCTTCACCCGCGTGATGGTGGTATTGACCTTCCTCAAGCAGGCCTTGGGCACCCAGAACGCGCCCCCGAACCAGATGCTGATGGGTCTGTCCCTTTTCCTCACCTTTTTCATCATGGGTCCCACCTTCAATCGCGTGAACAGCGAGGCCTTGCAGCCGTATCTGGCGGAGCAGATCAATTACAAGGTGGCCATCGAAAAGGGCATGGCGCCCATGCGCGAGTTCATGCTCAAGCAGGTGAACGAAAAGGATCTGGCGCTGATGGTCCGCATCAGCCGCTCGCCCACGCCCAAGAACGTGGACGATCTGAGCAACTTCACGCTCATTCCCGCTTTCTGCATCAGCGAATTGCGGTCGTCCTTCATCATCGGGTTCCTCATCTACATCCCCTTCCTGGTAATCGACATGGTGGTCTCCTCCGTGCTGATGTCCATGGGCATGATGATGCTCCCTCCGGTGATGATCTCCACGCCCTTCAAACTCATACTTTTCGTGCTGGTGGACGGATGGAACCTGGTCATACAGCAGTTGGTCCTGAGCTTCCGGTAGATCGCGCGGCGTATCATGAATGAAATGATGATTATCGATCTGGGCCGCAAAACACTGATGATGGTGCTCATCCTCAGCGGTCCCATGCTGGTGCTCTCCCTGGTGGTGGGCCTGATCGTCAGCATTTTCCAGGCGGCCACCCAGATCACGGAAATGACCCTGACCTTCATTCCCAAGCTGGTGGCCATGGGCATCGCCCTGCTGATTTTCCTGCCCTGGATGCTCCAGTTGTTCAAAGGTTTCTTCGTGGAACTCCTGGAGATGATCCCATCCATGCTGCGATGAGCGGCCGGGCGAACGAATGACATCCATCCCCGCCACCGCGCTCGAGGCCATCCCCGGGATCCAGGATTTCACCGTTGCGCAAATAGAACTGTGGCTGCTGGTGCTCATCCGCGTGAGCGTGATGGTCTTCCTGCTCCCCATCCTCAATTCCGACGACGTCCCGGCGCGCGTCAAGGCCGGCCTCTCCTTTTTCCTCAGTCTCATCCTCTTCCCCACCCTGCCGTCCACGGCGGTGGAAATCCCGGCCAACCTTCCCGGTTATATCATGCTCGCGGTCCGGGAGATCTATATCGGCGCGGTGATGGGTTTCGCCGGGACCTTCGTCATCGCGGGGTTGCGCTTCGCCGGTTCCTGGATCGACGCGGAAACGGGCTTCAACATGATGCAGATCATGAATCCCATGGCCCAGGAAGAAGACACCCCCATGGGACATCTGCTTTTCATCATTTTCATCCTGCTCCTGCTGTCCACGGGCGGGTACGTATTCTACCTGCGGGCCATCGCCGAATCCTTCCGGCTCATTCCCCTGGCCGGGGCGCATGCGGCCTCCGGAAACATGATGCTCGTCTTCATCCAGCTGTCCACCAACGCCTTCCTGCTGGGCATGAAGGTGGCGGCGCCCGTGGTCACCACCCTGTTCATCTCCAGCGTCGGCCTGGCCCTCATAGCCCGCATCATGCCCCAGATGAACGTATGGATGACGGCCATGCCCCTGAAGCTGGCCCTGGGGATCATGACCACCATCTTCGCCCTGCCCCTGATGTGGCAGGCGTTCGCCAAGGAACAGGAAAGCCTGCAAAGCTATCTGCTGGTGCTGATGCGGATGATGGGGACGGGGGCCTGAGATGTCCGCGGAAGACGACGGCAAAACAGAAGAGGCCACAGGCAAAAAGCTCGGGGACGCGCGCAACAAGGGCATGATTGGCAAGAGCGGCGACTTCAGCTCCGCCCTGGTGCTGTTGGCGGGCGTGTGCATGATCTGGATGTTTTCCGACAAACTGGTGGGCGGCATGCGCAATACCATGGTCGAAAGCTTCATGGCCATCGGAAACTTCGAAGAGATTCCGGGAATGATTTTCTCCATCGCCCGCCAGGGCTTCGTCGGCGTGCTCCTGCTCATCCTCCCGGTGGTTTGCGGCATCACGGTGGTTTCCGTGACCGTCAGCATCGCCCAGGTGGGATTGCTGTGGACCTGGGAGCCCCTGGGCCCCCACTTCGGCCGGATTTTCTCCTTCAGCGGCCTGAACAAGCTCTTTTCAGCCGCCTCGGTGGTGGAGATCGTGAAGAGCATCTTCAAGATGATCATCGTGGGCATGGTGGCCTACCAGGCGGTGGCGCACCACTACGAGAAATACCTGGCGCTGCCGGACATGTCCCTGAGCCAATTCTGCGACTTGCTGTGGTCGGTGAGCCTGGAAGTGATCATCAAATCCACCCTGGTCCTGCTGGTCCTGGGAATTGCGGACCTGATCTACCAGAAGCGAAAGGTCAAGAAGGATCTGATGATGTCCAAGACCGAAGTCAAGGACGAAGCCAAGCAGTCAGAAGGCGATCCCCACGTGAAAGGGAAAATCAAGAGCCTTCGCATGCAGATGCACCGCAACCTGATGATGAAGGAACTTCCCAAGGCCACCGTGGTCATCACCAATCCGACTTTCATCGCCATCGCGATCCGCTATAACCAGGGCGTGGACGTCACGCCGGTGGTGGTGGCCAAAGGCAAGCGGCTGATCGCGGAGCGCATCCGCGAAGTGGCGCGGCAGAAAGACATTCCCATCGTGGAAGATAAACCGTTGGCGCGCAGCCTTTACGATGTGGTGCAGCCCGGAGAGGAGATTCCCGAGGAATTCTTTGCCGCCGTTGCGGAAATTTTGGCCTACGTATACAGCCTCAAGGGCAAGAAGGCCGCGTAAGGCGCCTGACCCTCTTTTGACCGGGGCTTGCGGCCAAAGCGCCGCAACCTTCCAAAACAATCCAGTTTAAGGATTGCGCGAAGCTTCCCTCCCCGCGAACGCAAATAACCCATGCCGCCGGATCGCAAAAAGCTCTCAATTTTCGCCGCGGAAAAATCCGGCCCGGGGTTTGCTCAAGAAACCCTGACGCGACCCGATCTTTTGATCATCGGCAATTTCGCTTAGGAACTTTAATCGATGCAATTGGCTACTGAAACGAAGAGATTGAGCGGGCTCCTCCTGGGCCACAAGGATCTCCTGATCGCGTTCATCCTCATCGGCGTGGTCGCCATGATGATCATCCCCCTGCCCACCTTCATGCTGGACATCCTGCTGACGGTGATGATCTCCCTGGCCATCATCATCATGCTCATCTCCATGTACATCGACAATGTGCTGGATTTCTCCGTATTCCCGGGATTGCTGCTCATCATCACCCTGTTCCGGCTGGGCCTGAACGTGGCCACCACCCGCCTCATCCTCACCGAAGGCGAGGCCGGCGGCGTCATCCACACCTTCGGCACCTTCGTCACCAAGGGCAACATGGTGGTGGGCGCCATCATCTTCATCATCCTGGTGATCATCCAGTTCATCGTCATCACCAAAGGCGCCGGCCGCATCGCGGAAGTGGCCGCCCGTTTCACCTTGGACGCCATGCCCGGCAAGCAGATGGCCGTGGACGCGGATTTGAACGCAGGCATCATTACCGAAGCCGAGGCCAAGGAACGCCGCCGCAACATCGGCCGCGAAGCGGACTTCTACGGAGCCATGGACGGCGCCAGCAAATTCGTGCGCGGGGACGCCATCGCCGGCATCATGATCACGGTGATCAACATCATCGGCGGGTTCATCGTGGGCATGACCATGCAGGACCTCTCCTTCCAGGACTCCATCAAGCGCTTCACCATCCTGACCATCGGCGACGGCCTGGTGACCCAGATGCCGGCCCTGATGATCTCCACCGCCTCCGGCATCATCGTGGCCCGCGCCGCCTCCAAGCAGAACCTCGGCGACGAGGTAATGGGGCAATTGACCCAGAGCACCAAAGCCATGTACACGGGCGCCGGCTTCATGGGCCTCACCGCCGTCATCCCCGGCATGCCCACCGTCCCCTTCCTCCTGCTCGCCTTCCTGGTGGGCGGTCTCGCATTCATCGTCGGCCGCAAGCAGGTGTCCGAAAAGGCCGAAGCCGCGGTTGAAAAGGAAAAGAAGGCCGAAGAGAAGGACTCCGCGGCCAACCCCGACAAGATCGAATCCTACCTGCAAGTGGACCAGATGGAACTGGAAATCGGCTACGGCCTCATTTCCCTGGTGGACGTCAACCAGGGCGGGGACCTGCTGGAGCGCATCACCATGCTGAGGCGCCAATGCGCCACCGAGATCGGCGTCATCGTCCCTCCCATCCGCATCCGCGACAATATCCAGCTCAAGGCCAACCAGTACGTGGTGAAGATCAAAGGCATAGAGGTTGGACAGGGCGAACTCATGACCGGCTGTTTCCTGGCCATGGACCCGGGCGGCACCAGCCAGAAGATCCAAGGCATCCCCACCGTGGAACCGGCCTTCGGCCTGCCCGCCATCTGGATCACGCATTCGCAGAAGGAAGCCGCCGATATCGCGGGCTATACCGTGGTGGAACTGCCCGCCGTGATCGCCACCCATCTCACCGAGCTCATCCGCAACCATGCGGGCGAAATCCTCACCCGCCAGGACGTGAAATCCCTGGTGGACAACATGAAGGCGACCAACGCCACCGTGGTGGAAGAACTCATCCCCGGCCTGATGGGCATCGGCGACATCCAGCGCGTGCTCATCAATCTGCTGAACGAGAAGGTCTCGATACGCGATCTGGGCTCCGTCCTGGAAGCCTTGGCCAACGCCTCCAAGGTCTCCAAATCGGAAGCCTATCTCACCGAGCAGTGCCGCCAGGCCCTGTCCCGCCAGATTTGCAAAACCTACAAGGACAGCAACGACTGCATCCACGTGATCAGCCTGGAACCCAAACTGGAACAGATGCTGGAAGCCTCGGTGCAGAACACCGATCGCGGCCCGCGCCTGGTCATCCGGCCCGAACTGGTGGGCCGCATGGTGGGACGCCTCTCCGCCCTGGTGGAGCGCATGGTGGCCCAGAACATGCAGCCCGTGCTCCTGTGCTCGCCCGGGATCCGGTTCCAGCTGCGCAAGATCATGGAAGGGTCCTTCCCCAATCTGGCCTTGATCTCCTATAGCGAAATCGCCAACGGCGTAAACGTGAAAGCGACGGGAACGGTGGTTCTCGGCGACAATGAAAGCGGTGCCCAATGAAAATGAAATCGTACCAAGCCGATACCATGCAGGAAGCCCTGGGACTGGTCAAAGAGGAAATGGGCCCCGATGCCGTGATCCTGAAATCGCGGCGGACCACCCGCAAGGTGCTGGGCAAGACCCAGGCCTGTTTCGAAGTGACCGCGGCCCTGGAGGAAAGCCTGTTCGCGCGCCCCGCCCCCGTGGTCCCCGATCGCCAGGCTCCCCGCGAAGCCGCCACCCTGCGCGGCGCCGCACCCAGATCCCTGAGCCCCGCCGCGGCCCGTCTCGCCGCCCTGCGCCCGATGGCTTCGACCGCCGCCAACGGCCCTCGCGCTTCCGCGACCGCTCCCGCCACCCCGGGGCAATACGATTGGAAAGGCTCTTTGCGCAGGGTCGATGAGGACGGCAACGCCAGTCCCATCGTGTCCGATGACCGCCGGGTGTCCCCGCAAGCGTTGAAAACGCCGGAACGCCGGGCCGCAAACACGGTCCCCGCCTCCCGGGAAAAGGCCGCCCAGGCCGCGGATGCGGACGCGAACGTGATCGAAATGCTCCGCAACGAACTGAAGGAAATGAAAGCGCGCGCGGATCAGCCGTCCCGCGAGATGAAGGATCTCAAGGAAGAGATCAAGGCCATGATGGAATCGGCCGCCGCGCGCACCGCCGCGCAATCCGGATCGCGCCAGATGGAATCCAAGACTTTCGCCCGCTCGGCCATGTCCCCGGCCACCGCCTGGATCCCGAACGTCGAATTCCAGGGATTGCAGGAAAGCCTGATCGAGATGGATGTGGAGCCCGCCCTGGCCGCCGAAGCGGTGGGCGCGGCCTACAGCGAGTTCCGCGCCGCCTACAAACAGGAAGGCCCGGGAGAAGCCATCGCCAAGGAACCCGGCGAACGGGAAGCGTCCCTGCTGGCGCGCAACCTGGCCGAACGCATCCGCGTGACGGGAGGCATCCGCCTGCGTCCGGGCCGCCCCACCACGGTGGCCCTGGTGGGACCCACGGGCGTGGGAAAGACCACCACCCTGGCCAAGCTCGCCGCCCTCGCGAAAATCCAACAGGGCAAAAAGGTCGGCATCATCTCCGCCGACAGCTTCCGTATGGGAGCCAACGAACAATTGGAACTCTTCGGCCGCACCGCCGGCATCCCGGTGAAGCCGGTGTTCTCGCCCGCCGACGTGGTCCAGGCCCAGCGCGAATTCGCGGGCTTCGATCTCATCCTGGTGGACACGGCCGGCCGCAGCCATACCCACAAGGAAATGTGGCGCGAACTGCAAGGCCTGTTGCATTGCCTGGCTCCGGACGAAGTGCACCTGGTGCTCTCCGGCCCCACGCGCATGCGGGAGCTCTGGCATCAATACGGGCTATACCGCGATCTGGGCGCGGGCAGCATCATCTTCACCAAACTGGACGAATGCCTGTCTCTCGGCTGTCTTTACAACCTGGCCCGCAGGGCCGAAGCGCCTCTGTCCTACCTCTGCAACGGCCAGGTAATCCCGGACCATATCATGCTCGCCAGGACCGATACGGTGGCCTCCGCCATCGCCGGAGCCGCGCGCGCATCCCTCGCATCGGCGCAGACGTCCTCGGAATCGCGGACGCCATCGGAGTCCGGCCGGTTCAGCCGCTAGCACACCCGCCCAGCATGAAAAAACCCAAACCACGCCGTCGCTGTTCCCCTTGTCATTTCAGGCGGGCGAATCGGTCTAACGCTCTCCCCCCTTGTCATTTCGAGTCGGCGGGGTCCATAATTAACCTACACGCGGATTTGGAGGAAGTTGAATGGACGCACTGTCCATAGCCAAAGCGATAACCCGGGCCATATTGGTGACTTTGGTGTTCGCCGTGATCGGCTTTTCGCTGCTGTTCGCCCCGGAAATCACCGCGGCTCAAATCCTCTTCGCGGTAGGCAAGGGGTTTTTGACCCTGATCTTCGGATGGATCTTCATCCTGATCTTATCGGACACCATGGTGAAATCTATAGCCTCTTCCGCGCTGGAATCGCGCGCCACCCGAAAAGA
>JAQBPN010000109.1 GCA_028287505.1 Fibrobacterota bacterium | reverse complement strand
TGGGTCGATGACTACAATACTTTTGCACCGCATTCAGCTTTGGAGATGAAGTCACCGAATGAATTTTATAACCTTAAATCTGTAGCCTGAACCGGTTCGAAAATTGGCCGATAAGACCAATCCAGGGGCAGACAGCTTCAGCATTCAACTCCTATCCTCAATATGAAGAGGGTGAAACTCATCCCCAATCAAACGCCGGCGGCTTTGGCTTCTAGTCCGGACATTGCCCTGCCAGTTATACGACGGGGTTTTGAGTCTCACCCTCCTATGAATTTGTTCTCATCAAAGGCCTTCCCATTTTTGAGCATGTGGTATACTGCGATAGCAAACTTGTGGCCGATGATCGATTTGGATTTGGCCAGGCCATGCTTCTGTTTCATCCGTTCATAGGACCGCTTCAAGACCGGTGAGTAGAGCTGGGCGTGGACGATGATTTGCGTAAAGGCCCACTTGAGATGAGGATTTCCGATTTTGCCATTCCCCGCCCCGACGGTTTTGCCGCCCGAGCTCCGTTCCGGTTTGACCAGCCTGCAGTAGGAGGAAAAGGCTTGGGGAGAAGGGAACCTGGAAATGGTGTGGATCTCGTAGAGGAGCGTGTAAGCCAAAATAGCGCCGACTCCGGGAATGGTTTCCAGGAGGTTTAACGCGGTACGGTCGTGCTTTTTGGCCTGATCCAAGACCTTGCTCTCCAAGACGTTGATAAGGTCGTCGAGGACATTCATTTGACGGATATCCGAGGCCACGGCCAGACAAACGTTAGGATCTTCGAAGGGCTGCATCATCGATTCGCGCTTCCCCTTGATGTTGGGCGCCGGCAATTTCCTGTCGACAATCCCTTGTTGCATGTAGACCATTTGAATATGCCGGTACGCGGCGGAGCGAATGTCTACATAGTGACGACGCCTCCGAAGCAAATCCCGGACGGCGCGCATTTCCGGTGGGTAGCTATAGGCCAAGGGAAAAAGATTGGAACGAAGCAAATCGGTGATATGCTTCGAGTCCAAACTGTCGTTCTTGTTTTTCCCTCCATGGACGGCTTTCATGTATAGGGCATGACCCAAGTAGAAAGGGATGTTCTCCCGCTTACAGCCATCGGCAAGCCAGTACCAATTGAACGTGGATTCCACTCCGACCGCTACGTCCTTCTGATAGGGACGTAAGGCATCCAGCAAATCAGACATGGAATTCGGCAAGTTCTTATGAAAAAGAAGGGTTCCCGATTTGTCCATAATGGTGGTGTACATGGTTTTTCCGTGGAGATCGATGCCGCAATAGTATTTTTTATCAAGGTTCAGAAGTCGCATGGGTCCTCCTGGGTTAGGGTTTCTGTCCTTGCAAACAGAAAGATCCATTTCTCCTAACCTGGGAGGCCTTTAATATCAATATCAATCGAATGGATTGCGCGCGGCCGGCACGGGCTTTGCTTGCGTCGGTCAAATGATGTTGGTCTCACGGCAAATCCCGCGCTGGTCCCATACGGGCTTGTCCCTCCGGGCCAGCGCCCTTCGGCCGTGCTCACCGCTCACTCGAGCATTATACGGACGATAAATCAAAGGAAAGAAAATGAAAGTCAAAGACACAATAACGATACGATCGGTCTCCCAATTTGTCGAAAGCATATGTCAAAATCATTCTGATAAAAATGTTTACCGCGGGCTTCAAGACGCAAATTTCAAACTTATTCCGTCGATTGCTCGCTATTCACACTTGATAAATGATCCGGCCACAAATTGGCACACCTTCTATGAAGAGCTACAAAGGAAGTTTCGAACCGAATTCGAGCTTTTTTCAAAAAAAGAAATATCTAACCGTATTGAACTATCCGCAATTGCCCAACATCATGGTATGATAACGAATTTGCTAGACTGGACTCAGAATCCATTGGTGGCTCTATATTTCTCAATATGCAATATAAAGCACTATGAAAACGTCGATCAAACTGATTCGGTAGTCTGGGCGCTTTCTCACTTTGAGCCAATTTATCTTGGCCCAGGCGATAAAATTCCAAATACAGATAAGGAGACAGTCATATTTCCACGGCATCTTTCGGAGCGGTTCAAGGTACAAAAAGGATGCTTTACATATCACCAATTTCCAGATGGAATGAAGCCATTTGTTCCAATGGAGGAAGTAGACAATTCTTCTATGCTACTCAAATACGTGATACCGAACCAAGAGAAAAAAGGCATACGGCACCAACTGCACTCTGTGGGAATAAATGAAGGCTCGGTGTTTCCCGATTTAGAAGGAATGTGCAGGCAACTGACATGGAAATGCACCAACACGAATTACACCCAAAGAATTGGATTCTAATTACCGGAAAATATGGTATCGCACTTACTTTGTCAAAACGCGCCGTATAACAACACGGATCAATTTGACTGTGCTCGGCCGTCACGCCCTTTGCTCTTGGTCTACCTCTTTGTTGCAGTCCACAAGCAAAGGTCGCGCCGGTGACGCTCCAGGCTCGTCCCTACGGGCTTGTCCTTTCCAGACCAAGCCCTCCGGCTCGTTCATCGCTCATTTATGCGCTATAAGGACGGTAGATGTAAAAAATGAAAACCCTAATCCTAATCGCCTTACTTGCCTCCTCCATCGGTTCCGCCACAGTGGCTAGCGAACGAACCCAAAAAGCAAAGAGCCCAGTCTTTTCTTTCGCCCCCGACTCCCTGGGGCAAAACTACAATGATGACACCACCGTCATCAAAATGCGGACCAGCGCCCGGGTAATCGACAGTATCCGGTTGCGGCCTTTCGTTTGGTCAAATGGCCACTACCAGGAACTCAGCCCCGATATGGCGAGCAGCGTTGGCGTAAGAATCGAGGACGCAATTTATGATTTCAATTCCTTTGTCGCGTATACCTCCAACATAAAACTCAAGAGAAAAGCCGTACACAAAGTTCGGATTTTAGGGATAGATGCATGTCCCGGCTGCTGGGGCCAAAATACGCGCTATGATATGCGAATCAGGTTTTTCGCCAAAGGGGATTCGGGAGAAATAAAGGTTAACATGATACACTAGAGTTTCGATTACCGCTTCCGGACCCCGCGAAAAAGGAAAATGGATGAACAAAATCAATATGCTGATTGGATTGATATGCTCCATCGGCGGGGTAGCGGTTTTACTGAGCCAGATGATAAACAAAGCCGACTGGTTGATGTGGATCGGATTCGGGCTGTACTTTGTAGGGAAGGGCATCTTTGCCTTCAGGTCTTTGGAGTATTTGCGCGGGATTCTGGAAAAATAATCCGGCTGGCTTTGTGATTCCGGCCGGCGGTTTGTTTGTAGCTTAGTCCTCGCCTTATCGAACCGCAAATAAGGAGCCGACTTAATTTGAATACCTGGCGCTTGTCACCCCTAATCATACTTTCAGCTTGCTTTTTTTCATGCACGGAACCTGAGCCGGACACGGATCCGGCCCCTGAAGTCGTTGTCAGGGTGCTGCTCGCATATGCCGACAGCGGCACCGGTCGGTTCGATGATTATCCGAAAAAAATCCGGGAACTGTTTTCGGAAACGCAATCCGTATATGCGAACAGCGATACGCGGGTCAGGTTGGAGATCGCCGGTATCGTCAAAGTCCCCTTTGTTCCCGAAGAGCGTTTATTGGATCTGCAGCGTCTGGTGAAACGGAAGGACGGCTACTGCGATACGATCCACCAAATCCGGGACAGCCTGGAGGCGGACATCGTCGTTTTGATCAGTCCGCTTGCGAATGCGACGGTGAACGGTTCGGTGCTGGCGACGGAATCGACCGCCTTCGTAATCGTGGCCTGGGAGCACTTCGAAGCGCCGATTTACGGTTTGGCCCATGAAATGGCGCATCTGTTCGGCGCAATGCACCCGGACGCCACCGGCCCGGTGACCGAGCAATTTCCGCAAGGTTTTTCCTGGGGCAACGACAGCATCAAGACGGTCCTCGATTGGAGTGCGGGTACCACCATCCCGTTTTTTTCCAACCCCGACATTCTTTATCAGGGCGTGCCGATCGGCGTGGCCGGGAAGATGGACATCGCTTCGGTAATCCGGACCACGGCGGTATATGTTTCGAATTTCCGGGGTAAGGTGACGAAGACGGATTTCGTCCCCATGGGGACCATTCCCTCGGCGGATTTTTCCGAATAGGCAACCATCCCGGGAATCAGGCCCATTTTCCTCCAGCCTAATCCGGTTCAATACGCTAGGTTGCAATCGAGGAGGAAAAACCATGTCCATTTTGCCCGGAACATCTTTCGCCATCCTCTCCTTTCTTGCGGCCACGCTCTCTGCCCAACCCACCCACAATCTCCCCTCCACCCTGGCCGCACCCAACACCGCAATCCTCACCATCCTCACCGGTCTCAACGGCTCCGGCGGCATCGCCGCGGACGAAAAAGGCATGGTCACCATTGCCGAGACCCCGGCAAGCCGGGCCTGGCGTCTGCCGGTCGGTGGCGCCAAACAATTGCTGCCCGCCGCCAATGGCCTGACCACCCGCGGCCTGGTGTATGATGGCGAAGGCCGCCTCCTCTTCTGCCAGGACGACAAACTCTCCTATTTCGACGCGGCGGGCACGGTGCACGATTTGGCCGTCAAGCGCAGCGATGGCGGTAAACTCGGGCATAACAACGATCTCGTCGTCCTGGATGACGGCAGCATTTATTTCAGCAACGGCGACGGCAACACGATTTACTACTGGCATTCCGGCGCCGATCCGATTGTGGCGGCTTCAGGTCTGAATTATCCCGACGGCATCGAGGCGCGCGAGAGCGCAGGCAAGGTGTATGTGACTCTGTATAGCCAACCCTATGCGCTGGCGTCTTTCGATATCCAAGCGGACCATACCCTGGGCAACAAGCAGATCCTGGCCACTCTCGGCATTCCCGACGGCTTGGTACTCGACTCCCAAGGCAACTTCTATGTGACCAGTCTGGCCGAAGGATGTGTCGCGGTGTTTTCGCCCGCGGGCAAGGAGTTGGGACGCATCAGCGTGCCTGGGGAAAACCTTCACAACGCCTCGTTCGGTGGGCCCCATAACGATACGCTGTATTTCACCGGCGAGCATGCTGCCTTCAAAATGGCCATGAAGGTGACGGGGCAGCGGGATCCTTTTCGCGTGGCGACGGGATTGCGTTTGGTGCGTACCTCGCAAGGGACGGCGCGGTCCTTTCCGGGCTACCTGTCAAATCAGGTTATCGGGTTTCCCATCAAGGGAGACGTAGGCGTTTTTCGCGACCCGATTGGGCGGTTCATGCTTCCATTGCGGACTAGATAAAGATTTTTCCTGCTTGGTAATCGGATAATAGGCTTAAATGCAAATAAGCCGGTTGATGGACCGGCTATTCAATCCCGTGTGAAAACGAACGTCGCCGTGCCCAGGACCACGGTCATGGTATTTCCCTTGATGGCCAGGGAATAGTCATTGGAAACCGGCGCGATACAGGTCGAATCCTTCAATTGGAAATTCGGCGGCGAAGCGTATCGGCACGCAACCTTTTGGCTGGTCAGGATCCCGGCGTTCAAGGACCAGGTCCCGCTCTCGTAGGATTTGTCCACGGCCGAATCCGGCTTGCCTGGAACCACGCCGGCATACTTCTGCGCGAAATTCATGTTGTGGTCCGCCGTAACCTCCATGATAACCTTGACGGTAAAGCCGGCCGCAGGCACCGAGGTGCGCCAGGTGCCCGTCACGTCCGCTTCCGTGATGACGGCTGCGCTTTCGGGCCCGGTGGCATCCTTGCCGCAGGCCAGGAGCAGCCCGGCCAGGGCGATGCCCAGGGACAATCGTGAAATCCGGCGCGTCCGTGAATATGCCATTCGAGTTCTCTCCGCTTTTGGGGAAACGTCCAAAGTCCCCCGGTACTTGAGATTTTATCCCCTGGCCCGCCGGGCTCCAAGACTTCATTGCTTGAACCTCAAAGACTCCTGCCCCTATAATGGGGATGTTGCCATACCTGCGGTTTCTTGCCCTTTTTCTTACCCTGCTGTCCGTGGATTCCCCCCGGGCCCAGGACCTCGATTCCCGGGATCTTTCCCTGGAAAGGCTTCTCAACCTGGACATCACTTCCGTTTCCATGCGGCCCCAGAAGCTCATGGAAGTGGCCAGCTCCGTCTATGTCATCAGGAGCGAGGATATCCGCCGGTCCGGGGCCACCCGCATCCAGGATCTCCTCAACCTGGTTCCCGGCGCCTGGTTCGGCGATGTCTCGTATTCCGTTCCCACCGGCGAGATAAGGGAGAACGCCATCGAAGGGCCCAGCACCATTCTCTGGATCCTGGACGGGGTGCATATCATGAATCCGATCGGTTCCGGAATCATGTTCGAAACGTTCGACGTGCCCCTGAGCGAAATCGAACGCATCGAGGTGATCAAGGGGCCGGGGGGAAGCATCTATGGCGCCAACGCGGCCACCGGTATCGTCAGCATCTTCACCAAGAGCGGGATGGCCGCGGAAGGTTTGCACGTCTCCGTGGATGCGGGCACGCAAAAGTATTTGGCGCCCACCGTCCGCTATGGATGGGAAGCGAAGGAGAACCTTTTCCTGACAGTCTGGAGCAAGTTCAAGCATCATGATGGATATGATCGCAATCCGGGCTTCGTGGGGGATACGGTATGGGCTCCCGTGGCCACGGGGGCGCAGTTCAGGATCAAAAACAGGTTCACGGAGCTGGACGACAATCAACAGGGGCTGAGCGGGGGCGTCAATTGGGATTATCAACCCAGCGATGATTTGAAATGGACGGGCTGGATTTCGGAATACCAGATGGGGAATGGGCAATATTCCAGCTTCCTTTCCGCCTACCCGGATTCGCCCCCGGCCACCGCGAGCGATCCCAAACCCCCGGACAGCGTTTTTCTCAATCCGGAAAGCATGTACCAGACCATCGCCGACGGCCGCGTGGATTGGATTGCGAACGATAAGGAATCCCTGTTCTTGAACATTTCCCACTGGCACTACGACCTGCAGTCCTCGTTCGGCGCGGGCGCCGGCGTCGCCTTCGATGTCAGCGACCTGGAATTCCAGAACGAATACAAGCTGAATGCGGCCAACCATGTGAGCGCCGGATCCAATGTGCGGCGCATCCATTACCAGTTCAGGGACCTGCCCCCGGATGGACCGCTCGCCATCCGCCACATGGAGCGGGAGGATTTCCTCTTCGGTGTCTTTCTACAGGACGAAATCCTCATGGGACCCAAGTGGCACCTGACAATGGGGGCCAAAGCGGAAACCTATACGTTGACGGGAAAGGCGCCGGAGATTTCCCCCAGTCTGCGCCTGGCCTATCTTCCCTCCAAGGAAATGACGTTTTGGGGGGCGGCCTCGCGCAGCATCACCACCGCTTCCTACATCCAATCGGAGACGGATTTCCGCGTGTCCCAGATTCCTCCCGGCTGGTACCTCAAACAGGATCCGCGCTTCGCCAATGCGGCGCCGCCCGCGGCGGGCAAATGGGTGACAGTCCTGTCCGGTGACGACGTCAAGCCCGTGGATTATTACACCTTGGAAGCCGGCCATCGCGGCTCGCACGGTTCCAGGATCCAATGGGACCTCAGCGCCTTCTATAAGTGGGGTTTGAACCGCGTGTCGGTCACGCCCCTGGATCCCTCCCTGCAAACCGTGGTCCCCTCGCAAACGCACCCCGGCGATACCATCGTCCCTCTTTATGTCGCCAACCTGATCGATCGCGAAGACTTCGGCGGCGAGTCCCTGCTACGGCTCATGCCCACGCCATACTTCAACGTGGAGCTTTCCTATGCGCTGTTCTACACCTGGAATTACAAAGGCCTGCCCATCCCGGGAGATCCGAACGGCGCGACCTTTGTGCAACAAGCGGACGATGACAAGAGGAGCCCCAAGCATATCGGGCGCCTCAAGACCTACTTGGAACTGCCTTGGGACGCCGCGTTCACCGCCAATCTGACGGTGACCTCGCCTTTCTCCCGGGGTACCCCGTTCAATTATCTGGGCCAGGTCTGGGACGATAACGGTCTGGTCGTCGACGCCCCGGCGACCGAATTCCACCTCGACCTGGTATTTCAGAAATCATTTTTCCGCGAACGATGCATGCTTTCGATCTGGGGCCGGGACCTCCTGGCCGATCCCCATGTGGAAGCCTGGGACAAGTTCACCATCGTCGCTTATCCTCACCAGGTTCACCGGACCTTCGGCGCCACCCTGGACTACCAGCTCTGATCACCGCATTCTGCGCATCTGTTCCATGGTCGGCTGGGTGTTGGTGGGCTCTTCCACCGGCTCGCTCTCCTGCTTGAACAGGACCAGGTTGTTCAGGAACGCGATCACATCCTCCTTGGACGCTTCCGGGAGCGCGCGGAAGTTGGCCCGGGAGGTTTCCGCCTCTCCGGCATGCCTTTCGATGGCTTCGGTCAGGGTGGTGGAGTTCCCGTCCTGCATGTAGGGCGCCGTGGACCCCACTCCCCAGAGAGGGCGCGTGAGGAAAGTGCTGATGCCCACGCCGCCCTGGAAGGCGCCCGGTACGGTGGGGACCGGCGAAGCGGTTTCGTCCACGGGTTCGGCCACGGGCGTTCCCAGGTCATGGCGCTTGAGGTCGCTGAAAAGTTCGATGATCGCATTGCCCTGCCCATCCTTCCGGAAAGATCCCAAGCGGGCGATCACCTTGCCCTTGTCGTTTTCGATGACATTGTCCGGCTGATCCCGGGTGATGTCGAAGGTGACGGGAAACGCGGGATCCAGGCCCGCGGCAAGCGGGTGCTGGCCGGCCGGAAAGAGTTTGTCGCGGAAATCCGGATTGCGGCTGGGTTCCCGGAAGATCACGTTGTCGACGGTCAGGCGGGGGATGTGGCAGACGGCGCAGCCTATGTTTTTGAACTTGGTCTCGCCCCGGTTTATGGAGAATCTTTCCGCGGGCGATACGCTGTCGAGCCCAAGCGCCGCCAGTTCCAGGCGTGTGACGGGCCTGGGTTGCGCGGCGTTGTATATGGCCAGAGAGGTTATGTCCCCCACCGAAAACTCGTTGACGACGCCGTCAAAGTCTCCGTCTTCATCGGGAGTATGCAGGATCTCCACCGCCTGCATGCCCATTTCCGTATGCGCGGCTCCGCGGTTGAACTCCCGCACGAAGCGCGTCGTGCCCTTCCATTGGAAAGGCTTGATCACCAGGTCGGTGTCGATGCCGCTGCGTTTGTCGAGGTTCACCGAGGTCTTGCATCCGCTTCCGGAGAGGCGGGTGACGGTCACGGAACCGTAGTCGATTCCCTTGGACGTCAGCCGCGCATACGTGGCGTTGCCCACGGATCCTTTGCAGGCATGTTCTTTCGCGCGATCGCGGATGTCCTGCAAATCGGAGGAGATTTCCTCGGCCAGCAATTGCGGTCCGGCCATGCCCATGGTATGCGGCGCGTTACGTCGCACGAAACGGCCCAGGATGGCTTCGCGGAAGGGATCCCGGTTGATGTTGGATACCGTGGTTCCGCCCCCGTCCTCCACCGGCTGGTTATGGCAGGAAACGCAGGATTGCCCGTTGGGACCGTCCTGGCGGGGCGGAAAATGGTTGAACCATTCCCCCGGCTCCTTCAGGTCGGCGCGGGGGACGCGCGTGAAGATGAAAAGGTCGCTGTTATCGATGTTGGCGCCCACCCCGTCGCTGCGCAGGAACTGCTGGGCGAAAAACTCGTCGCCGGCGTCCCGCGCCATGCGGAAGGCCGAGTCTCCGCGGCCGTTCTTGACGAGGTTGAGAAGTTCGAATTGGTCGACATGCCCGGTCGTGGATTGCATGATGGGCTGGCCCTGCGCGGCGAGGGCCGCGGCCAGGATGACAGTCGGGGACAACAGACAATAGTTCATAAAGCCTCCCTTGAAGTTTGTTGTGTACGACTATGTAATGGCGCGTGGGATCGGAAGCGGACCACAAACAGGTTTCGCCGAGATAGGCTGCGGGAGCCAAGGGCTCCGCCCCCGCAATAACCCGTTCGTGGGATCGCTTTCTGGACGCCCACTCCTCCCCACAGACCCGGTAGCACTGTGCCGACGCGAGCCTGGCTAAGTCAAGATTATTTCCAGGATCGGGATGGTCAAGGAGAATGTAGAGTAAGCGCTTTTATTTCCGCGAGCGGATCCGGAGCGGCCTGATCCAGGCCGCGTAATATCATGTGATATTTGAAACGGACATTATGACAATCTGGATCGGACGGATATCATGGCCCGCATGGCTCGATGTCTTTCATCTTCAGGACGCCGTCCAATCCCTCCGATGCCACGTAGCACAGGCGCGGCGCGCCCGCATCGTCCTTGGCGGTCACGGCGGATCCGTCCCCGGCTTCGCGCATCCATACCGCCCTGGCCCCGAACCGTTTCAAGAGCGCGGCGCCCTGGCGCGGCCCCAGGATGAACAAAGGTTTTGTCAATCTGTCCGCAAGCAGGCTGGTGGACGTCAGCACGGTGACTGAACAATAGGGACGCGAAGGTTTTCCCGTGCGCGGATCGAAGATGTGGTGATACCGCACTCCGTCCCGGATGAAGTACCGCTCGTAGTCGCCGGAAGTGGAAACCGCCAAAGGGGTCGCGAACGTGAGGCTCCCGGCCAGTCCGTCCGGATGCCGCGGATGGCGGATGCCCAGGATCCAGGGTCCGCCCGGCTTGTTGCCGCCCACGCGCAAGTCCCCGCCCGCGGTGACGATGTGGTTGGGGAATCCCAGGGAGTCGAGCAGGAAGTGCAGCCTGTCCACCGCGTAGCCTTTGGCGATGCCGCCCAGATCGAAGACCACGCTGTCGCGCAACAGCACCAGGCGGTTGCCGTCGATCAGCCGGAAGGGAGGATGTTCGGCGGGGTTGCTGTCGGGCGAAGCGCCGAATGCGGGATTGCCGCGCATGGCCACCGCGAGCTCGGCATCGGCGGGAATCCGGTTGCTGTCGCCGCTGGCCAGGCCCCAAGCCTTTTTCACGTTATGCAGGGTAATGTCGAAACTCCCCCGGGACGCGAGGGACATTTCCTCCGCCGCCCGGAAGACTTCCATGATTTCCCCCTCCGTCTCCAGGGTATCGCCCGCCCGCCCCAGGAGTTTCTTCAGGGAGGAGCCGGGCATGTAATCGCTGAACAGGTTTTCCAGGCGGGCGCTCTCGCGCTCCAACAAGGCGAATGCGCTATCCTCGCTCACCAGGGTCTTGCCGTGGGCGTACAAGGTGGCGGACAAATCCGTGTCCATGCCGAACCAGCGGTGGGCGGATTTGGATGGCGTCCGGGAGCATCCCGCCGCAAGCATGAGGGATAGCGGGAGCAGGAGGAGAAGGCGCTTGCGGCCGGGTCGGCGTATGGCTTCGATGAGCATGGGGATCCCCGATCGGTGAAGACCTGAAATTAGAAAGTTACCGGAAGCGGGGATGGAGAAGGCCGGGAATTACCCGGCCCGGTCAGGAGGCGAAGATCAGAAGGCGGGCAAGCGGAAGAGCGGCGTCTTGCGGACTTCCACGCGCTGGAAGCGGCCCAGGATATCGTGATCGGCGGGGCGGAATTCCGGGCGGATGTATCCGGCCGCGGTGCGGATGCCGGCGGAGGCGGTGATCCTCAGGGTGGCCAGGGCGGCTTCGATATCGGCTACGGGCGTGGCGCCCAGCAGGGTGTTGTAGAACGTGGTGGCTTCGAACAGGAAATCGCCCTGGGTTATGAAGTAGATGCGGTACCTGGAGGTGGCCTCGGCGCCCGTGGCCCCCGCTTTCTTGAGTTCCAGGAATTGGAACGTCTTGCCGCCCAGGACTTTGCTGCCCTGATCGGAGGTTACCAGGCTGTCGCCCGCGGCATATTCGGATACGAGCGCCGCGATTTCCGCCGCGGTCAACTCTCCCTGATGGGGGGAAATCGTCAGGATGGCGGTGCCGGCCGCGCCGCCGCCCTTGGTCGCCAGGACGGTCGAGGAATCGTCCTGGCCCACCGACTGCTCGGCCCAGCCGCTGGGGAACGTCAGCATGAAATTGGCGTTGCCGATTTCGACGGCGGCCGCCGGAGCGACGGTGGCCCATGCGGCCATGGCCAGGGTTGCGAGGGTGAGATTGGTAACGAGCATGCGACGGGACATGGTAAGCCTCCAGGCGGATTTCGGGTATGCCAGGAAAATAAGCTTTCCGGCCGGAAACGGGAAGGGGCCGCCGGTTCCGAAAGCGGGTGGATTCCGGGGTTACCCTGAGCGGGAAGGTCCGATTTGCCGGGCTTTCAGGCCATGCGGGGCTTGGCGCTTGCTTCCGCCGCCTTCAAGCGCAGCAAATAGCCGATGTAGGTGGTGTCGAGGATGAATGCCAGGATTCCCAAAGTGTGCAGGAAATGGTTGTGGGGATAGTGCATGAGCATCATCACCGTATTCATCCCGGTGCCCGTGCCTTTGAGCCATGCCACCGCAAGCGACAGGATCTTCGCATCGGGACTGCCCAACAGGAGCAGCAGGCAGGTGGAGGACACGATGATCTGGGCCAGGTAGGCCGAGTTGGCGCCAATGGGCGTGTCCATGCCCTCTTGGACGTAGAAGTAATAGAGAACGGTGAATCCGAGGGCGATGAAGACGGCGGCGGGCTTGAAGTGATCGCGGAACGCGGGCTGGCTGATCTGTTTGCTTCCCCATCTGAGCAATTGCCAGAAGATGAAAATGTCCAGGAAGAACCAGGCCCGGTAGGTGCAGACCAGGAACCATCCCATATCCGTTTTGAAAGCCCAGGACCAGATGCCTTCCCAGGCGAAGTTGCTGCATACGGCGATGGCGGCCATATCCATGAAGCGGTAACGGAGGGAATTGCGGATGAGAACGGCGTAGGCGGCCACCCACAGGAAGCATCCGCCGGCGAACAGGAACAGTTCCAGGTAGGTATAGGGGACGCAGTTGCGATCGATGAAGTTGAGGAAATGGCCGGGATCATTGGTGAGGCCGGGGTGATCGGGACAGATGACGGGAGAATTCACGGATGCTCCTTTGCTATCAATGTTGCGTCAGCCCCGGCGGAACCCGGAAAGGCTTGGATTTGCCTGCGTACATGTAGGCCTGGAAGGACTCCATCAACGTGATGCTCAGGCCGCGCGCCCAGCGCATCAGACCGGGAAAAATCAGATAGCCCAGTTTTTGCAGATGGAAGAACTCCACCAGGCACAACAACAAGGTGAACGGGGCCGAGGATTTCGGGAGATCGAACACGCTGCCGGAAATCTTCCTCCCCATCAGGTAGCGGAGGAGCGTGGGAATCCCGCGGTCGATCAATTTGTCGGGAAGCAGATCGGCAAGAAAATCCTGGTGATCCTTGATCAGCATGAGGCCCTGCTCCGTGCGGCAGAAATTCCGGCGCACCAGGGATTTCCAGAAGGATTTGGCCTGGGCGGCGCCTTCCGGATACAGGCGGGGGTCGATGCCGAGGATGTGTCCGATGACCTTCCAGACATGCAGGTAGGCGTCCGCGTCCTTCCCGCTTATCCCGAGTCCCAGGGCTTTGGCCCCGTCCAGGGTCACGGTGGAGAAGGCCAACAGGGTGCCGGCCAGCTCTTCCTGGTTGATGGGACGGCCCCAGGCCGGCAGGCGTCCCTTCCAGCCTTCGGCCGCGGAAGCGTAGGCGCGGATGGCCGCATGCATGAGCCTGACCTTTTGGGCGGTGCGGATGCCCTTGCCGCCCGGGCCCAGCCCTCCCGGTTCCATCACGTCGAGGATGAAGCGGAGTGTCTCGGAGGCGCGGCGCCGGTAATGGTTGCCCAATTGCCCCGTCATGGCCAGGACCTGGGCCCCGCCCTTGCCTCCGGCGTAGAGGATGGGAAGGGATTTGAAGAGCATGACGACCCCGAACAACGGTCCGTGCAGGGTGAACATGCGCTGGGCGCGTTCGATGCGGGCCGGATCGGCCCAC
This sequence comes from Fibrobacterota bacterium, assembly GCA_028287505.1. Lineage (GTDB taxonomy): Bacteria > Fibrobacterota > Fibrobacteria > UBA11236 > UBA11236 > Chersky-265. Next base: position 4,837 of record JAQBPN010000109.1, on the reverse strand, counting down.
GAGGGTAACCTGGAGGATTCGTCCAGGTAGGCTGCCAGCCGCGGGGGGAAGCCCGCGGGGTCCGCCAGGTTGGCATGCAGCCTTCCCAACAGCGCGTTCAGCTCCGGAATCTCCCCGGCGCCGATGTATTCGCCGATGACGGCGTCCGCGAGAGGATCTCCGGCCTGCCGCATCGAGTCCAGAAAAGCGTCGTCCATCATTTTACGATTATATGACACTCGCGAAGGAAACGCCAGCGTTACGGGCATCGCAGATTGAATGCCGGCGTGCTTTCCGCAAGCCGGCCCGGAAACGGACTCCCGCCTGTCCCGGACGGTCCGTCGGCGCTATGGACCCGGAATCCTGGTGGCCGGAATTGACGCACCGGGAGCCGGGAGGTTATAATTCGGCCCGGCAGCCATGGACGCCTCACCGAAAATCGGGTCTCGAACATCGGCCAAGGCCACCCTTGGGAGCATTCTGACGCGCATCCGGGACCTGGGAATCACCCCCGGGATGGATGACGAGCTGGCCCGCCACATCCGCATCACCAACCTTTCGGCGCTCTACTACTTCGGGATGGCCTTTCCCTATCTCTTCATCCTGGATTTCCTGGGGGTCCACGGGCTGGCCGCCTGCGTTTGGATACTCCTGATGGCCTACGTACTCACCCTTGTGCTGAACAAATACCACCATTACGATTTTTCCCGGTTCAACCTGATGGGTTCCATCAACGTCGCCGTGTTCATCTACACCCTTTTCCTGGGCAAGTCGGTGGGGATCGTGCACGCCTATTATCTCACCCTGATCGCGCCTTTCACGCTTTTCCATATCCGCGAGGTGGGGAAGATCGCCATCTGCGTGGCCATGCCCATCGGTTTCTGGGCCCTGCTCAACGGGCCGTTCGGGCTGGGGGAGACCAGTCCGTTTTCGCCGCACTACGTGCACATCTTCTACCTCTGCATCACCGCCACGGTCGCCATCATGATCGTCTGCTGCACCTTCCTCATCTACCTCTCCCATCAGAAATCGTTGGCCATGCTGCGGGTGGCCAAGGAATCGGCGGAACAATCGAACCGCGCCAAGGGCGAATTCCTGGCCACGATGAGCCATGAAATAAGGACGCCCATGAACGGACTGCTCGGGTCCATCCAGCTGTTGGGCATGGATCCCCTGTCTCCCAAACAGAAATCCTACGTGGAGCTGGCCCAATCCTGCGGCGATCTCCTGCTCACCATCATCAACGATATCCTGGACTTCTCGAAAATCGAATCCGGAAAGCTGGAACTGGAGAGCGTGGAGATCAACCTGTCCGCCATCCTAAAGGAAATCCTGGACATGCACCGGATGGAAGCCGACAAGAAGGGGTTGTCGCTGTCCCTGAGCCTGGACAAGGATTGCCCCAGCCTGGTGCGCGGCGATCCCACCCGCATCCGGCAGGTGGTCCTGAACCTGGTCTCCAACGCGGTCAAGTTCACCCAGCAGGGCGGCGTTTCCGTATCAACCAGGCTCCTGGAGGACCGGGGGCAGACCCTGTGCATTTCCATTATCGTCCAGGACACCGGCATCGGGATCGCCAAGGACAAGATGGGGGGCCTGTTCCAGGCTTTCACCCAGCTCGACTCGTCCACCACCCGCCAATACGGAGGCACCGGCCTCGGGCTCGCCATCGCCAAAAAGCTTTCCCACATGATGAACGGGGATTTGCGCGTGGAGAGCGGCGAAGGGACCGGCAGTACCTTCACCTTCCACGGCGTCTTCCGCAGGTAGGGTCCGCTAGGGCCCGTTCATTCGTAGCGCAGGGCGTCGATGGGATTGAGGCGGGCCGCCTTGCGGGCGGGATACCATCCGAAGAAAATCCCGGTGGCGGCGCTGAAGATGAATGCGATCAGGATGGACGAGAGCGACAGCTTCACCGCCCAGCCTTGCACGGAGGAGAGGAAGGTGGAGGCGCCCGCGCCCAGCGCCACGCCGATCAGTCCCCCGAAGAAGCTGATCGTCACCGCTTCCACCAGGAACTGCAGGAGGATGTCCCTGCCCTTGGCGCCCACCGCCAGGCGGATGCCGATTTCCCGCGTGCGTTCCGTAACGGAAACCAACATGATGTTCATGATGCCGATGCCGCCCACCAGCAGGGATATCCCGGCGATGCTCGAGAGCAGCACGGTCATGGTCTGGGACACGCTGCCGGCGGCCTGGGCGATTTCCGTCTGGGTGCGGATGGTATAGTCGGGCGTGTCGGAGGGGCCGATGTGGAAGCGCCGGCGCAGGATTTCGTCGATCTGCGCCGAGGCTTCCGGAATGGCATCTTCGGAAACCGCGGAGGCGGTGAGGTTCTGCGCGTAGGTGGCGCCGATCAGTTTTTTCTGCACGGTGGAGTAGGGGGCGATGATGATGTCGTCCTGGTCCTGGCCGAACGAGCCCTGGCCCTTGCTCTCCAGGATGCCGATCACCCGGAACGGCAGGTTCTTGATGCGGATGGTCTGTCCCACCGCATTGACGCCTTCTCCGAAAAGGTTCTTGACCACGGTCTGGCCCAGCAAGGCCACCTTGGACGCTCCGCGCTCATCCGACATGCCGTAGGAGACTCCTTCCACGGGGTTCCAATTGCGGATCTGCAGGTATTCCGGATAGGCCCCGTAGACGCTGGTGCGCCAATTCTGTCCTGCGAATTTCACCTGGGCGCTCACCCGGGCGGTGGGGGTTAGGTAGCGGATGCCTTCCGCTTCCCGGCGGATGGCTTCCACGTCGTCTTCCGTCAGGCGGCTGGTGGTACCGGCCTCCGTGCGCACGCTTCCGGGGGAGCCGCCGCCGGGAAACACGGTGATGACATTGGTTCCCAGGCTGGCGATGCTGGTCTGGACCATGGCTTTGGCGCCCTGGCCCACGGAAAGCATGGCGATGACGGCTCCCACCCCGATGATGATGCCGAGCATGGTCAGGAAGGATCGGAGCTTGTTGCGCGCCAGGGAGCGCAGGGCGATGATGAGGAGGGCCGACATGCGCATCAGGCTATTTTCTCCGCCGGATTCAGCTTGGCCAGTTCATCCGAAGCCCTCAGGGGCGAGGGGTTGCGTTCGTCCCGGACCACGTTGCCGTCGCGGAAGACGATCAGCCTGCCGGCGTAACTGGCGATGTCCGGCTCATGGGTGACGAGCACGATGGTGATGCCTTTGACGTTCAGGCCCTGGAACAGGCCGATGATTTCGATGCTGGAACGGGTGTCCAGATTGCCGGTCGGTTCGTCGGCCAGGATGAGCACGGGGTCGTTGACCATGGAGCGGGCGATGGCGACGCGCTGCTGCTGGCCCCCGGAAAGCTGGTTGGGATGGTGGTGGACCCGCTCCCCCAGGCCTACGGCGCGCAAAGCGGCCAGGGCCTTTTCGTGATTGTCCGCGGGCCGGGTGTCCTTGCGGTACAGGAGCGGCAACTCCACGTTTTCCAGGGCGGTGGTGCGGCTTAGGAGGTTGAAGGACTGGAATACGAAACCGAGCTTGCGGTTGCGCATCAGGGAAAGCTCATCGCGGCTCAGGGATTCCACCTCGCGGCCGTCCAGCACGTATTTGCCGCCCGTGGGCGCGTCCAGGCAGCCGAGGATGTTCATGAAGGTGGACTTTCCCGAACCGCTGGCCCCGCTGATGGCGACGAACTCGCCCCGGGCGATGTCCAGATCCACTTTGCGCAAGGCCTCCACCGTGACCTCTCCCATCTTGTAGGTCTTGGTCAGGTTCCGGACCGATACGATGGGGGCGGATTGGGCGCCGGGAGAGGATCCTGCGGCCCTGATGGGAGCGTCCGTCAATGGGCCCGTCCTCCGCCGCCCCCGCCTCCGGCCCCGCCTGCTCCGCCGCGTCCACCGCCGCCGCCGCCGATGCGAGGCATGCCGAAAGGCGATTGGCCGGCCTGCGCGCCCGCCTTGGGGGCTTCCACGCCCGTGATCACTTCGGAGCCCGCTTCCAACGGTCCGGTAATCTCCGTATGGGTGCCGTCGCTGAGTCCCACTTGCACGCGGACGGGCTTGGGCTTTCCGTTCTCCAGCACAAAGACCCGTCCCGAGGCGGTATCCTTGCCGCCCGCGCCGCGACCGTGGCGCCCGGCGTTGCCCTCCCTACCTTTGCCTCCGGCCGAGTCGGTTTTTCCGGAATCCCCGGCGATACCGGCCTTGGCGGCGACCTGGCTGCTATCCTTGGAACGCTTGCCGCCCTTCATGCCTTTCTTGCCGCCCGCGCCCATGGCGTCCCAGGCGTTGAACTGCAGGGCCGATGCGGGCACCTGCAGGACATCGTCCTTGCGGGCCACGACGATGGTGAGGCTGGCGGTCATGCCCGGCATGAGCTTGAGTTCGGGATTGGGAACGCTGATCACCACGTCGTAGCTGACCACGTTCTGCACCGTGACCGGCTGCAGGCGGATCTGGGTGACTTCTCCCCGGAAGATGGAATCCGGATAGGCGTCCACGGTGAAGGTGGCATGTTGGCCCATGTTCACCTTGCCGATATCGGCTTCGTCCACGGAGGCCTGCACCTGCATCTGGCGCAGATCGCCCGCGATGGTGAAGAGGGTGGGGGTGTTGAAGCTGGCGGCCACGGTCTGTCCCACGTCCACGGCGCGCGAAAGCACTATCCCGTCGATGGGCGAAATGATGGTGGCGTAGCGCAGATTGATGCGGGCCCGGTCCACCTGGGCCCTGGCCGAGTTCAGGTTGGCGGCGGCCACGCTGGCGTTGGCTATGGATTGATCGAGATCGGACTGGGACACCAGCCCGCCCGCGAACAGGGCCTTGGTGCGCTTGAGCTCCGAAGCGGCCTGGAGTTCCTGGGCCGCCACCTTTTGCAGATTGGAGTTGGCATCGGACAGG
>JAQBPN010000107.1 GCA_028287505.1 Fibrobacterota bacterium | reverse complement strand
AGCAGCTTCTGCGCTTCGACCGCGAACTCCATCGGCAGCTGGTTGAACACGTCCTTGCAGAACCCGTTCACGATCATGCTGATGGCCTCTTCGCGCGGCACCCCGCGCGATTGGAAATAGAACAATTGGTCTTCGCTGATCTTGGAGGTGGAGGCTTCGTGCTCCACCTGCGAGGCGGCATTGCCCGTTTCGATATAAGGGAAGGTATGCGCGCTGGAATGGCTTCCCACCAACATGCTGTCGCACTGGGAGAAGTTGCGCGAACCGGTGGCGTTCTTGCCGATGCGGACCAGGCCGCGGTAGGCATTGCTGCTGTCGTCCGAGGCGATCCCCTTGGAAATGATGCTGGACTTGGTGTTCTTGCCGATATGGATCATCTTGGTGCCGGTGTCCGCCTGCATTTTGCCGGCGGTCAGGGCCACGCTGTAGAACTCGCCGACGGACTCTTCGCCCACCAGGATGCAACTGGGATATTTCCAGGTGATGGCCGAACCGGTCTCCACCTGGGTCCAGGAAATCTTGGACTTTTTGCCCAGGCATTTGCCGCGTTTGGTCACGAAATTGTAGATGCCGCCCTTGCCGGTCTTGGGATCTCCCGAATACCAGTTCTGCACCGTGCTGTACTTGATTTCCGCGTTGTCCAGGGTCACCAGCTCAACCACTGCCGCGTGCAACTGGTTGGTGTCGAACTTGGGCGCCGTGCAGCCTTCCAGGTAGGAAACGTAGCTGCCTTCCGCGCAGACGATGAGCGTGCGCTCGAACTGGCCGGACTCCTCCGTGTTGATGCGGAAGTAGGTGGACAGCTCCATGGGGCACTTTGTGCCGGGCGGGATGTAGACGAAGGATCCGTCGGTGAACACGGCGGAATTGAGGGCCGCGTAGAAATTGTCGCCCACGGGGACCACGGAGCCGAGGTATTCCTCGATCAGTTCCGGATATTCGTGCACGGCCTCGCTGATGGAACAGAAGATGACCCCGTGCTCCATGAGCTTCTTCTTATGGGTGGTGGCCACGCTCACGCTGTCGAACACGGCGTCCACGGCCACGTTGGACAGGCGCTTCTGCTCGTCCAGGGGGATGCCCAGCTTTTCGAAGGTCTTCAGGATTTCCGGATCCACCTCGTCCAGGCCGTTCAGGGTGGGCTTCTGCTTGGGCTGGGCGAAATAGACGATGTCCTGGTAATCGATGGCCGGGTATTTCACGTGGGCCCAATTGGGCTCCTTCATGGTCAGCCATTTCTTGTAGGCCTTGAGACGGAACTCCAGCAGGAAAGGAGGCTCGTTCTTCTTCTTGGAAATGGCGCGGATGACGTCCTCGCTCAGTCCCTTGCCGAACTTCTCCATTTCCACGTCGGTGGTGAAACCGTATTTGTAGTCGTCCCCGGATCCGACGGTGGGAACGCCTGAAATGGCCGCGCCGGTCGAGGCGACAGGGCCGGTCGAGACGACCGGGGCGGTCTGTGGGGGTTGTTTGCCGGTAGTGTTGTCCATGGTCCGTTTCCGCGCGTTACTCTTCGACCGGAATGACTTGCATCCCGCCGAACACCTGCCGCCGCAGGGAATCTTCGATATAGGACAGGGTGGCTCCGGTCGAGGACGCGCAACCGCCGCAGGCGCCCTGCCACTTGATCATGAGCCGTTGGCCGTCTTCCAGATCTTTGATATGCAGATCCCCGCCATCCATGTTCAGGCCGGGACGGATGTCCTTGTCCATGATGGTTTCGATGGTCTTGATCTGCTCTTCCTTGGGCATGGCCATCCAGGTCTTGTCGGCTTCGGTCAGGGCCTCGAAGCTGGAGCGCCGGGGTTGCCCGTTCTGGCTGGCTTTGAGGGTGATGGTGGCCATGGCCAGGGCCTTGGCGGAAACGTACACCTCCTGGGCGCTGGCCAGCAGGGGAGGCAGGGAAGAGAACGCCTCCTCGGCCGGGGTCGCCGTAGCCGGAACATCCGGGGCGTCCCGGAGCAGGGCTTCGATCTGGGGGATGGTGATGCCGACGGCCGAATCCACCTTCATGCCTTTGACCAGGGTGCAGAGCATTTCTCCCAATGCCACCGACGAGGGGCCGCCGTACGAGAAGAACTTGGCATCGTAAATCAGGTCGGTTTGCGGATCCACCAGCCAATAGACTTTGATGTCCTTGTATTTGGCGGTGGCCAGAGCCAGATCCTTGGTGGACGCATCCTCGGTGAAAAAGGCGCCGCGGTGTTTGGGATTGGCAGCCAGGGTTTCTATTTTTTTGGAAAATTTCCTGACCGAGGGATTCGCAAGCGAATCCTTTTGAGAATCCGAAGACGGATTCTCAAGCCCAGAGGGTTGGATCCCGACCGAGGCAGGGGGGTGTTCTGCCGGAGAGCCCATTTCCAAAGAAGACTTACTCACTGGAATCGCCTTGGTTATCAATCGTGAGACTACCTGAAAAACATAACAAATTATCTACTCTTTTAGTATACAATTCACCCTATGGATGGATTGGCGAACGCAAACAGCCCCATTTCTCCTTGTCCGGCCAGATTTCCACAGCTTCGCAAATCGCTTTGAATTGGATTGCATAAACCATTGTGAATCAATTATTTAGACAAATCATACCAAGGATGGTGTCATGTCCGATTCCCCTCTGAAACGCAAGGTCCGCGACGTTCTGGTCAGCCCGAAAATCGGAGACGATGTACAGGTACAAGGATGGGTCCGGACCAAGCGTGAATCCAAGGCGGGACTGACATTTTTGGAAGTCAATGATGGCTCGTATTTCCAGAATCTCCAGGTTGTGGTTCCGGCCGATTTGCCCAATTACACCACGGAAATCCCCAAGCTATATCCGGGTTCCTCCGTCACCGTGATCGGCAAGGAAGTGCAGTCCCAGGGAGGCAAGCAGGCCGTGGAAGTCCAGGCCAGGGAAGTGTCCCTCCTGGGCGCCTGCGACCCGTCGGTTTATCCCATCGGCAAGCAGAAGATGACCTATGAATACCTGCGGGATTTCACCCACCTGCGGTCGCGCACCAACACCTTTTCCGCCATCGCCCGGGTCCGCAATGTCCTGTCCATGGCCATCCACGGATTCTTCCAGGAGCGCGGATTCCTGTGGCTGCACACCCCCATCATCACCGCCAACGATGCGGAAGGGGCCGGTCAGATGTTCCGGGTCACGACCCTGGACATGGAAAAGCCTCCGCGCAAAGAGGATGGCGGAGTGGATTTCGCCAAGGACTTTTTCGGCGGCGGGGTGAACCTGACCGTAAGCGGCCAACTGGAAGCGGAAGCCTATGCCTGCAGCATGGGCAACGTATACACCTTCGGACCCACCTTCCGGGCCGAGAATTCCCATACGTCCCGGCACCTGGCCGAGTTCTGGATGGTGGAGCCGGAAATGGCCTTCGCCGATCTGGAGGACGATGCCCGGCTGGCGGAGGATTTCCTCAAGCATCTGCTGCGGAACGTGCTGGAGAAATGCCCGTTGGAAATGGAGTTCTTCAAACAACGGGTGGAACCGACCATCCTGGAAACCCTGCATTCCGTGGTGGACAACCCTTTCAAGCGGCTCACCTATACGGAAGCCGTTGAGGTGCTCAAGAAGAGCGGCGAGACCTTCAAATACGCGGTGGAATGGGGCATCGATCTGCAATCGGAACACGAGCGCTACCTCACGGAAAAGGTGTTCAAGGCCCCGGTCATCCTCACGGATTATCCCAAGGGCATCAAGGCCTTCTATATGAAGCTCAATCCCGACGGGAAGACCGTGCGCGCCATGGACGTTTTGGTTCCCGGCATCGGCGAAATCATCGGGGGCGCGCAGCGCGAGGATAGGGAAGACGTATTGGTTTCCCGCATCAAGGAGATGGGAATGCACGAAGGGCCGCTGTGGTGGTACCTGGACCTGCGGCGTTTCGGCAGCGTGCCCCATGCGGGATTCGGTCTGGGGTTCGAGCGGCTGGTGCAGTTCGTGACGGGGATGGGGAACATCCGCGACGTGATCCCGTTCCCGCGCACGCCCGGGAATATCCACATTTGATTTGACCCCGGCTTTTGCAACTGAAGGCAACCGGGTGCTTTTTGCGGCAACGGTCGCAATACATCCGGTATTCATTCAGAGAAAAAACCGATTGCATGATATATTGATTCGACAAATAGGGGGGACTTATGCTATTTCCGAAACCGGATATTTTCAAAACAACGATCATCGTATTGTTGATGACCGCAACTTCCCGCCTGGCCTTCGGAGCCGCCGGAGATGGATCGCCCGGCGATACGAACATCAAATATTTCGGCCGGTGGGACCGCAGCAACGCATCTGCCTTTCACGGCTACTGGGGAGGCGCGTATCTGAAGACGATTTTCACGGGAACGACAATCAAAGTCAACTTGGGCAATACACTGAAGTATCATGTGAAAATCGACGATAAGCCATGGGTGACGTTCGTTGCCGTCAACGGAACAAACAACCTTGCCCCAACCCCATTGGCGCAGGGTACGCACACGCTGATCATCGCCCAGGGACAGGATTACTCCTATGATTTCGCCTTTAAGGGCATTAGTCTGGATCCGGGAGCCACAACCAGCACGCCATCCGTGAGAGCCGACCTGATCGAATGGATCGGCGATTCCATAACCGATGGCTATACGGACACCAGAAGCGATGTTTCGGACTACGCCTGGATATGCGCCGAATCGCTGAATAGCGAACATACGCAAATCGCATTTCCCGGCATTGCGCTCGTTGACGGATACGGGGTAAACAACAACAAGACGGGAATGGGCACGCAGTACTTTAAGTTGCAGGACCTCAATTACGGCGCATCCGTGAATTGGGACTTTTCAAATTACACGGCAAAGATCGTTGTTGTCAATATCGGCACGAACGACGGAAATACACCGAACGACCTGTATCAAAGCACGTACATTGCTTTCCTGGGAAATATAAGGACGAAATTTCCCGCCGCACACATAGTCGTATTGGTTCCGAACGGCGGAGCTCATCGAGCGCAAGACTCGGCCGCGTATCAGGCGCGGGTTGCCGCGGGGGACAAAAATGTCCACTATATAAATACTACCGGATGGCTGAAGGGCGTGGAGATGAACGACGGCGCGCACCCCAGCGATAGCGGGCATGTGAAGCTTGCCGGCTTATTGAAACCGTTGCTTTATGGCTATTTAACTCCCGCGGCCCCGGTAATAACCCCGGATAAAGGGAATAACCGCCGCATCGCATCATCGGCCGTTGTGCCCGCGAATAATCTGCAAATGGAAATCCTAAGGCTCGATGGATCGGTCGTGGAACATCGGACAAAATGGCGGACCGGGATTTCATCGCTTCCCACCGGGATATACCTGGTCCGGACATTCAATGAAAACGGCACTGTCAGAAATAATCGGGTATCATTATTGCAGCACAAAGGTTCTGGCAACGGCGTGTTTCCCGTCTGTTGCCCGGACGACGTAGCCGCCCCTTGAGGCCATCATACCGGATGCATGGGCCCCGGACCAGACCGCGCCATTGTTAACGACCGGCACCTGGGCCACAAGGCGCCCGCCGTTGTCGTAAATGGAAAGAGCGGTCGTCTTGACGGGCAGCGAGAGCATCGCGAGCGATGCTGAGCCGCGGGAGCCGAACCGCAGCACCGTGCCGTCACCTGATGCGGCGGGATCCATTGGGCCTTGTATCGAGGCGATGAGCGGAGCGTTCGGAACCGTAGGACGGATTTCCGTAAGCGGCATGATCCCTTTGAGCATCTTGCCGCCGTCGCCGGCGATCCGCAGGTAGTAGTCGGAAGAACATATCGTACCGTCCTCATCAAGCCCCCGGAAATTGGAGCCGACGGGGAGCATGGAGGCGTTTTCGGCCGTTTTGGCGATCTGGTTTCCTTCATTGTATTCGTCGTACATGGAGATGTAAATCGCTTGGGCGCCGGCTTTGATTTCGTTGTAGAACATCCGCCACATGAGATCGCCGTGGACGCGCTGGCGCACCGAGTTGTCGCCGGGCAGGACGCAGGGCTGGTAATCGATGTTGTGGGCCTTGCAATCGGCTTCATCGGGCACGAAGTAATTCGTGTAGGTGGAATTCGAGCTGCTGACGCTGCCGATCGATCCGATGAGCCACGGCGAAATCATGTCGAAGCTGTGATGCATGCTGGCGAAGGCCGTGGAAGTGCGCCAATCGCGGGGCACGCCGCCAATCACGTAGCAGCCTTGGCTTTTGAACCAGGCGATTACGTCGGTCCCTTGCGCATTGGTGAAGGGGTGCGCGCCATCGTTGAACCCCAGGCCCCAAATGTCGACGACCGGCTTTCCGTTCTGTTTCGCGTACATGGGGGATGAGGTGTAGGCCGACATTTTATTCGTCCAATCGGTCTTCATTTGCGTCTGCATGTTGGTCCATCCGGTGACATCATACATGATGTAAAATTTGACGCCGTACTTCTCCGCCGCGTTCCGGACCCTTCTCGTCACCGAATCGCGAACCGGTCCCTCGCCGCCGGTCGGGTTGAACCGCTGCAAGGCCGCGCAATCGATGCCATACTCCTTCATCCATTTGAAGTGAACATCCACCGTCGACTGATCGAACGATGAAAACAGTTTCGCGGGCTGTCCATTGCCGAGATTCTGATACGTGGTCGCATAGAGCTTGGTGTATTCCCGGGTATCGGGCCAGTCCTTGATGCCTTGACCGCTCGGGGACGGCGCCTGGTGCCACCACCCGTTGAAAGGGGAACCGTCGCCTTTGGCGGCGAACCAACCCTGATAGCCGACGGTGACCTTACCGACCACATCGCCCGGAGCGCTCATTGCCGGCGCGGGATGAGCGGTCAACAGGACGGCGCTCATAAGGGCGCCTAGGGCGAGGGAAATCCGGAATCCTGACTTCATACGCTTCCCCGTTCAGGTTCGATTGGATAAGTCCGAAAAGCGATTTTGCCGTGTGCCCTGGAGTGGAATGCGGCATTCGCCTTCTCAAAGTTACCGCGGGTTTTTCAATGTCACCGAGCCTTTCTCAGGATTGCAGCCGTGTTCTCAAAGTCACAGCAGCGTTACCCCATGTAAATCATGCGGGCGCCGGGCATTATAGGCTTCCAAAATTTCCATGTTTTCTTTTTTGGATCTTCGCGGGATTTTTAGCCAAGTTCCCCCGATTGGGATGTCCTGGTCACGTGTATAAATGTCCTTGTCACATGCATAAGTAAGGCAATGATGTCCGGCTATACGGCTTCGAGAGGCCGTCGGAAGCGGATCCCGGAATCTCCGTGGACCGCGGGGGTTTCTCCATAAAAGGCAAATTCCGCCAGGTCCTCGGGGATTTCGGTACGAAAAAATGCCCTTTCGCCGATTTTATACCGAGGGTTGAACGATTTCTACAAACCTAAAGGGGTCCTCTTTCATATAATTGCCCTATGACTTTTCTAGGCATCGATTTAGGCACTTCCGCGGTGAAGGCCATTCTCGTGGATGAAGGGCAAAACCTCATCGACCAGGCTTCCGCCTCTTTGAACGTTTCCCGTCCCCATCCCCTCTGGTCCGAACAGAATCCCGAGGACTGGTGGACGGCCGCCAACCTGGCGGTGCTGGCCTTGAAGGAAGCCCGTCCCAAGGAATTCGCGGCGATCAAATCCGTGGGGCTTTCCGGGCAGATGCACGGCGCCACCTTGCTGGGCCGCCACGACAAGGTGCTCAGGCCCGCCATCCTGTGGAACGACGGACGTAGCGGCGAGGAATGCGCCGAGCTGGAGCGGCGCGTGCCCGCCAGCCGTCGCATCACCGGAAACCTGGCCATGCCCGGTTTCACCGCCCCCAAGGTGATGTGGGTGGCCAAGCATGAACCGGACATCTTCGCCCGCATCGAAAAGGTATTGCTGCCCAAGGATTATCTCCGCCTCCGCCTGTGCGGGAACTACGCCTCCGACATGTCCGATTCCTCCGGCACCCTGTGGCTGGACGTGGGCAAGCGCGCCTGGTCCGATGATTTGCTGGCGGCCACGGGCCTCAAGCGATCCCACATGCCGGAGCTTTGCGAAGGCACCCAGGCCACGGGGAAATTGAGCCCGGAGGTGGCCTCCAGTTGGGGCCTTTCCACCGATGTGATCGTGGCCGCGGGCGCGGGCGACAACGCCGCGGGCGCGGCGGGAGCGGGCGTGGTCCGCCCTGGCGATGCATTCCTTTCCCTGGGCACTTCCGGGGTCTATTTCACCGCGGCGGGATCCTACTCGGCCAATCCCGAAGGCGCCGTGCATACCTTCTGCCATTGCCTGCCCAACGCCTGGCACCAGATGTCCGTGATCCTGAGCGCCGCCGCGTGCCTCACCTGGGTCACCCGTCTCACCGGCGCTACCGATGAAGCCGCGTTGCTGGCCGAGGTCGAAGCGTCCATGACCCCGGGCGGGTCCGAGGCGGACGCGGCCACGCCGATTTTCCTGCCCTATCTTTCCGGAGAGCGCACGCCGCACAACAATCCCCTGGCCCAAGGGGTCTTTTTCGGATTGACCCATGAGACCAACCGCGCCACCCTGGGACGCGCCGTATTGGAAGGCGTGGCATTCGCATTCGCGGATGGACAGCGCGCTTTGCTGGACGCCAAGGCCGACATCCGCGAGGTCACCGTGATCGGCGGGGGAGCCCGCAGCCGCTTGTGGGGCCGCATCCTGGCTTCCGTCCTTAAGCGCCCGTTGACCTACCGCAAAGGCGGCGAAGCCGGACCCGCTTACGGGGCCGCGCGTCTTGCCCGCCTGGCCCTGACCGGCGAAAAGCCGGAAGCCGTGTGCACGGCGCCCGCGGTGGATCACATCATCCAGCCGGAGGCCGCCTGGGCCGAACGCTACGATCGCAATCTTTCCCTGTACCGGACCTTGTATCAGGACTTGAAACCGCGCTTCGCCGCGCGTACGTAACCGCATTCAGCATTCGAAAGGAATTCGCCATGGCCGAGACATATTTCAAGAACATTCCCTCCATCAAATTCGAGGGCCCCGAGAGCGAGAATCCCTTGGCCTTCCGTTACTACGATAAGAACCGCATGGTCCTGGGCAAGCGCATGGAAGACCATTTGCGTTTCGCCGCGTGCTATTGGCACACCTTCGCCTGGAACGGCGCGGACGTGTTCGGCGCAGGGACCTTCGATCGTCCCTGGCACAAGAACCCCACCTCCGTCGAGGCCGCCAAGCTCAAGCTGCAGGCCGCCTTCGAGTTCTTCTCCAAGCTGGGCGTGCCCTTTTACACCTTCCATGATCGCGACATCGCACCCGAGGGCGCGACCCTGAAGGAAAGCAACGCCAATCTGGACATCATCGTGGGAGAAGCCGAAAAGGAAATGGCCCGCACCGGCGTCAAGCTCCTGTGGGGCACAGCCAACCTGTTCAGCAATCCCCGTTTCATGAGTGGCGCGGCCACCAATCCGGATCCGGAAGTGTTCGCCTTCGCCGCGGCCCAGGTGCGCAAGGCCATGGACGTGACCCTGCGCCTGAAGGGTGAGAACTATGTGCTCTGGGGCGGCCGGGAAGGCTACGAGACCCTGCTGAACACGGATCTGAAACGCGAAAGCGATCAGTTCGGCCGCTTCCTGTCCATGGTCGCGGATTACAAGCACAAGATCGGATTCAAGGGCCTGCTCCTCATCGAGCCCAAGCCCAAGGAACCCACCAAGCATCAGTACGATTACGATACGGCCACGGTGTACGCCTTCCTCCAGCGCCATGGCCTGGAAAAGGAATTCAAGGTCAACCTCGAAGCCAACCACGCCATCCTCTCGGGCCATACCTTCCAACATGAAGTGGCATATTCCCTGGCCAACGACGTGTTCGGCAGCCTGGACCTCAACCGCGGGGACGAGCAGCTGGGCTGGGACACCGACCAGTTCCCGAACGACGTTCCGGCCACGGCGCTGATGATTTATACCCTGCTGCAAGGCGGCGGTTTCACCACGGGCGGCATGAATTTCGACGCCAAACTGCGCCGCCAGAGCATCGACGCGGAGGATCTGTTCCACGCCCATATCGGCGGCATGGATGTCGCCGCCCGCGGCCTCATCATCGCGGAGAAGATGATCAAGGACGGCGCTTTGCAGAAGAAGGTGGAAGAGCGCTATTCCGGCTGGCATGGAGAGCTGGGACGCAGCATCCTGTCCGGCAAAAAGTCCCTGGGTGAGCTGGCGGACCTTGCCCTTGCGCAGGACCTGGATCCCAAACACCGTTCGGGACGCCAAGAGGCGTTGGAGAACCTGGTCAACCGCTACATGTAGAAGCGGAAATCCTTGGGAAGGAATACGGAGGGAGCCGAAAGGCTCCCTCTTTTTTTTGCCCCCGCAAACGGCGCAATGGGACCTAAGGCGCTTTTATCGGCTTGCGGTTGCCCTTGGAATCCAGGGTGAACCAATCGCCGCCCTTGAATGTGTGGTACTCGCCGTCGGGCGTTTCCGCGCACCCCACGCAAACCTTCGCCGCGCCGTTTTCGAACGGGAAGGCTCCGTCGTAGGCAAGCGGGATTTTCAATCGGCCCGATCGGTCGGCGTATCCCCATTTTCCGTTGCGGTTCACGCGGACCAGGCCGGAATTGAATTCGTCGTGTGAGTTGTCCATGGTGGCGATGCCCCATTGGAGGACCCCTCGCCTTTTTCCGACCATCACCCAGCCATGCTCCTTGGAGCCGATCCAGGCGATTCCGCGGCGGTCATACTTCAATTTCCCCGCCGCCCGGGGAAGGATGGAAAGCGCCGTGTCCGCAAGGACCAGGCATGCCGGCAGGTCGATATATCCGGCCTCGGAATCGGAGCCGGGAAACGCGCAGGAAAGCGTGTCCGGATTTTCCGGCTGGCTTCCGGCGCAAAGCAGCGAATACGAAAACGCGATGAGCGCGAGCATCCCGGCGCAGGTTGCTCCTCTCATGGAACGGCGGACTCTTTCACGGCGACGCCTGGCACGCCTTCCTCCGGCTGCTCCTCCACCTTGGCCCGCTCTTCCAGGTACCCGATGATCAGGGGCATGATGATGAGCGGCGCCAGCAGGCTCATGCTCAATCCGATCAGGGCCGTCTGGCCCAGGGACGCCAGGCCGCGGTGTTCGGAAAAGGCCAGTCCGACGAATCCGGCCATGCCCACCAGGGTCGCCACCGCCGTGGTTTCGCCCGTCCGCCGCAGCACGAAGCGCATGGAGCCGCGGCCTTCTTCGATGTACCGGTGATAGAGGTGGATGCCGTTGTTGATTCCGAATACGACCATGGCGGGAAAAGCCACCAGATTGAACCAGCTCAGTTTGATGCCGAAGACCTTCATGATTCCCAGCGTCCATATCAGGCTGAAAAGCAGGGGCAAAACCAGCACGGCCGTACCGCGGAACGATTTGGTATCCAGCAGCACAAGCAGCGCGATGGTGAAGAAGGCCAGGATGAAGGCCCGGCGCGAATCCGGTATGATCAATCCCAGCAGGTCCGCCTGGACTACGGGCGTGCCCGAGGCGTGGTAGTATTTGCCGTCTTCGGTCCGGATGTTGCGGACGTCTTCCGCGAATGCGATGTTGTTCCAGCCTTCCCGCAGGTTCACCGACGGAAAGATAAAGGTGAATTGGCCTGAGAGGGAATCCTTGCCCAGGAACTTTTTCTTGTAATTGGCCGGGAGATCCACCGGGGTCAATTTGCGCGTTTCCCAGGCGTCCCGCAGCTTTTCCAGGTTCTCGCCCAAAGGACCGGGCGCGCTGGCGATCACGGCCGGGGTTACGGCTTTTTTCAGCTTGGCGATGATCGCCAGCTTCTCGTCCTGGTCCGCGGGCAGCAGATCCGTCATGGTTGTGACCGATTGGATGGTAGGCGTCAGGGTGTCTTCCCGCATCATGCGGCGCACCGCATCCGCCACGGATTGGGCTTCCCCGTAGTCCTTCGTGATCACCACCGCGGGCGGCACGATGGCTTCGCCGGCGGCCTGGACCAGGCTGTCCGCTTGGAGGTTTCCGTTGGGGAAGGTGAGTTTGTCGAAGTTGAACTGGAACTTGAGCTGGATGCCGCGATGCACCGCGAACAGGGTGAAGACGCAGAGGGCGGCCAGGTGCCAGCGCCATTTCCTGTAGGGACGGCTGCGGAACAGGTTGAAGTTGTAGATGCGGCTGCCCATGGGGGGCAGCACGCCGTAGGATTCCACGATGATCAGGATGCACGGGAAAACCCCCAGCACCGCCACCAGGGTGCAGAGCATGCCGATGCCGGCCATCAGGCCGAACTGGGCGAAGCCCCGGAAGTCAGTGATCATCAGGGTGAGGAACGCGGCCGCGCTTACCAGCACGCCGGTGGTGATGGCGGGGCCCGTTTCCAGGATGATGGTTTCGAATGCGACCGCCGCGCTGAAGTTCTTGCGCCGCTCCTCCCGCCAGCGCGCCAGCAATTGGATGGCGGACTCCAATCCGATGCCCACCAGGAGGAGACTCAACGGTCCCGTGACCAGGCTGAGATAGCCGACCACCTTGGAGGTGATGGCCAGGGTCCAGATGGTGGCCATGGCCAAGGGAATCAACGACAGGATGGCGCCCACGGGAATGCGTATGAAATAAAGCAGGAGCAGGAGCGCGGTCAGATAAAGGGAGCTCTTGGCGGAGTCGATGATTTCCGAATAGAGGCGGCCTTCATTCTGGATGTTGCGCATCATATCGCCCGTAAAGAGCATTTCCGGCTGGTTGGGAGCCATTTCCCGGAATTGCGTCGTCACCGTCTTCACGTCATGGTGGAAGGCCCGGCAGCGGGCGATGTCGCTGATGTCGAAATTGGGGTACACGCGCAGCACCAGGGTTTTGCCGTCCGGGGTTCCCAGGTAACCTTGCAGGCGCGCGAAATATTTCTTCTGCAGATCGTCCAGGCTGGTGGCTTCGAAAGAGCTTTCCTTTTCGTCCTCGTCGAGCAGATCCAGGATCAGGGGGTTGCGCTTTTTCCGGCTCAGGTAGAAACCGGTTTCCACCCGCTTATCCACTTCCTGCAGATCCTTCAGGGTGATATAGAGCAGCTTGTGGGCCTTGTAGAATTCCGCCTCCGTGCGATACTCCAGGAAATTGACGTCCGGATGGTTGCGGAGGTGATCGGCGAGGAAATCGATGGCGGCCGCATTGGCGGCGGAGTCCTCCGAATGCACCACGATGGCCAGATGACCCAGACCGCCGAACTTTTCCCCGATCTGCCGCCAGGTCTTGACGCTGGAAAACTCTTCCGGGAGCAAATCGGTGATGTTCATGCGGGTTTCCAGCCGCTTGAGGGGGAAGATGGCGGCCAGGGTCAGCAGAACGGCCAAGGCCAGCACGGTGCGCGGCCGGGAGTGCAAGTGGTGGAACAGTTTACAGAGGTAGGTGAACATGGTTTTTGACGCTATCGGACCGTAAAAAGGACCGCAAAAACGGCCACCGCTAATTTAGCATTAATAAAGGGGGGAGTCTCCAATCCGGCCCCGTACGCCATGCCTACCGGGCGTTAAGTTTGATAAATTGATGCAGCATGGACGGCCAACGGAAAAGCATCCACCTTTTCGACCTCGACGATACCTTGATCCGGACGGAGGCCCGCGTCCTGGTGCGCGACGCCCAGGGCGGGTTGCTGCGCGCCCTCGCCCCGTCCGAGTTCACGGTCTATCAGGCCGCGGAAGGCGAGGTTTTCGATTTCCGGGAGTTCTCGGACCTGGGAGTGTTGTCCCGGGGAATCATCGTGAAATACACCAAAACCATCATCGATACCATTCTGAAACACGGAACCCATAGCGAGTTCGGCATCCTCACCGCCCGCGCCGACAAGAAGTTGCACGCTCCTTTCCTGATCCGGCTTTTCCGTTCCATCTTCGGCGTTCGCCTGTCCAACGAACTCATTTTCGCCGTATCCGACCGGCGCTTTTCCGGCTATAAGGACCGCGGCGGCATGGCCGGCTCGGCGCCCTTCTCCAGCCTGTCCGTCTCCCAGCGCAAGGCCATGGTCATCGCCCAGGACCTGGTGGGGAGGGGGTTCAACGATATTTCCTTCTACGACGACAGCCGCGAGAACCTGGAAAGCTTCAAGGTGATGCGCGAGGCATTCCCGCACGTGACCTACAAGCCGCACTTCATCGATCCCACCTGGAAAGCGCGGCTGGGCGAATTCTGGACCTCGGGCTCCGAGAGCAAAGCCCTCATCAAGGGCGCCAGTTCCGTCCGCATCATCCTGGAACACCATTCCGCCTACGGCGCGGACCACCATCCCGCTCTGCAAATCCTGCTGGCCGGTACGCCCATCCGGCTGGACACGGTTCCGGTATGGCTGGTGTGGGAAGAGGGCAGGTTCTATCTGCGGCGCTCGGCGGGGGAAGAAGAAGGGTTGTAGAGATTTCGAGGATCCCGACACATTGATGCTTTGGGCGGCATTTCGTCGGGCGTCGGGCGACCGGCGCGTGCGAGCGCAAGAATTGAAAAACATCGGCATGGCGCCCCGGACCCTTGGTCCGCGGTTTCGGGCGTAAAGAAAAAACCAGGAAGCTCCCCAGATTGACCGGGCTTGGTTTTTCTTAACGCCCGACGCCCGACGCCGACGGCTCCAAGGGAGCCGGACGCCCGACGTCGGCAGCATCGCCCCAGCGCATTCCCATGGCATCGCCCCACCGAAATCTTAGTCCCACTGATAAACCCCACGCCAATCGCACAAACGCGAATGTCACCATCAAGGGTGAATGGGATCGGTTTTCCTCATTACGCGTGTGGAATTCGATGAAGCCCTTCAGCCTTTTGAAAAAAGCAGGCAGATGCGCGAGCACGCCATGCCGCGCGAAGAAAAGGCTTTGGTTGAATACCTGATCGAGGAAGAACCGCCGGCGGAATTCCGGAGAGCGGCAGCCGCCTTCCACCACCTTGAGATGGAAGATGCGGATGGACGGGTCGGACAGGATGCGCACGCCGCGCGCGCGGACGCGCAGGGAGAAATCGATCTCCTCGCCCTGGGACGCGCCCCGGAAGGCGGGGCAGAAGTAGGGCTCCGGAGGCAGGCAGGCCTTGGGCACCAGGGAAAGGCAGCCGGGAAAGAACGGGACCTCCCCGGCATGGGGCCGGCTGAAGTTGGTGCGGATTTCCCCGGTTTCCAGATTCACGTAACCCGGCGTGGGCACGTCTTCCGGTTTGTCGTCCTGGTCGACCACGCCCGTCAGGATCCGATCGGGATGCTCCAGGGTAACCTGCTTGAGACGGTCCAGGAGGTTCGCGTCCGGGATGATGTCGTCGTCCAGGAAGATGACGCGGTCATGCCGCGCCAGGTTGATGCCGAGGTTGCGGGCCCGGGTCAGGGAGGGCGTTTCCAGCCGGCATAGGCGCAGCCAAGGGCCCTCCAATCCCGGCGGCGCCCGCAACGGGGGCCGGTTCTGATCCACCACCAGCAATTCGTCCCCCTCCCGCATTTGTCCGCGCAGGGCTTCCACGCTGTCCCACAGCACCTTATCGCGCATATAGGTCGGGATGATCACGGAAACCGGCAAGGGGTTGGCCGCCCCGGACGTCATTGCAGTTTCCAAAGCGGCGAGGCCCGGATGCCGGTGATCTTCCGCTTCAGGCGGAAGGAGCCTTCCAAGGTCAAACTGGAATCGGCGATGGTCGAATCGGCGGACAGGATGCGGCAGGCGCCTTGCACCAATCCCTGGGCCATGAGCGGATCGGCGGCGCCCGTCAGCCTGATGACCAGGTCCTTGTCAGGCGCCGATTTGCAGGTAAAGCCTCCGAGCGTCCGGGTCCGTCCCTGCAAGGCGAAGAAAAACCCGGCCTGGCTGCTCTGAAAGGTTTCCTGGGCCTTGTTCAGGATCAGCGAGGTCCAAAGCGTGGTGTCCTCGTCCACGTCGGCGATTTCGAACCCGTCGTTGATGCCGTTCACGTTGAAGAAATAGTCGCTCGTGTCCCCGGCTACCACCAACTGGAAGTAGCTGGCCTGTTGGAACCGTTCGAAAGGCTTGTTCCGGAACCTTTCCGGATCCACCCGGGTCTGGTAGATCGATAGGCTTTTGCCGAAAGCTTTTCCCGAATCGGCGGACAGTTTCAAGGCCCCGCCCGAGGTGTCCACCCGGAAGCGCGTGGCCGGTATTCCCGGAGCGGCCAGGGAGAGGAATCCCGAGTCGAGGCTCCAGGTCTCGAAGAGGGGCGCGGTTTTCATGTTGGTTTCGATCCCCACCTTGTGATCTTCCCCGAGAATCCAATCGTAAAAGCGTCCGTAGTGGTTTTCCATCGTGCCGCTCGCATACACCATGCTGTCCGATCGCAAATGTCCCAGCAGGGGACGCATGTCCAGATCGTTGCGGTGATGGGCGGAGGTCCGGATATACAGAGCGTAGCCTGAATCGGGACGCCCGTCCGTCAGGGGCCACATTCTCAGGGAATCCTCTTTCACCAGGTCGGCGATGAACAGGCGGGTGCCGCCCGCGGCCTTCCAGGTCCAGGTGAATCCCGACTTCTCCAGAAGCCCCGAATCGAGGCGGATGATTCCGTTGAGGCGCGTATCCGCCCACATGCTGTCGCCGGAGAATCGCAGATAGGAAAAGTTCCTGTCCAGCGGCTCGGCCTGGAAAATCCCCGGGTCCGGGCGGCGTCCCTGCATGCGCCAGAGGCTGTCCTTCAGCATCTCCCGCTGGGTGGCGGAATCCTGCGCTTTGACCTTGTGGAAAAAAGTGAAGCGCTGATCGGCGGGATGATCCAGTTCCAGGTAATTGCCCAGGAACCGGAGCTTGACCAGAAAGGTGTCGGGAGCCGCGGCCGTCGGGAAGACGATGAGCGTGTCGCCGGAGAGATAGTATTCCCCGTCGGATTTCCCTTGGAAAGCCAGATGGGTGGTATCCAATTGCGAGTAGCTGGTGTCCGCGAATATTTCCAGCAGCACTCCCTGATCCTTGAGGCGGGAGGCGTGGGTGTCGTCGACGGTGAAGGTGGAATCGGCGGTCCAACGGCCCACCAAAGCCTCCATGGTGGTGGGGATCACCTTTTCTATTTTTTTCCTGGCGTCCGACTCCGGATTCTCGATGCTCAAGGAGCATCGGCAAAGCCAAAGGCAGAACAACACCCCGACGGAGCGGGAAATCGGAAAGAGGCGCATGCAATCCCATTTTATCATAAGCGGGACCCGATTTCCCCTGGTGGAGCGACCGATTGTCCTGGCGGGCCGGACCGTGAACCTGGATACCGTGCCCTACTCTCCCGCCGAATTGGACCGGATTGTGGGCCTGGTCGGGCTGAAAGAGCGAGCCTGGCCCTATTGGCTGGAGGATTGGCCCGCCACTTACGCTTTGGCGGAAATCCTGGACGGCGAGGATCCGGCCCGGTGGCCGGGCCCGGTTCTGGACCTCGGCTGCGGATCCGGAGTCCTGGCCGCATATCTCCGGCTCCGTTTCGACATCGAGCCGTTCAGTTGCGATTTCAATGGAGATGCATGCCGGCTGGCGGCCCATAACGTGCGTCGCAACGGGTCGCTGCCTTCGGTGGGCCGGGTCTTTTGCGCGGACTTCCGATCCTTTCCCGCGAAAGCGGTTTTCGGCCTGGTGCTGGGCGGGGAGATGCTCTACGCCCGGGAGAACCAGCTTCCCCTGCTGGCCTTCCTGGGACGCCATCTGGCGACCGGGGGAACCGCTTTGTTCGCCGATCCGGGCCGCTCGGCGGCGGAAGGGTTCCTGGAATCCGCCATCGCGGCCGGGTTCGCGGTAGAAACATGCATGGTACCGATACGCTCCGGTGACCGGAACATCCGGGTCTACAAGCTGTCGCGCTGATCCCGGACCGGCGCCTCGGAAGCCTTCCCGCCGCGCATCAGCAGGGCCAGGCATATCAGTACGAAAATGGCCGACAGGACGAAAGATCGGGCGATGGCCTCCACGCCCGCGCGTTGGGCGGCGACGCCGATGAGCCCCGGCACCACCGCCTGCCCCACGGTGGCGGCGGAAACCTGGAAGCCCATGGCGTTCCCCGCATGCCGCGCCCCCAGGCGCAAGGGGGTCAGCGCAATCAGGGTGGGGAATACCGGAGCGAAGGCCAGGCCCGTAAGGAAAAGACCCGCCAACGCCGCCGGTCCCGATCCGCCGGCGGCGATAAGCGCCGTACCCGCAATCATCCCCGCAGCACATAACCAAAGCAAGGTCCGGATCCTGTCGCCCAGGGGCGACAGTCCCGCCAGCACCCGGCCCCCGAAAAACCCGCCCCAATAGACGCTCATCCAGAGCGCGGCTTTTCCCGGGTCGATGGCTCTTCCCTTGGTCAACAGGGTGAACGACCATTGCCCCACGGCATACTCCAATCCCGCGTAGGCGAAAAAGGCCAGTACCCCGGGCCATACCGCGCCCAGGGAAAGCGTCTCGCGGTAGGATGCGGTCGCCGCTTCGGCCGGTGCGGAACCGGACGCCGCCAGGGCTGCGTTCCAGGTCCGCCGGGTCGCGAAGAAAAAAATCCCGAGGGCGGATTGGACGATGGCGACGAATCCATAGCCCCACCTCCAGGAAAGGCCCGCGTGCATAACGGCGGAAAGGGTCAGGGGCCCCAGCAGCGCCCCCAGACTGTAGGAAGCATGCAGCCAATTCAAGGCGCGGGGACTGAAGCGGAAAGCCGCATATGTATTCAGGGCCGAATCCACTGCGCCTCCGCCCAGGCCGGCCAAAAAGGCGGCCGCCAACAGGAATCGGAAACCGGGGAGCAAGGCGAAACCGGCCAGGCTGATGGCGGCGAGCAAGGTGCTGGAGGCGAGCAACGGCCCGATGCCCATGCGAGCGAGGAGTTTGCCGCAACCGAAGCTGGACAGGATATAACCCGTCATCGAAAAGGCGAGCAGGATTCCCAAGGCATCCAGGGGCAGGCCGAAATCGGCTTGGAGGCCGGGCCAGGCGATCCCGAGCAGACCGTCGGGCAGACCCAAGGCGATAAAGGCCAGAAAGGAGAATGGAACGAGCAGGCTCACCGGTGCGGACCCATGCGGCTTAACTAAAAAATATTTCCCGTCCGCGGCGATGAAATCCGATCCGCCGTGAAATTTTTACTATTGATGGCACCGCCCATTGGTGGGCGACGGCCCTTGGACCGAAACAAGCTATTGCGAGGGAGGACGTTCCGGACGCTCGGGACGAGCGGACGCTCGAAACGGGCGAGCACCCGCTCGTCCCGAGCGTCCCGGACGACAGCATGGATTTTCGCGATTCCACCGGCATCATCATTCCGGCCTACAATGCGGAGGCTTTCCTGGGGACCACCCTGGAAGGACTGCTGAAGCACGCGGATCCGGCGCGCATCGCCGTGATCGATGACGGATCCTCGGACGGGACTGCGGACCGGGCCGAACGCGCGGGCGTAACCTGCCTGCGACATGGGACCAACCAGGGAAAGGGCTCGGCGTTGATGACGGGCCTGCTTTGGGCCCGGGAAAAAGGCTGGCGCTGGGCCGTGACCATGGATGCGGACGGCCAGCATGCGCCCGAGGACTTGCGGTCCTTTTGGCAAGCCGCGATCAAGGAGGATACCGTGGTGGTGGTGGGAAGGCGCGGCATACGCGGTTCGCCCATGCCCTGGCATCGCCGCTTCAGCAATGCCCTGACCACGCGCATGATCTCCCGGCTGGCCGGCAAACCCGTGTACGATGCCCAATGCGGTTTCCGCATGTACCGCCTGGACGCGCTGGCCGCGGCGGGCTATCCGCGCCAGGGCCGCTTCGAATGGGAGTCCCAGGCGCTGGTGCTCGCATGCCGCAACGGCTTTTCCGTGGTACCCGTGGACATTGCCACCGTGTATACCGATAATGGTTCGCATATGCGCCTCCTAATCGACTCGTACCGTTTTCTGAAAATGTATTGGAGGCTGGCTTGGATGCCATGATCACCGCCAGAAGGCACATGGTGGAAGGCGTCTGGAAACGCTTGGGTCTGCAGAACGAGGAATTGAAGGCGGTAATGGCGGCGGTTCCCCGGCACCTGTTCCTGGATTCCGCCCTCGGCTCCAAGGCCTACTCGGACATTTCCCTGCCCATCGGGGCGGAGCAGACCATTTCCCAGCCATCCATGGTGGCCATGATGACCAACGCCCTGGTTCCCCGCAAGGGCGACAAGATCCTGGAGATCGGCACGGGGTCGGGATATCAGACCGCCATCCTGGCCCATTACACTCCGAGGCTCTACTCGGTAGAGCGCATCCCGGCCTTGTCCAAACGGGCCCAGGCGCTCCTGGAGCAGCTGGGATTCCGCAACGTCATCTACAAGACCGGGGACGGCAGCCTGGGCTGGGAAAGCTGGGCGCCTTACGATCGCATCATCGTGACCGCGGGAGCGCCCGTGGTTTCGGAAAAGCTGAAACTCCAGCTCACCGACGGCGGCCGCATGTTGATCCCGACGGGCGGCAGGGAATCCCAAAAACTGCTGTGCGTGGATCGGATCGGCTCGACTTTCCGGGAAACCGATCTCGGCGACTGCCGGTTCGTGCCTTTGTTGGGCAAAGAGGGCTGGGAGAAATAGGCCGGACTCCGCGCCCGTTTCCCTGATTCGGCCGCTTGCAAGGGGTTGTCCGTCCCGGAACGGGAATGATACAATTCCTGCTAAACAGGGGTTCCCATGAGCGCAATCGACCAGAAAGTATTGCAGGATATCCAGACCATGCTGGCGGCACATGACCGGTCTTCCGCGGTCCCCGAGGGCAACAGGTTTTGGATAGGCCTGGGCGAGAAACACTCCGCCATCATCCGCAAGTACGGATTCGAAAAGTTCAAGCGGACCGTCAATTTCGAATACTCCCAATGGGGCGTCACCACCCTGAGTGAGCCGAAAGTCCTCAGGCTGATATCCCTGTTGCTGCAAAAGAAAAACCTGCCCGTGGAATCCCTCGCCTGGGTTTTCTCCTATACCGACGAGAACGTCAAGGGAATCGAAAACGTGATCAACGACATAGTCTGGTCCGATGAGATCGACTCCATCACCGGAAAGCCTTTCAACACTTCCCCGATCGGAGGCGGGGCGCGGTTCCGGGCCTACGCCATCTACTGCACACTGTTATGGCAATACGCCCAGACCGAGGACAACCTAGGCTGCCTGGAAAAGGTCCCGGAACCGGCCTTCGGCAGCCCGCTTCCCGTGCCGTTCGAGGGACGGATCATTTCCCAGGATCTGGCCCTCAGCTCCATGGAACTGAACCGGATGGCATCCCGGATTCCCATGGGGAAAATCCGCCGGGTGTTGGAAATCGGGGCCGGGTATGGCCGCCTGGGATACCTGTTCCGCCAGATGTTTCCCGACATCGAATACACCATTATCGACATTCCTCCCGCGCTGGCCGTTTCCCAGAATTACCTGGAAACCGTGTTCGGACCGGAGGCGGTGGCGCCCTATTCCGAGAACCCGCCCTTCCATGACAGCCGGATGAAATTCCTGCTTCCCGGACAGATGAACAAGATTCCGGAGGGGTACTTCGACCTCATCCTCAATGTCAGTTCCCTGGATGAAATGAGTCCCGATCAGGTGAAGGAGTATTTCAACCTCATCGAACGGGTCGGGCCCGCTTGGCTGTATCTGAAGGGGTATGGAGTAAGCCAAAAACCCGGCTTTCGCCTGGGTGTCAACGAGTTTCCCTATCGGCCCGCCTGGCAGGAGATCTACAAGGGCCAGGATGACTTGGTGGGAGCCTTCGTGGAAAAAATCTTCCGTCTCGGCCGGCCCTGATCCGGAGCCCGCCTTTTCCTATCCCTTGAACATTTCCCCGAACCGGTTTCCCAGCAGCCTGTTGGCCACGAAAATCGCTCCCGCCAGGATCACCATGCCCACCACGGCGAGCGCTGCGGCCAGGTTGTTCCCATCCCCGGCCCGCGTGGTCAGGAAATACATCGCCTTGGTGATGGGGTAGTAGAATTCCTTCATGGCCAGGATGAGCGAATCGCTCACCTCCAGCATGGAAAAGGCGAACACCAGCAGGCCGGACGCCAGGAAATACGGAGTCAGCAGGGGCAAGTGGATGTTCCAGACCCGTCCCCAGAACCCCTGTCCCAGAGTCTGCGCGGCCTCGTCGATTTGCGCCGGCAAGGTGCGGTAGCCCGTCAGGATGCTGCGGAACGCGAACGGGACCCGCCGCATGGAATACGCCATCACCAGCAGGAACAGCGGGTTTCCCGCCGGGTCCAAAGGCGTCCCCGCGAACATGGCTACGTATCCGAACGCGAGGATGATTCCGGGCAGCGCCAAGGGCGCCATGGCCAGGGTCTCCCACAATCGCGCCCAGAAGCCGCGCGAGCCCAAGACCATGCGCGCCAGCCACCATCCCAGGAAAAGATCAGCCAACACCGCCAGGCTGGAGAGGAACAGGCTCGTCTGTATGCTGCCCCGCGTGATGCGATGGTGGAACAGCTGGGTGAAATACTCGGTGGTATAGCTTTCCGGCGCCACCGAAAGGAACCAGCCCTTGGCGACAGCCAAGACGATGATGGCGCCCACGGGAAGGAACGCCAGGAGCAGGAGCGATCCCAAAGCAATGCTGGCTATCGATCCGGAGATGGGCCCGGGAACCTTTTCCGCCGCGGGCCGGATGCCTTTGCCCTGGTAGCGCGTCTGCCCGCGCGATAGCGCTTGGCTGATCCAATATCCGCCCAATCCCACCACGCCCATCACCGTGGTCAGGGCGTAGCCCATCGGGTTCCGGTTGAGATCCGTGATCAGGGAGAATGCCTGGTAGGGAATCACGTCGCGGTATTCCATCAACAGAGGCGTGCCCAGATCGGTGAAGGACCAGACGAACACCAGGGCCATGCCTGCCAGGAGTCCCGGACGGATTTCCGGCAACAGGATTTTCCGGTAGTACGCGGAGGTCTTCCCGCCGAAACAAAGGGCCGCTTCTTCGCTGTCCCCGTTGAGGGCGGCAAAGTGGTTGATCAGGGAAAAGTAGAGGATGGGGAAGAGGTGCAGGCCTTCCAGCAGGATCACGCCCGGCATGCCTCCGCCCAGCCAATCCACGGGGGAATGGATCCAACCCATGTTCTGGAGCAGGATGTTGAGGGAGCCGTAGCGCCCCAGCAATTGTCGCAACGCGATGGCCCCGGCGAAGGGCGGAAGCAGCAGGGGAATCATCACACCGGTCTTGAGCAGGCTGCGTCCGGGCAATCGGTAACGGCCCAGCAGGGCCGCGAAGGGCAGGGCCAGGCACACGGAAAGCAGGGTGGCGCCGCAAGCGATGGCCAGGCTGTTCAAGAGCGCGCGCCTGAGCACCGGATTGACGGCCATGGAGCGGAACAATCCCAGGCTGAAATCGCCTCCCGGAAAAAACGCTTCCGCCAGGATCAGCAGCGCCGGCGCGACCAGAAAGGTTCCCAACAGGGCGCCCAGGAAAAGCCTCTGCGCCCACACTTGCATCGCCTCCGCGCCCGGTTTCAGTACCATAGGCGATACTCCGGGGGGAATTCCAGGAACAGGGTCGCCCCCTTATCCAAGCTCTGCGCCTGGGAAAGATCTGAGCGCGCCAGGATGCGTCCGGAAGCCGTATCCACGCCCAAGGTGGCATGGGTTCCCATGAACTCGGTGAAGGCCAGGGTTCCCTTCAGGAAGCCTGAGGCATCCGCCCCTTCGGAGCTGCCGCTCACGTGCGGATGCACGCGTACGTTTTCGGGACGGATGCAGAGAGCGCTCATGGCCGCCGGGGCCGCCAGGCCGGATCCCGCGGACCGGTCCATGGAGGCGGGGATGTTTCCGTCCCGCAGCAAGTTCATATCCCCCAGGAAAAGCGCCGTCTCCAATGTCCGCGGCCGGGCATAGAGATCCTCCGGCTTTCCCAGTTCGATGATTTTTCCGGCCATCATCACGGCGATGCGATCCGACAGGGCCAACGCCTCTTCCTGATCGTGGGTCACGTAAAGGATGGTGCTGCCCGCGCGGCGGTGGAATTCCAGCAACTCCCGCCGCAACGACTTGCGCAGGGCCGCGTCCAGATTGGAAAGCGGTTCGTCCATCAAGACCGCCCGGGGCCGGATGGCCATGGCCCGCGCCAGAGCCACCCTTTGTTGCTGGCCTCCGGAAAGCTCATGGGGATAGCGCGCTTCCAGCCCTTCCAATTGATAGGCCCGGAAGGCATCGGCCAGGGTCGCGCGGATTTCCGCCTTGGGCTTGCGTTGCACTTCCAATCCATAGGCGATGTTCTCGGCCACCGTAAGATGCGGCCAGAGCGCGTAATTCTGGAACACCAGGGCGCATCCGCGCAGATGGGGCGGCGCCTGCGTGACATCCTTCCCGCCCACCGCCACCGTGCCCGCATCGGGTTTTTCCAATCCCGCCACCACGCGCAGCAAGGTGGTCTTGCCGCATCCGGAGGGTCCCAGCAGGCAGAAGAATTCCCCGTCGGCGATGGCCAGGTCCACGTCCCGCAGCACTTGTACGCCGACGCCGAACGTCTTGCGAATGCCTTTGACTTCAATCATTCAGCTCCCGTGCCCACCTGGCCATGGTTTCGTTGCGGAAGGATTCGTCCTTCCATTTTCCCGCGTACCGATCGATTTCCTCCCAGGATGCCGGAGGCCGGAAGAAGCGGTCCG
The DNA here is from genome assembly GCA_028287505.1 of Fibrobacterota bacterium. Classification (GTDB taxonomy): domain Bacteria; phylum Fibrobacterota; class Fibrobacteria; order UBA11236; family UBA11236; genus Chersky-265. The sequence continues at coordinate 51,143 of JAQBPN010000107.1, read as the reverse complement.
CCTGCAGGGCGGCCTCCCACGCCGTGGAGTCTTTTTCCTTGGGCGTTCCCGCGTTGATCGCTTCCCAATCCTTGCGCGCCGCCGCATGACTGTCCACCATCCACAGTCCCAAGGCATCGTTCACCAGGGCCCAGCGGGACTCCGTCAGGGAATCCGAATAGGCCCAGTCCATGCTCCCGGCCTCCCGGAAGGGATTCCCGCGCACGAAACTGGTGGTGGTATCCAGCTTGTCGGCGACCTTGGGAAGCACGCTCATGCGGTTGAGGGAAAGGTGGGCGGGACCGTTGGGAACGCCCGCCTTCAGAACCCAAAGCAGCTGGCAGCGTTCCGAGAGCAGGAACTCGATGAAGCGGGCGGCGGTTTCCGGATGGGGCGCGCCCTTGAGCATGGCCACCGGATCGGGCGTGGTGACGGTTTCCCCGGGCGGCAGGACGAAGCCCACGCGATCCGCGCCCAGCTTTTCGATCAAGGACCAGGCGTATTGATCGATGGCGATGGTATAAGCGGCCTCGCCCGTGGACACCAGAGGCATTACCGCGGAGGCGCCTTTGGTGAAATGGTTGGAGTTGGCCGCGATGCGCATCAGCATCCGCCAGCCTTTTTCCCAGCCGAACTTCTGGAGGATGATTTCGTAGATGACATGGGCGGATCCGCTGCCGCGCGGATCCACGCTCGCCACCCATTGATTGGCGCGGAAGTCCGCCAGGTCCGACCAGGAAACGGGAACCGGCATCGCTTTTTCCGCCAGCAGGGAACGGTTGTACAGGATGCCGAAACCGGACAGGGCCACCCCGTACCAGCCCTCGGAATCCGAATACACCCGGGTGCCTCCCACTTCCAAGGGGACTTCCGCCAAAGAGGCGGGGGAAATGGCCTTTCCCCGCAGGAGTCCGTCCCGGGCCAGAGTCCGGAAGGGGGGAGTGCCTCCGCCGAAAAACAGGTCGATTCCTATCGAGGCCGGAGTTTTGGAGAATCGGGACTGGACATAGCGGAGGTCTTCGGAAGTGCCTCCCTGATCGATCCAGCTCAGTTCCGGGGCGTCCCCATATCGGGTCTGATACCAGGCCTGGAAGGCCGCCCCCACTTCCTGGCGGATATTGTCCCCGTGGGGCGTGAGTATGGATAGGGTAGGGGCGGACCCGGTCGCATCCCTGAAAAAGTGCAGGCCGCCCAGTCCGCAGGCCAGCCCCAGGCAGGCGAGGAAAATCAGCAAGGGTCGGTTGCGAGTCAGGCGGGGAGTCCTTCCGATTTGGGAAACCGTCCGTTTGGTAAAAATTTATTGAACATAGGGGACATCCAGGGTCGATTTTATATCTTTTCGAGCCCAATCGAAGGGTAATCAGGCGGTCAAAAGAGCGCCTTTGGCCATACTTGTCGATTGACTTGGGTGGGAATTGGCTTATCTTGGGGATAGGGTTTGCTCCGGAAAGGTAGATTGTGCGCATAGGTTTTCCCGTCTACTTGCTCTTTACACTCTCCTGTATTCTCCCCGCCTCGGCCCAATACGAGGATTTGGTGGATTTCCCCGACGCTCCCACCCGCACCAAGGATGAAGAAGGCGTCATCTGCACCATCGAAGGCGTGCAGTTCACCAAAAAGCCCGGCCCCACCGAGGGCTCCAAGGAACTGAGCATCGTTTTCCTCCTTACGGAAAAGCCCTCAGCCTATTTCAATTATTACGACCCCATCAAAAAAGCCGTGGTGTTCGATTTCTACGACACGCATATCGGCGAGAGCATCATGGAACCGATCCATGAGCACCCGATCACGAACAGCACGGTGGAATTGTTCAAGCTCGATTTGAACAAGGACGTGTCCGGCCTCAAGCCGGATATCCGCGATGTGGTGCGCGTAAGCCTGTTTACCGCCTACGACCTGGAATACGATATCCAGGAAGACTATGGCGTGATCACCATGAATTTCAAATGGAACAAGCATACGGAAAACGCCTTCAAGCGCAAGAGCAGGGCCATCTACTGGCAGTTCCCCCTGGCCTTGGCCTTCCTGGGCGGGGCCGGATATGCCGGTTATTATTATTTCTACAAACCGCCGGCCGAGTCGGTGGATTTCCTGCCCACCTTTCCCACCCATCCCAATTAGGGTTTAATCCCCATTTCCCCCCTGGGCCGGACGCATAGTTCGGCCTTTCCATCTGCGTTTATTTTATCTTTAGGGCCCAAACCCGACCCAACCTGAAGAAGGATGACCGATGCCTTTCAAAATCAAAACACTGAACAACATTTCGCCCCTTGGGCTCAAGCTTTTCGGAGACAATTACGCGGTTGCCGGTGATACCGCGTCCCCGGACGCGGTGCTGGTGCGTAGCGCCATCGTGGACACGGACGAGATTCCCAGCATGCAGGCCATCGCCCGCGCGGGCGCCGGGACCAACAACATCTCCATCGAAAAGGCCACGGAAAAGGGCGTATGCGTCTTCAATACTCCGGGCGCCAACGCCAATGCGGTCGCCGAACTGGTTTTCATCATGCTCGGCATCCATGCCCGCAAGATCCATAAGAGCCTGGAGTTCTCCAACGCCCTTGCCGCCGAAACGGACGACAAGGCCATTTCCGAAAAGGTGGAAAAAGGCAAGGCCAGCTTTTCCGGTTTCGAACTGCAAGGTAAGACCCTGGGCATCATCGGCCTGGGCAAGATAGGCGTGCTGGCCTCCAACGCCGGCCTCCAGCACGGCATGCGGGTGATCGGATACGATCCGTTCCCGACGGTCGCCAACGTGCATCTGCTCAATCCCCGCGTGGAACTCGCCCACAAGCTGGACGATGTGATCTCCCAGGCGGACGTGATTTCCGTGCACGTGCCGCTCTCCGACAAGACCCGCAATCTGATCGGCGAAGCGCAATTGAAGAAGGCCAAGAACGGCGTGATCCTGATGAACTATGCCCGCAAAGGCATTTACGACGATGCGGCCGTGATTGCGGCGCTGGACTCCGGCAAGGTCGGGGGCTACATCAACGACTTCCCCTCCAAGGCCCTGCTCGGCAAGCCCAACGTGATCTGCACCCCGCATTTGGGCGCCAGCACCGCGGAGTCGGAAGAGAATTGCGCCGTGATGGCCGTGAACCAGCTGCGGAACTACCTGGAGTACGGCATCGTGGCCAACTCCGTGAATTTCCCGGGAATTGAAATCTATCCGGAAGCCTCTACCCGCACCCGCGTGGTGGTCATCAACAAGGATGTCCCCAACATGATCGCCCAGATCACCCAGGTGATCGGCAATGCGGGGCTCAACATCGTGTCCTTCACGAATGCGAGCAACGGCAAGGTCGGCTACAACATCATCGACCTGGAAAAGGACCTGCCGGAATCCCTGGTGGCTTCCATCAAGTCCATCGGCAACGTGGTCCGGGTCCGGGTGCTCAGGTTCCCTCTGAAGTGAAAAATCAGGGCGCGTGGGCGCCCTTTTCCGGCCGGGCGGGGCCGCTTTCGGGTTTCCTGAACCCGTTTCCCAAGCCCGGCTTTGCTTTCGCACCCTCTCATTACATATAATGACGCGAATGGTTCTTCTTCCCGCATCCTTTTTCCGCAAAACCTTGCTGGCCTTGGCTTTGTGCCTGTCCTTAGGTCATGCCCGCCCCAAGGAGGACGAACTCCGTCTGGAGGTGGCGCGCCAATGGGCGGAAAAGGGCGAATACGATAAAGCGGTCCAAGAGCTCAGGGTCTACCTGGGCGAACACCCCGATTCCCCGGAAATCTACGCCCGCATCGGCGGCTTGCGCATGAAACAGGGCAACTTCAAATTGGCGGGGGAGAACTATAAGATCGCCTTGGCCAAGAATCCCAATCTCGCGGAAGCGCGGGAAGGTCTGGCGATGGCCTACGAGAAGGCCGGGGACAAGGTCAGGGCGGAGGAAGAGCGCAAGAAGCTGCACCAACTGCCCAAGCAACCCGCGGGCGCGCCGGCCGCCAAGCCGGGTAACCCCAAGGATACCTCCGCGGGAAATCCGCCGCCCCGCCAGGGCGCTCCGGCCGTCCCCAGGGACGCCGCCGCCGCCGAAGCCGTGTTTTCGCCCGCCCTGGACTCCATACCCTCCAAGGGCGCGGAAGGCATCTACGCGCAAAAGGAATTCCTGGAAGCGCTGGCCCTGTACCGCGACAACAAGACCGACGCCATGGCGGGGGCCCTGCGCCGCTGCCTTGCCAAGACCCCGGGCCACCCCGGCGCCTATTATCTGGGCGGCGTGATGCGCTACGAGAAAGGGGAATACGCCAAGGCCCTGTTCAACTTCAAGCGCGCCACCGCCTATCCCGATCGCGGCTTCAATTCCTATTTCTACATGGGCCGCATCTTCCAGCGCCAGGAGCGCTTCCCCGAAGCCATCGCCGCTTTCGAAAAATACCTCGCCCTCACCAAATCCGAGCCCGGCCGCAAACAGGCGGAAGCCTACCTCGCCCAGATGCGGGGTGGGGCGCCCGCCAAGCAGGAGGCGGCTCCCGAGGCCCAGGCTCAAGCCGAGGCCGCCGGGGATACGGCCAAGGCCGGCGAAGGCAAGCGCGGGGACAGCGCGTCCGCGGAGACGCGCGAGGCCCATCCTCCCGCCACCCCCAAGACCCCCGCCGAGGAGGCCAAGGCCCTGGTGCTCGGCCGGGACGGTTCCTTTTTCTTTCTCATCCCGGATAATGCGTCGCCTTCGGGAAGGAAACTCCAGGAAGCTTATGACCTTTGCAAGAAGGAGAAATTCGAAAAGGCCGTGAACACGCTCAAAGAAACCGTGCTCAACTACGGCGGGTCCGACAACGCCGAGGCCGCCAACATCGATCTGGCTTCCGTCTACCTCCGGCTGGGCCTCTGGGAGAACGCCCGCGACCGCATCAACGATTATCTGGGTTCCGCCTCCGGGGACTCCGCCAAGTACCACGACGCGGCCCGGTATATTTCCGCCATGGCCAACCTGGGACTCAAGGACGGCGAAAAGGCGGAGAAGGCGTTGTTGAAAATCAAACCCGGATCGGGAGAGGGAAAAGATGCCGCCACCGGTCCTTCCCGGGAGGAGATCGACTATCGCCTTTCCCAGGCCGGGGAGCTTTTGCAGGACAGCAAGAAATGGTCCGCCTACCTGGAAAAGGCCTACGCCAGCGCCAAGGAACCGGCCCGCAAGGCCGCCCTGGCCCAGCAACTGGGATTCCTGCACGCCAAGTACGGCGGATCCGATCGCGCCATGGACTATTTCCGCAAGTCCATGATCGATTGCAAGGACCCGGCCTTGGGGGAGCTCTGCGCCGAATCCCAGCTGCGCCTGGCGGACATGGCGTTCCGGAAAAAGGATTGGAAGGGCGCCATGAACCAATACCGCCAATTCGCGGCCAAATATCCCAATCACAAGGAATCCGCCTGGGTCCATTACCAGATGGCGAACATCTACAAGTTGACGAACAACTTCGAGTCGGCCTTGAATGAGTACAAGAGGGTAATTGATAATTATCCTGATAGTTACTGGGCTTCCCAGGCCAAATGGAAGCGCGAAGACACCATTTGGCAGAAAGAGTACGAGGAGGTTCTTGATTAGCGGCCAATTCCCATTGGATACCTTCACCGGCCTGCTGGCAAAGCACCTGGATACCTTCCGGGAGCTGGAACGCCTGCAAATGACCGCCTTGGAGGGCGTCAAGAGCCAGGGTCTGGAGGGTCTCACGGCCATGCTGGCCAGGCAACAGGAAATCCTCGCGGCCATCGCCAAGGAAAAGGGCGAACTGCGCCCCTTCCTGGATCAATGGGAAGGTCTGCAGCCGGAGGCGCGCGCCGGGTTGCGGGCGGGACGTCCGGGGGAAATCCTGGAGGCCCTGGAAACCGTGGCCCAGGGGATCCAGGCCAGGCATCAGGCCATGTTCGGAGCCGAGGACGCCGGCGCGCAAGCCGCGCCCGGACAAGGCGGCCAACCCCAGCAGCCCGCCGCCAAAGAGCCGGACCTTTCCCAGATGATCAATATCTACCGCTCGATGCAGTAAGACATGGTCCGCGCCGCCATGCAGAACCTTCCGAATGAAATGCCCCCGGACGCCTCCGCATCCCCTGGAAACGGACTTCCCGGCGAGACCCGCGCCCAACTCGATCAGGTCTTCCAATGGTTCAACGACAATGTCGCCAAGCTCGAAGGAGCCTATAAGGATCTGGGCGTCAAGTTCGACAAGATCAGCCAGGAGCTGGAAGAGAAGAATCAGAAGCTGGAAGCCTCCTTCAGCGAGACCGATCGGGTCGAGAACCAGCTCCGTTCCGTCCTGGAAAGCCTGGATTCCAGCGTGGTCATGATCGACACCGAGGAACGCATCACCTTGTTCAACCGTTCCGCCGAACGCATCTACGCCATGAAGCCGGAAGATGCCTTGGGCAAGTCTTATGCGGAAGTGTTCCGAACCCAGGCCGACGCGCATTTCCCCCTCATCGAAACCCTGCGCCACCAACGCAATCTGCTGGGCCACGAGAAATACTGGAAAATAGGCGGGGGCGGCAAGCCCATCGGATATACCACCAGCGTGGTCAAGAACCGCGACGGCAAAGTGCTGGGGGCCGTGGAGATTTCCACCGACCTCACCAATATCAAGCAGATGCAGAACCAGATGCAGCACGCCAAGACGCTTGCGGCCCTGGGGGAGATGGCCGCCACCGTGGCCCATGAGATCCGCAATCCCCTGGCCGGCATCGGCGGCTTCGCGGGCCTGTTGGAGCGCGATCTGGAAGGCGACGACCCGCGGCGCGCGCTGGTCAAGAAAATCGTCCAGGGCGTCTCCAGCCTCAACAAAATCGTGTCCAACCTGCTGGTCTACACCCGGCACATGGAATTGAACCTGCAGCGCGTCGACTTCATCGAGTGGATGGAGGAGATCCTGAACTACGCCGAGATCGAGATCGCCAAGGAGAACAAGGATATCGCCATCGCGCGCGATTACAGGTTCGAACGGATGGAAGCGCGCATCGATCCCGAGAAGTTCCAGCAGGTCTTCCTGAACCTGATCTTCAACGCCATCCAATCCATCGAGGGCAAGGGGCGCATCACCATCCGGGCGGACCTTGACGAAAAGGATTTCCTGAGAATAGCCATCATCGACGACGGAAAGGGAATCCCCAAGGACATCATGGACAAAATCTTCAATCCCTTCTTCACCACCAAGGAACAGGGGACCGGCCTGGGACTGGCCATCGTGCAGCGCATCGTGACCCTGCATGGCGGCACCATCACGGTCACCAGCGAGCCTGGACGGTTCACGCGATTCGAGATACGCATCGATACGCGGGGTAGCGTGCATGGCTGAAATCCTGGTAGTCGACGACGAATCCCTGATCCGCGATCTCATCACCACCAGCCTGGGCCGCTTGGGCCACAAGATGAAGGCATGCAAGAGCGGACCGGAAGCCCTGGAGACCTATGAAACGGGGCGTTTCGATCTGGTGATTTCCGATTTCAAGATGCCCGGCATGACCGGCCTGGAAATGGCCGAAAAGATGCTGGCCTCGGATCCGTCCGCGCTCATCATCCTCATGACCGCCTATGGAACCATCGAAACCGCGGTGAAGGCCATGAAGGTGGGCGTGCAGGACTTCATCGAAAAGGACGTGGAGAAGGGCTTCCGCGTGGAAATGCTGGAGCACACGGTGTCGCAGGTGCTTCAGATAGGCAGCCTCAAGAGCGAGAACCGCCGCCTGCGCGAGACGTTGGGCGAACGCTACAAGTTCGTGGGAGCCAGCGCCGTGGTGGACGGCCTGATGAAAACCATCGAAGAGGTGGCGAGCTCCAATTCCACCGTCATGATTTCGGGCGAATCCGGTACCGGCAAGGAGTTGCTGGCCCAGGCCATCCATACCAAGAGCCGCCGCAGCAGCTTCCCCTTCGTGAAGATCAACTGCGCCGCCATTCCGGAGAGCCTGATCGAAAGCGAACTCTTCGGCCATGAAAAGGGCGCCTATACCGGCGCCATCAAGACACGCATCGGCAAGTTCGAACTGGCCAACGGCGGCACCCTGCTGCTGGACGAAATAGGGGACATGCCCCTGTACGCCCAGACCAAGCTGCTGCGCGTGCTCCAGGAAAGGGAAATCACCAAGATCGGCGGCAGCGACGAGATCGCCATCGACGTGCGCATCGTGTGCAGCACCAACCGCAACCTGCAGGAAGAGGTCAAGAAAGGCACCTTCCGGGAGGATTTGTACTACCGGCTCAACGTCATTCCCCTGGAAGTGCCTCCCTTGCGGGAGCGCATGTCGGACATCGAACCGCTGGCGCAGCATTTCATCGCCAAGTACAACAAGGAGAACGGATTCACGGTAACCGGAATGAAACCGGACGCCCTGTCCCGCCTCAAGACCCATGCCTGGCCCGGAAACGTGCGCGAATTGGAAAACGTCATCCAGCGCGCGGTGGTGTTCGCCAAGGCGGGGGACATCTCCACCGAGCATTTGCGCCTGGACGGAGCGCAGAAGACCGCTCCCGGAGAGTCCTCTTCGGGACTGACTCCCGGCATGAGCGTGGCGGAAGCCGAGCGCATCCTGATTATCAAGACCCTGGAAGCCTGCGGGGACAACCGCACCAAGGCCGCGGAAATGCTGAATATCAGCATCCGCACCCTGCGAAATAAGCTGCACGAATATAAATTGCAGGATCCATAGGGCCCGTAGAATGGCTCGTCGCTATACAGTTTGCCAAAGGGCAAACTGCCCGCTCCTCGCTTTTAGGGGGAAATGCGGGTTGAATCTAGTTGGGCCCTGAGGAGGATTCTCGATTGAGTACCGTCGCGGCCGAGCCCCCTAAAATCCTGATTGTCACGAAGGATCCCGAGTGGGAAGTCCGGTACCGCAAAGCGTTGGATGCATTTCCGTTCGCCGAAGGGGAGACCACGCCCGGCGGGGACTCCAGCCAGGTGTGCCTGGTGGACGCCCGCATCGCCCGGGAATTTCCCGCCATGCTGGACAAGGACGCGGACGCGCTCTACGTGCTCGCCAACTCCGTCGCCGTCTCTCCGGAACCCTTGAGCATGGAGGAAAAGGTCTCCCTCTTCGAGATGGGGTATTCCCTGGTTTCCGAAGGCCCGGATTCCCTGCCCTCTTTGCGCGTCCGCCTGCATGCCCTCCTGGCGTTGAAGTCGAAACTGCTGGCCCAGCAGATAGTGAACCGCCGCCTGCGCGTACGCATCGAGTCCCAGGGCAACAACATCAAGCACCAAAGCGACTTCCTGCACATGGCCGTGCATGATCTGCGTTCGCCTCTGGCCGCCATGATCTGCTATGCCGAGCTGCTGATGGAAGGCGTATTGGGCAATCTGCAGGCCACGCAGCTGGAACCCATCCGCACCATCCACCGCAACTGCCAGTTCCTGATCGACATGGTCACGGATCTGCTGGACTCCGCCAAGATCGGCGCCGGCAAGCTCCAGCTCAAGCTGGAAAAGGTGGACTTCAACAAGGAAGTCGAACTGGCCGTCCAGTCCCTGCGCGGCCTGGCCAACGCCAAGAACATCCAGATCGAATTCTCCCTGGACCCGGTGCAGGACATGTACCTGGACGTGCAGAAGGTGAGCCGCGTGCTCTCCAACATCCTCGGCAACGCCATCAAGTTCACCAAGGCCAACGGCAAAATCGTGGTGCGCTCCAAGCAACAGGACAACGTGCTCGCCCTTTCCATCCAGGACACCGGCCCGGGCATCGCCCCCGCGGACCTGGAAGCCATCTTCGAGAAGTTCCATACCGGCGCGGGCAGCAACCTGGCGGGGAAGGGGCACGGGCTGGGGCTGGCCATCAGCAAGTCGTTCGTGGAGTTGCACGGCGGCAGGCTGTTCGTCGAATCCACCCGCCACAAGGGATCGGTTTTCATCGTGCACCTGCCGGTGGAAAAGCGGAAGACCTCGGCGCTGCGGCAGATCCAGCGCCGCCTGCTCATCCTGGATCTGGGCCGGGACATGCCGGGCCTCAAGGAAGCCGCCGCGGAGGCGGAGCTGGGCAATTTCCAGGTGGACTACGTTTCCGCTCCCTTGCGGGACTGGAACAAGACCCCGCTCCCGCGCTTCGATTTCCTGCTCATCAACGAGGCGCCCGGGTTTGAGGAATTTGGCCGCGACTATTATCTGCTCGGCCTTTCCGGATTGAGCGCCGACGCCCGCTGCGCGCTTTTGATCAATTCCGGCATGACGGATGAGGACAAGGAAGTGCGCAGGTACCTGGGATTCCAGTTGCTAGAAAAGCCTTGCACCCCGAAGGAGTTATTCGATAAACTTCAGGGAATCGTCGGATTCGACCGGCGGCAAAGGAACAACTGAGGTTTCAGTGCTGGGAATCCGAAGGAACTCGCTGTCGTACAAGACGGCGATCCTGTACATCGTCCTCACCATCGTCATCACTTCCATCTTCAATTTCATCATTTGGGAGAATCAGAGCGATCTAATCACGCGCAACCAGCAGCTGATTTCCGAGAACCAATCGGTCAAGCTCAAGAACCTGTTCGCCAAGCAGCGCGACCTCATCACCGACAAGACCAATCCCGACGCCTACAAGCGCATCTCCGAAGCGGCCGCCCAGGACGGATTCAAGGAGCTCACGGTCTTCACCGAGAAGGGAGACGTCCTCTATTACCGGGGCACGGGAAAAAACGTAAAGGCCGACGCGGACGAGAAAATCGTCCTCAACCGCGCCATCGCCAAATCGGAACTCGAGGACAAAGAGTTCTACCACGACATCCACATCAAAGAGCGGCTGATCAACCTCTACATCCCGCTCTCGCTGAAAACCGGCGAAGTCATCGTGGGGAAATTCCCCATCAAGGTCAAAAGCCTGGAAGAAGAGAAGAACGTCCTCCTCCGCTTGTGCCTGCTCGTCACCGTCATCGTTATTTTCCTGCAGTTCATCTTCGCCCTGTTCCTGCGCAAAATCGTGATCGTGCCGATTTCCAAGCTCGAGAAGATCACCCACGAAGTCTCCAAGGGCGACTTCAACCAGGCCATCGACATCAAACAGGACGACGAGATAGGCCTGCTGGCCAACGCCTTCAAGGAAATGATGCTGAGCCTGGTGCGCATCCGCGAAGAAGCCAAGGGCGCCAATCCGCTCACGGGCCTGCCGGGCAACAACGTCATCGTGGCGAAGATCGAGGAAATGATCCACCACAATTACGAGTTCGCGGTCATCTACGGGGACTTGGACAACTTCAAGGCCTACAACGACAAGTACGGATTCTCCAAGGGCGATGACGCCATCCTCTACTGCCGCGATTCCTTCCTGGACGCGGCCAAGCGCTTCGGCGACGCGTACACCTTCGTGGGCCACGAGGGCGGCGACGATTTCGTGATCGTGACCGGGTACAACAACTGGGAAGAGATCTGCAAAGGCATCATCACCGCTTTCGACAGCGATGTGAAGCAGTTCTACAACGAGACCGACGCCAAGTCCGGATTCATCGAATCCCTGGACCGCCAGGGCCGGCGCATGCGCTTCCCCCTGATGTCCATCTCGCTGGCGGTGGCCAGCAACCATTACCGTCCCGTCACCGATCACCGCGCCATCGTGTCCATCGCCGCCGAGATGAAGAAATTCGTCAAGAAGACGGAAGGCAGCACGTACGCCATCGATAAGCGGACCAACTGACGTGGGCGACTCCCCCGGCCAATCCCAGTTCGGTTACATCAGCAACCTCTGGCACAATTACCGGCCCATCGTTCTCATCATCGCGCTGATTCTTTTCTCGCTGTACACCAACGAAGCCATCATCCAGTACCGCATGAACGAGTACAACCGGGCGATGGAAACCCTGTCGCAGACCTCCAACTCCAGCCATGCCCTGAACATGCTGGCCCGTTTCGAACTGATCAAGCGGCGCCAGAACCAGCCCGAAGAGGACGAGACCGCCATGGAGCTCAAGATGCAGTCCCTGGCGTCGGGCAAGCTGCTGGTGGCGGATAACCGGGAATCCAGCCTCAAGTCCAGGATTATCGGGGCCGCCATCGGCACCGTCGGATTCATCCTGGGTAAGAAGCGGGCCAAGGCCGAAGTGCCCAACGTGGTGCAGCAGGATCTGGAAGCGGCCTACTTCTTCGAGCGATCGCGCAAATACGATAAGGCCATAGAAATCTACACCAAAGGGCTGAACGGCCCCAACCTGTCCCCGGAAATCTCCGCCACCCTGTTGCTGCATCGCGGCTTCTGCTCCAGCCTCACCGGCGACTACCGCAAGGCGAAGGAGGATTTCACCAGCGTAGTGTCCCTGGTCCCGGAAACCGAGGAAGCGCACGTCGCCATCAAATTGCGGGAACTGACCCATGGGCTCGAAGAACAGGTCCGCCTGGCCAAGGACAGCAAGCAAACGCCCTTCGCCGCGGGACGCCAGCTCTTCCTCCTGGCCAATTACACCGAGGCCGCCAAGAGCCTCCAGAAGGTCATTTCCAATCCGGAGTCGGATCCCGCGGAAAAGCTCCAGAGCCGGTACCTGTACGCCAGGTCCCAGGAGGAAATGGGCCAGGATAGCGATGCCGTCCTGACCTACCGCAGCGTCATCCAATCGGCGCCGAATTCCGAGGAGGCCAAGAAGGCCAACCGCCGGCTGTACGTCCTGGGCAAGTTCTACAGCAACGACGAGGATCTCGCCAAATCGGCCCTGAAGAAGATCGAGCAGTATCAGGACTTCAAGTTCATCAACAGCCTGAAGACCCTGGACGTGGCCAGGCCCAAACCGGTCGCGGCGGTTCCCGTCGAGGAGGTGGCCGCGGTCAAGCTGGAGAAGATGGAAAAGTTGGACACCGCCGCGATGAAGACCGAAAAGGACAAGAAGGACAAGGCCGTGAAGGCCGAGGCCGAGAAAATCGCCTTCACCCTGAAAAAGGACGTGCAAGCGAAAAGGGCGGTCGCGAAAATCATTGCCGATCCCATGCGTCAGGAAGCTATCTTCGGCACCATCGAGAACAACCAGGGCGAGCTGGAGTTCCTTTACCAGAAATTCATGCGCAAGGGCATCGTCTTTGAGGGAAATCTTACCATTCGTATACTCATCGACCCCACCGGCGCAGTCAAGGACGCACGCATCGTGAACGAGAAGAGCACCATCGACAATTCCGGATTCAACTCGGAAGTGCTGCAAAACGTCCGGAAATGGCGGTTCCGGGCGGACCCGAACGCCAACGGGGACGTCCCCGTGTCATTTCCCATGCAGTTCGTGAACAAGCAATGAAGGGCCATCCAAGCCGGGCTGCGGAACCCGGGACGACGTTGCCGTTGTTTTCGGCCTTTGCATTTTTTTACTTTACCTCAAATCCCATTTCCAGGATCCCCCGGTCCCAGGCCAAGAAATGCCTTGCCGCGTCCGATAAATAGCTTGACAATCCTGGAACCCAAGATATATTTGCAAAAATTATGATAAAATTGTAGGAGGCCAGTATGGAGAATGCCGACAAATGGGAAGCTGGCAGACGTCCGAAGCACGACGACTTCGACGACTTGGAACCTTTCGAAAACGAAGAGGACGAGGTCGACGAGGATGACGAGGAAGAGGACGAAAACGAAGAAGTCGATTTCGACAATCCCAAGTTCAAGAAGACCGACATGTGGAATGATTACGCCGAGGATTTGGATTTCGAGGAGTAGCAGGGCCCCGTTCCCCGGGCCTTTCCCCCTGCCCAGCCTGCATAAGCGGGCTTCCGCCTTCCCGTCGCCGTCCCATATTCCAGTGTTGCCCACCCCGGCAGCGAGGCATTTTTGAAAAAGCAGTTATGCCTGCTATCGGCCCTCGCTTTCCTGTGGGCCTGCTCGGGTAGTAAACCGCCGGCCCAAAAGGCCTCGGTGTTGAAGGCCGATTCCGCCGCCGCCGTCACCAAGGCGCCCGTCCTGGTCCCGGAAGAGCAGATGCTCTTTTCGGAAGTGGCCGAGTTCGTCAATCTGGGCCACGAGAGCATCAAGGATTCCCTGTGGTTCCAGGCCGGGGAGGACTTCGACAGCGCTTTGACGCGCCTGTCCGCCCTGGAGGCCACCGATTCCCTGAGCCCCACGGTGCTTTCCCACATCAAGGGCTACCGGGACAGCGTCCAGAAGCTGCTGATCTTCACCGTGGCCATGACCAGCCAGATGGCCCAGCCCGTGCCCTGGACCGCCCAGTTCAACGAGGAGATGGAAGAGGTCCCGGATTCCTCGGTCAAGGCCATGGATTCGATCACCCACCAGATCGATCCCCGTAATTACGAATTGCCCCTGACCACTCCGCTGGAGCCCCGCATCCTGCAGGCGATGGCGGTCTTCATGGGACCGGGCAAGGGGTATTTCACCAAATGGCTGACGCGCAAATCCCGCTACGAGGGCCTGGTCCATAAAAAGCTCGAGGAAAAGGGCATGCCCAAGGACCTGATCTACCTGGCGATGGTGGAGAGCGGGTTCAACCCCAAAGCCTGGTCCAAGGCGTCCGCCAGCGGCATGTGGCAGTTCATCAGCGGTACGGGCAGGCGTTACGGCCTGGCGGACGACTGGTGGTACGATCCGCGCCGGGATCCCATGTTGGCCACCGATGCGGCCCTGGAGTACCTGAACGACCTGCACGATGAGTTCCAGGATTGGCACATGGCCATGGCCGCCTACAATTGCGGCGAAGGCAAGATCCGGAAATACCTGGCCCAGGATTCCACGCGCGGGTATTGGAAGATGCCCTTGCCCCAGGAAACGCGCTTCTACGTCCCCAAGATCCTGGCCGCCATGATCATCGGGCACAACCCGGAGCGTTACGGGTTCAAGATCGAAAATCCCGAGTCCGCCCTCTCTTTCGATACCGTCACCGTGACCAATTGCCTCACCATCGCCACCATCGCCAAATCGGCAGGGGTGAGCGAGGATACCATCCTTTCCCTGAATCCCTCCTTGCGCCGCTGGTGCACGCCCCCCAACCGCATCGCCCATATCCTCTATCTGCCCACCGGCAGCCGGGACCTATTCTGCCGCAACTACGAACTCCTGGACAAGTCCCAACTGGTCAATTGGCGCCACCATATCGTGGGCAAGGGCGAAAACCTCTCCGGCATCGCCTCCAAATACCGGGTTTCCGTGGCGGCCATCCGGGCCACCAACAAGATCAAAGGCAATCGGCTCAAGAAGGGCCAAAGTCTCCTGATTCCGCTGGCTCCCGAGGATGCGGGAAAATATCTTGAGCAGGACGTGGCGGAAGCTCCGGCGCGCCAATCCAAATTCAAGGGCGGGACTTACCGAGTGAGATCCGGCGACAACCTCTTCGATATCGCGAGACGTTTCGGCACCACGGTTTCCGCGTTGCTGGCGGCCAACAACATGTCGCGGGGAACGCTCATCAGGGCGGGCCAGCGGCTGAAGCTGTCCGGCAAGGCCCAGTCCGGCTACGGATCCGATGAGCCTGAAATCCATCGTGAACCTCCGGTCGCCGCCATGGCCATCATTCCCAGGGAGAAAGCCCCGCGCGCCGTGGAAACCCCCGGCAACGTAGTGGCGCCTCCCGCGGGAAAGTTCGGCGTGCATACCGTGGAGACGGGGGAGACCCTGTATTCCCTGACCCGTTCGCTGGGAGTGAGCGAGGATGATCTCCGCCAATGGAACAACCTCGAGGGCAACCGCATCCAGGTGGGGCAGAAGCTGAAGTACGTGGCCCCCAAGGGCGGGAACGAGCCCGACAAGGCGGCTTCCGCTTCCGGGAAAGCCGACGCCTCCGACGGCGACGACAGCTCCGACGACCCCGAGTACAAATCCCCCGCGGCCGCGGCGCAGGCGCTCAAGTCCGCCAAAATGGCCCCGATGGCTTCGGCCGGTTTCATCAGCCCACGCGTTCCGCCCGCCAAGGAAGAGAAAGTCTTCTACGTCGTCAAGGACGGAGACAGCCTGTGGGACATCTCCGTGAAATACCGCACTACCGTACAGAAACTCAAGGACCTGAACGGCAAGCTGGCGTCGGTCCTAAGGCCCGGCACCCGGGTCCGGGTCAAATAATCCATCCACCGGAGGGTACCCTCTCATGAGCCGATTCGCCAAAATCATGGCCGCCCTCGCGATTATATTGGTCATCTCCGTGTTCTTTTTCCTGGGATCGGTCTTCGCCCTGTTCGGGCGCCTGGCCGCCAATACCGACGGGTTCAAGGAACGCCGCGCCCACATCACCGAGCTCCGGCTGGAAGGCCCCATCATGAGCTCGGACACCTATATGGAGAGCATCCAGCGCATCTCGGAGGACAAGAGCTGCAAAGGCATCCTGCTCCGCATCGATTCTCCCGGCGGCGCCGTGGGGGCCTCCCAGGAAATCCATTCGGCGCTGAAAACCCTCAAGGCCAAAGGTCTGCCCATCGTGGTCAGCCAGGGGAATCTGGCCGCTTCCGGCGGCTACTATGTGTCCCTGGCCGGCGATCGCATCTTCTCCAACGCCGGGACCCTGACGGGCAGCATCGGCGTGATCCTGCAATTCCCGGAAGCGGAAAAGCTGATGGAGAAGGTCGGCATCAAGATGAATACCATCAAGAGCGGCGCCCTCAAGGACGTGGGCAACTTCGCGCGGCCGCCCACGCCGGAAGAAATCCGTTATCTCCAGACGGTCATCGACAATACCTACGGGCAGTTCATCTCGGATATCCTGGCCAGCCGGAAGATCGAAAGATCCGAACTCATGAAAATAGCCGATGGGCGCATCCTGACCGGCAGCCAGGCCAAAGCCTACGGCCTGGTGGACACCCTGGGCGGGTATCAGGAAGCCAAGCATTACCTGGCCGGCCTGGTGAAGCTGGAAGGCGAGCCCATCGTCGTGAGGGAACCACCCTCCAAATCATGGATTGAAAACGCCTTGGCCTCGAAAACGTCCTCTTCCTTCGGACCCCTCGCCGAAGCCGCGAGGGATTGGCTGCCTTCGGTCCGCCAAGGCACCTACTTCATCTGGAAATAGGCACAAAAACCCCATCCCCGCTTTCCCCTCCCAGCCGGACTTTGTAAGTATATTGGACGCAATTTCGCCCCTTTAGCGGGTGTCCAGGAGCACCGGCGGAGACTCATGACAGGCATCGGTAAACGGATCGGTTCATGGGTTCCTTTCCTGCTCCTTGGGTTGCTGTCCGCTGCCGTTCCCGCCCTCGCCGCCGCCCCTCTCGACAAGGTGCTGGAAGACAGCCCCGGCCGCCTGATCCTGGAACTCAACGTCCCCGCCCCGTCCCTGCATCCCGTGGGCGTCACCCCGGGCATGAAGGTCACCTGTCCCGGGTGCTTCGAATCCGGGCGCCCCGGCGCCCCCGATCTGCCCGTCTACCGCTTCGATGTCTTGAGCGGGCCCAATCCTCCCACCGTCACCTTCCGTATCCTTGAGTCGGAAACCCGCTCCGTGCCCGAAGGCATCGCGCCCTATCCGAAAACACCCACGCCTTCCAAATGGGAATACCACGTCGATCCCGAATCCTACCGGGCCGCCCGCGGCCTCATCGCCCGGCCCTTCGACATCCGCTACCTGCGCGGGACCCCCGTTCGCGGATTGGAAGTGCCCTTGGCCCTTTGGTCCGAAGATTCCAAAACCCTCACGCTCATCAAGCGCATGCAAGTGCAGGTGGACTTCGCCAACATCCTGTCGCGTCCGTCCTCCCTGCGTCTGACCGGGAATTACCGCCGGGAGGTGAAGAATCCCGATGGGGGAGCGTATCTCTATCCCTCGCCGCGCCCGCGCGCCCTGGCCAAGAGGACGGCTGCCCGGGATTCCCTGGGAAGCAGATTCATCAAGATCAAGATCGGGGACAAGGCGTTGGAGAGCTTCAAGGAAGACCGCCTGTACTCGGTTTCCTTTTCCGAACTGTCCAAGGTGGCCGGCGGGGAAATGAACGGCGTCAAGATCAAAAATCTGCGTCTGTTCACGGGCATCAACGACACTTTGCCCCGCCACATGGATTCGACCGAACCGGTTTCCGGCACCTTGCGGGAGATCCCCATGGAAGTGGTGGACAAGAACGACAACGGCACCTTCGATGATCAGGACTCGCTGCGCTTCTTCGGCCATGGGACCAGCGTCTGGAAGCGCCTTGCCGATACCGCCAAGATCCAATTCGAATTTTCCTCCGATCCCTATTCCTTCGAGAACGGGTACTATCTCGACTTCTCAAGCGGTATCGAAGCAGGCCCGAGGCTCTCCGTTTCCGCGTCATCTCCCGCCACGGGTACCCCTCTGACGAACTCCTACTCATACCTCCGGGCGGAAAAGGATCTGCTGACCGCGGGATGTGATCCATCCATGCATAAGGATGAAGAAACCGGCTACGATTGGTTCTGGTATTGGAAAGGCCGGTGTGAAACCTATGCGGACACGGAAGTCATCCTGACCCGGCAGAACCTGACCAGCGAAGAGACCGCCACCCTCCCGGACTACATCCGCACCGGCCCGGACGATTCCCTGTTCCTGGGGTTCTACACTTACGCCTCCCATTCGGACAGTGTCTTCACGGCTTACTTCGGCGGGTCGGGGGACACCCTGGAGCCCTACCGGGATACCGGATCCCCCGGCACCTGGTTCGTATGGACACATCCGCTGCCCGGTGCTCCCGCCCTTGCCTTGGACAAGCTTCAGTGGCGTGGACGCGAAATGCGGTTCGAAGGCTTTACCGTCCGGTATCGCCGTAACAATGTCTTTTCGGGAGAGCCGCTGTGGATTTTCCCTCCTGAAACCGGAAAGCCCCTTTCCTACAAAGTGCAGGGCGGGGCGGGGTTGACCTGCCTCCGCATCGAGGACGGCGTGGCTACCCGCAGAATGACCCTGGACGGTCAGGGGATTTTCACGGACAGCCTGGCCTCGAATGCGAATGCAAGATATTACCTGTTCCGGAACGCCGTCCCTTTGACCGCCGCTTCCCTCGAGATGGACGGCCTGCCTTCGGCGGGAGCCCTCCGCAACCTGGGAAATGGGGACCTCAAGAACCCGGAATATCTGATTGTGACCTCCCGGCCCCTGTTGGAACAAGCCGCGGTCTTGCGAGACTATCGCAACTCCTCCAAGCGGGCCTTGCAGGTGAAGACGGAAGTGGTGCTGGTGGAGGATATCTACCGCCAGTTTTCCAGCGGCCGCATGTCGGTCACGGCCATCCGCGACTTCCTCCGCTACGCCTACAACGGTTGGGGGAACAATGCCGCATCCGGCCGGCTCAAGTACGTGGTCTTCTTCGGCGATGGCAACTACGATTACCGTAACATTCGCGCTTCCCAGATGAAAGCTGCGCCGCCCAACCTCATCCCCCCCTTCGAGTTCATCGTGGACGGCGGCCGGGAGGAAGTGGCTTCCGACGACTTCTACGTGATGCTGGACCCGGGCGACTTCGGCTATACGGGCGGCAAGCTGGACTTGGCATTGGGCCGTGTTCCCATCCAGACAGCCGATGAGGCGGTCGATTACCTCAAAAAAATCTCGGATTACGAAAGCCCCGCCATGGCCGGCGAATGGCGCTCCCGTGTGGTGATGGCCGCCGACGACAACATCCAGCGCGGAAACCCGGGAGATATCGATCTGATTTCCCGCGGGCACACCACCGATTCGGACGAATTGGGACGGCGGATCACCGACAATGAAAAAGGCGTCACCGTCGACAAGATCTATCTCCTCGACTACCCGATGAACTCCGCCTACCACAAGCCGGAAGCCGCCCAGGACCTGCTGTCCCTGATCAACCGCGGCACCCTGATGATCAATTATGTCGGCCACGGCGCCTCCAACCAATGGGCGGATGAAGTGCTGCTCCAGACCAACGATGCCATTTCCCGCATGCACAATGAAGGCCGCACGCCCATGGTGAATGCTTTCTCCTGCACCGTAGGCCGCTTTGAAAGCCTGACCAGCGAAGGCATGAGCGAACAGTTCGTGAAGCAGAAAGGCATAGGCGCGATAGGCGCCATCTCCGCCACCCGGGAATCCTTTCCCGCGCCCAATATCGCGCTGGCCCATGCCTTTTATCAATTGGCATTTCCCGAAGACTCCTCGGGTCTGGTGGTCGCGGTGGGAGACGCCTTGCGGGAAGCCAAGAACGGGGGCGAGACCAATATCGACAACCTGAACGATTTGAAATACCAATTGCTGGGCGAGCCGGTCCTTCTCCTTCGTAAGCCCCAGCTCAACGTGGGCCTGACCCAGGTGATGGATTCCATCCAGGCCCTGGATTGCAGCACTCTCAAGGGCCGCATTGCGGGGGGCTCGGGCGCCGGCAAGGTCAACGTGAAAATCGTCGCGGGTTCCATCCACAAGACCTACAAGGCGGAAGGCACCAGCCCGCAGGAAGTGGACAAGCGCGGCAATATCCTGTTCGAACGGACATTCCCGTATACCAATGGAGCATTCTCGACGGAGTATTTCATCCCCAAGCAAATCTCTTTCGGCGACTCCACCGCCCAGGTCCAGGTCTTCGCCTGGGACGACAGCGTGGAGATGGAAGGCTCCACCGCCAAGCAGAACCTGCGCATCAACGGCACCGCCCAAAGCGCCTGCGCCACCGATTCGGACGGCAAGGGCCCGCGCATCCGCATCACCGGCTGCGAGACCAAGGAGACGGCCAACCTGGACTTCCCCGATCACGTGAGGCTTACCCTGCCGTACTGCATGCAGATCTACGTGCAGGATTCCCTGGGCGGCGTGCTCTCGGCCGAGGGCCCGGATGAGGGCACTACGCTTGAGATTCCCGGCGTGCTCGATCCCTTCCATCCCTTGCCCGGCATCGATGAACTGAATCTCAAGTCCTATCAGTTCTCGCTGAACAAGAAATCCATCCAGCCGGGCCCACATCTGCTCAAGGTCTCCGCCCGGGACGGCTACGGCAACATCAGCCAACGCCAATTGCAGATGGACCTGGGCGTGGACAGTTCCATCGCGGTATTCAGCGCCTACAACTTCCCCAATCCCATGAAGCGCGACGGCACCACCTTCCATTTCGGCGCCCTCATGCCGCCCGCCGATCTGGAGTTCGGGGATCCCAATGCGGGCAAGGATCGGTTGGAATATGAAATCCGGATCTTCAACCAGAGCGGCAACGTGGTGCGGATCTTCCAGAAAGCCGTATCGGGCCAGACGAACTGGGACGGGCATGACAATTGGGGTAACCTGCTGGCCAACGGCGTGTATTTCTACAAGGTCACGGCCCGCCAAATCCTCACCGACTTCAACGCGAAACCGGACTACCGGACTTTGAGTTCCAAGCGCAATACTCTGGTGATATCCCGTTAGGCCCCGGAGTGTTGCGCCCGCAACATCCTGGTGATATCCCGCTGATCCCCCGGTAAAAAAAACCGCTCTCAAATCCGGTTTCCGGCGTGACATCGTTCCGCGACCTTGGTATTCATCTAGGGCACGCGCGGAAATGTCCTGATGATCAAATACGAATGCATACCCTTGCTGCTCCTTTGCCTTCACGCCGTTGTGGAGGCCGCGGGGCCTGGCACCCACCTGGACAAGGTGCTGGAAGACAGCCCCGGCCGCCTGGTCCTGGAGCTCACGGTTCCCACCCCATCCCTGCAGCCCGTTGGCGTCACTCCGGGCATGAAGGTCACCTGTGAAGGCTGCCTGGAATCGGGTCGTCCCGGCGCTCCCGACCTCCCCGTCTATCGCTTCAATGTTCTCACCGGCCCCAATGTCCCCACCGTCACCTTCCGCATCCTTGAGTCGGAAACCCGCCCCGTGCCCGAAGGCATCGCGCCCTATCCGAAAACACCCACGCCTTCCAAATGGGAATACCACGTCGATCCCGAATCCTACCGGGATGCCCGCGGCCTCATCGCCCGGTCCTTCGACATCCGCTATCTGCGCGGGGCTCCCGTGCGTGGATTGGAAGTGCCCTTGGCCCTCTGGTCCGAAGCGTCCAAAACCCTCACCCTCATCAAACGCATGCAGGTGCAGGTGGACTTCGGCACTGTCCTGCCGCGCCCTTCCACGCTGCGCCTGACGGGCAATTACCGCCGGGAGGTCAAGAATCCCGACGGGGGCGCTTATCTCTATCCCTCGCCGCGGCCGCGCCCTTTGGCCAAGACGACCGCCGCCCGGGATTCGCTTGGGGCCAAGTTCATCAAGATCAGGATCGGGGACAAGGCGGTGGAGAGCTTCAGGGAAGATCGGATGTACTCGGTTTCCTTTTCCGAACTGTCCAAGGTGGCGAGCGGGCTGGAATTGAGCGGCGTCAAGATCGGGAACCTGCGCCTGCTCACGGGCATCAACGACACCCTGTCCCGCCATATGGATTCGACCGAGCCGGCTTCCGGCACCTTGCGGGAGATTCCCATGGAAGTGGTGGACAAGAACGATAACGGCACCTTCGACGACCAGGATTCGATCCGCTTCTTCGGCCACGGAACCAGCGTGTGGAGACGCCAGTCCGATACCGCCAGGATCCAATTCGAGTTTTCCAACGATCCTTATTCTTTTGAGAACGGCTACTACCTCGACTACGCCAGCGGGATAGCGGCGGGTCCACGGCTGACGGCTTCCGCGGCATCTCCTGCCACGGGCTCTCTCCTGACCAACTCTTACGGTTTCCTTCGCGCGGGAAAGGATTTGCAGACGGGGGGATGCGATCTATCTCGTCCCAGTCATAAAGATGAAGAAACCGGCGACGATTGGTTCTGGTACTGGAAGGGCCGATGTGAAAACCCGGACACGGAAATCACTCTGACCCGCCAGAACCTGTTCAGCGAAGAGACCGCGACATTGCCCAATCTCGCGGCAAGCAATGGGAATGATTCACTGTTGCTCGGATTCTACGTTTACACTTCGAGCACCAATGACGATTTCACGCCCTATTACGGGGAAAATGGGAAAAAGTTGGACTACCTGCCCAATACCGGATCCCCGGGAGCCTGGTATGTGTGGACGGGTCCATTGGCCTCCCCGCCGGCTTTCCAATTGGACAAACTGCAATGGCGCGGTCGCAAAATGGGCTTTAAAGGGTACACGATCCGGTACCGGAAAAACCATGTCTTCACGGGCGACCCGCTTTGGATTTTCCCACCTGAAACCGGAAAGACCGTGTCCTACAAAGTACAGGGCGGGGCGGGGTTGACCTGCCTCCGCATCGAGGATGGCGTGGCCGGACGCCTGATGACCCTGGATGGTCAGGGTATTTTCACCGACAGCCTGGTACTGAATGCGGATGCGAAATATTTTCTGTTCCGGAATGCGGTGCCCCTTACCGCGGCTTCCATGGAAATGGAAGGCCTCCCCGCGACCGGAGCCATCCGGAACCTTGGCACCGGGGACGGAAAGAATCCGGAATATCTGATCGTGGCGCCTCGGCCCCTGTTGGAGCAGGCCTTCGCCCTGCGGGACTACCGCAACTCGGCCAAGCGCGCCTTCCAGGTGAAGACGGAAGTGGTGCTGGTGGAGGATATCTACCGCCAGTTTTCCAGCGGTCGCATGTCGGTCCCGGCCATCCGCGACTTCCTCCGCTATGCGTACAACGGCTGGGGGAACAAATCCGCATCCGGCCGGCTCAAGTACGTGGTCTTCTTTGGCGATGGCAACTACGATTGCCGCAACATCCGCGCTTCCCAGATGAAATCCTCGCCGCCCAATCTCATTCCGCCCAATGAGTTCAACATTGACGGGGAGGCAACGGCTTCCGATGACTTCTATGGAATGCTCGACCCGGGCGACATCGGGCCCTCGGACGGACTTGACGTGGCCCTGGGCCGGTTGCCGGTACAGAACACGGATGAAGCCGCGAATTACCTCAAGAAGATGGCGGATTTTGAAAATCCGGCCCTGGCCGGGGAATGGCGCGGCCGTGTAGTGATGGTAGCGGACGACAACATTCAGCGTGGCGCACCAGGGGACATAGATCCGATCATTTACGGACACACCACCTCTTCGGACGATTTGGGGCGGCGGATTTCCAGCAATGAAAAAGGCGTCACCATCGACAAGATCTATCTCCTGGATTACCCGATGAATTCCGCTTACCACAAGCCGGAAGCCGCCCAAGACCTGCTGTCCCTGATCAACCGCGGCGCCCTGATGATCAATTACGTGGGCCATGGCGCCTCCAACCAATGGGCGGACGAAGTACTGCTCCAGACCGACAATGCCCTATCCCGCATGCACAATGAAGGCCGCACCCCTATGGTGAATGCCTTCTCCTGCACCGTGGGGCGCTTTGAAAGCCTGACCAGCGAGGGTATGAGTGAACAGTTCGTGAAACATCAAGGGGTAGGCGCGATAGCCGCCATCTCCGCGACGCGGGAATCCTATCCGCTGGAAAATGTCGCGCTGGCACATGCCTTCTATGATCGCGTCTTTCCTCCGGACTCCACCGGAATGGTCGTAACTGTGGGAGACGCATTACGGGAAGCGAAAAACTCAGGTGCATCAGGAAACATCAATAATGACTCCAAATACAACCTGCTTGGCGAGCCTGTCCTGCTGCTCCGCAAGCCCCAGCTCAACGTGTCCATGACCCAGGTAATGGACTCCATCCAGGCCCTGGACTGCAGCACCCTCAAGGGCCGCATCACCGGAGGCTCGGGCACCGGCAAGGTCAACGTGAAAATCGTCGCCGGTTCGGTACACAAGCACTATAAATCCGAAGGCACCAATCCCCAGGATGCGGACAAGCGGGGCAATATCCTGTTCGAGAGGACATTCCCTTACAAGGACGGCGCCTTCTCGACGGAGTATTTCATCCCCAAGCAGATTTCCTTCGGCGACACCACCGCCCAGGTCCAGGTCTTCGCCTGGGACGATAGCGTGGAGATGGAAGGGACCACCGCCAGATTGAATTTGCATATCAACGGCACGGCCCAAAGTGCCTGCGCCACCGATTCGGATGGCAAAGGGCCCCGCATCCGTATCACCGGCTGCGAAACCAAGGAGACGGCCAACCTGGACTTCCCCGATCACGTGAAACTGTCCCTGCCGTACTGCATGCAAATCTATGTCCAAGACTCTTTGGGTGGCGTGCTTTCGGCGGAGGGGCCGGATGAAGGCACCACGCTGGAAATCCCCGGCGTGCTCGATCCCTTCCATCCCTTGCCCGGTATCGATGAGCTGAATCTCAAGTCCTATCAATTCTCCCTGAACAAAAAGAGCATCCAACCGGGCCCGCATCTGCTCAAGGTCTCCGCCCGGGACGGCTATGGCAATATCAGCCAGCGGCAATTGCAGATGGACTTGACCGTGGACAGTTCCATCGCGGTATTCAGCGCCTACAACTTCCCCAATCCCATGAAGCGCGATGGCACCACCTTCCATTTCGGCACTCTCATGCCGCCCGCCGATCTGGAGTTCGGGGATCCGGATGCGGGCAAGGACCGGTTGGAATATGAAATCCGGATCTTCAACCAGAGCGGCAATCTGGTGCGCATATTCCCCAAGGCCATATCCGGTCAGACCAGTTGGGACGGGCATGACAATTGGGGTAACCTGCTGGCTAACGGGGTATATTTCTACAAGGTCACGGCCCGCCAAATCCTCACCGACTTCAATGCCCGTCCGGAATACCGGACCTTGAGCTCCAAGCGCAACACTCTGGTGATATCCCGTTAGGCCCCGGAGTGTTGCGCCCGCAACGTCCTGGTGATATCCCGATAACCCACCCCTTAACCGCTGTACAAAAAAAAGCGACCGGACATTGTCCGGTCGCTCTGGTCATGCAATCCGGAATGCATCCGGCCGTTTAGGCAGTTACGCTTGCGCGTGGCTTATGGGAGGTACTTGCGGGTGGTTCCGGAAACGCCCTTGAACTCCAGATAGGAGGGCACGGTGCCGGCCGGGTGGTTGAAGGTTAGTCCGCCGGTCTTGGATTCTTCGCCCTTGGCAATCAGGTCTTTGTCGGTCTTGGCGAAGCCGCCGATTTTCCCGCTGGCCTTGAAGACGTTGCCGTCCTTGTCGACCAGGGTGAAGCTGTCACCGATGAACTTCATGGGACCGGAGGTGCCGTTCCAGGCTTTGACCTGGATCTTGGTGGTGGTCTTGCCCGGTTCGTATTTCACGATGCCGAGCAGGATGCCGTACTTGTTGATGCGGGAATCCGGGCGTTCGCCCAAATCCACATCGTCATTGTCGTACATGAGATAGGTGTTGAGGTTCAGCTTGCGGACCTTGGACCAGAGGTCCTTCATTTCCGCGGTCTCGCCGCCGACCATGAGGGCCAGCTTGTTCAGCTTGTAGTCGGCGATGATGCCGGAGGTGGGGGAGGAGGAGGCTTCGCGGTAATCGTCCTCGATTTCCTTCAGCTTGGCGGCAACGACCTGTTTCTGGGCGTTGGCGGCGGCTCCGGTTTTTCCGCTCACCTTTTCCGCGGTCTGGATGAAGCGGAATCCGCCTTCGACCGCGTCCGATGAGCCGATCTTCATGCGCTGGGCGGCGATGCTCTCCAGGGTGGTGACGAACAGCTCCTGGTTGGCGGGATCGGGATGCTGGCCCAGGAGGCTGGCCACCGTATCCTTGAGAATGTCCAGGAACTCGGCGGTGGGATCTTCCTTGGCGCGGAAGGCCATGGCCTGGATGTTGATGAAGGTGTAGTTCTTGTAGAACTCCTTGGACAGCTTCCCGCGCTTCAACGCTTCCTCGTAATTCATCAGGGCGTGGATGGGGTCACCGGCTTTCCGGTATTTGTCTCCGGCAGCTTCCTGGCGCGAGCGGCAGCTGGTTAGGAGGAAGGCCAGGCTGAGACCGGCGAAAAGCGTCACCGTGGGTCTGATCATCGTTCGTCCTTTGCTTACATCATGAGTGGAATTGCGGCCCGGGTTTCCCGGCGTTCGCGAAGGATCACCGCTTCAGGCCAAAACCATGATGACAAAAAATAACGTAAGATGGCCGTGTTTTGTGCGCATATTTCAGGCTTTTTTATAACTTTCAGGGTTCAGGGCCCATAGCTCAGTTGGTTAGAGCACGCGACTCATAATCGCTTGGTCCTCCGTTCAAGCCGGAGTGGGCCCACTTAAACCCCCGGACGGCTGCCGTGAAGAAAATCATTTTTTGGGGCGATGGAATCCTGGCCGGGCCCTCCGGCTTCGCCGAACTACTCTCCAACCATATTTTTCTGCACCATCCCCGCGCGGATGTCTCAACCTCGTTGTACGGAGGGGAAACGGCCACTTGGCAGGATGCGGTCAAGGAAACGCCTTTGCATGTCATTGGCAAGGCTCCGGTCCTGGTGGTGCTGGGATTCGGCTACACGGATTTGACCGCGGGCCGGACCCCGGACGAGATAGCCCAGTCCGCCCAGGGGGTGGTCACCCTGATGCTCCAGAAAACCCAGTCCCGCATCTGCCTGCTCTCAGCCGTGTCCAGTTTCTTTTCCGAAGAGGCGGACCGGGAACGCTGTCATGCCCTCAATCGCCGGCTGCGGGACCTATCGGGACCCCGGGTCAGCCTGGTGGACCTGGAAGGCCGCGTGGAATGGTTCCTGGCGGAGCACAAACAGGGGCCTGGAGAGAAGCATTCCCTGCACCTGGACCGCAATCGCCTGACTCCCCTCGGGCGCTTATTTATGGCCCATCACGCTTTCGACCTAATTACCTGGCCGGTCGAAGCGACCGGTACGCCGGTGGGGGTGACCGGTACGCCGGACGTTGAACCCCCGGTGCCCTTCTGAAATTGGGCCAACGCGCCCTGAAATAGCCTGTGCCGGTTAGCCAGGCCCGGCAAAATTTCCTATATCCACCAAGGCTTAAACCACAGCCGCACAGCAAGAGGGATTATGGCCGAAGACGACAACCACGCGCGATTCCTCCGGAAAAACCAGAGCCTGGCCAAGGCCTACGATATCTCCAAGAAGGACAAGTTCAAGGAGAAGCTCGTCAAGGGCGAGATCAAGCCCGAGCTGGTCGCCTGCTATCGCTGCAAGAAGGTCCGTCCCTGCCTCAAGTTCTCCATCATGGAAACCGGCCGCGCCGAAGGCGCCGTTTCCGTGTCCAACGAGTACGTTCCCCTTTGCGAGGAATGCGCTCCCAAGAAGAAAAAGGATCCGAACGAACTGAATGCCAAGCAGGTCAAGGCCTTGCTTCGGGGCGCCCGGCGGGGGACGTTGTAGGACGGATTTCCCCGACCTTGTGGGTTCGTTAAGAGCTTGTCGAGGGGGGGAGGGGATCGCGAGCCTGTCGCGGTCCGTGAGCGAAGCAGGGGAACCTAGGTAAGGTTCTGCTGCATGACGCTGATTTCGGACAGGAATTCCTTGATCTCTTTGAACTTGCGGTAAACCGAAGCGAAGCGGATATACGCCACTTCGTCCACCGGAAACAGCGCCTTCATGGTCAATTCCCCGATCACCTTGGAATCGATTTCGCTTTCGGGCATGGCCTGGATGGCGTTTTCGATTTGATCCACCATCTGGTCGATGGTCTCCGTAGAGACCGGGCGCTTCTTGCAGGCCGTATGCAGGCCTCCCAGGATCTTCTGCCGGTCGTAGGGCTCGCGGCGTCCATCGGCCTTGACAATGGTCAGGGGGATGGTTTCCACGTACTCATAGGTGGTGAACCTCTGCCCGCAACTCAGACATTCCCGGCGGCGGCGAATGGCCTTGCCTTCCCGGCTGGATCGGGAGTCGACCACCTTGTCTTCTTCGCATGTACAGAATGGACACTTCATAGGGGATTTCGACCTTAATATATCCAACTCCTAACAGTTAATCAACAGGCATGTTTAAAAACATGGAAAAAGTCGCGCGCGAGGATCTGCGTGCAACTTCAGGAAAAAGCAGGGCTTAGGCGATTCCGATAGTCCAGGAGATGCCGTTGTTTGGCTGAATCAGCCATTTAATTCGGCGAAATTCCCCATTCGTCTATTCACAAAAAATGTTGAAAACCGATGGAAAACGTTAGAATACGTGGTGGGGAAGCGGGGGGTGGGGATTTGAAGCGGAGGCGCCCTGGGAAACATTTCGTCGGGCGACGGGCGTAGCGTCGGCTCCAGGAGGGCGGCCTGGTCGCCCGACGAAACGCAGCTACAATGCTTTCTGGTTGTTACCAAAGCACTGCAGCCGCCCTACCGGTCTTTTCACCCCTGCTCCAACTCCAACGTCTTAGTGATGGCGTCGCAGACTTCGGAGGGGCCGAAGTATTGGATGGGGCCGGGGTAGATGAAGGCGTCTTCGATTTCCCATTTGGCCCTGCTCTGGACCAGGGCCTTGAAGGCGGGACCTTCCAACTCCACCAGGGCTTTCTGGATGACCGGCTTCAAATGGCCATGGCGCTGTTCCATGTTGAACATCATGGAGATGGGAATGCCGCCGGCGGCCCATTGGTCCACGCCCTTGGACACATTGCGGATGGAAGCCATGTATCCGGTCCTGCCGCTGCGCACCAGGACGGCGGCCACGCAGCCCAGGCTGTAGCAATAGTCGGCGTCGAAATTGGACGGGGCGGCCGCCCGGCCTTCATATCCGAAGAAATGCCGCTGGGAGGAGAACTTGCCCTTGAAGGAGGGGGAACCCTTGAGCTTGCGGCCCACCAGTTCGGCCAGGAGCGAGTCCGTTTCGATCAGGGAAACCTGCACGTTACCGTGGGGATCCCGGTCCAGCAGCAACTGGAGCTGGATGGTCTTGGGGAGGGTGGCGAAGGTGGCCCCCAGGGCGCCTTCGAGCCAGTCGGACATGGCCGCGATTTTCGCGTCCGCGGTTTCCAGCTTGGCGAAGGCGGCTTCGTTCTTGGCCAACAGATCGTTCAGGCTGCCGATCAGGGTCTTGAAGGAGGGGATGAACTCGATCAGGCCCTCGGGAATCAGGACCACGCCGTAATTCTTGCCGGCATCGGCGCGGGCGGAAATCACCCGGGCGATATCGTCCACGATCTGTTCCAGGCTCAGGTTCTTCTTCTCGACCTCTTCCGAGACCAGGGTGACGTTGGCATGGGTCTGGAGGCCCGCTTCCAGGGCGATATGGCTGGCGGAGCGGCCCATCAGCTTGATGAAGTGCCAGTATTTCTTGGCCGATCCGGCGTCCCGGGCGATGTTGCCGATCAGCTCCGAATAGGTCTTGACCGCGGTGTCGAAGCCGAAGGAGACGGGGATGTGCGGGTTCTTGAGATCGCCGTCGATGGTCTTGGGCACCCCGATGACGGAGGTGGTGAGCCCCTTCGCTTTGAGGTATTCCGCCAGGATGGCGGCGTTGGTGTTGGAATCGTCCCCGCCGATGATGACCACGGCGTTGAGCTCAAGGCTCTTGATCACCTCGATGCAGCGATCGAATTGTTCCGGGGTTTCCAGCTTGGTGCGCCCGGACCCGATGATGTCGAAGCCGCCCGTATTGCGGTAGGCATCCATCTTCTCCTGGGTGATGGTTTCGTACTTGCCCTTCTCCAGGCCGCTGGGTCCGCCCAGGAAGCCGAAGATCTGGCTCTGGGCATGCACGGACTTGACGCTGTCGAAAAGGCCCGCGATGACGTTGTGGCCGCCGGGAGCCTGGCCGCCGGAAAGCACCACGCCGATGCGAAGCGGCTTGGCCTCGCCCGAGGCATCGCCGATCTGGAATGAAAGCAGGGGCGTGCCGTAGGTATTGGGAAAGCTTTTCCGGATGGTCTCTCTATCCTTGGCGGGTTCGGCCGCCGCGCCTTCCAACACCTTGACCTTGGCGATGCCTTGGCGCAGGGAGGGGGGGACTTTGGGCTGGTATTGCTTGCGATGCTTTTCGAGGATGGAGACTTGGCTCACGGTAACGTCCTTTGCGGAGTGAAGGGGCGATCCCAGTCGGGCCGCCCCGGGCAGGGGCCCGGCTGAATAGGGAATATAGGCAGCGAAAAATAATTTTCCGGGGCCGGAAATCCGAGAGGCGGAGCGTTTCGGCCGCATCAATTCGCCCGATGGGCCCGCAAAGGCGGGCTTTCCCACAGTGGAGCCCTTTTATTGACGAAATCGGACCCTTTTGAGTAGATTATCCCAGCCATTTTAAAGGCAGCCCTGAAAGGGGATGGCTTTAAAGTTTCGGGATGTGGCTCAGTCTGGTAGAGTACCTGAATGGGGTTCAGGTGGTCGTGGGTTCGAATCCCGCCATCCCGACCAACTTAGAGGGGGCCTGGTGCAAACCGGGTCCCCTTATTTTTTGCCTGGGGTTTTGGAAGAGGCCTGGTTTTCCGCGAGGGGGCCGGGCCTTTTTGTTTCATCTCTAAAGTCGCTCAGGAAAGGATGCTTTGAACAAGAGTTTTAGTAAGCCCTTTGACGCCTTCCTTCATCGCTTCCATTCCCAAGGTACCGAATTTCGCCTTCGCTTTGGTCCATATTTCAGGATTATTAATGCTCGCGAGGAATTCGTGACCATGTGCAGTAAGTCGAAATGGGATCCCCGTATTCAGCGCTTTATGTCCATCGGAGCCAATAACAATCCCGACGCCGTTCTTCCCGTCATGGCGAAGAATGTAACCCGCATCTTGCATCATTTGGAATTGGTGTAAAACCACTTCATCTTCAATATCTCTCCGTGCTTGCTTAGCCACCAATTCCAAGGTGACGAAGGTTTCCGGAAGTGCTTCAAAGGCATTCAACAACAGCTTTATCAGGTCATGATCTATTCTCAACTATACCTCCTGAGTTCAATTACAAAATATAGTTCGGACGGCGGCCGCAAAGGGCGAAGAGGATATAGCTATCGAAAACCTCCGCAAATTCTTCTTTATAGCGATGAAGTCATACAATGCAAGCGCCTAGCTTATTATCCTTTAGTCTAAAGTATCGGGTTGCAGATCGAAAGGGCAAAATATGCCGGGGCCGTCCAGTAATCCAGCACTTACAAAGTTTGTTCTACTCGGAATGGGATTTATCGCCTTACTTGTGCTAGGGATCCTTTTTTCCCAGGAAGACAGCAATGTGAAGAGTGGTGTGCAGGCAAACAATGTAGATGCGCCTCAAGCCCGGTCCATTGCGGAAGCGACCGACATGCTGTTCGCGTCGGAGGGGTCAAAAGACACCTTAAAGGTGAAATTTTACCGAAAGGCTGTATGGGACGAAGCGGGATGGATCCATACAATGGCGAGTGGAGTATTGGCCCTTGGAAAATTTCTCAAGGAAAACCTGCCGGATTCGTTTTCGGTCGTTAAGATCCTCGCTTATTCCCCAAGCACGGATAAATACGGAAACGACGAAGCGGTTCCTGCCATGTTGTTGGTTTACAACGGACGGGACTTCGATAAAATTAACTACGACAATTTTAACGAGTGGAAGATGCTAAACCTTGTCGAGCGGCTTAAGTTCGAGCCCATTGGATTGCGCGCAGCCAAGATGTATTGCCAGGACGAAGACCATGCGCGCTTTGCACAGTCTTTCTGCATGAAAGTTTTGGCTTCAGCATTGTCCGACGAATAGGTCGCCAACGCAATCGAGAAATGGCCGATAGCTGCTCTTCTTGAGTTTGCTCCAAAGCTTCCCGTCCGGCTATATTTATGTGCGAGGAAGCTAAAAGATGACCCAGGAAAATGACCAACAGGAGATCGGGAGCGGCGCGCAATTGCTCCCGTCCGAGTATATGCGCGCCCGCCGCCCGCACCTTTTTTCAGACACTACATGGTCGCCCGAAGCCGTGCTCCCCAGAGACGTTTTCGGGTATCACCTTGAGAATCTGACCCGCCAAAAGAAGGAATACGAGTTCGAGCGATTTTGCCGCAAGCTCGCCGAAAAGGAAATTTGCCGAAACCTAATCCCGCAAACCGGGCCTACCGGCGGAGGCGACGGCAAGGTGGATACAGAAACCTATCCGGTAGCGGAATCGGTCAGTGAGAATTGGTACGACGCAGAGGCATCTTCTGCCGGTGAACGGTGGGCATTTGCCTTCAGTGCAAAAAAGGACTGGAAGCCCAAATGCAAGGACGACATCAAGAAAATCCAGGGTACCAATCGAAACTATGCTCGGATTTATTTCATGACCAACCAGGCAGTGAGCAGCAGGGAACAAGCGGAACTCAAAGACACGCTTCAAAAAAGCGATGGAGTGGACCTTTGGATTTGTGATCGTAATTGGATCGAGGAAAAAGTCTACGACAACAAGCGCCTCGGCTTGGCTATTGAGACGCTGGGACTAAAAGGTTTGAACCAGAATGCAATTGAAAAGGTAGGACCAAATGATGCCGAAAAGCGCTCCGACCTTGAAGAGATAGAAGCCCATCTGGACGATGAGACCTATTATAACGGCGTTCCCTACCAGAAAATAGAAGATGCGCTGCAAGCGGCGATTCTCTCCCGCGGTCTCGAATACCCCAGGCATGAAGTAGAAGGCCGCTTTTCGAGGGCAGAAAGATTTGCAAAGAAGTATGGGGAACGACAACAACAGCTTCGGGTGTTATACCAACGCGCACGAACTGCTTTTTATTGGCATGATGATGGAGAGGGCTTGCGGGACCTTTTTGATCCGATTTATCAATTAGCCACCGGTAGCATGTCCATAGATGACATAGAGCTCCTTTTTAATACCTGGTGTGCCCTGCATGTGGCCGGCCTGAAAGGACTCGTGACCCAAGAGGCAGCCGTAAAAGAAGTGCATATAAGCAACGTCCGCGCGGAAATAGAACGGCATTGTGGGTATCCCGATCGGCCCAATGCTTCCTTGTGGGCTCAATCCATTTTGCTTCATATGGATCAAGTAACTTATCCCGAGGTGGAATTCTCCACCTACTTGGGTCGCTACAAAGAAATTTTCGAAAATTGCCGAGGATTGGTGGAGTTTCCCTTTGAAACAATTGCCGAAATGTTTGAAGTCTTTGGGGAGCAACAGGAAAGCACCGACGAATACGAAGAGGTACTCAACCTAGTTGCAGATATAATGGGCGAAAGAGACAAGGAAACGGGGACCGGTGAAGTATACCTTAAACGCGGGATCGCGTCCCAAAGGGCACAAAGGCATTTCGATGCGATTCGATATTTAGGCAAGGCGCAATTCTCTCTTGGGAAGGAAGAGACAAAAGACGAGTACGAGCTCGCGCTTGTGGCGTGTGCGGAGTCGTTCGAAAAAATAGGGCTGTACTGGATTGCAAGGAGCTATATGCTTGGCGCCGCCCACATTTCCGCTGCAGAACGCTGGAGAAAGGGCATCTTCCGCCGGCCCCTTGCCTTTAGTGCATTAAAACTTGTCTGGATCGAACTGCATCTCGGCCGTATTTGGTATGCCCTTGAGTGGATGCAGGTAACCGCACTTCTTGCAAAAGCTGTCATCCATGACAGAGACCAGCGGCGCAGATTTAATGAGGAGTGGGAGAACCAAGAATTTGTCCTGGGGCACCTGATTTTAAAATCCTCCCGCGAGGATTTATTGCGACTTGGGCAACTACCCGGCCTTCTTGAGAAAATGGGCCTGCCCCTGGCCTGGCACGCCGCTTTATTTGCTCTTGGTCACGTTGACAGAATCCTTTCCGATGAAACTTACAAGGCGATCAATCCAACAGGTGCAATCGAAGACCATTTTCGCAAATGGTTACTTCACCCCGAAGGCCGAAAAATACCCAGTCATCCTGAATATTTTTTGACAACTCCGGTCACCATGACAACAATTCTATTGGGTTGCAATATTTCCGTGCAGAGCGAACCGGACCCGGTGTCGATGGAGGTCGGGGAAATACTTTTGTCAGCCCTCGAGGGTTTCCTTGCGACGAGCATTGAAAAGGACGTCTTCGCACAACGAGCCTCCTTTACTGTCCAAATTTCGAAAAATGTCCGATCGCAAAAAATAGACTACATCGCTCTTGAGGATGGCGGCCCAATTGACTTTACAATTCAACATCCGGGGTTCCTTAAATATGGCACTCTTGAAGAGCGCGAGGCTCACCATGCATGGGTTATAGGTTCCGTTTCTGAAATCGTTGCCCGTGTCGTTCGATCCAAGGATATAAAGGCATTTCTGGAGGACCTCGCCCAAAATGAGCTGGTCTTTGCCAGGGCATTCAATTTTGAAAATATTGGAACGGCCATTTATGATACCCTAGGTGACAGTCCCAAGCGGTCGCTTCAGGATTTTTTAGGGTCTACGGATGTAATTGAACTCCCTATGGTTCGCCAGAAAGCATGGTACCTAACCGTTCCGCCCGCTGAAATACAAGAATCCCCATCGCCGAAAGGGGCTGCGAAAACTTCAATGAAGGTGGAGCAGCCGGCGACAAGGCGAGAAGCGGATCTCCACGCGCATCGTAACATGGTGATTTCGCCAGTTATCAATGGCACGAACTGGAGCCAGGCGGATTGGCTGGGGCTTAGTTTTGGCAGCTCTCCCAATGAGGATACTCCTCCACTGTTGGGATTAATATTTGATGAGATGAAAAGCGGGATAGCCATTTTTAATGAATGGCTTCGCATCATCGGAAAGGAGGACAAGGATGAGCAAATCTCGATTGCGATCATCACGGGTATTTCAAAGAAAGTCCCAGGCCGTTACCGAGTAGTGCTTACTTCCAATCCGGAAAGCCTCCGCGAAGACGGAAGGTATGCAACATTCATGGCGCAGATAAAAACGCTTGATTCGGCGAATCCCGGCCCAATGCAAGCTTTCTTCGATGCCTATAAACGCCAAGGCAAATACCTCCTCCATCCTATCTTTCGATCGCAAAGACCTAGTGCAAAAGATCTATTGCGCCATGGAGCTATTTTGAAAACTAAGCTCACCGTTATTCCCGCCTGGCAGGTTGATGACAGCAACCATTTCTTTGTGGGCATACAGGAGACCGACGAAGTAGAGATACCAGCTGGAGTAACCGATGCTCCCGTGCTTAAGGCACAGCAAATGATGCGTAAACTTAAGCGACAGAAGGTGGCTGCCTCACGTAGCGCCCGGCAGGGCGCGCAAAGTGGCAGTCGCCCAGCGTCCGCCGCCGGCGAATAGACTCAGCCGAACAAAACAATATGCTTTGGGGGGCTCGCGAGGAGGGGGCTACTGGAGAATCGATACGCTGAAAAATTTACGTACTTGGGTACGTACTCCCGCCATCCCGACCAACTAAAAAAGAAGACCGGCTTTCCGTAAGAAGAACCGGGTCTTTTTGTTTTGATCTGTAAGTCCGATAAAATCCGGTGATTCCGCGGGTGCAGGGTGAAGACGGTGGATTGCCCCGTTCTATTCCACTGGAACCTAGATGGTCCAATCCTCCCAAACCAACCCCTTCACTCTTTGGAACTCTTTTACGTTATGGGTGACAAGAACAGCTCCGCGGGCCAACGCGGTTGAGGCGATCAGCAAATCATTCGGGCCAATGGGTTGGCCTTCCAATTCCATATCGGCGCGAATACGGCCATAAAAGATGGACTCCTCATCGCCAAATGGAATAATCGGTAAAGGAGCTAAAAAAGCATTC
Source organism: Fibrobacterota bacterium (assembly GCA_028287505.1). Classification (GTDB taxonomy): domain Bacteria; phylum Fibrobacterota; class Fibrobacteria; order UBA11236; family UBA11236; genus Chersky-265. Next base: position 14,977 of record JAQBPN010000107.1, on the reverse strand, counting down.
AAAACTTTTAACGTCTTCTCTTTACTCTGGCTTTTGTTCGCTCCGAAATAAAGTTCAGCTTTGACGATGGCGGGGATGGCTATCGTGGATGGCGAATGGGATTCCAGTCGCATCTTCAACGCCAGAAACATTCCCTTCAGGAGGTAGATGCAGATATTGGTGTCCAGTAAGTGCATTCAGAGAGATTCCCTGGGTGCGTCTTGAGAGAAATCCAATTTGGAAACGGCCGGCAAATCGTTTTCCGCCAGAGAGCCGAATAGGCTGAAATAATTTGTCGGCCACTGGTTTTCCAATGATTGAATCAGCCTGTTTTTGACCCATTTGGAAACGGAACTTTTTTCAAGAGCGGCGGCGGTTTCAATTTTTCTGATGCTCTCGTCATCGAGGTAGATGGTCAGTTGGGACATAGAGAGCTCCTTGTGGCAAAGGCACTTATACTTTAAAGTATACTTGGTTTCTATTGGAAAGCCAAGCTTAAAGCCTAAATAATTTGAGGTATTTGTGGAAAAAATGGCAAGCTTGGCCAGATTTTGGGGAAGTTGTGAGGGAGTGATCCTGTGCCCGTCGGCGGCCACCGCGGTGTTGAGGGCCTTTTGATGGGGGCCGCGGAGGGCGGTCCCTCTGGGAGCCTAGGGGAATGGCGGCGGACGCTCAGTAATCCAGAGAAGCCCAGAATCCCAGGGTGCGCGGCCGGCCGAAATGGGTGCTGCCGAAACTCGATTCGAACTTGTAGAGATAGGGCGTGTCGAGCACGTTCAGCACCACGGCGCGCAATTCCAGCGCAGGTCCCGGGCCCAGGGGCAGCCGGTATTCCAGCCCCAGGTCGAAGACGGCATGAGGGGCCACGCTCTTGTCCGGAGATCCAGGCTCTTCCGGCTCCAGGGCGAGGAGATCGATCACGTCATCGCCGTACCCCCTACGCTTCAGCTCCGCCCGGGACTGCGCCTCATCCAGGGTGGAACCATCCGCGGCCACGAGATCGAAAGGCAGGCCCGAGTCGAAGCGCGCCCCGAAGCTGCCGGCCAGGCCGCGCACGATCCGGTAGCGCAAGTTCAGAACGCCCGTGAAAAGCTGGTTGTGCTCCGTGGGGAAGGCGTCTTCCCGCGCAAAGGGATGGCCGTAATTGTGGCCCTCCTCGCCGACCAGCAGTCCCGCGGCTATGGGGTTGGATCCGTCTTCGGGTTTAAGGCCCAGGGAAACGCACGAGCCCAGAGAGAGGCTGCCGGAAACCCGGCGCCATTCGCGTAATCGCGCCTGGAGCTTTCCGCCTGCCACCATGCCTTGCTTGAGGTTGATGGGAAAGATGAGACCGGAGTTGCCCAGCTCCGATTTCACCAGGAAATTGCGGATGTATTTGCCGTACATGCCGCCGTCCAGGATGATGTAGGATCCCCAGCGGTAGTTGGCGCCGAGATCCAGCACCACGGAGCGTTCCGCGCCCACGGTGGTCGGAGTAGAGCCTTGCTCCGATCCGGAAAGCGGAAGGAGGGCCGGTGAGCTCGATAGGAGGATGTTTTCCAGGGGCGCCCGGGCCGCCAGCCAATCGAGGGAGAGCCGTAGATCGAGGTTCGAGGTAGAGGAGAAAGACGCCGCCAGGCGCGGGGACACCGCCTGCTCGGTTTCGAACAGGGAGAAGACGTCATAGCGCAGGCCGGACAGGAAGCTCCAGCGGCCCACTTCGAATCCGTCCTCGACGTAGGCCGCCGCCGCCCAGGCGGAACCGCTCTGTTCCGCGGTCAGGGGGCTGCCCCCGCGGCTGATGTCGTAGGGCCGGAGCCTGGCGTCGCCGTCGGGGCCGGACATGCCGGAATCCGTGATGGCAAAGGCGAAGGATTCCGAAAGCGGATTGAATTCGCCCGACACGCCCGCGCGGAAGCGGTGCGTCTTGCCCCCCAATGTGGGCTTCAGGAACAACTCCAGTGCGCCGCCATTGTAGTTCTCCTCGCGTCCTGCGCCCAGGAAGAAGCGCTCGTTCTGGGAAAGCGCCTTCGCCGAATCGGCGGGGCCCGAAATCGTCGAGAGTCCTCCACTCCTGAGATCGGCTTGGGTCCCCCGCGAATACAGCGCCGCGGCCATGTGGACATTCGTTCCCGGATCGACGTCCAGGCGCGCGCCCACCAGGTAGGAGAGCAGGTCCTGCGCCTGGTCTTGCGCCGGGTTGCGGGAGAAAAGGTTCGGGATGTCGTATTTGGTGGCGTCATAGCCGCCCATGATCCTGAGCTCGGCGCTTTCCACAGGAACCGCCGTGAGCTTTGCGAAGGCATGGTTCCCCTCGCCCTCATCGTGGATGGCGTCGAATCCCGAAATGGGATCGAGATAGCGTTCCGAGGTACTCCGCGAGGCGCTGAGGGAAAGGCCCACACGTTCCCCCAACCTTCCGCCGGCTGCGACGTCGGCTTCCCGCGTGCCATGCGACGCGGCGCCGGCGCTCGCGCGCACCGAGAAGGGAATGTCCAATCCGTCGCGCGTGACGACGTTGACCACCGCGGAACCGGCCCCGTACCGGGCCGGCAACCCTCCCGACAGGACGTCGATGGATTTCGCCATGTCGGCATGGAAGAGGCTGGAGTAGACGCGGGTGGGGTTGCCGGACCAGGGTATGCCGTCCACCACATATTGGATCTGGGCGTCTTCCCCGCGGGCATGCAGGCGGCCGTCTTCGTCCGGGACTACGTCCGCGGACTGGAGCAGGAGGGCCTCCACCGCGTTTTCGCGGGAGGGCGCCAACAGACCGCGGATGTCCTCTGCGGCATAGAAAAGGTGCCCGGAGGTTTCCAGCGGGGACGCCTCCGCGCGGGCCTTGACCACGCGGTCCGGCAATTGCAGGCCCGAAACCTCCTCCACGGCCGCGGGGCAGGGGAAATCCGCTCCCGCCGTGGACGGGTTCGCCACCTTCACGGTGCGGGAGGCCCAGGTTTTATCCCCGTTACGGGCTTCCAGGGTATAGGACGCGTAGGGGACGTTGCGGAAACGGAAGCGGCCCGAAGCGTCCGCGTGGGTCTCCATGACGACTTGCGCCGTGGAGACCTCCCGCAGTAGGATGCGCGGAGAAGCACCGGGCCCAGCCGGGGGGGACTCCGGGCAGGCGGTGCCGTCCGCTGAGGCGATCCGGCCGGAAAGCGACGATTCGGAAACCTGCCCGAAGGCGGAGGCGGAGAGAAGCAGGGCCGTGATGAGGGACCGTGCCATGTCATCCGCCTATTTCAAGACCACGTTGTCGACCCAAAGGTCGTTCACGTTCTGGGCCCCGAAGTCGAAGATCACGCGCCCGCCCGAATCGTCCACGCCCTGGGTCCAGGTCACGGTGTAATGCTGGTAGGTGTTGGCGGCGACCGTAATGGTCTTCGCCTGCTCTACGTACTTCGTCCACGGGCTACCGTTGTGCTCCACCACGATCTTGAAGTTCTTCGGGGTGGCCTCGGCCTTCACGTCGAAGTCCAGGGTGTAGGCCTTCCCGGCCGTGAGGGCTACCCCCTGCCAAAGCTGAATGTCGAACTCGTTCACGCCAGCGTTGGTGATGGTGATGCGGGCCGAGCCGGCTTCGTTGGCCATGGTCCCAGTGGCCGGCGAAGCGAAGTAGGGGTTCCAGGAAACGATCCCGTTGGCGAAGTCGCCGTTCTGGAGCAGGTTGGCGGCGCCCGCGGCAACATCCACATAGTTGACGTTGAAATCGGCCGTGTTCATGGTCAGGGTCACCACGTGGTTGCCGGCGGTTAGGCTGATGCCGGTCAGGACCACGTCCTTCCAGCTCTGCCAGCCGGAAGCGTCCGTAAAGGAAAAGGTCGAGGCCGGGCCGCCGTCCACGGACCAGGCCATGGACTTGGTGCCTGCGGCCCCGGAAGCCATCCGGGCGGTCAGAGTGTAGGTTCCGGCCGAGGCCACGTTCACGTCATAGGCGAGCCATTCGCCGGCCTGGGTCCAGCCCACGTTGAAGCCGCCGCCCGCGTCGGTGGTGGCTTCGATGTCCACGTTGTCCGTGCGATATTGGCCGCCGGTGTTGCCGGTCGTGAGATCATGGTAGCCCACGCCCTCACCGCCGGCCTTGTAACCCTCGGCCTGGATGCGGCCCGGGAGGTTGATGAAGACCGTGCCGGTATTGACCGTCACTTGGATGTCGTCGGTGGCGGTGGCGGCGCCGTCGTTCACCGTCAGGCGGAACACGTACGTTCCCGCGGCGGCGGGGGTGAAGGAAGGCTGGGAGGTGTTGGCCCCGCTCAGGGTCACGGCCGTTCCGGAAACCTGGGTCCATGCGTAGGTCAGCGGCGAAGGCCCGTTGTCCGGATCCGAAGAGGCGCGGCCGTCCAAGGTGACAAGGGTGTTGGTGTTGACGGTCCGGTCTGCGCCCGCGTTCGCGACGGGGACCTGGTTGGCCGCGGATATCACGTCCAGGTAATTGAGGTTGAAGTCGCCTACCGTCATGGTGATGCGCAGGACGTGGGTGCCCGCCGACAGGCTGAGCCCGGATACGGTCACGTCCTTCCAGCTCTGCCAGCCCGAGGCATCGGTGAGGTTGTAGGTCCCCTTGGTCGCGCCGTCCACGGTCACGGTCGCCGTTTTGGTGCCGGCCGCCCCGGAAGCCATCCGCGCCGTGAAGCCGTAGGTCCCGGCGGCGGTCACGTTGATGTCGTATTCCAGCCATTCGCCGGTCTGGATCCAGCCTACGTTGAAGCCGCCTCCCACGTCGGTGGTGGCTTCGATGTCCACATTGTCCGTGCGGTACGCGTTTCCGGTATTGCCCGTGGTCAGATCATGGTAACCCACGTTTTCGCCGCCGGCCTTGTAGTCTTCGGCCTGCAGGCGCCCCGGGAGGTTGATGTAGACCACCCCGGAATTCACCGTGACCACGACGTCGTCGGTGGCGCTGAGCGCGCCGTCGCTTACGGTCAGTCGGAAGGTATAGACGCCGGTGGCGGAGGGCGTGAAGGAGGGCTGCGAGGTGTTGGCGTTGTTCAGCGTCGCCGCCGGGCCCGAAACCTTCGTCCAGGCGTAGGCGAGAGGCGACGGCCCGTTGTCCGGATCGGAAGAGGCGCGGCCGTCCAGGGTCACCAGGGTGTTGACGTTGACGGTGCGATCGGCGCCCGCGTTCGCGACGGGGGCCTGGTTGGCCGGCGCGATCACGTCGAGATAATTCAAGTTGAATCCGCCCGTGGTCATGGCGATGCGCAGGATATGGGTTCCCGCGGCCAGGCTGACGCCCGTGACGGTGACGTCCTTCCAGCTCTGCCAGCCGGTGGCGTCGGTGAAGTTGAAGGTGCCCTTGGGAGCGCCGTCCACGGTCACGTTGACCGTCTTGGTCCCTGCCGATCCCGAAGCCATGCGCGCGGTCAAGGTGTAGGTGCCGGCCGCGGCGACGTTCACGTCGTATTCGAGCCATTCGCCCGCGTCGATCCAGCCGACGTTGTATCCCCCTCCCGCATCGGTGGTGGCCTCGATGTCCACTCCGTCGGTGCGGAACTGCCCGCCCGTGTTGACGGCGGTGAGGTCATGGTAGCCCACGCCTTCGCCCCCGTTCCTGTAGCTCTCGGCCTGGAGGCGGCCCGGCAAGGCGATGGCGGAAGTCCCCACGGTGATGTTGACCGCCGCGGAAGTGAACGTGCCGCCGTCGTTGTCCGTGGCCCGGGCGGTCAGCGCGTAAGCGCCCGCCGGGGCGTTGGAGAAGGTGGCCTGATAGGGGCTGGAAGCGTCCTCACCGATCTTGGTGACGCCCTGGAAGAACTCCACCTTGGTGATGGAGCCGTCCGGATCGCTCGCGGTGGCGGTGATGGCGATGTTGGAACCCGCGGCGAAGTTGGCATTGTTGGCCGGAACGGTGATGGCCGCGGTGGGAGGCGTGTTCACGGTGATGCGGAACATCCCGCGTCCGTGGGTGGCGGCCGTCAGCTTGTTCCCGACCCAGAACAATTCATCCACGGAGGCATTGGCGGGGCCGTCGTTCCCGGGAGACCAGGTACCGCCGCGGTTCTCGCTCGCGAAAACGCCGATTTCCGTACCCACGTAGATGCGGTTGTTGTCCCACTTGTTCACCACCAAAGTGCGGCAGGGCACCGCGGGCAGGTTGGAGGTGATGTCGGTCCAGGTGTTGCCGCCGTCCTCGCTCTTCCAGACGTTGTTGTGATTGAAGCCGCCGTAGGTGACGTAGATCCTGTTGATGTTGGTGGGATCGATGGTGATGCGCGTGCAGAACTCCGACGGCAGGGCGCCCGCGCCGCGCGTGGTCCAGGTGGGATTGGCCGCCAGGCCGTTCGCCGTGGACATGACCGATCCGAAATGCCCGACCCAGATGATATTGGAATTGCCGGGCGCCACGGCGATGGCGGAGATGGTCTCGCCGGAAGGCCGGGCGATGGCCCAGGCGGCGTTCCCGACCGCGGTGCGGGCGTTGTCCAGGCGCCACAGCTGCGAGCCTCCCTTATAGAGCCGCTGGGGGTTGTTCGGATCCAGGATCATCGGGGGGATGAAAAACCCGTTGTCGCTGGTGTTGCTGAAGGAGGTATTGTCCAGCACGTTTCCGGAAACGTCCAGATGCGCGCGCATGGTGCCCCAACCCTGGGTCTCGCCGTACCAGTAGGAAGAACCGTCCGCGGCGAGATTGGGATCGGTAGCGGTCCAGCCGCCGTCGCAGCAGAACATGTCCAGCCATCCGTTGTAGGTGCCGTTGTAGCGCGGGGTGCCGTTGTCCTGGGTGCCGCCCGCATACATGCCATTGCTCGGGTTGCCCGTTCCCGCATAGAACTGCGTGACCCCCAGATCATGGTTCACGCTGTACCAGAAGGAACCGCCCATGATGTTCAGGAAATTGTCCGTGCGGAAGATGCCGCCGTCATTGGTGAGATAAACGCCGCGGTTGCTCGCCGAATAGCCGCCCACCTCGAGAAGGTAATGCTGGTCGGCGTGCAAATTCCCCACCCAAACGTTTGTCCAGGTCGCCCCAGCGTCCGTACTGGCGGAGATTCCGACGCCGCCCAGCAACAGGTTGTTCGGGCTAAGGGGATCCACCCAGATGGTATTGTCGTACCAGCCCTGGTTGCTCAGTAGGTTGCTGCCCGTGTTCCGCAGGCTGAAAGTATGCCCGCCGTCCGTGGACCGGTAGACTTCGCCGCTGTTCTGGTTGACCGAAGCATAGATGGTGTTGGGGGAGGATTTCGCGACCGCGAGCTCCACGCGGCCGAAGGGTGGCATGCCCGTGGAGGCGGTCCAGGTGACGCCGGCATTGGCGGACCAGTAGGAGGCGCTCGAGTTGCCGGAGGCGACGACCAGGTTCCCGTCCGTGGGGTGCCATTCCAGATCCGTGCTGATATCATTCAGGACCAGCGTCCAGTTGACGCCGCCATCCGTGGACCGATATATACCGGTCTGGGTGGCCGCAAGCAGGATTTGGCTGTTCACGGGGCTGATCGCCAGGCGGTTGGTATAGTAGAAGTTCGAGTTGGCGGTGGAGAAGAGCTGGTTCCAGGTGACGCCTCCGTCCGTCGTCTTGAAAATGCCCGCCCCGCGCAGGCCGTCACCGGGATAGGACTCGCCGGTGCCCGCGTAGAGGATGTTCGGGTTGTTGCGATCCATGATCAAGGCCCCGATGGCGAGGCTGGGCATGAAGTCGTTCAGGACGGTCCAATTCGTGCCGCCGTTCACGGTCTTCCAGATGCCGCCGCCCACCGAGCCCAGGTACATGATGGCGGGATTGGTGGGGTGGATGACCAGGGAACGCGTCCTGCCTCCGATATTTCCCGGTCCCAGGGGTGTCCAATCGGAGGGCTGGATGCCCGCCGTCAAGGGCATGACCACGCCCTGGGCCGCCACCTGCCCCTGCGGCCAGGCCGAGGCTTGGTAGCTCATGGTTTTCACATGCTTTTTCGCCTTGACCAGATCATTGGGATCGTATTGCCGATTCCCGGAATTGAGGGTCAGCAGGCGGAACCGCTGGCGCGCGGCCGGATCCTCCCTTTCTTCTTCGTCGTCCGATTCCGCCACCGCGGGCGTGGCCGTTCCCGTGGGCTCGACCCGCGCATGGAGCGGGGAGCCGAAGGCGGCCCAGAAGGCCAAGGCGATGGGGAGTGATTTCAAAGAAGGGGGGATGCGATGCATGAAGGATCTCCGGGATTTCGGGAAGGCCGATAATAAAAAAATCCCCCCCCAATGTCTGTGCATCTGATAGAGAACAATCCTTTCCCAGATTTCGATCCCGCCCGCTAAGGCTTTTGTTTTCGGCGCTGTAGGCCGGTCTCCTGCCGGAGAACGGATAATGCGGATGGCGCATGCGTAATAAGGCGGAGCTGAAAAAACGGAGAGTTCTAGAAAGGCGGGAGCGGCCGGCCCTTTTTGTTTTAGTCCCTATACACCTCGCGCATATGCGCAACCCGGATAACAATCACCACCAAGATCCCATCATAGATTTCATATACGATCCGGTATTCCCCGACCCGGATACGATAGGCATTTTTCGCACCTGATAATTTCTTGCATCCATTGGGCCGAGGCTCCGTGACAAGGCCATCAAACCCTTTGAAAACTCGTGCCTGTAAAGTTGATGAAAGCGCCGCCAGTTCCTTTTCAGCGCTCCATTGGATTTCAATCCTGTAAGCCAATCAGGCCGCCCGTGCCTTTTTCTTCTTACCGCCGTTCAGTGTCTTCTTCACGGCTTCCCATGGGCGAGAGGGTTCTCCTCGACGGGCTTCGATCGATTTCAAATCGGACTTGTCTTCCATTCGCTCCCATTCCTCCAGAGCCTTTAACGCTTCAATTGGGATGATTGCGCAAACAGGCTTGCCGTGTTTCTCGACCACAATTCGTTCTTTGCCGTATGATGCACGACTTACCAAGTCGGCTTAATCCTTCCGTGCCTGGGCTACTGATACGTTGGATATACTTCCGCCCCAGTTGACCTGGCGCGGCATCTTTCTAAGGACTCCAACGCCAATTGCAACATCCGGATCTGGTGTCGGATGATCTGATAATCGTGCTCGCCCGGGCCCGTGGTATGCACTGGATCGATCTGCGCATACCGGCCGTCGACGATTTTCAGGAATCCCAATTCGAGGGGCAGACTGACTGATTCTTCGGCCTTTGACGCCAGGCGGGCGCTATTGTTCACATTTGAAAACGCAAACTTTGTTGAAGCCGGAAGCCGGTGCCGGTCAGGCATTATATTGCAAAAGGGTTTACGGATGGATTTGGCCTCCGATCGAAAATGCTAAAAGGGGAGTACCCGTGGTTACAAGCAAACAGTGGATTCGTGGTTTGTTCCTTTACGTCTCAATCTTTACCGCTTCGGTGATGTCACAGGTCCCCTTCCAGAAAATCCACCTCACCTCGAGCTTCTTCGGCGAGGGACCGAGCGTCGGCGATTTCAACAAGGATGGTAAACCGGATTTCGCGGCGGGAACGTTTTGGTGGGAAGGACCGGCTTTCACGGTCAGACACAAATTCACCACGGGCGCCGATTCCGCCAATGTGAAAACCACCTACGTGGCTAATTACCTGGCCCTAAAGAGCATAGACGTGAATGGCGACGGATGGAATGATCTGCTTTTCACCACGGGCGCCGGCTACTCGACGCTGTATTGGTTCGAAAATCCCAAGAATGTCGGCGGGGCCAATGCCGTGTGGACCAAAACCGCTTTTATGAACCGGGTCGCCCATGAAACCGCCACCCTGGCCGACATCTTCAAGGACGGCAAAAACGAATTGGTGAGCTTCCTGAAAATAAATGACGCCGGGAACCTCCGGTTAGGATACAGCACCCCCAACCCCTCCGATCCCAAGGCCCTTTGGACATTCCATCCCATCAGCGAGGACGCCACACCCGCCATTTGGACCAGCGAGTTCGGCCATGGTCTGGGAATCGCCGACATCAACGGGGATGGAAGGAACGACATCATGGTTCAAAATTGCTGGTTTGAGCAACCGGCTTCGGTCGCGAATTTTCCGATTTGGGAGCGCCATATCTATGACTTCAGCACAAGGAAAAGCCAGGGAGGTTCGCAGATGTACACGACCGACGTGGATGGCGACGGCGATTCGGATGTGGTAGCGAGCTTGGCCGGGCATGGTTGGGGCCTCGATTGGTTTGAACAGATCAAGGCGACGGACGGTTCGATTTCCTTCACGCCCCATCCTATCATGTTCGATCGCGCCTCGGAGGCGGCCTACGGGGTCGCGTTTTCGCAATTGCATTCGCTGGGATTCGCCGATATCGACGGCGACGGGCATAAGGATATCATAGCCGGAAAGCGCTGGTGGGCCCATAACGACCCCAATCCCGCCGATCCGGAGAACAGTGGAACACCCGTCCTTTATTGGTTCCAATGGACGAAATCCCCGGCCGGAGCGATTGTTTTCAAGCCTTGGTTGATCGACAGCACTGCGGGTTCGGGGGTGAATATGGAAACCGTGGACATGAACGGTGACGGTAAAATCGACATCGTCGTCAGCTCCAAGGCCGGGACGAATGTGTTTCTGAACCAGGGGACGGGCGGTGCCGGCTTCCCCAAATCCAACCTATTTTCCCGGCGACCCATAATCCTGGACGTGCAACCGGACGCGGGTCAACTCATCATCGGCATCCAGAGCATGCAATCCCGGAGGAGCGACGGAAGCGCTTGGGTGGTTGATAGCCGGGGTCGGGAGGTCGTCCGCGTGCCGGTGGAAATCCGCATCGGAATGCCCTCTGACTTGGCCGTTTGGAACGGCAGGGACGCATCCGGAAAGCCTGCGGAAAACGGCGCCTATTTCATTTCGTATTGAACGGGATTCACACGTACCGGAATTATTTACGGGGGAAGAGGTATGAAACCAATGTATCGACGCGTTTTCGGCCTTTTTTCGCCGCCATCGCGTTTGCCCGGGCCCAACGCCCATCGGGTCTTACGTGGACCGGTTGCGCGGATCTTGCAGCAAGTGATTTCCGGAAAGTGGATTTGAACATCACCCATCCGGCAGCTCCGACGAAAATGCAAATCGCGGCGGACGGGCGGATGTTTTTCGCGACCGGAGCAGGGATGGTCTGGATGTACGATCCGGCCACCCAGGCCACGACCACCATAGCGACCCTTTCGGTGCAAGGCGGCGGCAGCGTTTTCGGCCTCGTCGGCATGGTACTCGATCCCGGATTCCTCACCAATGGCTGGATGTACCTGCTCTACAATCCGAAAGCCGCAACGGGGGATACCACCGTACCCTATCACCTCTGGCGTTATACACTGGCGGCCGGCAAACTGGATATGGCATCGGGAAAGAAGCTGATCGAGTATACCGCGGATATTTTGAAGGAGGCCGGCGCCATGCGGGTGGATCATTCCGGAGGGAGAATGGCATTCGACGCGCAGGGGAACCTGTATTTCGCCACAGGGGAAAACTCCTGGTGGGAGCTGAACTATGGCAACATCGATGAGACCCGCATTTGGTACAACTCGCTCCGGACCGCGGGAAACACCAACGATCTCCGGGGCAAAATCAACCGCATCCATCCCGAGCCGGACGGCTCCTATACCGTTCCGGAGGGAAACCTGTTCCCAGCGGGAATGGCCGGGACGCGGGCGGACGTCGGTCCCCAGGCTCCGGCCTTTTCCGCGCAAAAAGGCCCGGCCGGCATGGATGAATTCAACGCCACCAGGACGGCGGGAAATTTCGGTTGGCCCATGTTCATGGGACCGAACCTGCCGTACAATAATTTCGACTATGTCGCCAACAAGGCAGGGGCTTTTTTCGACAAGAACGCCCCGGTGAACAATTCGAAATACAACACCGGGCTGAAACAACTTCCGCCTGCGCGCCCGTCCATTCTGGCGTACGGCAAGGACAGCCTAAACAACCCTTGGACTGGTTTCTTGCGGGGAGGCGCTGTTCCCATCACCGGGCCCATCTCCCGCTACCATAGGAAGAATCCTTTTGGGCGGCAAGCCTAGAAAAACCTCTAAAATCAAGCAGTGTTCACTGGTGTAAACGGAAATCCGATAATCCAGGCGCCGGAAGACAATTGATGCATAGATTTAGTGTTAAGCATTAGACGGACAGAATGAGCAGCGACATCTATTCGTATTCGAGCTTCCGGCAGTATCTTAAAGATCAATACGAAAAGTGCAAGAGTACCGGAGGTAGTGGATTTACATACCGCTCGCTTTCAGCCAAGGCAGGCATTAACTCTTCCGCATTCTTCAAGTTTGTGATAGACGGTAAGCGCAACCTGACTGCACAATCCATTTTAAAAACCTGCATCGCCTTCAATATCAAGGGCAGGGAGGCCGAATACTTCGAGCAGCTGGTCTTTTTCAACCAGGCCAAAACCATGGAAGAAAAGGACCTGGTTTTAAGCAAGCTGATTGCATTGCAGCGGCATAAGAATATTCCGCGAATCAAAAACAATCAACTCAACTTTTTCCATGAGTGGTACCATTGCGTCATTCGTGAATTGGTGACCATGGCGGATTTTTCAAACGATTGGATGCGTTTGGGGCAGATGCTCAGTCCGCCCATCACCTCCGAAATGGCCGAGAAATCCGTGAAGGTGCTTCTGGAATTGGGTTTTCTTAAAAAGGAAAATGGACGCTACGTGCAAATCGACCCGGTGATGACCACCGGGCATGGCAGCCAGGACTTTCAGGTGATCCGCCATCAGATACGCATGATGCAAATGTCGATTGAAGCCTATGAGCGTTGCCGGGCGCAAGAGCGCATGACCTCCACGACTACCATGGGCGTATCTCAGGATGCATTCGAGCTCATAGTCGATAAAATCAGGGACTTCCGCGACGGGCTGGCCGAAATAGTGGGCCATGACAGGCATCCCGAACGCGTCTATCAGCTCAATATCAGCATGATCCCTGTTAGCCAAAAGGTGGAGCCGGAATGATTCGCCGCTTTCACGGGAGTCGCCCGGATGCAATCGGCATATTCCGGATGCTGGTCCTGGTTCTGCTATGCTCTTGTTCGCGCGAGCCCGATACCATGGCCGGCGGATGGATAGACACGGATACGGGTCGTAAAGTCGCCGGGCTGGTCCGCCGTGAAGACGGCACCGGCGCGGCGGGAGCCTTGATACTTTTGCGCCCCATCGATTTTCTGAGCAAAGATACCACCGTCGCTGATTCATCAGGCGCGTCGGTCCCGTCCGGCACGGTGCTGAACGATACTTGCGACAGCACAGGGCATTTCTATCTCGATTCCATTGCCATGGGAAAATACGTGTTGGAGGCGCGCGAACGCGAGGTCAAGGCCGTGACAGTCCAATTCAAAATCGACAGGGACCATGGCCAATGGACCTTACAGACCGCAACGGTCAAACAGGTGGGGACGATAACGGGGCGAATCCGCTTTCAGGATGGATTGCCCGGCCGCGTCCTGGTGCGGATATACGGCTTGGAGCGGAAGGCGGTCACGGATTCATCCGGCGCATACTTCTTCGGAAATGTGCCCTATGGCCGATACGCTTTGCATTTTACGGGCCTCGAGCCTTTCATCATTCCCGGGGACAAAGCCGACATCCCGGTTTCCGAGGGCGGAGTCACCGATGCCGGCGAAACTTTGCTCCAGCGCGCGCAAAGACAATCTTTCCGGATTTCCGGCGGCTCCGTCGAACTCGGCATTGACTCCACCAATCCGATCATCCTGGAGAATAGCGCGTTCCAGAATCCCGTGGACGGCGCTTATTTATGGGCCAAGTCCAGTCTTGGCCACGCTCATCTGGTTGGCACAATCGTAAGTTTTGGCGCGGACACCGGCACGGTGGCCGTACAGGCAAACATTTCCAATTGTGAACGATTAATCCATTTGGCCAATTACAGCGGCATAACCGGAATTCCGCATGCGATCGCCGGAGCCCGTCGCCCGCTTACCCTGTCTCCCGGAGGGAGCCTGGACGATATCCGGCCGGATACCAGCGAAGGCGCGCTTCTCCTGATCCGGGAGGCCCGTAATGCCACACCCGACAAGCCTTTGGTGCTGATCAGCGGGGCGTCGCTCACAACGGCTGCGCAGGCGCTTCTCCTCGATCCCTCCATCGCGGATCGCATCGTGGTCTTTGGTAGCAACAACGACAATTACAACAATCAGGATTCCTTGTCGTTGGCCGTGATGGCGCATAAGGCGCGCTTCGTCGTTTGGGCCCGGAACTATGCCTGGCCTGCTGCCGGAATCGATTGGAAAATCCCGGATGCCTTTCTTACCAATCGCCTTGGCGATGCATTGCGATCACAATATGCGTTGGACACAACCCGCGGTTCGTGGGGCAAAAGCTTTTACGGCGGATTCGGAGCCGCCGCCGCCCTATTCCAGCCTAAACTTTGGAGTAACGCAATAGCCTCGGACTATGTGGCGCCGCCGCTGCAATCCAAGCCATCCACCCGTGCGAACTATGACTTCGTGGACATTCCCGAAGCCGGCAACGACTGGAAGGCCATCAACGAGGAATTCATGTCCACCCTGAACGGGAATGCGGCATATCATCCTTGGGTCTACAGTGGGGCGCTCGAAGCGGAAGCATACCAAAACTCGCACAATATCATGCTAGGCTCAAACGCCCAAGAGAATAGTGAAGTGATCACATTCCAAGGCCCGGGCGCATGGGCGGATTATTGGATTCAAATTGATGCTACCGGCAACTACACCCTGGGTTTCCGCTATCAGTCAAGCGCCCGGACGGACGTCCGGGTGAGTGACGCGGAAACAGGGGCGGTCACCGTGGTAAGCCTTCCCGGAGGGGCGAACTGGAGCGATGCCAAAGGTGAATATTATTTTGCAGCCGGCGTCCATCATCTGCATGTGGAAAGCGTTCAGGGCGGATTGGTATTGAATAGCGTCCGATTTATCTCTCACTGAGGAGCCTAGATGCCCACCTCGATGCGGAACAGGTAGTACCAATCGGAAGGCCGGACGGTGATGGGAACTTTGATCGGCTTGATGTTGTAGTCGAAGGTGCGGAGATGATCGTTGGCCGCCTGGAAATAAAAGGCGACGCCCTTGAAGGCCTGCTTCTTGGCAAGCACGG
>JAQBPN010000088.1 GCA_028287505.1 Fibrobacterota bacterium | reverse complement strand
GCGCCTTCCCCGCGCCGGCCGCAACCGCCCCGACCCTTCCCGCATGTAACCCGCAAGGCACGCGTACCCTGCGGCCTATCCTGAGCCGGAAAACCCCGCATTCATTGGTTCCTGACCGCGCCACCCTGGCAAGAACTTTGTGATGAAGCGCACATTTTGCGGTTCGCACTACCATTATTTATGCGGGAAAACAAACAATTGTTTTTTTCCCCGCCACCCCGCATAATCATCTTCGGAGCTTGAGCATGAATACACGCTAAAGGTCCTTCGGAAAAATAAAGGAATGGAATCCTAAAGTTCCGAAAAGAAGTGTCCGATAGATACAGTAGTGCTCAGTCTCACATTAACAAGGAGGTCGAGATGAATAGCATGAACGTGACCAAGATGAACTGGAAGAAGATAATGGCCGGTGTGATGCTGGCAGCGGTGGCCAGCGTGGTTCCCGCGAACGCGATCACGGTTGGCGGCGCCATTCCCGTGATCAACGATTTCTACTCTTTCGGTAACACCGGTTTGGACGTCGATGCCGCCAACACCGTGGCAGCCAAAAGCCTGATGTCGATCTTCGTGAATAACAACACGGCGGGTGGATTCGTCCTGACTGCGACCAGCACCAGCGGCGGGTTCAACAAGCCCGGCGTCGCCGTTCCGGCCTTGAATGCCGCGGCCGGTACGCATACCCCCTATACCGAATTGACCATGATTGCCGGAACCCTCGTTGCCGGCGCCGGTACGGGTGGAACCTGGGCCGCTCCGACAGGTTTGACCACGATGATTGTGGCCGCTCCCGTCGCCGGTAGCTCCCTGGTGTGGACCTCGGGCACCCAAGCCACCGCAACTTCCAATTATGAAGTTCTGGTTCAGGCGAAGTGGGCGGCGAATGCCGGTATGCTGGCCGGAATCTACACGGATTCCTGGACCATCTCCCTGATTGCCACCCTGTAATCCAAACCTGAAGTTTACTTCTGTTAGAAAGGCCTTCCGGCCTTTCTTTCATTTGTACGGAATTTGACCGCCGGCAAGAACCGACTTTACTCGTCCAGGGAATAATGATACGCTAAAAGCGGCCATTACCCGACTCTGGAAAGGAAGTCCGAACCGGGACGGTACTCGATGCGCAACAGATCCAAAATCAGCTTTCTACTACTGCTCGGCCTGGGCATGACCAGCGCCTGGCCGGCCTGGTACGACAATCCCGTCAACTCCGTGGTCGGGGTTTACGGCAACGTCAGCCTCAATTTCGCCGCAGTCGGGACCGGCCAGCAGGTGGCGCTGTTCATGGTGAACAGCAACGACCCGGCCGGATTCCATCTGGTATTCAACTTCTCCAACGGCGGATTGTTCCAGACCGGATCCCGGCATTTCACCTTATCCAATCCCACCGTGGTCGCGGTTTCCGGCCATTTGGGGACCGGGCTCACGCCTCCGGCCGATCCTTCCATCACTCCCCTGGCCGGCGTGGCTACCTGGAGGCCTACCGGAACGCCTTCGGACGCGACCGACACCTACCTCATCTCCGTCGTGGCGGATTGGTCGAATCAATCCGCGCAAATGGCCGGATTTTATTTCGAGAATATAACCGCCAGCATTGTTTCCGGTCTTTGAGAACTGGTATCCTAGCAATCATCCATCCCACCTGAGGGTTTTATGTTCAACCGACTTTCTTCGGCGATGTTCTGCGCTCTGGCCTGTAGCGCTTGGGGTTCCAACTTCAGCATGGATCCCTGGATCCTCATTTTCGAACCCCAGAAGAAAATCCTGACGCAAGTAGTGACGTTCACCTATCAGGGCGGCCCCCGGAAGGACCCTTCGGCCCAGTCGGGCCCCCTTCCCTCGGCCATGGACAACGCACCGGTGCCGGTGGAGATCACCATTCCCGGGCGGGAGGTCACCCTGGATGGAAAATTGAGCTACCCCGCCTCCCAGGCCGGAAACGATTTCGTGGTCTATCCGTCGCAATTGATCCTGTATCCCGGCGACAGCAAGAAAGTCCAGGTCCAATGGGTGGGCGAAACGCTTCCCGATAAGGAGATTTCCCTGGGTTTCATCGCCACCCAGTTGCCCTTGAAGCTGAACGACAAGCTTGATCAGCCCAAGAGGCCCGTTGGCGTGATGTTGATGCAGGCCAGGTATGAAGGCGTGATAGTGGTCCGTCCCGCCAACGTGAAGCCGAGGGTCGTGGTCGATACGGCCTACTACCGCAATGATTCCACCGGCACCAATCTGGTCACCGTGCTCGAAAACAAGGGGACCGGCCTGCAACCCTTGCGGAACATGGAATTGGCCATCGCCCCTTTGGACAAGGCCGGCAAACCTGCCCTTTCACAGCGGACCACGGTGAAAGTCAAATCGGACTCCCCCGCCATAACCCAGAGCCTTTTCGCCGGCTTCAAACGGATGGTTGTCGCACCGTGGCCCCCGGGATTCCCCGTAGGTCCCGTGAACGTTACGCCCATTTTTCCGGAAAGCCCCAAATAAAAAATGCCCCGCTTCCCCGCGCCTAGGACCCATCCAGGGAGGGCTTCAAAAAGGCTGCGCTGAAGACATACCCGCTTTGGCGCAAACATTTGAGTCATGAAATCCCTATCTCTCCGTATATCCGTTTTTCTCCTCGCATCGTCGATCGGCCTCGGCATGGCCGCCGGGGAGGGCGATGAAGAAATACCCAATATGGAAGTCGGTTTGTTCGTTAAGGGGATAAAACAGTCTGAAACCTGGATCAATATTTCCGAGCACGGCAAGCTCATCGAAATCCCCGCCCCTCCGGTCATTTTCGCCCTGACGCTCTTGCTGAAGCCGGATGCCCTGAGGAAGATCGAATCGAAAATGGATTCCAAGGGGATGCTCACGAACAGGATATTGGCCCAATTCGGCATCAGCCTGACTTGCGACCTCCAGACGGCGCGCGCCACCATCTCCCTTGTCAAAGGACCTGAAAAAAAACCATCCGATTCGATTCCCGCTCCGCCGCGGCAACGGATTGCGGATGCCTCGGGCCCCTGGACCACCCCCCCGGTGCCCGCGCTGCCGGGCCAAGGCGGCGACTCGGCCGGATCCGCCGCGTCCAACAGGACCGTTACCAGGTCCGACGAAAAATTCCCCGATCAAGATTGGGTCCCGATGAAAGAGGACACTTCGAAAACCCTCCAATCGCATCAGCCCCAATCCGGCAATGGAACCCCATCCAACGGATCGGCACAGCCCCAATCCGGCAACGGATCCGCATCCAAAGGATCGGTACAACCCGGTCCCGAGCTGGTGACTTTCCAATTGGACAGGACGCGGGACGAACTCTTCGAGGACGTATTCAAGCATAAGGCCCCCCCATTGCCGCCCAGCGTGGAGGTAACCCTGCTTGTCGATGGGAAAAGCTACGGTACCCTGTGGATCCTCTATAACAAGGAGCAAAAGCGCTATACCTTTCCGGTGGACCCGGTGTTGAATGCCCTGCAAGGCCTGGTGCGCCATGACCTCTGGATCAAGCTGGAGCAACGGGCCAAAAACCAGACCCGCTTTACCGTGGAAGATTTGATCGCCTGCGGGTTTCCCACCGTATTGAACACTTCGGTATTCGAGCTTTCCACCGGCGTGCCCGCGCAATTGATGGGGACCAAGATCCACCCGATGTCGGGCCAGGTGGTGGATCCATATTCGGTGCCCGCCTACGATCCCAGCGGCTTCAGCGCCTACCTCAATACCCGCGCCCGGCAAAGGATCACCTATTCCCAATACAACCCTTCGCCGTTGGATAGCAGCGGATTCGGCAAGAGCCTGGTGGACGCCCGCAATGGCCATCAGAGGGAAGCTTTCATCGCCGATTTGGACGGCGCCATAAACCTGAAATCATGGGTGGTGGAAGGCGTCGCCACCATGCAGGAAAACCAATTGGATAATTCGGTGGACGTTCGCAGACACGACATTCGCATGGTCCACGATTGGCCCCGTCAATCGCTGAGATTGACCGCCGGCGACCTGATTTTCCCCACCAGCGGATTCCAGAGCTTCCTGAAAATGGGAGGCGTGGGATTGTCCCGGGACTTCTCCCTCCAGCCCCACTTGACGGCCTATCCCATCAAGGATTTTGAATTCTTCCTGGCCAATCCTTCCGAAGTGAAGGTGTTCATCAACGGCACCCTCAGGGGGACATATCAATTGGAGTCGGGCACTCATGATCTGCAGGGTCTGTCCTTCACCGTGGGCGAAAGCCAGGTGGAAATCCAAATCACCGACTACGCCGGCCAAACGCAAACCCTGAACTTCGATTTCATCCATGAGCCCAGCCTGTTGGCGAAGGGAACCACCGCCTTCTCCTATAATATCGGGGTTCCCAGCCGGGATGTTTCCGGATTGCCCCCATCCCTCTCCGGCGACGGAAAGCAGAAAGTGCTGAATTACGAATATGACGCGGCCCATCCCGTTGCCTTCCTGGATTACAAACGCGGGATGACGAACTCGTTGACCCTGGAAGCTTATTCCCAGGCCATGGATACGGGCGGAATGGCTGGCGTGGATGTCCTGCAGGCCCTGAAAATCGGAAAGATCAAATCCGATTTGGCCGGGAGCTATCAGAACGGGGCGAACTTCGATTGGGCGGGTAACCTGGAGTATACGTATATCCCCAAACTCACCAGGGATTATTCGCCCATCAGTTGGCGGCTGCGCACCGAGTACATAGGGGCCGGTTTTTACCGTCCCGGGCAGGATCCCACTTTGCTCGGATCCTTGAGCTTCGGGGGCTCCTTCCAGAAGAATTCGGCGATAGCGAACGTGAACCTGAGCGCGGCCTATGTGGCGCGCCCGGACAGCGCCGACTTCTATAGCGCCTTCGCGAGCGTCGGCCATACCTGGCCCAGGGGATTAATGGCCCAATTGACGCTGAAGAATGTCTTCGATCGCGAGCGGTACACCAATACCACCATCTCCGCGACCGTGAATTATTACTTCGGCATGGATGCCCACACTATCACTGCGGCGGAAAGGGTCGAGAACCATCGCCGGACCGGAATTGAAACCGGACAGCCTCCGGACTGGGACTTCTCAACGGATTTGGCGTGGGATTACAACGCATCCAAGCCTTTCCCGAACAGCCCCGTCCTCGGAGTGACGACCAGCCTGGGGCCCGATGGAAATGACTACTCGGGAAAGGCCCAATGGAACGGCAATCAGGGCGTGTCGGAAATCCTCGTTCGCCGTTATGAGCCCAAGAACACCTTTATCATCAACAACAACGTGGACCTCACCTTGCAGACGGCCCTGGTATTCGCCGACTGGAATTTCGCCTTGTCCAGGCCCGTCCGGAACGGATTCGTGCTCGTGAAAGGGATCAACAATGAAAAGACCTGCGACGTGCTGGTCAATTCCACCGAAGTTGGGTACGATGCCAAAAGCTCCCAATGGCTGCCGGGCGTGATCCCGATGGTGAGCCCGTATTATCTCAAGAAGATCCACTTGGACGTCATCAATCCTCCCCTGGGCTCGAATGAGGACAAGACGGATTTCACCCTCTATCCGGGATATAAGAGCGGGTACGCCGTCTACGTCGGCTCCAGGGCCACGTCCATCGCCTTGGGCACCTTGGTGCTGGCCCAGGACAAGCCGGCCTCGTACCAATCCTTCCAAGCCATCCCTCTCGATGGCGCAGCCCGGGATCCGGTGATGGGCTTCACGAACCAGGCCGGAAAATTCCAACTATCCCGCCTGCAACCCGGAAAATACCGGATCGAAATGGATGTGGATGGAATCACCTACACCGCAGCCATGTTCCTGCCCAAGAATTCGGTCGGGATAACGAATGTGGGCGAAATGCTGCTGGCCCCCAAGTAGCCTCCCTTACGCCGCGGAAAGACCGGCTCAGTATCCTAGCGGCATGCTGACCACCAATTGCGGATCCTCCACCGCATTTCCCCCGTAGGTCACCATCACTTTGACGCGTAACCCGATCGTCGCCGACTCCTGCCGGCCCGGCCGCCAAAGGAACCTCCCCGGCATGTCTCCGGGCTCCAGTTCTTCGCCGGAACCGTCCAACCTCAAACCATCCCCCGGCTTTCCGTCCAACCTCTCGAGCCGGACCGCGGAGACGGCGGCCGCGCTCGCGCCGTCGGGGTCGGAAAAATCCAGCACCAATTGGTACTCGGGAAGATTGTTGTCGATTTCGAGCACCGCCACTTCCACGGGAATTCCGGTTGCGTATGATGATCCTGCGCCTTCGCTGCGGGTGATTCTCAGGCTGTGCTTCGCGGGCACCACGCCCTCTACCAGGGCGACGGTCGCGTGGCCGGGTCTGCACGTGATGGCCAGGATCAGGCCAAGCGAAGCCAGTGCGATGCGCGCGGATGAATGGACGCTTAACTTCATCATTGATCGCTCCTATGGGAAATTTTTGAAGTTAGCTTATTTTGAATTCCGCCCCTATTTGCCAAAAAAGAACAAACCCAAGAAGTCCCAAAGTCAAAAATTCCGGGAGGCAAACCTAAAGCCCCAAATCATTTGAAATTATCCAATCCCGCGATTTATAATGATTCCGTCATCCGTATAGGATGGCGTAGGAGGCGTTGGTGATCACAACCCGTCAGTTCTCGCCCGGGGAACTCATCGTCAAGGAAAACGACCCTGGGGAAACCGCGTTCATCATCGAACGGGGAAAGGTGGAAGTCACCAAAGAGACCGGCGGCGGAACGGCGCATATCGCGTTCCTGGAAACGGGGGCCACTTTCGGGGAAATGAGCATGGTGGACGATTTCCCCCGGAACGCTTCGGTCAGGGCCCTGGAGGAAACGCTGGTCAGGGAAGTCCATCGCGACAACCTGTACGCCACCATGAAGGAGAACCCCGAAGCCGTCATCAAGTTCCTGAAGAGCATTTTCGAGCGATTGCGGGAAGCGAACATGAAGCTCGCGCAATTGGAAGCGCCCGCCCCTCCGCAACCGGCGCCGCCGCCCCAGAAGATTCCGGTCCGGGAAGCGCCGCAACCCGTCATGGAAAAGGCCGTTCTCTACTCGATAGAGGGAATGACCCCCCGCGCCGTGGAAGCCATGTCGGACAATCCCTTCCGCTTCTCAGCCTTTCCGATCAAGATCGGGAGGAAGAGCAATGATCCCCTGGTCAGCAACCATCTGGAGATTTCCGATCAGGATCCCCTGCAGATTTCCCGCCACCATGTCTCCCTGATCCGCGAGCACGGCAAGATCGGGGTCGTGGACCGCGGAAGCCAGTTGGGCGCTTTGGTGGACGGCGTGCGCGTGGGCGGTAAAAAGCACGGTCCCGGGCCCGTGTTCTTCAATGGCAACGAGGGCATTCTGGTCCTTGGCACCGATGCGTCGCCTTACCGTTATAAGATCAAAATGGTTTCCTGAATTCCCGAAGCGGGCTCAGCAGCAGCGAGGCCGGCGGAAGCGCAATTCTTCCTTTTCCGCCCAAGCTTTTCCGGCGGACAACGGCTCCATCGCCGACACCCCGGCCTCATGGGCCACCAGTACGGGTTTCCCAATCGGGGCCTCCCCCGCCAAGTGCCGCAGCACCGCCACCACCAGCAATCCCAAGGCCCACAGCCAGCCAAGCATGCCGGAGGCCCGCTCCAGGGCGAGGACCTCCTCTTCCAGCCATACGGGCGGGGACTCGCGCAGAGCGCGCGCATCCATTCCCAGGCCCAGCCGCACCCAGCGTACGGCGGATGCCGCCAGGATGGCGCCCACCATGAGCAGGAACGCCGCGGCCACCACGGCGTCCAGGCGCATGTTGAAGATGATGCGGTGGGTGGCCTCGATTTTTTCGGCCGGAACCAGGCCGGCCCCCAGATCCCCGGACAGCTTGCGGGCCGCCGACAGGAAGCCGATCTTGGGACTGGCGTGGAACAGCTTCTGCCAGCCCGCCGTGAACGTCACGGCGGAAAGCATGGTGAGCGGAACCAGGGTAACCCAGACGTAACGTACCTTCCCCATCTTGATGATGACCGTGGTGGCCAGGCATAAAGCCACCACCGCCAGCAACTGGTTGGCGATGCCGAACAGGGGCCACAGGCTGTTGATGCCGCCTTGCGGATCGATCACGCCCTGGTACAGGAAATAACCCCAGGCGGAAACCAGCAGCAGGCTGGCCATGACATTGGCCAGGTAGGAGCGCGTGTCCCCCATCGGTTTCCAGAATTGGCCCAGGAATGCCTGGATGAGGAAGCGCCCCACCCGCGTGCCCGCGTCCACCGTGGTCAGGATGAAGAGCGCCTCGAACATGATGGCGAAGTGGTACCAGAGGCCCATCAGGGCGTCGCCCCCCAGCACGTTGGAGAAGATTTTGGCCATGCCCAGGGCCAGGGTGGGCGCGCCCCCCGCGCGGCCGAACAAAGTGGGTTCGCCGATGGTGCGGGCCAATGTGGCCATGGTTTCCGCCGTGATCGGGAAGCCCCATTCGGTGATGGTCTTGACCGCCAGCTCGGGCGTGGCGCCCACGGCCAGGGCCGGCGAGTTGATGGCGAAGTACGCGCCCGGGTCCAGGGTGGCGGCGGCGATCATGGCCATGATGGCCACGCAGGATTCCAGCAGCATGCTGCCGTAGCCTACGGGACGGGCGTAGGACTCGCGCGTAATGAGCTTGGGAGTGGTCCCGGATGCGATGAGGGAGTGGAAGCCGCTGATGGCGCCGCAGGCGATGGTGATGAAACAGAAGGGAAAGACGTTTCCGGCGAAGACGGGCCCGGTCCCATCGATGAACCGGGTCAAGGGCGGCAGTTGCAGGGGCGGGAGCACGATCAGGATCCCCAGCGCCAGGGCGGCGATGGTGCCGAGCTTCATGAACGTGCTCAGGTAGTCGCGCGGCGCCAGCAGCAACCATACGGGAAGGACGGAAGCCGCCAGGCCATAGCCGATGATGCACCAGGCCAGGGTGGTGCCGGACAGGTTGAGCAGGGGCGCCAGGGCGGGCGACTCATAGAACCATTTGCCGCCCCATACAGAGAGCAGGAGCAGCACGATGCCGAGGGCGGAAACCTCCAGCACGCGGCCGGGGCGGAGAAAGCGCAGGTAGACGCCCATGAACAGGGCGATGGGTATGGTGGCGGCGATGGTGAAGGTGCCCCATGGGCTGCCCACCAGGGCCTTGACCACCACCAGGCCCAGCACGGCGATGAGGATGACCATGATGGAGAGGATGGCCAACAGCGCCACGGCCCCGGCGGTCTTGCCGATTTCCTCCTGGACCATTTCCCCCAGGGATTTGCCGCCGCGGCGGATGGAGCAGAAGAGGATGAAGAAGTCCTGCACGGCGCCGCCCAGGACGACCCCGATCATGAGCCAGAGGGTGCCGGGGAGATAGCCGAACTGGGCGGCGAGCACGGGTCCCACCAGCGGGCCGGGACCGCTGATGGCGGCGAAATGATGGCCGAAGACGATCCATTTGTTGGTGCGGACGAAATCCTTCCCGTCCTCGTGGATCATGGCCGGCGTGGCCCGGCGGTCGTCCAGGGTCATGATGCGGGCCGCAATCCATTTGGAATAGAAGCGGTAGGCGATGGAGTAGGTACAGGCCGCCGCGGCCAGCAGCCATACCGCGTTCAAGGGCTCGCCGCGGTGGAACGCGATGGTGCCGTAGGCGACCGCGCCCAGGACGGCGACGAGCGGCCAGATTGCCAGGGAAAACGCTTTTTTCATGGGGTCAGGCTCATGTTCCCGCGGCGGGTGGGTGGGATCCCGCGCAAGGGAAAAAGATAACAAGAACCTAAAGACGGCTTCCGCGCGATAAGGGCCTCTAGGCCGTCACGCCCGGACCGATGGTTTCGATCACTTCGATTCTGCCGGTCCGCCTGGGTATCTCCACGGTTATGTCCTGGCCGTGGCGGCGGAAAATGATATCCACGGATCCCGCTCCCAGGCGCAGATCCCGGATGCGCAACTCTTCCAGGAAGGAAGGAAGCACCGGGTTTTCCAAACGCACCTGTCCCAGGGCCGCATCCAGGGAAAGCCCAAGGCAGGATTGCAGCAGCATGTAGACGGATGCGGAAGCCCAGGACTGCGGATTGCAGGCCACGGGATACAAGGTGGGCCCCTCCCCCGGCCGTTGGATGAAGCCGCAATAGAGCTCGGGCAAGCGGTGCAAATCCACGAACTGGCTGGCCGTGAAGAGCGCCTCCAGGATCTTGTTCACCTCGGCGCGGTACCCATGGAGGCTCATCCCCAAGGCTATCAGCGCGTTGTCATGGGGCCATACCGATCCATTGTGGTAAGACATGGGGTTGTAACGGGCTTCGCCTTCGGCCAGGGTGCGGACGCCCCAACCGGAAAACATGCGCCCGCCCATCAGCGAGGCCACCACGGAAGGCGCGTGCGCCTCCGAAACGATGCCCGTGAAAAGGCATTGCCCCGCATTGGAACTGCGGACGCGGCAAGGACGCTTGGAACCGTCCAGGGCCAAGGCATAGGTCCCCAGGTCCGGCTGCCAGAACGCGGCGTGGAATGCGTCCTTGAGCTTTTCCGCATCCGAAAGCAGGCGATCCGCCAGCTTGAGTTTTCCAAGCAGGCGCGCCAGGCCGGCCATTTCCGTCTTGGCCGCGTAGACGTAGCCCTGTACTTCGCACAAGGCGATGGGATGCGAGGCCAGGGTGCCGTCCGAGTGGGAAACGGAATCATCGGAATCCTTCCAACCTTGCTGGGAGAGGCTGGCCGTACCCTTGGGCGCATATTCCACGAAGCCGTCGCCGTCCCTGTCCCCGTAATTGTCGATCCATTCCAGGGCGGCTTCCAGGTTGTGCCAGATCGATTTGATCAATTCGACATCGCCCGTGCGGGTATAGTACCGGCCCGCCAGCAGGATGAACAGAGGCGTGGAATCCACGCTGCCGTAATACAGGCCGAACGGGATTTCCCCCAGGTTGGCCATTTCCCCGCGCCGGGTTTCGTGCAGGATCTTTCCCGGCTCCGCGTCCCTTTCGGGCATCAAATCCCTGGCCTGGTTGGCCGCCAGGAACCGCAGCACCCCGGCGGCGACGCGCGGATAGACCCACAGCATCTGCAACGCCGTGATGATGCCGTCCCGGCCGAAAACGGTGCTGAACCAGGGAATGCCCGCATAGGGATACATGCCCTGGGGAGTGTCCGTGATCATCATGAACAGGTCCACGGAAGAGCGGCTGAGCCAGCTGTTGAACTGCGGGTGCGAGGATTCCAGGTGGCCGAAATCGTCCTGCATGTCCCGGTAGGCCCGGCCCAGGCTATCGAAAGCCTCATCGTAGCCGATGCACACCCCCGGTTCCCCGGCGGTTTCACAGGCGATGGTCACGAAGAATTCCTGGTGTCCGTGGGGCTCCAGGCGGAGTTGGTATTCCGATTGCTCTCCGGAAATCGTATCGGGCCTGGGATCGAAGCGGATGGCGGTGGTGCGGCCTATCCCGTCCAATCCCTGGTAACCCAGATCCACTTGCCGGTCGCCCACCGCCGGAGTAAGGATCCGGCCGCGCGCCGGCCTCTGCTTGCCGCGCACTTCGAAAATGTCCGAGAAGTCGGCGAAATATTCCAGCGAGATCGGAAACCCGATGGTTTCCAGGGAAAAGTTCTCGAACCGGAAGCGCAGGTAACAGCAGTTCCGCCAGATGAAACAGGATTGGAAGATGTGGATGGTATCGCCTTTGATGGCGCGCCCGCCGGATTCGAAATCCGGATTGGCGGAATCCACCACCAGCAGGTCGTTGTCTTCCTTCACCATGGAACTCAGGAACAGCGGTTTCTTGTCGGCGATGCGGAGCTTCAGGTGCGAGAGGAAACGCGTGCCGCCATGGTAGAGCCCCTGGTCCCCGATGCGGAAAGGCCGGATGGATCCCTGACGATCAAAAACGGCGAAGGTTTCTCCGTGCTTCAGGACCCGGTTCTGTTTTTCGGCCAGGGAGGATCCGACCATGATGTAGTAAGTGTCCTCGACCGTTATCAATTCTTCCATCGCCCCTCCCGTCGGAATGCGTAAGGCTCGCGTAGATCCGCTGATAGTCGTCCGCCATGCGCTTGACCGTGAAGTTCTCCTCGAAATGGGCGCGGCATGCGGCCCTGTCCAACATCGCGACCGCGGCCACCGCCGTTACGGCTTCCTCCTCGTCCTCGACGATGAAGCCGGAAACCCCTTCCCGCAGCACCTCCGGCACCGATCCCCTGCGCAAGGCGATCACCGGGGTGCCGCAGGCCATCGCCTCGATCATCACCAGCCCGAAAGGCTCGGGCCAATCCACGGGAAAGAGCAACGCCAAGGCGTTGCCCAGGAACTCATTCTTCCTCTCCTCGCAGATTTCCCCCATGAATTCGATGAGGGGATGGGACAACAGGGGCTCGATATGAGTGCGGAAATATTCCCGATCGGGCGCATCCACCTTGGCCGCGATCTTCAAGGGCATGCCGGACCGCACCGCGATGGAAATGGCCAGGTCGGGACGCTTTTCCGGGGAGATGCGCCCCAGGAAGGCCAGGTAACTTCCCGGTTTCGGGTGGAACCGGTAAAGGTCCGGCGGCAGGCCGTGATGGACCGTACCCTGCCAGTTGGCCCAGGCCACGGGTTCGCGCTGGGAGCCGGAGATGGACACTACCGGAATCTCCCGGAACTCGCGGTACATGGGCTGCAACTCCGGCAGATCGAGACGGCCATGCAGGGTGGTGACGACCGGGACCCCCGGGTACCGGCGGATCATGGGAAAAGGCAGATAGTCGAGATGGGAATGGATGGCGTCGAAATCGCCGGAACGCTGGAAGAACTTTTCCACCATCAGCAGGTGGTGGGCGAGCGGATCGGAGACGTTGCCGAGCCGGAGCGCGAAATCCCATCCCGGCACCAGTTCCGCGGAGGTTTTCGAATCTCCGCTGGCGAACAAGGTGACCTGGTGGCCTTGTCTTACCAGTTCTTCGGTAAGGTAATGGACGATG
This sequence comes from Fibrobacterota bacterium, assembly GCA_028287505.1. Taxonomy (GTDB): domain Bacteria; phylum Fibrobacterota; class Fibrobacteria; order UBA11236; family UBA11236; genus Chersky-265. Next base: position 1,784 of record JAQBPN010000088.1, on the reverse strand, counting down.
CGTTCCGTGCCTCCATAGAGCTTGGGAGGAACGCTTTCGAACAGGGGCGAGAGTTGGGCAATCCGCATGGAACATCCAATCTGCTGGGCAGGGAACGGCGCGAAGAGTCTATTCCCCTAAGATAAATTCGCCGGAGGACGGATGGGCCACGGAAGCGGAAGCGGGCCGCCGGGAAAACAAAAAGCCCGCCCCGGATGGGGCGGGCGAAAGTGGAGGAAAAATACCCGGTGACGGAAAGGCTTACGCGCCCATTGCTTGCAGGTATCCCTGGTATTTCCGCTGGAGCTTGTCGAAGGTGCCGCTGGTGCGCATGCGGCGCAAGGCCTGGTCGCGCAATTGGCGGACGCGTTCATGGGAAATATTCAATCCCAATCCCACCTCGCGCAGGGTCTGCGGAGCGTTCTGATCCATGCCGAACAGGCCGGTAATGACCTGCGCTTCGCGTTCGGGAAGCTCGGAAAGGATCTCGCGCACCAATTCCCCGGTGTCGGATTTCTCCAACTCGTCTTCCGGGTTGGCCGCGCGATCGTCGCGCAGGATTTCCTGGAAAGACGTCTTGGAATCCGGACCCATGGGAGCCTCGAAAGACATGCCACGGCCGGCGGTCTGCAGCAGGCTGCGAACATCCTCCTCCAGATCCTTGCCGTGTCCCTGTTCCTTGAGCGCTTTGCGGACCCGCAGGCACTGGTTGGCAGGCAGACGGATCATCGACCCGGTTTCATTGATGGACTTGGTGATGAAGGCCTTCATCCACCAGACCGCATAAGAGATGAACTTGATCCCGCGCGAAGAGTCGAAACTCTCCACGGCGCGGATCAATCCCATGCAACCTTCGTTGACCAGGTCGGGAAGGGGGATGGGGCAGCCGCGGTATTGCAGCGCGACCTTGAGGACAAAGCGCATGTTGGCCTTGATAAGGCGATTGCGGGCATCCATGTCGCCGCGGCGGCAGCGTTCGAACAATCTCAGTTCCTCTTCACGCGAGATGGGGCTGGTCTTGCGGATGTCCTCCATATAGCGCTTGAGTGAAACGTCATGGGTAGGGTAAGACATTGGGGTGCTTTCCTTGGAGCGGGCGGAACGAATGATATCATCGCCCGACGGCGTTTGAAAGAAGCAACTTACAAAAACATGGAGTTTCCGACCTTATATAATATGAATGCTTTTCGGTCAATACTGTAAAGCCTCCCGCCGCCTCAACAAAGGGCCAAAAACGAGCGTTCGGGCCAAGACCCCGGGAGGTTACCTGGAGGATGCTACCCGGACTTAGACCCAATGCCCCTCAAAAAGCGGTTCCATCGGGATCTCTTCCCGGCGTAGTCGGAGCATTTCGTAGACTTCGGCGGTTTTTTCGTTCTCATGCTCCGGCATCAGGTCGATATCCAGGATGGAAGGGACGAAATGCTCCGTTTCCGCAATAAAGAGCTCCGCCCCCTCATAATCGAGCAGTTTGACCGGTTTCGCCGGAATCATTCGCGCATCCCCGAACAAGGCCAGCAAGTCGGGGGGGTAGGCCGGCAGCACCACTTGCGGGGATTCAAGACCGGCCGCCGCTTCCAGGAGGGGGTTCTTCACGGACAAAATGGGATTGGCTCGCTTGAAAATCCCCAGGGCCCGCTGGACTTCGCCCGGATCTTGGGGAAGTTCTAAAGCGTATGCCAGGTGGGTGTGGCCTCGATGTTCGGCGATGGCGTAAATGCCCTCTCCGCAGGCCCGGGCCGCCGGAATGGGATGGGCCTCCTTCAGTTTTTTCATCACCCTGGCGAGGTAGGTTTCCACCACCT
>JAQBPN010000113.1 GCA_028287505.1 Fibrobacterota bacterium | reverse complement strand
TACTTCTGGGTTGACGAACAGTATATGTGGAACCGTCGCGCCGGCCGCGACACGCTTGGGTTCTGGATGGAAAACTCGCTGGAGATTTATTTCGACGATATCGGCGACAACAAACGGTTTCTCGAAGTCAACATGGCGCTCAATGGCTCCATCACCGATATTTATAACGAGAATAAATATTCAGGCACCGTGAACAATACCGTTTTGGGCTATGACGTGGCAGGCATTGCCACCGGCGTGGCGGTGAAGGGGACGCTCTGCACGACCTATGGCGGTTCGGCGCCATGCAACAAGGACGTGGACACCGGGTTCGGTTTGGAGGTGAAGATACCGTTCGCATCGTTGAAAGCAATCGGCCCGGCCCGCATCGATGTCATGGGCGCCGATTTCCACGCACCTCCCCGCAACCTCGATTCCTGCCGCATCAATCTTTACTATACCTCCTGCGCGCCGAAGACGACCGAGCCGGACAACCAGGATCGGGTCAATTACGCCTGGGAAACGGCAGTGGGAAATGATTTCCATGAAACGTCGAAGTTCGGGACCATGACGTTCGTCGATACGGTGCTCACCGGCGAAATTTCCACTGTGGTCAGAGGTGCCGGCACCGTTGCCGGTCGCCGATTGGAAAGATGCTGCGGGGTTATGGAGGGGCCAATGAATATGATGGGGCGATGGAACAGAACCGGAACGGCCGCGGGCATGTATCTGCTTTTCCCCGATGGGGAGAAACCGGTGCTTGGCGCACAGAGAGCCCTTATTCCGTGAGCCATCCTCCGAACAACCCTCCCGGATTTCCGCTTTCCATTCTTAAGTCCGGGTTCCGGACGGGGAAGCCGCCGGAAAGTGGTGACTCCCCCTCCAGCCACGTACTCAGCCTTCACGCCCCCGTTCCTTCGGCGAGGGGCTTAAATAAAAGACTACTTTTTTGGGGCCGGCGAAGAAAATACGGTTTATCGTATGATTCGAATGGCTTCAGTAGAAAACGGGGCCTACATGGACAAATCCGCCACGCACGATCGACGCATTTCCGAAATGACCTTCGCATCGGTATATCCGCTGTATCTTGCAAAGATTGTCAAGAAAGGCCGGACCGAAGGAGAACTGCATCAGGTCCTATCCTGGTTGACCGGCTATGATAAAAAGAAGCTCCAGGAACTGATAAAGGCGAAAGTGACCTTTAAAACATTTTTCCAACAGGCTTCGCTAAACCCGAATGCACCCCTCATTACGGGAGTCATTTGCGGGTATCGGGTGGAAGAAATTGAAAATCCTTTGACCCAACAGGTAAGGTATTTGGATAAGTTGGTGGATGAGTTGGCGAAGGGCAGGAAAATGGAAAAGATTTTGCGTGGCTATGAATGACCATGCGGTTGTAATTGCCGGAGGAGGGCCGACGGGGATGATGCTCGCGGGCGAGCTCGCGCTGGCGGGCGTCGACGTCGCCATCGTCGAGCGGCGGGCGAACCAGAAGCTCGCGGGCAGGCGCGCGGGGGGCTTTCATTCGCGCACCATCGAGGTCCTCGATCAGCGCGGCATCGCCGATCGCTTCCTCTCGCAGGGGAAAGCGATGCAAATCACCGGCTTCAACATGGTCCCCGTGGACATGAGCGATTTCCCGACGCGCCACCCCTACGGGCTCGCGCTGACGCAGAATCATATCGAGCGGATTCTGGCGGAATGGGTCGATGAATTGGCGGTGAAGATTTATCGCGAATGCGAAGTAACGGGCTTCACGCAGGATGAAGCCGGTGTCGAGGTCGAACTTGCGGGCGGGCCGTCGCTGCGGGCGCAATACCTCGTCGGCTGCGACGGGGGCCGCAGCCTGATTCGCAAGGCGGCGGGCATCGAATTTCCCGGATGGGATCCGACGACGAGCTGGATGATCGCCGAGGTCGATTTGACCGAGCCGAAGTTGGGCTGGCATCAGGACGCGCTCGGCTTGACGCACGCCATCGGCCTCGTGGAGGAAAACGGACAGGCCGGGGTCGTGCTGATGGAACGGCAAGCCGGCGCTACCGGCGAACCCACGCTCCGCGATCTCAGCGAAACGCTCATCGCCGGCTACGGCACCGATTTCGGCGCCCGCAATCTCACCTCGATCTCCCGCTTCACCGACATGGCGCGCCAGGCCGCCGCCTACCGCGATCGTCGCATTCTTCTCGCCGGCGACGCCGCCCACGTGCATGCCCCGGTGGGCGGCCAGGGCCTCAACATCGGCGTGCAGGACGCGGTGAACCTGGGCTGGAAGCTTGCGCAGGTCGTCAAGGGAGTATCCCCGTCCACACTACTGGATACTTATCACTCCGAGCGTCACCCGGTCGCCGCGCGCGTGCTGCGCACCACCATGGCGCAGGTCGCGCTCCGCCGTCCGGACGATCGCACCAAGGCTTTGAGCGACAAGATTTCGGAATGGCTGCGCTTGGAGGGCATGCGCAAGACGATGGCCGGGGAAATGTCGGGGTTGGACATCCGTTATGATTTGGGCGAAGGCCATCCGCTGCTGGGACGGCGCATGCCGGATCTCGACCTGGTCACCGCGAACGGCCCGATGCGGGTCTTCACCCTGCTGCATAAGGCCGGGCCGGTGCTGCTCAACCTTGGCGAGCCAGCGGGCATCGACATCGCCCCCTGGGCGGATCGGGTCCAGGGGATCGATGCCGGCTATACCGGTGCGTGGGAGCTTCCGGTGCTGGGCCCGGTCCCGGCTCCCCTGGCCGTTTTGATCCGGCCGGACGGGTATGTCGCTTGGGTGGGGGATCGGAGCCGCCAAGGGCTCCCCGAGGCGTTGACGGCGTGGTTCGGGCCCCCCGCTGCGGCTTAGGCGCGCTTCCCCGCTCCCTCCACGTGCTTCTTGAAGCTGTCGAGGATGCTCTGCCAGCCGGCGCGCTGTTGCTCGAGGGGGTTTTCCGTCTCGGCGTCGAAGCCGACCTTCACCGTGACGCCGTCCTTGCCCTCGGAGAATTCGACCCGGGCCGTGCGATCGCCGAAGGCATATTCGATGAGCTTGCGATCCACGATCTTGGTGTAGGTGCCCGCGAAGTCGAAACCCATGCTGCCGTCCTTGGCCTCCATCCGCGATAAGAAGGCGCCGCCTTCGCGCAGGTCCACCGTGGAGGAGGGCGTGTGCCAGTCAGGTGAGGGGCTGTTCCATTTCTTGATATCTTCGGGCGACGAATAGGCGCGCCAGACCTCGGCGAGGGGGGCTTTGACGGTGGTTTCGATGTTGATGCGCTGGGCGTTTGCTTTTGCGGTGCTCATGGGGTTTCCTTCCGGTTGAGGTGCCAGGCGGTATTGCCGGCCCTCGTCTCTTTACCTACGACGAATTAGAAAACCCGGAATCGACACGCCTCCAGGAATTTTTTAGAATCTTGAAATCCGGGGATTTCTAGGAAAAACCCGGGAAACCCTTAGCGCCGGTGAGGGTTAGATTTATTTTCAGTACTACAAATCAACCGCAAAGGCAGGCACATGGCCCTTAAGCGCATGGACAACACTCTCCTGGTGGTCGAAGACCTCGACGCCGCCATCGCCTTCTTCAAGAAACTCGGCATGAAACTCGAGGGCCGGATGGTCGTCGAAGGCCCGTGGGTCGACAAGACCATCGGCATCAAGAACGCCCGCTCGGAAATCGCCACCATGGTCACTCCGGACGGCCATGGCCGCATCGAACTGGACAAGTTCCTTTCCCCCAAGGCCCGCAAACCCAAGCCGGACATATCGTCCGTGAACACCCTCGGCTTCCGCCGCATCATGTTCGAGGTCGACGACGTCGAAAAAACCCTCGCGAGCCTCAAGCCCCTTGGCGCCGAGCTCGTATGCGAAGTCGTCAACTACCAGGACGTCTATAAGCTCTGCTACATCCGCGGCCCCGAAGGCATCCTCCTCGGGCTTGCCCAGGCGTTGAAGTAAAGGCTTTTTGAAGGGGGAAGCCTCCCCCTCGCTTCAGCCCGCCTGCGGGCGGGCTTCCGCTACCCCCTCTCCGGGGCTCCCGCCCCGGACCCCCAGGACCCTCTGAAACTGAAATCTTTTTCCGAATTCTCTTGCGCAATCGATTGGTTGCAAGTATATTTGCTACCGAACGGTTGCGCATAGGGGCGGGATTCGGATGAGAAGAGATATTTTCCAGGCCATCGCAGACCCCACCCGGCGCGCCATCGTCATGCTCCTGGCCGTACAGGCGATGACGCCGAATGCCATGGCCGAGCATTTCGAAACCAGCCGGCAGGCCGTTTCCAAGCACATCCGGATCTTGGTGGAATGCGAGCTGGTCGATCAGGAACAGCTGGGGCGGGAAATCCAATATTCTTTGAGGGCCGGAAAAATGCGCGAAATGGAAAAATGGCTGGAACAATTCAAGGCCGTGATGGCGAAGCGGTTCAGCCAACTGGATGACGTATTAACCCAATTGAAAGCGAGGAAAAAATGAATAAAGAGATCATTTTCACGGTGGACAAGGAAAACCTGGCTGTCAAGGTGGAGCGCTATTTCGATGCGCCGCAAGACCTGGTGTGGTCGGCCTGGACCGAGGCCGAAATTCTCGACCAGTGGTGGGGGCCCAAGCCCTACCACGTGGAAACAAAATCCATGGACTTTTCCGAAGGCGGTAAATGGCTGTATGCCATGGTCAGCCCTGAGGGCGGGAAGCATTGGGCATCGAGGATCTTTTCGAAAATCGCCCCGCGGAAAAGCTTCACCTTCCGGAGCCTCTTCTGCGACGAGAACGGAATCGTGGCTCCGACCACGACCGGATCGAACTGGGCAAACTCATTCGTGGAAACCAACGGCGTCACCTTGGTGACCAACGACATCCGCTGCGATTCCCTCGCGCACCTCGAAACCCAAATGAAAATGGGATTCAAGGAAGGCTTTACCGCGGGCCTGGACCAACTGGAAGAATTGCTGGCGCGTCTCCCGAAGAAAGGGAAGTGAACCATGCGGAAGCTCATTGCCATCACCCAGCTCTCCCTCGACGGCGTCATGCAGGCGCCCGGTGGCCCCGATGAAGATCGGGACAGTGGTTTCACCCACGGGGGCTGGTTCATGGGGTTCGATGACGACGCCGTTCCCAAGGCCATGGACAAACTCATCTCCGGCGAATTCGCTTTGCTACTGGGACGCCGCACCTACGATATATTCGCAAGCTATTGGCCGCAGCACGTCGACAATCCCATCGGCAAGGCGTTCGGCAAGGCCGTGAAATACGTCGTCACCGGCAAGGACAAGGGGCTCGACTGGGAAACCTCGGTGCGCGTCGGCGGCAAGGCCGCCGAGGGCGTGCGCAAACTTAAAGCCACCAAGGGGCCACCTTTGCATGTCTGGGGGAGCAGCGAGTTGCTGCAGGCCCTGATCGCGGCGGATCTCGTCGATGAGTATCAATTCTGGACCGCCCCGGTGGTGCTGGGATATGGGAAGAGGCTGTTCGAAGCGGGAGTTCCACCGCAAAAGCTGCAGCTGGTGGAAGGGAAAATCGGGTCGGGGGGCGTGCTGGTCACCACTTACCGGCCGGTAGGTCCGCTTCCGCAAGACTCGAAAGCGAAAGGGGCGCCTCGTAAAAAACCCGCGGCCAAAAATGCCAAGGCGGGGAAAAAGCGGAAGAAGAAGGTCGGCACATAGAGGTTACCTCCGTGATACCGTTTGACGGCTTGCGCGCGGCGTTTTACGTTGAATGCATATGCCAAATCAATCCGCACCGGAATTCGAACTGCTACGCGCGGCGTACGCGGCCTTCAATGCGCGCGACATTGATGCCGCGCTCGCCCTCATGACTCCCGACGTGGCCTGGCCGATGGCGTTCAAAGGCGGTTTTGTCCGTGGGCCTGAGGAGGTCCGCGCTTACTGGACTGAGCAGTGGAGTGAGATCAATCCGAACGTCGAGCCGATTGCCTTTTTCCCGGAGGACGCCGGGCAAGTCCTGGTCGAGGTGCATCAAGTCGTGCGCGATTTGGCCGGAGCCGTGCTTGCCGATCAGCACGTCGGCCACCGTTTCACCATCAAGCATGGCTTGATTCAAGCCATGGAAGTCTGTCCACTCTGATTTTTTGGGACAAGCCAGCTGAACAGCTCGTGCCAAACCGAGGCCGCGCCTGCTCCCGTGGAAGCCGTGACTGATCCCATCGACTGACCGGGTCTTTTGTTTGGGAAAATGGCGCGCAGGATCTGCTAAGGAAGCACCGAGACCAAAGCGTGCGCCGCGGGCGAACCCTCCGCGGCCAGGCGCAGGATGTGGGCGCCGACGGTGGGACGGCCGGTCAGGCGGATCCGCTGCGGGCCCGCGGGCAATGCGCCGGCGAACAGGACGGCTTCGAACACCCCGTCCACGCCGTAGAGTTCGATGGAAACCTTTCCCGCCCGCGCCAGGGTGAGGTCGAATTCGCCACTGCCGCCGGAACGCAGGGTGCGGCCGAAGGCGGAACCGTCGCGCCGCTGCAGTTCGTGAATGCCCACCATGTCGGCCAGGGGACGCTTCCAAATCCCGTCGCTTAAGCTTGCTGCGTAGAGATCGGTTCCGTGGATGACGAGCTTGTTGGCGCCGATGTCCGGTCCGCCGCCCGCGGAGACGCCGGACTTCGCGACCCAGGTAGCCCCTTTGTCCGTGGAGCGGTACACGGCCGCCGAGGCGACCGCGTAGATGACGTCCCCGTCGGCGATCATGTCCGTGACCGCGTAGCGCATCCCGTTCTTCACCGGCGTCCAGGTGTCCCCGCCGTCGCCGGAGCGGAACGCGCCGTCATCGGTGCCGGCGAACAGGTCGTTCCCCAAGGTCAGCAGGGATTTGGCGTAATAGCTCGAACCGGGCGGGGGCGCGTCGAAGCCGTTACGGCTGGGTTTCCAGGTGAGGCCGGTATCTTCTGACACCATCACGCCGGACTTATCGCCCGCTAGGAACAACTTGCCGTTCTGGAATGCGAATTCGTTGACGCTCAAGGCCGGCAGACCGGAGTCGGACTTGACCCACGTGGCGCCGTCGTCGTCGGATCGGGAGAGGTAGCCGAGGGAGTTGTTCCCCGCGAAGATGCGGTTCCCCACCTGGAACAAGGCGCTGACATTGGAGCCGTCCCGGGTCAGGGCCCCGGTGTACTTCCAGGTGGCGCCGTTGTCCTGGGAACGGTAGAGCCCATGCTCCGCGGTGCCGGCGAACACGTTGGTTCCCGAGCGCATGAGGGTCAGGATGCGGCTGGTGGCCAGGCCCTTGAAGGACCCGCTCCATTCCCCATTGGCGCCCAGGACCTGCATGCCGAGCTCCGTGCCCGCGTACAGCTTTCCGTCCGCCTCCATCAGATCCCTTACCCGCACGTTCTCCATGCCCTGAACCGACGGGATCCAGCTGGCGCCGCTGTCTTCCGATCGGAACACGCCGCCATTGATGGCGGCCAGGATGCTCGGCCCGGCCCACACCAGATCCTTGACCGAGTTGGACGGCAATCCCTGCATGGAGGCTTCCCAAGTAGAGCCGCTGTCCTTGGACATGTATATGGCCTTGGTTTCCCCGCCGCCCACCGACACGCCCGCCAGGATCACGCCCGGCTTCACGCCCAGAAGCGCGTAGGTGCTGTAGTTGGAAAGCATGCCGGTGAGGTAGGCCTTCCAACGCTCGCCTTTTCCCGGGGAACGATGGACGCCCGAGTAGAGTCCGGCGTACAGCAGACCCCCGAAAGGCATTACGACGTTCACGCTGGTGCCGACCAAACCGTCCGCATCCTTGACCCAAGTGGTTCCGCCGTTCTCGGAGAAGAAGACTCCCGAGTCCGATCCCGCGTATACGATGCCATCCGCGCTCAAAAGGGAGTTCACGATCTTGCTGGTCACGCCGAAAACCGGCGTCCAGGTTTTGCCCTTGTCCTCGGAGCGGTAGATGCCGCTGCCGAAGGTCCCGGCGAGAACGGAGGTCCCCGTGGTGGTGAGGCAGACGGCGGCCGATCCCAGGGTAGTCGTGCTGGCTGTCCAATTCTCCCCGTCATCGGCGGAATGGTAGACGCCGTTCACGCCCCCCGCGTAGACGTCATGCCCGTCCACGTGGACGCTGTACATGAGCGCGTACGAAGGGATGCCCTTGCTCGAGTAGGACCAGGTGAGACCGTTGTCCGTGGAGCGGAACACCCTGGGGGTGGTTCCGCTGGCGGCATAGACTCCCGAGGAGCCCACGGAAAGATCCCGGATGTCGCTGCCGAACGGCCCTTTCAGGTGGACCCATTGGGCGGTGGCATGGATGGCGGCGAATGCGCACAGGGCGAGGGAGAAGCGGAGGTGGCGCATGGTCTGCTCCAAACGGGGATGGGTCCTATCCGGAAAATTTAATTAATAGGGACCCCTTGACATATTCCCATATGGGAATATATATTCCATCCATGTCCAGAGCTGCTACCACTTCGGATGTCTTCAACGCCATCGCGGAATCCCGCAGGCGGGAAATACTCGAGCTTTTGGCCAGCCGGGAGCGTCCGGTCGGGGACATCGTGGCCATGTTGGGCCTGGAGCAGCCTTCCGTCTCAAAGCACCTTCGCGTGCTGCGCGATGTGGATTTGGTGCTGGTCCGCCGCGACGGCAGGCAAATGTTGTATCGGACCAACGCCGAAGCCATCCGGCCTCTTCATGACTGGGCAAGCGGCTTCAGGCAATACTGGCGCCATCATTTGACCCGCATCAAGGAGCGGGCTGAAGCAAGCGGCCGGCCGCGGATTGATGGGCCGGAGTAATCATTTTTTTAAAGGAGAAAACCATGGACTCAAAAGAACCGTCGATTGAAAAGCTGACCGTGAATATCAACGAGGAAATCCACGTGCGTGCTTCGCTGGAAGCGACGTTCGCGGCCTTGCTGGAGCAAATCGGTCCGTCGCATGAATTCGAAGCGGGAAAACCGCTTCCGATGAAAATCGAGGCGAGGCCCGGGGGGCGTTGGTTCCGCGACCTGGGCGACGATAATGGCCATTGCTGGGGGCACGTTCAGTCCATCAAGAAGCCGACGCTGCTCGAAATCTCCGGTCCGTTGATGATGTCCTATCCAACGGTGTCGAGCATACAGTACAGGTTGAGCGAGGTGGACGGGGGCACTCTGATCAAGTTCCACCATATGGCGTTCGGCTTGCTGCAGGAGAACCACAAGGCCGGGTTTGCGCCGATATGGAAGCATATCGTCGGCAGCGTGAAAGCGCGGGCGGAAGCGACGCGCAGCTGAAAATGGCCAACACGATCAAGCACCTCATCAGCCAATTCAATCTTCAATCAAGATTATTCAACAATGTAACGGCGGGAATTTCCGATGAGAATTCCAACAAACCCTTGAACCAAAACACCAATCATATTGCATGGCTTACAGGGCATTCCGTTTCTACAAGGTACATGCTTGCGAATGTATTGGGGATCCAGGTTCAGGAACCATTTCCAAATCTTTACCAGAACGGAAAGGGAATGGATACGTCGGCGAAATATCCTTCCATGAAAGAACTCACAAAGGATTGGAATTCCATTTCTGAAACCGTAATAACCGCCTTAAATGCCATTAGCGATGAGGCTTTGGATAAAAAAGGCCCGCAACCGGTCCCAACCGGTGATACTCTTGGCGATTTTGTTTCATTTATCATTCATCACGAAGCATACACGTTGGGCCAGTTGGGTATCTTCAGAAGGTTTCATGGAATGGAACCGATGAAATACAATTAGGCACTTTACTCGATTTCACACAAACAAAATCATTGAGGCTGGTTGAAAGGCCAGCCTCAATGATTTCAGATGCGCCTAGTGCGCCTTCCTATGTCTTGAGACGTGGCCCTTCGACCACTCATCAATAAACTTCCCTGCCCACGGTAGTGTCCCACTCCAGCTGCCTACTCCCACGACTTGGGTGCCGGTCCAGACCATGGAATGGTACCATTCCAAGCCACCCAGTCATAGTTTTGCCTAGTCGGCACGGCCAGCACGGGGCCGCGTCTGGTCCAAAAGGATTGGGCCTGGGCCAGGGTTACGCCTCCCACAAATAAAACCACCGTTGCCAGCATGCGTCGCATCGACTCCTCCGTCGGCGGGTGCGCGTTTAAAATATATCTCAATGTGAAAAACCTGAAGCGGGTTACGCGGAAGCGCGGTATATTCCCAGTCGAAATCATTGGTTCGGTGGGGCCGGACGGTGATGTGAAACAAATTTCTTTGATTGTTCTGATACTTGCTGAAGTTCTTTCCGCGCAAACAGTCTCCATAACCGGTAAGGTTTCCGATAATGCCGGCGCTCCTCTCGCGGGAGTGGTCGTGCAAATCTTCGCGGGGCAAATGAAAACCACCACCGCCGGAGACGGAACCTATTCCCTTACGGGTCAGATCGGCAGCGCGATTCGATCGCTTCCCGATGGAAAAGGCATCAACGATCTCCAGTACAATAGCGGCAGGTTTTTCCTCTATGCGGCTTCGCCCTCCGTGGTGAGCATCAAGCTCTACGACATGCGCGGAGCCTTGGCGGCCGGGATTTATCAAGGGCAGGTCAAACGGGGAATAACGGAAATCCCCTTTTCGCTCGGCAAGTACGCGCATGAAACTTTTTGGATGCATGTGGAAACCGAGGCCGGAACATTCACGTATAAAATCATGGCGGGAGCCTTGAACACATACGTCAAATCCGATAAGGCCCCGTCCAATGGACGCGGGGCCTTGAGAAAAACCGCCGCGACGCCGGATTGGATCCAGGCCTCCAAGGCGGGATACCAAAGCCACGTCGAAGCCCTCGCCTCTTACACCGGGGTGATCGATTTCACCTTGACGGCGCCCACGGCGCCTGATTTCGGGCCCAATGTCAAGATTTTCGATCCCGGCATGGCCATGAGCGCCATCACGTCGGGAATGAGCTTCTCAACCGGTGAATTCAGCGGCAACCGCGTCGCGTGGTTTTTCAAGCCCGGAAGCTACACTCTGAACATCACGACCAATTATTACATCCAGGCTTACGGCCTCGGTGTGTCGCCGGAGTCGACCATAGTGACCGGTGCGGTGCAGAATACGGCCGGAGGTCTTACCGCTTTCTGGCGCGGCGCGGAAGGGTTCACCGTTAACGGAAATGATACGTGGGCGGTTTCGCAGGCCGACCCCTTCCGGCGCATGCATATCAAAGGGACTTTGGCGCTTTCCAACGGCGGAGCCAGCGGCGGCTTTATCTCGGACTGCAAAATCGACGGCGCAATCAATCCGGGTGCTCAGCAGCAGTTTTACTTCAGGAACAACGCCCTCAACGGTTGGAGCGGCGGAAACTGGAACATGCTTTTTCAGGGCTGCGATAATCCTCCCGCGGTAACCTGGCCCTCAGGCGCCGTTTCCGTTGTTCCAAAGGTGCCCCTGGTGCGCGAAAAGCCATATGTCATTTTTGAGGGGGGAAAATACTCGGTCTTTGTTCCTGCATGGCGGACCAATTCCCAGGGGACCTCCTGGTACAACACGACGCCAGCCGGCGAAAGGCTGCCCATCGACCAGTTTTATATCGCGCAATCAAGCACCGACAACGCCTCCACCATCAATGCGGCGCTGGCCCAGGGCAAGAACCTTCTCCTTACTCCGGGCATTTATCAGGTGAATGCGCCCATTCTGGTCCAGCGTCCCAACACCGTGGTACTGGGGCTTGGCATGGCGACCTTGAAGCCGCAAAATGGAGTGGTTGCCATGAAGACCGAGGACGCGCCCGGAATCATCATCTCGAATATCCTGTTCGATGCCGGCACGGCCCTGTCTCCCTGCCTGTTGCAGGTCGGCGATTCAGGCAGCACGAGCAACAACAGCACGAATCCGACCATCGTGAGCGACATATTCGGTCGTATCGGAGGCGGCGGAAGCGCCCAGGCAAAAGCCCACGTCATCATGAACAGCAACTACGCCATTCTCGATCATTGCTGGCTCTGGCGGGCCGACCATGGTTCGGGCGCAGGCTGGACTTCGAATCCCTGCAACAACGGTTTGATCGTCAACGGAAGCAACTGCATTACCTACGGCCAGATGGTAGAGCACAATCAGCAGCACAATACGGTATGGAACGGCAATAGCGGACAAATGTATTTCTACCAGAACGAGCTTCCCTACGATGTTCCGAACCAAGCGGCTTTCAAGGACGGCGCCAAAAACGGGTGGTCGGCGCTTTACGTGGGCGCCGGCGTGACCAGATTCGCAGGCTACAGTCTGGGCATCTACTCCTATTTCAACCATACCTATGTCGAAGAGGCCAACGCCATCGAGGCTCCCAGATTGCCTGGAATAGAAATCCACCATGTCGTAACCTTTTCTTTGGGCAACGACCAGGGACAGATCACGCATGCCGTAAATGATACCGGCGCGACCGCCAAATGGACCGCGACGCCGATGATCCGGTTTGGGGATTATGTAGGGCATTGATCCGACTCTGAAAAGGATCCACGGGCAAAATTGGAAGGGCGCGCGATCCCGTTCCCGGTTTTCGCACCCCCCTAAGCAATCCCCCGCATTACTATAGGCCCGGTTGGACCGACAGGGGGAACAATGGGGTTATTCGGACGTTACCGTCATTCGGGCGTATCCAAGGCCTTGGCAGCCGCGGCTTTCATTTCACTCGTCCCAAACACGCACGCCGCCTTTCCCGTCATCGGTTACTGGGCCAATTGGGGCGGGGATATTTCCGGCATCCAATTCCAATACATGACCCACCTTTTGTATTCCTTCGCGGGTGTGGATGCGTCGGGCAATATCTCCGTTAACGACGCCCAAGTGAAGCAGCTCGTCACCCTGGGCCATGCCAAGGGGACGAAGATCGGATTGGCCATGGGCGGCGGCGGCGGGGATAAGGGATTCCAAACCATCATCAACAGCACGGCGGCCATCGATCTCTTCGTCAAGAATGCGGCGGCCATTTGCGACAAATATGATCTCGATGGCCTTGATATGGACTGGGAATATCCCAATTCGGCGCAAGCCGTCAACTTCGAAAGCATGATGAAGAAGCTAGGGGACGCAATGCACGCCAAGGACCGCTTCATGTCCATAGCCGTCATCGGCGGGGATCCCAGCCGCGGCAAGGATATCCATAACGGCGTGTTCGACGCGGTGGACTTCGTCAACATCATGGCCTACGACAACGGCGGGGCCAATCATTCGCCTTACGACTTGGCCGTGCTTTGCTATGACTATTGGCTTAACCAGCACAAATGTCCCAAAGCCAAGGCCATTCTCGGATTGCCGTTCTATGGATACGATCCCAGCGGCAAGTACATGGGTTATCGGGACATCGTGGCGCGCGACGCCACGGCGCCGCAGAAGGACTTTTCAAATAACTTCGGTTACAATGGCATCCCCACCATCCAGAAGAAAACCCAACTCGCATACGATCGCGGTGGCGGAGTCATGATTTGGGAGATCAGCATGGATGTGCACGATGGGAATTCGCTGCTAAAGGCCATCAACGACAAGTCCAAAGCCTTCAACGTTTCAGTGCGCGAGTCCGTTCACAATGGGAATGAAAATCCTCTCCTGGCCGTTTCGCCCAATCGCATCACCTTCCGGGCCCCGGCTGCGGGGCAATACCTATTACGCATCCAGTCGCTTTCGGGAGGCCGCGTCTCGGAAAGCCGCGTGTCGGCGCAGGCGAGCGGGGAAACCGTTTTGGATTGGAGCACCCCGGGGCTGGCTTCGGGAGCCTATGCGGCAACCCTGGAGGGAAAAGGTATTTCGGCTTCACGACCGTTCGTGCTGAGGTAAACACGATGACCACGCATTGGATGCGCTTCTTTAACGGCAAGAACCCGCGCAGTTGAAAAATCAAACTATCCCTTCCTGAACACCTTGAGACTGGACGTCTTGCGGACATCCGGGATCCTGCGGCCCGAGGCATCCAAGGCTTCGGAACCGTTCCTGGGGCCCATGCCCTGCTGGACCTTCAACCCGTGCATCACCCTGCGGACGCCCGTGGGTCCGGAAGCCATTTCCGACAACGGCCGTTTGAAAATCCCCTGACCGAATGTACCCCCATCCTCCGTGGTGGACGCCAGCAGGCTGGATCCCACCGGAAGCAGGCAGGAAATGGTCTGGAACGTAAGGCCCTCGTTCGCCGCCGTCCATGTCACCCCATTGTTCAACGAATAATAGACGCCGTTGCCGCCGGTGCCAGCGTACATGCGGCCGTCCTTGACCGCCAGCGAGGAAACCGCGTGGTTACCCGCCAAAGTCGCGCTCCCGACAATCGTCCACAGCGCGCCCTTGTTGGTGGTCACGTACAATGCCGCCCCGCTCTTCGTGGCCGCGAACAGGGATCCGCCGTTCTTGGCCAACGCGACGATCTTCCTGCTGTAGAAGCCGGTGGCGCCCAACGCCGTCCACGTCCCGCCGTTGTCGCCCGACACGAACACACCCGAGTCCAAAGTGCCCGCATAGAGATCGCTGCTGTCCTGGAGCAAGGCGCTGATGTTGAGGCTGGTGAGGCCCGTATTGGACGCCGCGAAGGTCGCGCCCGTATCCGTCGAGACATAAAAACCCGTGCCGGTGCCCACCAGGACCCGTCCGCCGTCCAGGATCAAAGCCGCCACATTGCTGCCGGCGGGGACCGTAGGCGCCCTATTCCAGGTCTTGCCGCTGTCCGTCGAGCGGATCAACCCGCTGCCCTGGATACCCGCGAACATCCGCCCCTCTCCCACCGCCAAGGCCACGATGCTGCTGACGATGATGCTTCCGCCCGCCGTGGGCTTAATGTCCGTCCAAGTGGCTCCGCTGTCCAAGGACTTGGCGATGCCCTTATATCCGCCTGCGTATAGGACCGACTCGCTCAAGACCAAAGGCGTGATGTTCGAATCCGCCAAACCGGAGTTCGTCCTCACCCAATCGGCATGAGCGCCGCGCGTTCCGATCATCGCCGTAAGAACCATAAGAAAACCAGGAAACCGGTTGAATCGTGTCATTGGCGCCTTCAGTATAGGGGTTTTAAAGAACTGATTTTACCATCTCCCTTTTCCCAGGTAAAGTTTTATTCCGGCCCAAAAAATGAATAAACCACACGGATGCCTCCAAATCCGCGCGCCTGCGCCTTTGTCGAACCCCAACCTACACCAGTATTGGGGAGGCCATGAAAACCCTGATGACGCAATCAAACTGGAGCTGGAAAAAAAGAAACTGAAAGCAGAAGACGTGCGGTTTAATACCTTGTTAGGCCGTAGAAGAAATGGTCCTCTCACCACCACCACGCATCGGAGTTCACATGAAACGAGTCACCGGCATCGGCGGGATCTTCTTCAAGGCCAAAGACGCACCATCACTGGCGGCTTGGTACAAGCTGCACTTGGGAATCGATGTCCAAGTCTGGGGAGGAGCCGCCTTCCCTTGGACCGACGCCGACGGCAAGCCGGTTGCGGGCACAACCGCCTGGCTCATCGCTCCGCAAGAAAGCAAGCAGTTCGCTCCCAGCTCCGCCCCCTTCATGGTCAACTACCGGGTGGAGGACGTCCTCGCCTTGGTCATGGCCTTGAAGGACGAAGGCTGCAATGTGCTCGAGAAGATCGACGACTCCGAGTATGGGAAGTTTGCCTGGGTCATCGATCCGGAGGGAAACAAGGTCGAACTCTGGCAGCCGCCTCAAGGCCAATGAGCAGGTTCGTTGGTCACCAGGTTACGTGATAGAATGCGAATTCGTCCAAAAAAATAATGAATACTCCAAGCAACACGGCTATTTATTGCATTCGCACTGATGTTTGCGGTCACTTGCCCGTTCGGAAATACTTGTTTGGATAGCGCATATCTGAGAATGCGACAATCGAAGCTTAATGAAATCAGCAGCGCGGAATTCGCCCTTTATCAAAAGCTCGATAGCTTGTGCAATTCTGAAAAGGCGATTGAAAGCATTGGTGATACTTCCAATGGTAATGAAGGCGTGCAAAAACCTCCTACCGACCTCGCCAAAAGCAAGCCAGCGCCTCCCAAAGATCCAGTCCAATACAATTATCGGGTTGAACCCTACAGCTCCGAATCCGAACCAACAGGGAGAGGTAAAGCGACTGGTGGAAGAGGTTGGTTTTGGGCGGCCCTCGGCATAGGAGGCGCTTATTTCATAGGGAGCGCAATGATCATGTCGGCGATAGACGATGATTGCAGCCTCATATTCATCACGGATCTTTTCAAGTCGGCAGAACAATGCAAAGAAGACGCGGATCGGCAGAGAAGCGCGGCGGGAACAGGAATGGCTCTTGGTGGTTTGCTGAGTTTGGTTGGAGTGGTCGGCCTATCAGCCACGAAACATGGAAAATAATATTCAATAATGCGGTACGCCCGCAAATTGCCTATATTAGGCTAAGCGTTTCCAGTTTTCTTGATACTTTCGTTTCCGGGTCCGCCTTCGCGATTTCCCAGGAGAATGCCATGCGTTTGCCGCATCAATCCTTCCCATTCCTCCTCGCCGCCGCCCTCCTGTCGGCTCCGTCGGTACGCGCCGAATCCTCCCCGCCCGGAAAATCCGGCCCCCATATCTACCTGACCGGCGCCGGACTTCTGCTTCTGGCCGGGGGAGGCGCCTTCGCCTATTACCAGAACCGGGAAGCGGACAAAGACATGAAGACGTACCGCGGCTCGGCCTTCACGGGCAATACCGTGGTTTATCGCGACAAGGTCCGGGAACATGAACGTTACACATGGGTGGGACTGGCCGGAGCCGCCTTGGGCGGGATCCTGATAGTGGTGTCCTTCTGATGCGCCGCCTTCCCGTATCCCTCCGGATCCTCCCCATCGTAACTTTGGCGATACTCTCCGGATGCCGCGACTTCGGCAACCCTTCCGATCCCGATGCGGGCGGCTATACAGTGCGCAGCGAAGCTTTCCTCAAGCGCCTGGGCGATGCGGAACCCGTGGCCGGGGACACGGTGCGGCTTTACGGAGGCGTCACGTCCGATGCGGTGGAGAAAGCGGGCCTGGTGGCGCGCTACGCCTGGGACCTGGACGGCGACGGCCATGCCGATACCGCCGTCGCCGGCAACGATAGCCTGTCCCTGGTGGTGCGCGATGCCGGTTCCCGCCAAGTGGGATTGACCCTCACCGACAAAGCGGGCTTGCAAAGCTCCGCCACCCTGGATTTCCGCGTCCATCCCAGCCTCTCCGGCTTGTTCCGCATCCAAGGCTTCGACACCGCCTGCCCGGCCTATGCGCAAGAGCCCATCCTGATGCGCGTCGCCCTGGCCCTATCCCATTTCACCATCGAAAAGACCCGCGAAGAAGGCCTGAACGCCACCGACCTGGCCCTCAACGTCGCCCGCGCCGTCACCGGCACGGCCTTTCCCATCGGCCTCCTGGACGGCTTCGACTACTCCTATGGCAAAGGCGTTTACCATTTCCGCAACAACACCTTCACCCTCGATGCCGCCTTCCTCTACGGCCCCGGCATCGCCGGCCACGCCGAAGGCGACACCCTCCGCGCCAACCTCTTCGCCCTGGATTCCTACGTCACCGGCATCCATACCACCCTGTTTCCCCCCGATCTCAAATACACCCGCGGCCCCCTGGCCGATCTCATCGACGGGGATATTTCCGTGGACCTCGATGACATTGAACACCCGAAGTTCGATTTCCATCTCGACTTCAACCGCCTGCGCTTCACCTTCTCCCGCACCACCCGCACCCTCTTTGTTCTCAGCAACCAGGAAATCACCCTGGCCAACGCCCTCTTCTTCACCCTTTATGAAGGCAAGGCGCGCATCGCTCCCCTCTATCCCCCCGACCTCATCCGCCTCTATGGCCGCGACAGCCTGGAACTGGACTTCTCCGGCACGCGCGTCTCCTCGCCCGAGCTGCCCATCGCCTGGCCCTACGAAGAGAACGGCGTCAAGGATACGGCTGTCTACCGACTGGCCTTGGTCCAGGAAACCCTCCGCCAAAACTACCGCTTCGGCGACGCGGGCGGCGTGAAGAAGGTGTTCGGGACTTATTCCGCGGCGAACCGCTTGGGGGCTGCCGGGGAACCGCTGGAGGCGGTCTGGTTCAAAGGCGGCTATTCCTCGACGACTCCGGACAGCGCGCGCTTCTTTTGCCGGGAGGCGATGGATGACGATCAGTTCTACGGATCGGCGGCGTTCGAGACGGAGACGTCGGGGCGAGGGAGTTTTGCCTCGAAGCGGTATGGGTATGAGTTCGGTTTTCCATTTTCCACGGTGGAGCCTTGGAAGGGCGGGTCGGAGGGGGTGCCGGGAGCGGTGGTGCGGGAGATGGGTGGGCTGTGAGGGAGAAGGAAGCAAGAAGAATGGGTGGGCTGGAAATATCGGTTGCGGGTTTAAAATGGAATATTGATTTGGATTCCGGCCATTATCCTGTGGCACGCAAATCACACTGAAACATTGGGTAATGAATGATGAAAAAAGATTTCGAAACCGGATTTCTGATTGAGAAGCCGAATTTGAGGGTACCCTTTGGCATCTCTCCATCCGCCTTGGAAGCCCTTCTGGAAGGAAAACTTAAAAAGATCAGTAATAAGTATTACGCAACTCAATGCATTTCACTTTCAGGACTTGAATTGCAAATCGGATTTCACTTTCTGGATACGCAATGGGGTCTGCGACTCAATGAGTTCGAGGTATTTTTCGAGGGCAATGAGGATTATGAAAAGCTGTTCCCGGAAAGGCAAAATCATCTGGAACGGGCATTGGGAAGCGCTGATATTGTTCAGGAGACAAAATTGAAAGCCTTTAAATTTTACAAATGGGAAATAGGCCATACCATTGTGGAACATTTCCTGAGGGACCGGTTTGGACTGGAAGAACGGATCTCGTTTCTGAACAACGACTGTACAATTGAAGCGCCATAATAGCACCCGACTTCTAAAATGAGAAACCTTTATATTAAAAAAAGATTTGCGGCAACGGTTCTGGAAAGGTAGTGCGCCGGGAGCGCACCACATCGCAATCTCGGAAATTACGGAACTATGGGTTGATGGATTCGGAACCGAAGGTGCCCGCTGTCACGGCGCCATCCAAGGTCAGCCGGTAAAACAACAGTCCCGACGCCCTCTGAGCCATCGGCACCGCATGTTCCCCCGCCCCCATCCACCGCTCCGGCATCTCAGCCACGGTCTTGCCCTGGAAGTCGAACACCTTCAACGACACCACCCGCCCCATCGGCAACGACAACCGAAACGCCCCTCCCTGCATCCGTAACGGCGACTGTCCCTCCGCCTTCATCCTCGCGAGCGGCTTCACACCCACGCCCACCGTCGGCAATCCCACGAAGGCCGCGATCCGCGTCGAAAGCGTTCCCCCGGCCAGATTAAAGTTGCCCGCGACGTAAGTGGTATCCCCTACAGGATAGGACGCCAAAGCTATGTCATCCGTGCCCGATCCCAGCGGGAACCAGGTCTGCGAAGCCTCCTGCCAATAGGCCACGTTGGCCGCCGGCTTGCCGCCCGCGGTCGCGAATTGTCCCGATACGATGATGCCGCCGGACACCTTGGAGATGGCGTTCACGGTTCCCTGGGTGCCGTTCAGCGCGCGCAGGCCGTTGGTGGACGAGTCGCCCAAGCGGGAGAGCACGTTGGTGCGGAGGTCCAGCTTCATGATGCTCTTGGCATTGTTGGGCGATCCGAAAAAGCCGCCCATGTAGAGGATGGAATCGCCCTCGGCCATGGCCCGCACGTCGCCGGGCGCCAACACCGCTTCCCAAACGGTATCGGCCACGTTCCACTTCTTCACCCCGTTGCCGCCCACATAGATGTTCTTGCCGACCGCGAGCAGCACCCGCGGTCCCGTGAGGTTATGACCCAGGAGCCCCTTCCACGTATTCGCCGTCGGGTTCCAGCGCGCCACGCCGGTCGCCGGGCGCAATTCGGTGTCGGTAACCCCGGTGAAATTCCCTGCCACGTAAAGCTGTCCATCGAGCGCGACGAGGGAGGTAACCGAGCTGGTACCTGCGCCCACGCCTCCACCCAAGGGCGACCAGGTCTTGGCGGTGCGATCCCAGCGGGCCAGGTTGGGAGTCGTGACTCCCCCCGCCGCGAAGAAGGTCCCGCCCACATACACGTCCCTGCCCATGGCCGCGATCGCGGCCACGATGGAGACGCTGCTCAAGGTATTGGTGCCGGTGATGCCGGTTCCCAGCGAGTCCCAGGCCTTGCCGTTCCATACCGCCACATGCGTAGCGCGCACGGTGCCCGCCCCGATGAAAGTCCCGCCCGCATAGACATTCCCATCCGAATCCCCCGCCAAGGCCCGCACATGCCCCGGCAATTCCGACGGACCCATTTGCACATGCGCGGTGATGCCCCCATCAGCACCCAAGGCGGACCAGGTCTTCCCGGCCAGGTTCCAGCGCGCCACATTCTCGCCGCGCGACCCGCCCTGCAAGGTGAACTGCCCGGCAACATAGAGGTTACCGTCCCCCGCGGCCAGGCCGAACACGGTGATGGGGCTCGGGCCCTGGGTCATGCCGAGTTTGAGTGAAGATCCCGTTTTTGCGGCCAGATCGAATTTCATGATGTGGTTCACGGTATTCCCGTACGCATCGGACACGAAATTACCCGCGAGGAAGAGCTCGGAACCGCTCACGGCCACGGCGTTCATTTCCGGAAGGGACGGCCCGTTGCCGTCGCCGCCCAGCGCGGACCAGACTTTGGACGTGAGATTGTAGACGGCCACCCACTTGGCCACCACGCCCGGCGCGGTCTGGAACCGTCCCACGGCATACAGGCTATCGCCGCCAATCGCCAAGGCGCCGACCGTGGCGGTGCCGATGGACGGAGACATGGAGAATCCCGTTCCCATGGGCCCCCAGGCCGCCCCATCCCATACCGCCATGCCTTCGGCGCGGTTCGCTCCATTGAGCACATACAGGCTGCCGGCCGCATACACGGTGCCGCCCTTGGCCACCAGGGACAGGACATTGCCGTCCAATCCCGCGCCCATGGCCTTCCACTCGCCCGCCGCGATATCCCAGACGGCCACGTTGGCCACGGTGAGGCCGCCCGCGGTGGAGAACCGCCCGCCCACGTACAGCATGCCGTCGCTGACCACCAAGGCATTGACCGAGGTAGGTATGCCCGCCACAGGCAAGCCACCGACGCCCACCCCCAGGGCGCTCCACTTCTTGGTCACCGTATCCCACTTGGCGATATTGGAAACCGGCACGTTACCGTCGCCGTTCCCGGCCAGGTTGAACTCGCCGCCCGCATAGACATCGGACCCATTGATGGCGATTGCATGTACGCGCTGCCCGCTCAGGCCCGTCCCCATTGCCTCCCAGGCATCGGCGGCCTTGTTGAAGCGGGCTATGTTGTTGGATTTGGCGGTGCCGGCATAAGCGAGCCCGCCGCCGGCATAGACGTCGCCGTTGGGAGCCACGGCGACGGCGTAGGCGAACCCGGAAGAGAAGGAGGGGCCGAGGAGGCCGGGGGAGCCGAACTTGCGGGACCAGTTGGCGTCGTCCTGAGAGAAGGCGATGCCGAAAAGGGAGAGCAAAAGCGTGGCTAGGCCGCGCAGGGATGAGTTGTGCAAGTGGGCTCCTGGGTGGGGTGGAAAGGCGAGGCTAAACATACACCCGGGGGGTCGCGATATCAAATGCGGCATGGCCTGGGGGCGATTCGACCAATTTCGTGTCATTGTCAGGAAGCTATGGTTACATTTTTTAGCCATCAATTTCCAACCTCAGGAGGATGTCCATGGATCCCGTAGTACACTTTGAAATGCCTTTCGATGATCAAAAGCGCCTGTCCTCGTTTTACAAGTCCGCCTTCGGCTGGCAAATGCAGGGCACGGGCGAGGAGATGGGAAATTACGTCCTCGCCTCCACGACTGAAACGGGGCCGCAGGGCCGTCCAAAGACTCCCGGCGCCATCAACGGCGGTTTTTTCCCCAAGAAGTCCGATTGGCCGGCCCAATATCCTTCCGTTGTCATCGGGGTCGGCGACATCAAGAAAGCGATGCAGAAGATCACCAAAGCGGGCGGCACGGTATTGGGCCAACCCATGGAAATTCCCGGCGTGGGACAATACGTATCCTTCACGGATACGGAAGGCAATCGGGTGAGCATCTTGCAACCCGCCCCGATGGCAAAGCCGAAGAAGGCAAAACCCGCCACCAAGAAGAAAGCAGCGCCCAAGAAAAAGAAGAAGTAAGGATTGGTCATCGCCTCTCTGATTTCGCCCTACCGGCCCCAAAACGCAAAATATTGGGAGTGGAAAGGCGATTTATGGGTAGTTTCTTGATATAAGGCGCATCGCGAGAAAGGGCCGTATCTTTTCGGGCATCTCGCGTGTCTCTACATATATGGACACTGGATCAAATGACAAGCTGAGCGGCGCCGTCAAAGCGTCTTGGCAACTGTTTCTCGACACATACGAGCCGCTCCGGCCGGATCTCTTTCGCTACTGTCGACATCTGACGCGCAGCCCTTGGGATGCTGAAGATTTGGCTCAGGAGACGATGTTTCGGGCCTTCTCCAGCCTGGGGATTATGGCGGAACCACCGCGAAACCCCAAGGCTTGGCTTTTCCGCGTGGCCTCGAACTTTTGGCTCAACAGGCTGCGTCAGAAGCGGGAAGTGCCGACGGACTTTGGGGTCGAGGCTCCGGAGCCGGCGACGAGCGCTGAACCTCGCGCGACGCGTGAGGCTGCCGGAACCCTGATTGCATTTCTCTCGCCGCAAGAACGGGCCGCGATCGTGCTGAAGGATGCTTTCGGGCTATCACTTAATGAGATCGCCGAAGCGCTCTCTACCACGACCGGAGCCATTAAGGCGGCGCTGCATAGGGGAAGATCCAAACTGGTGGCCCCGGAATTAACGGAGGCGGCTCCGGTAGCGCCCGCGGTCCTCGACGATTTTTGCGAAGCATTCAATGCGCGGGACCTCGATCGTCTCACGGCACTGCTCCTTGATACCGCGACGTTGGAATATCCGGGCTTCAAAATCGAATACGGGGCCAAGGCCGTCAGAGACGGTTCATTGAAGGGAACGCTTTTCGGTTGTCCCGAAGGCGGATACGAACTTGTGGCTCCACCGCGTTGTGAACTTCGCGCGCATCGGGGAGAATCGATCATGCTCTGGTGGTCGGGTGACGAAGTGCATGCCGTGGTGCGGATCGAGTTGGATGGCGAGCGGATTGCGCGGCTGCGCAATTATTATCATGCGCCCGAGGTCATCACCGAGGTCTGTCGCGAGCTGGACGTTCCGTTTCGCACCCACGGTTATCACCCAAATTCCGCATCGTCCTAAGCAAAGGAACCACCATGAAAATCAATACGGTAAAATCCAAGGATGGCACATCCATCGCGTTCGAGACCACGGGCAAGGGTCAACCGCTCATCCTGGTCGGCGGCGCGTTCTGCGGCCGCTCGGCTCCGACGTCGGGGACTCCGCTGGCGGCCCTGCTGGCACATCGATTCACCGTGTTCAGTTACGACCGACGTGGTCGCGGGCAAAGCGATGACGCCTCGCCTCATGCGATCGGTCGCGAAGTGGAGGACCTCGCGGCGCTCATTGCCGCTGCCGGAGGGTCGGCCTACGTATTCGGCAATTCGTCCGGAGCTTTCTTGGCGCTCGATGGCGCCGTACAAGGACTCGCGATTCCGAAGCTCGTGCTCTATGAACCTCCGGTCATCCTGGATAAGGACCGGGCGAAATACTTCGAGGGGCTATCAAAGGAACTCGACGAGGCCGCCGCGGGAAATCGCCGATCGGATGCAGTCGAGTCGTATTTCACGAAGGTGATGCAAATGCCGGCGCCTGCCGTCGCTCAGATGCGAAAGTCACCGATGTGGCCGGGCCTCGAAGAGCTCGCACACACGCTCAGTTACGACCTTCTGCTCACCGCTCGCGGGCCTTTGCGTCTCGAGGAAGTGACGGCCGTCCGCTCCTCGACGCTTGTCATGAACGGAGGCGCAAGTCCGGACTGGATGCGCGAGGCGATTAAGACCCTGGCGCGCGCCATCCCAAACGCGCGCCACCGCACGCTGGAGGGGCAAACGCACGCCGTAGATCCCAAGGCCCTGGCTCAAGCGATGGAGGAATTCTTCGAAGCATGAGCGGATTTGGGCCCACATCACCGAAATAAAGGCCGATCACCTTTTCACTGCGCCGTCCGGCTGCGCCGGCTGGCCAACCACGGGCCCTTGCGCCGGTCGGGACGGGGATGTCGCTCCGTCGCCACCGGCGGGCTTCGGGAGGGATTCCCTGTCTTGCCAGAACGCCTTGGTGATCAGTCTGGCGCCCCGGTTGAAGGTCACATAGGACCAGGCCCAATTGATGAACACGAGGACCCGGTTGCGAAACCCGACCAAGAGCATGATGTGGACGAAGAGCCACATCAGCCAGGCGAAATACCCCGAGAACTTGAGTGTGCGGATTTCCGAGACGGCGAAATTGCGGCCGATCACGGCCATGGTGCCTTTGTCCAGGTAATGGAACGGTCGCCTCGCCTTTCCGGCCACCTCCCGCAGGATATTGTGGGCGCAGGCGGCGCCTTCCTGCGTCGCCACGGCGCCGAGGCCCGGCAATGGGCCATCAGGCGTATCGAAATGAGCCTGATCGCCTATCACGAAGACTTCCTTGTGGCCGGGCAGGCTGAGATCCGCGTCCACCACCACGCGTCCCTGCTTGTCCAAGGGCACTCCCAGGATCTTGTTCAGCGGAGAGGGTTTGACCCCCGCGGCCCAGAGGACGTTCACGGTTTCGATGAATTCGTATTCCAGGCGCACGCCCATGGGCGTAACCTCCTTTGCCACGCGGCCGAGCTTGACCTCCACGCCTTTCCGCTCCAAGGCCAGCTTGGATTTTTCCGAAAGCTCGGGCGGGAAGGACGGCAGTAGGCGGTCATCGCCTTGCACCAGGATCACCCGCGCGGTATGGTGCTTGATGTTCCGGAATTCCGAGGCCAGGATGGAACGGGTCAGTTCCGCCACGGCCCCGGCCAGTTCCACGCCCGTGGGGCCGCCGCCGATGACGACGAAAGTGAGCAGCCGGGCTTGCACAGCGGGGTCATCCTCTTTCTCCGCCCGTTCCAGGGAGGTCAGCAGCCGCCGGCGGATTTCCAGCGCCTGCTCCACGGTCTTGAGCCCCGGAGCCAGCTCTTCCCACTCGTCATGGCCGAAATAACTGTGCGTGGCTCCGCAAGCCAGCACCAGGTAATCGTAAGGGTGCCGATCGGAATCGGTGATCACTTCTTTAGCTTCCAGATCCACCGCGGTGACGGTTTCCATGTGCACGTGGATGTCCTTGAAATTGGCCAGAACTTGCCGGATTGGCACGGCAATATCGGAAGCGTTGAGGGCGGCCGTGGCCACCTGGTACAACAGGGGTTGGAAGAGATGGTGGTTCCGCTTGTCCAGGACCGTGACCTGGACTTTACCGGAATGTCCCAGCACCCTGGCGGCGCGGAGCCCGCCGAATCCCGCGCCTACGACGACTACGCGAGGTTTCATGCTCCCGAAGATAATTTCGCGCCCGCCCATCCGCCAGTTCCGGGACAAAGCCCCGCTCCAGCCGCGTCCTCGCGTAGCAAGCCGGTCGCGAAACCCCGCGTCGTTATGGAAAACGTAAGGAATGGTTCGAATTCGATGTTTTCAAAAGAAAACAGGAAATGAAAACCCCTGTTGACATATTTAGATTGATCCGGTAGGTTCAATCAAAATCAATCACTGGCAAGCTTAGCCGAATCCGACACGTGGACGCTACGTCCGGCAAGGTTCGAAGCGCGTCATGAAACCCCGGAAGCATTCGGCGATAAATAAAGGCAGACCTTGGAGGAGTGCATGAAAAAGGAAGCGATTCGGTACCGGCGGGCCGCAGGGGCGGTTCTACTCTTGGCCATGGCCGTCCAGGCCCAGCTTGCGTTCAAGAAGATCCACGTCAACGGAGCGGGCGCCGCCTCCACCTCCTTCGTGGGCGAAGGTCCCAGCGCGGCGGACTTCAATAAGGACGGCAACCTGGACGTGGCCACGGGATCCTTCTGGTATGAAGGTCCCAACTTCACGGTCAAGCACAAATTTTGCGCCTGTTCGGATAGCTTCCCGGTCACGTCTACCTATTCCACCAATTATCTGGCCCTGAAGAGCCAGGACCTCAACAAGGACGGTTGGCCCGATCTGATCTACACTCATGGCGCCGGTTACTCCCCCGTGACCTATTATGAAAACCCCAAGGGCGGCACCGGCAATTGGAACAAGGTCGACATCATGACCCAGGTGGTGCATGAGACGGCGACCATGGCCGACGTCTTCAAGGACGGCAAATACGAGCTGGTCCACCTGTCGAAGGTCAGCAATGTGTTGCGGATGGGCTACAGCTCGCCCTCGGACGAGGCAGACCTGACCAAGCCCTGGACCTTCCATCCCATCAGCGATCCGGCCTTCACCTGGGGCTACGAGTTCCTGCACGGTCTGGGGATCGCGGACGTGAACGGGGATGGAAGGAACGACATCCTCGTGCAGGACTGCTGGTATGAACAGCCGGCCTCGGTGGCGGGCTATCCCCTCTGGATCCGCCACGCCTTCGACTTCAGCCAGCGCAAAAGCCAGGGCGGTTCCCAGATGTACACCTCCGATCTGGACGGGGACGGGGACTCGGACGTGGTGGCCAGCCTGGCCGGGCACGGATGGGGCCTGGACTGGTTCGAGCAGATCAAGGCCGCGGACGGCAGCATTACTTTCACGCCCCATATCATCATGTCGGACCGCGCCGGGGCGGCTACCTACGGGGTCGCCTTCTCGCAATTGCATTCCCTGGGCTTCGCGGATTTGGATGGGGACGGCCTCAAGGACATCATCACGGGCAAGCGTTGGTGGGCCCATAACAATCCCAACCCGGCGGATCCGGAAAACAGCGGAACGCCCATGCTCTATTGGTTCAAGCAGGTGCGTAGCGGCGGAGTTACGTCATTCAAGCCCTTCCTGATCGACTCGACCGCGGGATCGGGCGTGAATATCGAGATCGTGGACATGAACGGCGACGGCACCATCGACATCGTGTCGAGTTCCAAAGCCGGGACCAACGTGTTCCTGACGCCCAAGTCCAACAGCGCCCTTGGGCGCATATCCCCGATGTCGGCGCGGCCCCTGATCCTGGATGTGCAGCCGGACGCAGGCCGGCTGATCCTGGCGATGCGGAGCCTCGGCGCGCACCCGGAGGCGCCCGCCCCGGGCACGGTGCTGGTGTTCGATGATCGAGGGAAGGTCGTGGCCAGGCTGCCGGTGGAACGGCGCCTGGGGCTCGCCCCGGATCGGGCCGTGTGGAACGGCAGGAACCTTTTCGGGATGCCGGTCGCGAACGGAGCCTATTTCTTCGCGTATTGACATGTGGACGCGGAACGGATTCCGCTAAAAGGAGGAACCATGCATGGCACCAAGCTCAATCGCCGCCGGCCCGCCGTCGGCCCGAGTCTCATTTCCGCAGCGCTCCTTGCCGGCGCCGCGCTCTGCGGAGCCCAGACCACAACCGGCCTGAGCTGGCCCGGCTGCGCGGATCTGCAGGCCGCGGACTTCCAGAAGGTCAGCGTCCCCGTCAAGCATCCCTCCAGCCCCACCAAGATGCAGATCGCCCCGGACGGGCGCATTTTCTTCGCTTCCACGGGCGGTGCGGTCTGGGTCTACGATCCGAAGGCCCAGACGACCGCAACCTTGGCCAACGTGCCCGTTTTGGGCGGCGGCACCGCCTTCGGCCTGATCGGCATCGCCCTCGATCCGGATTTCCTGACCAACGACCGCGTCTTCCTGTTGTACTCCACCAAACCGGCCACCGCGGCCGCGGGGAAATTCTTTTACCAGCTCTGGCGCTACACCATCGTCAGCAACCGCCTGGATCTGGCCAACGGGATCAAGGTCCTCGAATACGAGGCCGACAACGGCTTCCAGGTGGATCATTCCGGCGGTGGCATGGCCTTCGACGCCCAGGGCAACCTCTACTTCTCCACCGGCGAAAACTCCTGGTGGGAGCTCAATTACGGGAACGTCGACGAGACCCGCACCATGTACAATTCGCTGCGCACCGCCGGCAACGCCAACGACCTGCGCGGCAAGGTGAACCGCATCCATCCCGAGCCGGACGGCAAGTACACGATCCCCGCCGGTAATCTGTTTCCCCCGGGCAAGGACAGCACCCGGCCGGAAATCTTCGCCATGGGCTTTCGCAATCCCTGGACGATCAACTTTGACAAGGCCACCGGTACCCTGCTGATTGCCGACGTGGGGCCCCAGGCGGTGAGAGCCGACAAGAATATCGGCCCCGCGGGCATGGACGAATTCAACGCCACACGCACGGCGGGGAATTTCGGGTGGCCGGAATTCATGGGCCCCAACCTGCCGTACAACAATTACGATTACGCCGCCA
The DNA here is from genome assembly GCA_028287505.1 of Fibrobacterota bacterium. Lineage (GTDB taxonomy): Bacteria > Fibrobacterota > Fibrobacteria > UBA11236 > UBA11236 > Chersky-265. The sequence goes on along the minus strand of JAQBPN010000113.1, from coordinate 1,332 downwards.
GCAAGCCGGGCCCATTCTTTGATCCGGCCGCGCCCGCGAACAATTCCAAGCTCAACACCGGCATCAAGCTCCTGCCGCCGGCGCGCCCCGCCGCCATCGCCTACGGCAAGGACAGTCTCAACAACCCTTGGCCCGGCTTCAGCCGGGGCGGGGCGGTGCCGATCACCGGGCCCATCTACCACTACGACGGCAAGAACCCCTCCAAGATCAAGCTGCCTCCCCATTTCGAGGGCAAATGGTTCATCGCCGACGCCACCCAGAAATGGATCAAGGCCGTGGGCCTGGACGATCAGGGGACCAAGGCGGTCAGCGTAAACACGGCCTTTCCGGGCGTCTCCTACGCGTCCACGGCGGTCTATTCCCTTATTGCCATGGACATAGGCCCGGACGGCGCCTTGTACGTTTCCGAGTTCGGCGCCAATATCACCTACCGCATCGAATACCACGGCACTTGCCTTCCCGACGTGACGCCCATGGGCCTCGCCCGGCCGGGCCAGGCCCGGGTCGCGGTGCATGCCGACGGATTCCTGCTTGCGCCCGGACCGGAGTTCGCGCGTGGAGTGAGGTTGGACAAGGGCAGGAACGGCTTCAGGCTCTATGACGCCAAGGGAACCGCCGTGTGGGAATACCGCCGGCCGGGCGATGGGAAGGCGTTTTCGGAGAATGTAACCGTAATGGTACCCCCGGAAATAGGGCCAGGAACCGTGCTCAGGGGCGTGTGGCAGGAGTGACAAACATGTTTTTAAAAAAATCATTGGTAGCGTTTTTGACTTTTTCGGCAGTGTTTACGTCAGCGGCTTTGCAGCGAGTGCACGCTCAGGCTCCGAACCTGATTCACACGTCGTCATACAGTAAATACATGGGTAATATGCAATGGAAGTTTGATATTTACCTTCCCCCCGGTTATTCCACCACTCCTCTTAAGCGATATCCGGTCATTTATTTCCTCCACGGCGCGGGCGCGGACGAAAATCAATTCACCTATTATGCCACGACTTTCGTCCACTCCTACATTCAACAGAAGAAGGTACCGGAGGTCATCGTGGTTTTCCCCAGCGGAGGAGGGCAGACTTGGTTTCTGGACGCCGGCGTTTTTGCGTCTTATTCCATGAATCCGGATTCGTACATCATAAAAGAGTTGATCCCTCATATCGACAGTACGTACAGGACGATCGCGGACCGCGGATCGAGAGTGATATCCGGCATGTCGATGGGGGGATATGGAGCCTGGCACTTCGCTTTCAAGTATCCGGAGCTATTCTGCTACGGAGGCGTGTTTGCCGGGGGCGGGCCATACGTGGCCAATCAAGTTGTCCAGAATTACAGTCCGGC
>JAQBPN010000060.1 GCA_028287505.1 Fibrobacterota bacterium | reverse complement strand
CCCGCGTCGCTCGCCTACGGCAAGGTGGGCTACAGCCCCATCTGCTTCGATGAGAAGCTGCTCATGAGCCAGCCCTCGCGCATGCGCCTGTATACCCTGGACGACGCGGTATCCGACTATCCCGAACGCGACTACCGGGCCAACAAATACACCACCGGCAAGGTGCTGATCATTTCCGGTTCGCGCGGCATGCATGGGGCCGCGGCCCTGTGCTCCAACGCCTCGCTGCGCGCGGGCGCGGGCATGGTGAAACTCGCCTACCCCGCGGGGATCCATGCGGAAGTCTCCGTGCACATCCTGGAAATCATCGGCATGCCCATCGGCGCGGCCCAGGGAACGGGTCCCCAAGGGCCCGCACACTTCCGTCCCGAGCATCTGGCCGAACTGGAAGAAATGATCGAATGGGCGGACAGCGTGCTGGTGGGACCGGGACTGGGTAAGCATCCGGAGACCACTGCCTTTCTCCAGGCGTTGATGCAGAAACTGAAAGGCAAGCGCACGGTCCTGGACGGCGACGCCCTGGCCTACGTCACGCCGGAGTTTCCCCTGCAGACGGATCTGCGCGGGTACGACAACTTCGTGGTCACGCCCCATGCCGGCGAATACAAACGCATGGGCGGCGAGTACGATTACGATCATCCCCTGGAGCTCATCAAGGCCGCCCGGTCGTTCTCCCAGAGCATGAACCTCAACCTGGTCCTGAAGGGGGCGACCACCCTGTTCGCCCCTCCCGACGGCCGCATCGTGGTCCTTCCCGTGGGCAACCCCGGCATGGCCACGGCGGGCTCCGGGGACGTCCTTTCCGGGATCGTGGCCGGCCTTCTGGCGGTCAAACCTCCCGATCAGGCATCGGCCCTGGCGGTCTTTTCCCACGGCAAGGCGGGAGACCTGGCCCGCAAGGATCGGGGAACGCTGGGCTTGGTGGCCAGCGATCTGCTGCTCTATCTGCCGATGTCCCTGTTGGAGATCGAAGAAGGCGGAGAAGAAGAGGACGGGGAGTGGATTACGGACTGATCGAAGAAGAGGGATTTCGCAAAATCTTACTTCTTTGCCATCCCCTTCAAGATCTCGTCATGGATCAATCCATTCGATGAAATCCCCGACTTCTCGGTAATCGAATCATTCCCCGAGAGCGCGCTGAACCGTCCCCCCGCCTCCGGGAGGATGATCGCCATGGGCGCCACATCCCACACGGAAACCACGGGGTCGACCATGGCTTCCGCGCAACCCGTGGCCACCATGAAATGGCCGTAGCAATCCCCCCATCCGCGATGCAGCTTGGCGCGCGCGCGCAGGGCAGCCCATGCGGGGCCATGGCCCAACCGCTCCATGGTGCTTATGCTTCCATCCAGGATCAAGGAGTCCTCCAAGCGGGAAACCGCGGAAACCCGGCATGGCTTGCCGTCCAGCAGGCATCCGCCGCCCAGGGATGCGTGGAGAACGTGGCCCAGGGCGGGCAGGGCGATCACGCCCACGATGGGCTTGCCGCCTTCCAATAAGGCCAGCAAGGTGCCGAAGAGGGGAACGCCGTGGATGAATGCCTTGGTGCCGTCGATGGGATCGATGACCCATTCGCGATCGGCCTTGCCCGCCTGGGTCCCGAACTCCTCGCCGATGATGCCGTAATCCGGCGTGTGCCTTTCCATCAGATTGCGCAGCGCCTCCTCCGATTCGCGATCGGCGATGGTAACCGGGCTGTTATCCGATTTGGTCTCCACCTGCAGGCCGGTCCGGAAGTAGGATAGGATTATCTTCTTCGCTTCCCCGGCCATGCGCAAGGCCAGTTCCGTTTCTTCCCGATAGGCGATCATCCATGCTCCTTGCCCGGATCCGGTAATGGCAATGTGTCGGATCCATGTACGATTGGAATAATAGCATCCTTCCCGCATCTATTCGGGCGCCCGCACGACCGGCTTTTTTCCCGGGCGGGCAAAACCTATCTTCATTGCAAGGGGGTACATGCTATGACCACCATGGATACCTATCCCGATTCCTCTTTCGTGAAAATCATCAAGGATCTGCGGGACGATGCCACCGCGCTGTTCCGGCAGGAAGTGGCCCTGGCCAAGCGGGAAATGGCGGGCAAGGTCGCGACCTACGGCAAAAATACCGTCTTCCTTGGCATGGGGGCCCTGATCGGCCTGTACGCCTTGTTTTTCGTCTTTCTTTTCCTCAATAATCTGCTGCACACCGGATTGACCGCCATGGGGACTCCCGAGGCCGTGGCCTCCTGGTTCGCCCCGCTCCTCCTGGCGATGCTGCTGGGCGTCGGCGCGCTTCTCCTTTCGCTGAAGGCGTTGAAGGCGATGCGCAAGGAAAAAGCCCTTCCCCAGCGTACCCTCGATTCAATCCGCGAAGACAGGGATTGGATCAAAGGAAAGGTGAAAAGATGACCCGTATGACGATAACGCCGCCGCACGACTCCAAGAAGGCCGAAGCGGCTTCCCTCCCCGGGAAATCCGGTTCCAAAATCGATTGGTACAGGGCCAGTCCCGACGAGATCAAGGCGGAGATCGCCCGCACCCGCGCGCATATGGATGAACACCTCGCGCAATTGGGCCGCAAGATCAGGCCCAAGGCGAACCTGAAGCGCATGCAGATTCCCTTCGCGGCTCTTTTCGTAATGGTGTCCGGGCTCGTGGCCTTCCGCTTGATCCGCCGCAGGTCGAAACTGAAAACATGGTCCGGCCGCGTCCAGGCCGGCGTCAGGAAAGCCGGAGCCAACCCGAATGTGAAGAGGGTGAAGCTGAGATCGGCGGGATTCCTCGATCAGATCAGGGCGGTGCGGTTGGCGATCAACGTGGCCAGGAAGGGCAAACCGGCCATCTTCATCGTCGAGCCCCGCAAGGGCTGACTCAGCCAGCGGCCAGATCGATGCGGAGATATTCGAAGGGCTTCATGGGGATTTCCCATCCTTCCTCGTCTCCCGCGCATGCTTCGAAGGGCTTCCCGCGATAGGCTTCCGGATTCTCCATGGCGTCCATCACATTGGTTTCGTTGAGGCGGCGCAGCCCGCCGATTCGGCCCAACTCCTTCAAGCGAACGCTTCCCGCCGTCTCTTCCAGGTTTGCGACCAGCACCGTGGCCTTGTTTCCGGCGTGCAGCAGTACGCCGTCGAAGCGCAGGCGCGAATCGGATTTCACGCCGTAAGCGGTCCCGCCCACGAACTCGGCGAAGTCGGCGAAGACGTGGAAGAGAGGATAGACCCAGCCCGGATCGATGGAGAAATCGAATCCGGAGGATTTCAGCAGGTCCGCCGGCAGGCTCCGGCCCGCCAGGACGCCCAGCAGCCCCGTGGTCTCGTAATAGGTGGCCGAATTGGCGCCCTCCAGGGCCATGCGCTTCAGGGAGCCCATGGTCCACCCCGCGCCGAACAGGGAGAATTGGCGCGTGTCCACCTGGGTGCGCCACTTGGAAGCGGCGGGGGATCCGGGAGCCGCTTGCGGCCGTTCCTTCAGGGCGATGGAGAACGGGCTCCTTTTCAATGTGATAGGCGTAGCGATTGCATTGGATCTTGGCCAGACCGACGCGACCGTCCGCAGGGTCCAGGCCTGCCCTTCCAGGGATTCCACCAGGGTGCGGTTGTCCGACAAATGCACTTGCGGGCACAAGCCATAGGCCAGGGAAATGCCCGGTTGCGGCGCGGGCCGGTTCCGGTTCAGGAAAACGAAATCGCCTTTCGATCCGCGCGCGAAAGCGGCCAGGGGATCCAGGGGCGCCAGATGCGTCCGCGCCGCGTGCATGGCCGCGTCCGTGGTGGCATCCCTGTTTTCCGAAAAGACCAGCCAGCGGACAGCCTCGGCGCCGGACGCCTCCCAGGCTTCGGCGAATTCGGCCAGTACGGCTTCCCCGTTTTCCGGAACCACCAGGGCGGCCTCGATGGGCACCGAGAGCTCCCCGGCCTGGGCGGCGGCGCGGAGGATGTCCTCCCGCCACCCGGGCTGTGCCAGGCGGAAATCGGCGCGCATGTGAAAGGGTGAAAGGGATTTCAGCCTCGCCACATCCAGGGGATCCAACCCCTGGCCGTGGCTCGCCATCCCGAAGCCGAAGCCGGGAACCGGTTTGCCGAGATCGGTATCCGGGACCAGGACGGGAACGGAAACCGAGGGCGGCAGGGCGGCCATCAAATCTTCCACGGGTTTGGATTCCGGGTTCAGCAACATCAGGGTCGCGGACTGGAGAGTTTCCCATCCCGCCTCTATACGGCGGGGCTTGGGCTCATCCTGGGGCGGACAATACGTCTTGAAGGAACCGTCCGACCAATTGCGCTGGTCCTCCATCTCGAAGGTCTCGCCTTCGAACCGGACCAGCCCCAGCCATTCCTTTTCCACCACGTGGGCCACTTCCTTGAAGGCCAGGAAGGGCTGATTGGGATTGATAAGATCGGGAAACCGTCCTTCCCGGGCTTCGTCGTCCATGCCGCGCACCAGGGCCGGCATGCCCGCGCATTCGTGCAAGGGATGCAACACGCAGATGCCCACCCGGTTGGTGGCGAAGGCCGCTCCCGCCTTGCCCTTCGCCTCCACGCGGATGTTCCCTTCCGGTCCGCCGGTCATGGCCACCGTCCAGGTGAAATCGACTTCCCCTTGCTTGCAGGTCATGAGAAAAACCGCGGAAAAGTGATCGGCCTGGGCGTCCACCTGCAGTTGGGATATCTCTCCGGGAATGGTGCTCCAGTCGGGACCGCGCACGGTCAGGTAGATGCGGCGGATGACCTCGCGATCCCCCAGGCGGATGCGGCGCAACTCGCCTTGTTCGAACAGGAGGGTGAAGGGCCCGGACCGCAGGACCTGGGAGCGGGGCAGATTGGCGGGACCGCCGCAACGCAGGGCGGGAATGGATAAGGAGGCCATGGAATGGGATTCTCCGGTCTGGGGAATGGATGGATCTCTGGGTCCAAAATAAAAATAGAAAGGGCCGGCTTGGGGCCGGCCCATGGAAGGAAATGTCGGAATCGGGCGGGATGGGAGCCTTACGCCCCCCGGTCCCTTATTCCGGAAGCGGCTTGCCCTTGGTCTCCGGCGCGAACCAGATCAGGACCAGGCCCAGGACGTAAACCAGGCTGACGATCGAGCACATCCTGGCGATGTCTCCGCCGAATGACTTGACCATGGTCCCGCCGTAAACGGCGCCGCCCGCCGCGATGAAACGGCCTGCATTGAAGGTGACGCCGGATCCCATGGCGCGCACGCGCGTAGGGAACAATTCCGGGAGGTACAAGGGGAGCAGCCCGTAGAAGCCGGCGGTGATGCCGCCCACGAAGAAGGTCCAGAAGAGGAAGACGGCGCCGAATTCCATGTGGAGGCGGAAGAGTATGGCGCAGGAGATCAGCGACAGCAGCGACAAGGCGAAATAGGCGGTGCGGCGGTTGAACTTCTCCGCCATCAGCCCGAAGGCGAGACTGAAGACGATGGCGCCCACCGCCGAAGCGATCTGCACCTTGGCCGCCACGTTGGGAACGCCGGTCGCGATCTTGCCTGCCCAGGCGGGAATCCATTGCACCGAGGCCCAGGTGCCCATCAAAGCTACGGCGCCGAGCGCCGCGCCCAGGACGGTAACCTTGCCCAAGCCGTTCTTGAACAAATCGGCGATTCCGACCTTACTGTTCACCTTTTTGGAATTGGCCTCCCACATCTCGGACTCGGGAACGAACACGCGGATAAGGAAGGTGAGCAAAGCAGGGAAGCCGCTCAGGATCATGAGCAGGCGCCAGCTGCCGTTCTGCAGCAGCACGGTGGCCCAGGCGGCGGGCAGCACGGCATGCAACACGGTCGAAAGACCGGCGAGGATGGAGCTGAGACCGATGGCCAGCGCGGCGATGAGCAGAAAACCGATGTTGGCGGACGCGCCGATGATGCCGGCCATCAGGGGACGCGACTTGTTGGGGAAAATCTCCATCACCAGGGCCACGCCGAGCGCCCACTGCCCGCCCATGCCGAGAGCGGCCAGGAAGCGGAACACGGCCAAATGCCAAGGTTGGGTGGCCACGGCCCCGAGAGCCGAGAACACCGAGTAGGCGAGCACGCTCCAGACCATGGCGCGCGTACGGCCGATGCGGTCGCCGAGCCAGCCCAGGGCAAAACCGCCGAAGGCGGCGCCGATCAGGAACACGGCGATGATCCGCCCGAACCAAGGGCCGATATCCGCTCCGCCAAGCATCTCCGTCAAAGCGGGACGGCCCACCAGGGGGAAGATTCCCATCTCCAGCCCGTCGAACATCCATCCCAACACGGCGGCGGCCAAAGCCATCCACTTGGCGTGGCCCATCAAGCTGCTCGATCCCTTGGCCGCAATCGGCTCTCCCACTAAGGTTTCCGTTTTCATCATCCGCCTTTCTGCAATAATCGATACCGCGCCGTCACTTCGGTCCCGGAGTCCCGAGTAAAGTAACCCGGAGCGGGCAAAAAATAAACCGAAATCCGCCGACCCGCGGGTGCAATCCGTCTTGAAACCCGAACAGGGACGGGGACGGGCTATTTTTTTGCGCAGGCGATAACGCTATTGCCGCATCGCGAACCCGGATGCCGCCCAAGTCGCTAATCCCCGTCCTCCGCGTCCGCCAGGCGCGCCCGGCGGATGGCGCTTTCGCCGAATTTGTTCCGCACCGCGTCCATGGCCTTGTCCAGATTGGAGCCGGATTTGGGGTTTTGGAAAAGGGACTGTTGTTGGGAATCCTGGGTGAAGTTGGAGAGCCGCACGCCTATCAGGCGGAATTTCCGCCCGGCCTTGCCCGCCGTCTTGGGCTTCGCGATTTCGCGGAACAAGTCGAGCGCCGCCCCGTAGATAGCAGGGCTGGAGCCGGTGGGCTCGGGGAGGGAACGCGCATGCGACTGCCGGGAGAAATCCGGATTGCGCCACACGAAGGTTACCGTACGCCCGGCGTAACCGTCCTTGCGCGCCCGCCGCGCCACGCGCTCGGAAAGGTCAAGCAGCGTGGCGGTCAGCATCTCCGTGTCGGAACTGTCTTCCTCGAAAGTCCGTTCGTGGGAAATGCTTTTCTCCTGCGACTCGGTGACGATGTCCCGATCATCCTCCCCCCGCGCGAGGGCGTACAGATGCCGCGCGAAGTTCTCTCCGAAATTCCCTATCAGGGCTTCCAGGGACTCGTCGCGCAGTTGGGCGATGGAATACAGCCCCACCCGGTGCAGTTCCAGGACCGTCTTCTTCCCCACTCCCCACAGCCGGTCCACCGGCATGGGATCGAGAAACGCCTGCGTCTCCTCCGGCCAAACCACCACGATGCCGTCCGGCTTCTTGGCGTCCGAGGCCAGTTTGGCCAGGAACTTGTTCTTCGCGACGCCCACCGAAGCGGTAAGCCCCAGGCGCTTCACGATGGCGGCCTTGAGTCTGCGGCCCGACTCCTCCGCCCGGCCGAACAGGGCCTCCGTGCCCGTCATATCCATGAATGCTTCGTCCACGGAGACCTGTTCCAGGGCCGGCGTGAATTCCGAAAGCACGTCCATCAGCCGCCGGGAATATTCTCCGTAGACGGCATGGCGGCCCGCAACGTAGATGCCGTGGGGACAGCGCCTCCGGGCCTGCATGATGGGCATGGCGGAGTGCACGCCGAAAACGCGCGCCTCGTAGGAGGCGGAGGAAACCACGCCCCGGGTGGAATCGACTCCGCCCACGATCACGGGCTTGCCGCGCAAAGCGGGATTCTCCAGCTGTTCCACGGCGGCATAGAACGCGTCCATGTCCACGTGGAAGACCATGCGATCGGGAAAGGTTGCTTGCGGTTTGGGTCCCATGGATGCGGGCTTCGCCGGCGATGCCGCTTGGCCCGGATCAAAGGTAGCAAGCGGACGGGATGGCAGGGGGAGGAAAGGGAACGGCCTTCCCAATCGCCCCCTCAGGTCAACATGGCTTCAGCGGAATTCCGTCCAGGCGGCGGTTTCCCCGCCCACTTGGAGGTAATACCTTCCGCCCGCGGGACCGGTCGCGTTGGCGATGGTGACCTTGCGGCCCATGATATCCGCGGCGGCGGGCACTATGATATCGGCCCCGCCGCCCAGCCTGAGGGTCAGGCGCGAACCGTTGCGTTCCACCCGGAGGAAGCGCCCCTGGAAGGGTTTGGAGACCGCCACGAAGGTGGGGATGTTGGCGCCTTTGGTCAGGTCCCAGGGAATGCGCTCGGATTTCACGGTGACCCAGACGAATCCGAGTTCCTGGGTATTGCTGGTCACCGCCTTGAGCAGCCCGTCGCCCCATTCCTTGATGGGATCCTGCATCTTGCCCCATCCATCATAATCCGTGGAAAAGTGCACATGCCCGCCCTTGAGCGGTTCATCGGCCGGATATCCGATTTGGAAGGCCACGGCGGAAGGGGCCAACGTGTTCGCGAATTTCGAATGGCCGGCGATGATGCCGGGAATCGCATCCTCGGAACTGGTCGCGAAATAGATCATGTCCCCCTTGGCGTTGTTCTTGGGCATATTGGTGGCTTCCCAATGCTTGAAGAACATCCGATAGTCGGGATTGAAGGACTTCAGTTTGTCGTCCATCAGCTTGGCGTCCGCGTCCTTGTTTCCTTTCCAGGTGTAGAATTCCAGGTCCACGCCGAAACCGCGGAGATTCTTCAGGGACGAATATCGCTTCACGTAGGTATCGATGAGGCTGACGACATTGGCCGAGCCCGGGCGCACTTCGAGGAAAATCTGCACTCCGAGATCGTCTAGGTATTTGAGCGCTTCATCGCTTTGCGCATCGGTGATCGGCTGGCTGTGCTCGGGCCATGTTCCCACGCCCCAGGTGATCCAAGGCTTGGACCCCGGATATTTGTTGGCGATATTGAAAACGACCTGGCCCCATTCTTCCTTGGATGCCAGGTTGATGAACTCGCCGATGTTGACCTGGCCGGTTTTCGGCGTGGTCAGTTTGCCGGGCTGTTTGCCTCCGGTCCATTTGAAGGCCGTGGCCGCGGAGCCCAGGCCCGCCGCAAGCATCACCATGGCGGCCGCATACCTCAAACTGCAAGAACCCATTCCGTTCTCTCCATGCTCCCCTGAGTGTACCCACGCTATTTCGCAGCCGCCCTCGGGCCAGCTCGGGCCTTGTTGCGACTGAAGCTAAAGATGAGTCCGCTGATCAAAATCTTGTACGGTCCAACTGGTGATTAATTGACTTTTGCGTCCAATCTGTTATTTTTCTAAACTTTGCAAAGGATTATACCTTTCATAGATGAAGCTTTTTGCCCTTTCAGACCCCCACCTCTCCTTCGGCGTCCCCGGCAAGTCCATGGACCGTTTCGGCGCGGAATGGGTGAATCACCCCGACAAAATCAAAGCCAATTGGGAACGCCTGGTGGGGCCGGATGACGTGGTGGCGGTAACCGGCGATCTCAGCTGGGCCAAGAAATTCGAAGCCGCCATGGAAGATCTGAATTGGATCGGGGCCCTGCCCGGCCGCAAGGTCATCCTGCGCGGCAACCATGATATCTGGTGGCCGTCGGCTTCCGTATTGGAGCAGGAGCTGCCCCCCAGCGTATCGTTCATCCAGAACAACCACGTGAAGATCGGGCCCTTCGTATTCTTCGGCTCCCGCCTGTGGGACACCCAGGAATATTCCGTGTTCGACCTGATCGAATGGGACCCCAAGAAGGGATCGATTCCCGGCGTGAAGAGCGGCGGCGATTTGGCCGAACAGGAACGCATCTACGATCGCGAGCTCATGCGTCTGAAGCTGTCCGTGGACTCCATTCCTTCCGATCTGCCCGGCACGCGCATCGGGCTCAGCCACTATCCCCCGCTGGATCACCTGCTCAAACCCTCGCGCGCCTCGGCCCTATATGCGCAGGCGGGGGCCAAGCACGTCATCTTCGGCCATTTGCACTCGGTGAAGAAGGATATGCAGGGCAAGGCGTTCGGGGATTTGCAGGGAACGGTCTACCACCTGGTATCCTGCGACTACCTGGACTACACGCCCGAACTCATCTGCGAGGCCTGAGCAGGCCGGAAATTATTCGTATTACCTGTCACGGTCGCAATTAGTCTATTCTTTTCAATCGACTGATAATCCGCGACAGGAGCACATATTGAAAAAGCATTCCGGCCCGGGGAATCTGACTTTGGGGACACCGGCGGCAATACTTGCCGTACTGACGATGGTATTATCCGCCCAAGGACGGGAGAAAGCGCGTCCCGCCGCCCATGGCGTGGCCCCAAGCGTCGACCAAAGCGCCATCCAGTCGTATTTCCGGAATAACAAGCAGAGCGCTCTGATCCGGGAAACGGAAACCGATGCGCCCATTCCGCTGTCACTCACCGTAAGCGGCGGCGTTTCCCTGGGGTCCTATCAGGCCGGTTACCTGTTCTACGCCACCGAATGGTTGAAGCGGGCGCCCCGGTTCCAAGTCAACCTTGTGACCGGAGCTTCAGCCGGATCCATCAATGCCCTATTGACCGTTCTCGCCCTTTGCGACGATGCGGCCCAACCGGATCCCGAGAAAAGCCCGTTTTGGCAGGCCTGGATCCCGGTGGGCATCAAGCAACTCAGAAACGGCAGCCAAAGTCCCCTCGGCCTCCTCAACCGGGACTATCTGCAGCGCACCGCGGATTCCCTGCTGGAGACGATTTGGAAGCGGGGACCATCCCGGCCATGCGATATGGTCTTGGGTCTTACCGGTACGCGCTTGACCGCCCGCACCCAGGAACTTACCCACGGAATGGAAGCGCCGAAACAGAAAGAGAAGTTCATCGTGCATATCCAAGGCGGTGTCGCGGGACAGGATTATCCCTCGGCGGGGGGAATGGACTCCCTGGGTGGGGCCGGCCCCCTTGAATGGAAGGTCAGCAATTATCTGGTGCCTCCCGGCCACCTGAGCGTTCCTTTCCTTCCTTTCGGCCGGAGCGGCAAGGAGGATAGAAAGGCCTTGTCCCAGGCTTTGTTCGCGTCCGCCAGCTTTCCGGTAGCATTTCCTCCCCAAGCGGTGAGGCTGTGTCTGGTCGATAGCGCGCTATACGAAAAAGCGGGCGGCAAGGATCGCAAGACCGGGCCCGATTGGGACAGCCTGCTGACGGCGGCGAACAAATCGCAATGTCCCGACACGACCTATTTCGTGGACGGGGGCGTATTGGACAACAATCCATTGGGACTCGCCTACAAGATAGCGGCGCGAGGGTTGCAGGTTGATGGAAAGCGATTGAGGTGGAGGGAAAAGCCGGCCGCCGGGGAAGGCCTTAAACCTCCGGAGAGCCTGTATTTCATGTACCTGGATCCGGATCAAAGCGTTTATCCAGGGCGCGGTCCCGGTACGGATTCGCCGGAAGGACCCAAGCCGTTTTTGCCAACGTACTGGGGCTTCGCGCTCAATTTCATCGCCGGGGCCAGGTCTGATGATTTGAACGCGTTGGTGGAGGATGTTCCGAGCATGAGCCACCGGGTCGGATTGACCGCCAATTATTTCCCGTTGATGAGCGACTATCTCTCGGCCTTCTTCGGGTTTTATGAAAAGGAGTTCCGGCTTTTCGATTACAACATGGGCATGCTGGACGCCTTCAAATACATTTCCGAGGAAGTCGTCAAAATCGACATGAAGGATGCTCAGGGACAAAGCCTGAACCCCCGCATGAATGCGGCCATGGCCTCTCTGATGAAAGGCTATGGCGCGCGTTTCGATTGCATTCTCGCCGTTTTGGGACCCCGCGACAGCGCTTCCCACGAGCCGCTCTTCGGGGATCCGATGACATGCAAGGATCCCGCGCTCCGGGACTTCTCGATTTTGTTGCAGACCTCTCTGGATCAATTCGAAGCCGCTTGCGCGCCGCTCGCGGATTCAATCAGCGGAAAGGTCTCCCGGGCCAAAGCTGGAGGCGGCAAGGATGCGGCGGCGCTCAACCGCCAGGAGCGGCATTGTTTTGAATACTCGCCCCTTTTCACGACCAGCGTCCCCGGGCAGAATCGGCTTGGGAAAAAGGATTCCAGCGCGTTCAGGACCATCAAAGCGCGGAAAGGATCCTCGGCGGAAATCGATGCGCTGCTTTTCCTCCTGGAAGCGCGGGGGTTCAAATATCAGGATACCAAAAACGGGAAAACGCTCAGCCGCAACGATTTGAAAATGGAACTGCATGACGACTGGGAGGACATGATCAATGAATTGGGAAACCGGCAGGGCGGCTCGTGGTGGTCCAATTTCAATCCATTCAGCGCGCGCAACAAGCTCAAGATTCCGGCCAAACCCGCGGTGAATCTCTTCCACTACGTTCCGCCCAAAACCATCTTTTACCTGACCTTCGGCGTTGGCGGAGAAGGCGCCGTCAGTTGGAGCGTTTTTCCCGGGATGCGCTTCGATAATGCATTGCAGACCAAGAACTTATCCTCCATCTTCGCTTCCGGGCCGGCCCAAGTCAAACTTACGCCGCTCTTGGGTCTGGAGTACGAACTCCCTTGGAACGGCGCCTGGCTCCAGTGGCGGCTGGGATCCCGCTTCGGCCTGGAATATTCCCGCTCAGCGGCTTCGGACCTGGGCCGCGGAGAGTTCACGGATGCGCTGAAGAACGAGCGACGCGTCCTGCAGCTCGTTCCCAGCCTCAGCATTTATGAAAGGTTCCGGGCCCAATTGGTGGGGGAATGGTTGGCGCCCTTGGAAAAAAACGAGCAAGGTTGGAGAATCCTTTTCGAAATCGGGGGATTCCAGATTATTTGAATCCTTCCGGCTTCCCGTCCTGGCCGAGCGGCGTAGCGCAAGGTCAGATTGGCATGCTGCCGCGGGCCAGCAGATCGGATCCGATTTCGTCCAGGAACAGCCAGCCTTCATCGATCAGGCGGATGGTCTCCCCATCCCGCGCCAGCATCCCCACCTTTTCCCATTTCGCGAGGACTTCCAACGGCAGGCGGAAGCCCAGGTTGCCCAGCTTGGCCAAATCCACGCCCGAATCCTGGCGGAGGCCCAACAATACGGCCTCGGAAACCAGGTTGTCCGCGGTCAGAATCTCCTCCGCGCAGGATGCCGCATCGAACCCCCGGCCGCCCCATTCCAGGTAACCTTCGAATGACCTGGGACTGACCGCGCGCTTGCCCGCGAAAAAGCTATGGGCCCCGGGACCGAAGGCCAGATATTCCACGCCGGTCCAATAACCCTGGTTGTGCAGGCTGGGCTTGCCTGGTTTGGAAAAATTCGAGACCTCGTATCTGTGATATCCATGACGCTTGAGAAGTTCCACTCCGGCCGTGTACATGCCGTTGTAAATCCCGTCCTCGGGCATGATCAAGGCTCCGGATGCCTGCTGCCTGGCGAACTCGGTGCCTTCTTCGATGGTGAGTCCGTAGAAGGAAACGTGATCGGGACCCAGCCCGATCAAGCTCTCCAGGCTGGCCAGAAAGGACTCTTCCGTCTGGCCGGGCACGCCGAAGATGAGATCGCCGCTGAATTGGAAACGGCCGTCCGCACCCACGGTTTCCAAAGCCAGGCGCGCGGTTTCGGGAGTATGCACCCGCCCCAGGCGCGTCAACTCATGGGCATGGAAACTCTGGATGCCGATGCTCATGCGCGTGAACCCCAGCTTGTGGTAAAGGTCGAGCTTTTCCTTCTTCAGACTGCTGGGATTGCATTCGATGGACATTTCCCGCATGCGGGACAGATCGTAAAGCGATCGGATTTCCGCCAGGATGCGCTCCAGGAATTCCGTGGCCAGCAGCGACGGCGTTCCGCCCCCGAAAAAGACCGTGTCCACGGGCCGCCCTTGCGCCAGATGCGCGCGGCCGGCGATTTCCTTCAGGATGGTTTCCGTCCAACGGCGCTGCTGCACGGCGGGCAATTCCCAGCTGGCGAAATCGCAGTAATGGCATTTCTTCTCGCAGAAGGGGACGTGGACGTAAAGCTGGATGGGCTGGGACATGGGACTAGGAATATAGGAAAGGGGATGGAAGAGCGCTCAGAGACGGGGTTGAGGGATTGGGGGATGAGGAGGTATTTATCGAGATTTCGTCGGGCGTCGGGCGTCGGGCGAAAAGAAAAAACCAGGAGGGAGATCCTGGTTTTTTCCTTTTCTTGCGCCCGACGCCGAGGCGCCAAGCGAATGTCTATTAAAGGTTAGTCTCGTGCGCGCCGGTCGCCCGACGCCCGACGAAACGCATCCCCGAGCGAAAAGTCAGCCATCAAGCCGCCTCCGCTTCCCGATCGCCCTCTTCTAATCCGCCTGATTGCGCAGGAAGGCCGGGGTCTCGTAATCGATATCCGGATCGAGATCCTTGTAGCGGCCCTTCTGGCTGGGAGGCGTGGTCGTCCCAGAAGTCTTCCGGGACGGGTCCGCATTGTCGTTGAACAGGACGCGGTTCTCGTCGTCCCGGGGCGCGGGAGCGATATAGCCGAAACCGGCTTTGCCGGGAACCGGGCCGGAGGCCGGGGCCGGGTAGCCGGGGGCCTGGAAACCAGGCTTGGCGAAGGGCACGCGCGAGGGAGGAACCTCCTCGGCGGGCTTGCCGGACCGATCCAAAGGAGCGCTGCGGTCCTGGAACCCCACTACGCGTTCGGGCGGAGCCAGGCGTTCCGGAGGAATGCCGCGTTCGGGAGGAAGCGGGGCCATGATACGCTCAGGCTGGGCCGCGGGACGATCGTAGCCCATGTCCCGGAAAGGCTCGACGATGGGCTGCTTGGGTTCTCCATAGGCCGGATAGGCGGGAGACGGGCGCGTAGAATCCGGACGCCGGGACAGATCCAGGCCCTTGGCCATATTGGGATTCAACTGCTTGGGAGCGTGCGTCTGGCCGAACCCGGTCGCGATGACGGTGATGGCGATTTCGTCCTTGAAGTCCGGATTGATGACGGTGCCGAAAATGATGTTCGCCTGGGTTTCCGTGCCCACGGCTTCGTAGATGAAGTTCATGGCATCGTTGACTTCCATGATCCCCAGGTCTTCCCCGCCCGTGATGTTGACGAGCACGCCGGTGGCGCCGGCGATGCTGACATTGTCCAGCAGGGGCGAATGGATGGCGCGATCGGCCGCGATGGTGGCGCGGTTCTCGCCGCTGGCGTGGCCGGTGCCCATCAGGGCGTCGCCGCCCTGGGACATGATGGCGCGCACGTCCGCGAAGTCAACCTGGATATCCCCGTGCTTGAGGATTATTTCCGAAATGCCCCGCGTTGCCGAGCTGAGGATGTCATCGGCCATCTTGAAGGCTTCGCGCAGGGGCGTAGACTTGCTGACGACTGAAAGCAGTTTCTGGTTCGGGACCACGATGACCGTGTCCACGTTCTTGCGCAGCAGGTCCAGGCCTCCGGTCGCATTCTTGTCGCGTACGGGGCCTTCCCACAGGAAGGGCTTGGTCACGACGGCAACGGTGAGAATGCCCATTTCCCTTGCTATCTCGGCCACCACGGGCGCGGCTCCGGTTCCGGTTCCGCCGCCCATTCCGGCCGCGATGAAGACCATGTCAGCGCCTTCCAACTGGGCGCGCACGCGTTCCCGGTCTTCCTGCATGGACATGTTGCCCACGTTGGGGTTGGCCCCGGCGCCGAGTCCGCCGGTCAGCTTGGTGCCGATCTGGATCTTGACGTCCGCGCGGTTATGCTCCAATGCCATCGCATCGGTGTTGACGGCGATGAATTCCACCCCCGCCAGACCGGAGATGACCATGCGGTTGATGGCGTTTCCGCCGGCGCCGCCGACTCCCACCACTTTGAGCTTGGCCACCGTCTTGACGCTGTCGTCGAATGAAAAAACCATGAGAAATCTCCTTGCCCTTAAAGGTTCAAAGCAGGCTCGTCGCTATGCAATTTGCTTCGCAAACTGCCCGCTTCTCGCTTGCACTAACTTCCTTCGTCATTTTCCTAAACGTACTGTTTGACCCAATCGGTCATCTTCCGCAAAATTTCCTTGAATCGATCGCTGCCTTGCACGAACGCCTGTTCGTCCCGGTTCTGGCTGGAGCGCATCACTCCGTACTGGACCAGGCCCACTCCCGTGGCATGCACGGGCGTCGCTACCGAGTCCACCAATCCGCCGAAACCCTTGGGCACGCCCAGCTTCACCGGCATCCCGAAAACCTGCTCGGCCAATTCCACGGCCCCATGCATCAGGGCGCCGCCACCGGTCAGGACCACACCCGCCCCGAGCATGTCGAGGTAGTGGTTCTTTTGGAGCTCGCGCATGATGAGGGTGAAAATCTCCCTCATACGGGGCTCAATGATGGATGCCAGCACCGCGCGGCTCACCTCGCGCTGCTCGCGGCCGCCCACTCCGGGGACGGCGATGTATTCCGAATTCTCCAGGCCGGCGCGCAGGCAGGTGCCGTGATTGCGCTTGATCTCCTCGGCGCGCTCCAGCGGGGTGCGGATGCCGATGGCCAGGTCGTTGGTCACGTTCTTGCCGCCCAGGCCGATGCTGGCCGTGTGGCGGACGCTGGCCTCGATGAAGACGATGAGGTCGGTGGTGCCGCCGCCCATGTCGATGACGGCCGCGCCCAGTTCGCGTTCGTCGTCCTCGAGCACGGAATAGGAGGAAGCCAACGGCTCCAACACGATGTCGGCCACCTTGAGGCCGGCCTTCTCGACGCTCTTGTAGATATTCTGGGCCGAGGTGATGGCCCCGGTCACGATGTGGACGTCGCCTTCCAGGCGCACGCCGGACATGCCGACGGGATCCTTGATGCCCGGCTGATCGTCCACGATGAATTCCTGGGGGATGACGTGCAGCATCTCCCTGTCCATGGGGATGGCCACGGCGCGGGCCGCTTCGATCACGCGCGCCACGTCCTGGCGGGTGATTTCGTTATCCGTGCGCGAGACCGCGATGACACCGCGGCTGTTGATGGAGCGGATATGGTCCCCGGCGATGCCGACGAAGACGGATTCCACGTCCACGCCCGCCATCAGCTCGGCTTCTTCGACCGCGCGATGGATGGACTTGACCGTCTTTTCGATGTTCACCACGACGCCCTTACGCAGGCCTTCGCTGGGGCTGGTGCCCACGCCTACGATTTTCAATTGGCCGTTCGCATCCACCTCGCCGATTATCACGCCGATCTTGGTGGTTCCGATGTCCAATCCGACTATTGGGTTTGCCATGGGGATCTCCTTCAATTATAGTAATTCTTTTGCGGCGTTTTCCGCTACAATCTTTTTCCGAATCGAAATGAACGCGTGATGGGACTCATCGGCGCGACAGGGGGTAACATCCCGCACACCCCCGCCCGAAAGCCCGGCCCCAGCGGCCGCGCAAGCGATCTTAACGAACATACGCATACCCGTACACTCTCAGGTCCACGGTCTTGCCGGCATCGATCGACGCGCCTTGCTGGTCGATCAACGCTTGCAGGAATTCCAATGAATTCAATGACTTATTGGAAGCCTGACTAGTGGCTTTCTCCATGGCAATCAATGGGTTAGCCGCCATGGCGCCGCGCCGCAACGGCAGGTCCAGACCCACCAGCACCTTCAATTTCCCGTCGCGAAGGATGATTTCCATCCCATCGTTCCCGCGCAAGGCCAACTGGGAGAAGTTCGCGTACAGGGCGGGATACTCGCGTTTGGCGCCGGCCAGGAAGCCTCCCAGGGCGGCGCGCGCCGCGGAGTCCAAGGCCGCGAAGCCGTCCACCACCGGCAGATCGGATTGTCCCCAATCCGGCCCTCCGATGCGCGATCCGTCAGGCGCCAGACCGTACCATCTGTGGGCGTAGCCCACCGCCACCGGTTCCTTCTCCTTAATGCGGATCTCTATGCGCGACGGGTAGATACGGCGTACGTCCGCCTCCCCCACCCCGGGCAGGGAGCGCAAGGATGCCTCAATGCTTCCCACCGGCACGGAAGGAAGTTTGGTGCCCAATTCCAGTCCGGCCGTCTCCAGGATTTCCGCTTTGCCCACCAGCTTGTTGCCTACCACGTCAACCTGGCGCAAAGCCAGGAATCCGTTCTGCTCGAATGCCCGCCAGCCGGCCCAACCCGCGGCTCCCAGGCCGCCGATGACCACGGTCGCCAGGATCAGGGTCCGCACGGCCACCCAAACGCGGCGGAGCAATCCCGTGCGCCGGACCCGGGAACGCTCGGTGCGCACCTTGTCGGACTTCTGCGAATTCACTCCGCGGCGTTGCGGCGGAGGAGGAGGAACGTTACGGAGGGTCCGGATGTCGCCCGCACGGCTTTTGGGCCCTCTTTGCGGCCCGGTGGATCCCGGTCTCGCGCGCTTCACGGCAATGCCTCCATGATGCGCGTGCAATGCGTGCCGATGTCGCCGGCGCCCATGGTCACCAACAGATCCCCGGCCTTCAGCCTGGACGCCACCTGCGCCGATAGGGATTCCAGGTCTTCCACGTAATGCACTTTATCGGGGGATAATACTCCGTTACGGGCTTCGGAAGCGATCAAGTCCCCTTCCACGCCTGCGATCGGCTTCTCCCTGGCCGCATAGACGCGGGTGACGAAGAGTTCGTCGCATGCCTTGAAGGCCTGGGCGAACTCCTTATGCAGTTGCTGGGTACGGCTGTAAAGATGGGGTTGGAAGACCGCTATGAGCCTTCCCTTTCCGCCGTCCTTGGCGGTGGTGAGGCCGCGGGCGGCCTGCAAGGCGGCGGCGACTTCGGTAGGATGGTGGGCGTAATCGTCGTAAAAGGTCACGCCGCTTTTCTGGCCGCGGTATTCCAAACGGCGCTTGACGCCGGGGTATTCCCGCAGGCCGCGCTCCACTTCCTTGAAGGAGAGCCCTTCTTCCAGGGACAGGACGGCGGCGCCCAAGGCGTTGTAAACGTTGTGGATACCCGGTACCTTCAGGATGATTTCGCCCAGCTTCGCGCCCTTGCGTTCCAGGGTGAAGGCCATGCCCTGGCCTTCGGTCCGGACATCCACGGCCCGGTAGTCCGCTTCTTTGGCGCGTCCATAGGTCACGGTGCGGCGGGTCAGGCGGGGCAGGATGGACCGCACGCCTTCATCGTCGCGGTTGGCCACGATCAGCCCATAGAACGGCAGGCTCTCCGCGAATGCGGCGAAGGCGTCCCGGACCGCGTCCAGGGTGCCGTAGCAATCCAGATGATCGGAATCGATGTTGCCGATGATGGCGGATGCGGGCCGCATCGCGAGGAAGGAACGATCGAATTCATCCGCTTCCACGATCAGTACCTGGCCCTCTCCGGCCACGGCGGAAAGGTTCTCCCCCCGCGCGGTGCCTCCGGCCAGCAGAGTCGGATCCTTTCCGGCATGCAGCCAGATGCGTCCGAGCATGGTGGTGGTGGTGGTTTTGCCGTGGGTTCCGGAAACCGCCAGGGGATACTTGCCGCGCAGGGCTTCGCCCAGCATTTCCGCGCGCTTCACGGTCGGGATGCCGCGGCGGCGGGCTTCCGCCAATTCGGGATTGTCGTCGGGCACCGCCGAGGAGTACACCACCACGTTGGCCTCGCCCACGTTTTCGGCGCGATGTCCCGCTTCCACGCGCAGTCCCAAAGCCTTCAAGTGGTTCAGCGCCTCGCTGCCCTGGCTGTCCGAGCCGGAAACGCGGAATCCCCAGGAGGCCAACACTTCGGCCAGTACGCACATGCCGGATCCGCCGATCCCGATGAAATGGAGGCGCGTAAGGCGGATGGAGGGCTTCATGCCGCCACCTTTCCGCGCAAGCGGGAGCGACCGGGACGGTTCTGGGCGGCGCCGGCCAGCATCTGCCACTTCTTGGGATTCTCGCGCCAGGATTCGGGAATGGATTCCAGGGAATGGCCGGAAATGTTCAGCAATACGCCCATGGCGAACAGACCCGCGCACAGGGAGGTTCCGCCATAGGAGACGAAGGGAAGCGGCTGTCCCGTGGTCGGGAAGAATTTGGCGCAGACGCCCACGTGCATGATGACGTTGACCGAGAGGGAAACCACGATGCCCAAGGCGGCCAGGCTGCCGAAGCGATCGGGGCAGTAGAAGGACACCCGCAGCCCACGCCAGATGACGAGCGCGAACAGGGCCAGGCACAATACCGTTCCCAGCAATCCGAGCTCCTCGCCGAGGATGGAGAAGATGGTATCGGTGAAAGGCATGGGCAGATAGCCGAGCTTCTGGGTGCTGGTGCCCAGGCCTGTGCCGAACAGGCCCCCATTGCCCAGGCTGATCAAAGCCTGCAGGCTCTGGTAGGAACTGGCTGGGTTGTCGTCCGGATGGAGGAAGGCCATGACGCGCTTCAGGCGGTATGGGCTGCTGACCATCAGCGCGCCCAATGCGGGAATCGCCACCAGACCCACGCTCATGAGATGGGCCACCCGGCATCCGCCCGCGAAGACCATGGCCACGGAGATGGCAAGGACGGTGGCGGCGGTGCTGTAGTTGGGCTGTTTCAGGATCAATAGGAAGGTGACTCCGGAAACCAGCAGGGAGGCGACGAAGCCCTTGCGGAAGGATCCCATGATCTCGGCTTTTTCCGTCAACAGGCGGGCCAGGAAAAAGACCATGGCCACCTTGGCCAGTTCGGACGGTTGCAGACCGAAGCTCGCGAACTGGATCCACCGGCGGGCCCCATGAGCGGCCATACCCATGGTCACCACCACGCCCAACAGCACAAGGGCCAGCAACATGACAGGCCGGGCCACCTTTTCCCAGGTCTTGTAGGGAACGCTCAAACCGATTAGGAAGGCCATGAAGCCAATGATCACCTTCTTGATGTGGTTCACAAGGTAAAACGAATCCGGCAACCCTCTCCCCTGGGCGAACGCGGCGGAAGAACTATAGATGATGACGATGCCGAAGCCGACCAGGGCCAAGACGCCGAGGAGGAGGAAGATGTCGATGCGGAGGTGCTTCATGAGACAAACTCGAGGTAAGAAAAGGACGATCGGGAATCAGGGGTGGCTGAATTGATGCCCTTGCTCTCAGGGAAACGTTTCGTCGGGCGTCGGGCGTCGGGCGTCGGGCGTGAAGAAAAGAGATGCGCGCCACCAGGGTGCGCGCAGTAAAAGCCGGAAGAGCTTCTTTGCTCTTCTTGGCTTTTACGCCCGACGCCCGACGCCCGACGCCCGACGAGATCTCCAATCAATTGCACCTTCATCTCAAATCCCTTATCCATTGCGATTACCAATCTTAGGCCCAATCCCCTAAGCCCGTTCCTCATGCCGAAACGCAGACGTCTTGGACTTTTCCTTGAGAAACTCGAATACGCGTTCCAACTTCATGCCTCGCGAGGCCTTGACCAGCACCACGTCGCCGGAGACCAGAAAGCGCATGAGCTCTTCCGTCATGAGATCGAAATCGGAGAAGTGATGCGCGCGGGAACGGGGCAGCCCCTTTTCCCGGGCCCCACTGTTGATATGGCGGCTTGAGTTGCCGAAGGTGAACAGTTCGTCCACGCCCATCTCCACCAGGTAGTGGCCCATCTCCTTATGCAGCTTGTCCCCTTCGGGACCCAGCTCCAGCATATCGCCCAGCACGGCCACGCGGCGGCCGGGCACGCGGAAGGCGCCCAGGGTGGCCAAGGCCGATTTCATGGAAGAAGGATTGGCGTTGTAGCAATCGTCCAGGACCGTAAGACCGGGCAACCGCTTGACCTGCATTCTGTTTTTGCTTGCGGTGAAGGCGCCCAAAGCCTCCGCAATCAAGGCCTTGGGAATGCGCAGCTGGGTGCCCACCGCGATGGCGGCCAGGGCATTATAGACATTGTGGCGGCCCGGAACCTGGAGCCTGAACTTGGTGCGGCCGATGCGGAAGGTCGCGCAACCGTCGTCGTTGAACGCCAAATCCGCGGGGCGGATCTGGCCGCGATCGATGCCGAACGTCAGCAGCTTCTGGCGCGAGTTGGCCTTCACTTGCGCCAACAAGGGATCGTCCACGTTGAGGATCAGGGTCCCCTTAACGTCGGAAGCGCGGCTTTTCGGGGTTCCTTTGGGGGCCCCGAAACCGGCGGTGATGGTGAGCTTCTCCTCGCGCACCTTTTCCTTGGACCCGAAATGTTCCAGGTGGCTGTAACCGATATTGGTGATCACGGCGATGGTGGGCTTGGTGCAAAGGGACAGGGGCGCGATCTCGCCGGGATGGTTGGTGCCCATTTCTATGACGGCGAACTTATGGGTTTTTTTCAATTCGAACAGGGTGAGCGGCACGCCCACCTGGTTGTTGAAATTGCCCTGAGTGGAGAGCGTAGGCCCCACCATGGCCAGCACCCGGGCGATCATGTCCTTGGTGGTGGTCTTGCCGTTGGATCCGGTGACCGCAATCTTGGGGATGCGGAACTTGGCCGCGTATGCGCGCGCCAGGTCCAGCAAGGCCAGATTGGTGTCCTTTACCGGGATATAAACGTTGACGGGTTTGCCGTTCTCCAGTAACCATTGTTCATCTACCACGGCCGCGTACCCTCCCTTGGTGAAAGCCTCGTTCGCAAATACGTGTCCATCGAAATTCTCTCCCTTGAGCGCCCAGAAAACCTGGCCGCTCTTGAGGGCCCGCGAGTCGGTGCACAGGCGTACCGCCTTGCTGCCGCGATGTTTGCCCTGGATCTTCGCATCCAGCATGGCCGCCATTTCGGAAAGCTTAAGCTCCACGGCGGCCCTCGGTTCCCGGCGCGGTCGAACCCTCGACCCAGGCCAGGATCTCTTCCTGGTCGCTGAAATGCCTTTTTTCCTTGCCGATGATCTGGTAATCTTCGTGGCCCTTTCCCGCGATGAGGAGGCAATCGTCCTCGTCCAGGGAATCCAGGGCGGCGCGGATGGCCTCCCGGCGATCGGGCACTATGGTCGCTTTGGTCCGGTCTTTCATGCCGGCCGCCACTTCGGCCAGGATGGAATCCGGGTTCTCCGAGCGGGGATTGTCGCTGGTCAGGAAAACCTTGTCGGCGCGCTCCACCGCGATACCGCCCATGATGGGGCGCTTGGTGCGATCCCGATCGCCGCCGCATCCGAACAGGCAGACCAGACGGCCCTTGGTGAGGGGACGAAGGCTGAGAAGCACGCGCTCCAGGGCGTCCGGGGTGTGGGCGTAGTCGACCACGGCGAAAGCCCGGTTGGGCAAGGTGAAAACCTGGTTGCGCCCGGTGACGGTGACATCCTGGATGCCCTTGTTGATGGTCTTGGCATCGAATCCCATGGAGAATCCCAGCGTCACCGCGGCCAGCAGGTTTTCCAGATTGATGGTCCCGACCAGTTTGGAGCGGAACTTGAAAGGAACGCCGCGGAAAGCGATTTCGAATTCGCTGCCGGAAAGGGTGAGCGTGCTGCCGGTGAGCACCACATCGGCGGCGGAGGAAGCCGCAACGGCGATGGAGGACCCTCCGGATTTCGCTTCTCCGCGGGAGAAAGTCAATTTGGCGCAGGAGAGTTCGCGGTTCAACTGCGCGCCCTGGGGGGAATCGATGTTCAGGATCGCGATGCCGCCGGGCCGCAGATAGGAGGTGAACAGGCGCTTTTTGGCCTGGTAATAGTCTTCGAAATCCCGATGGTAATCCATGTGGTCGCGGGTGAGGTTGGTGAAAATGGCCCGGGAGAACAGCACGCCGCGCACGCGATCCTGGCTGAGGGCGTGGGAGGAGACTTCCATGGACAGGGCCGTGCACTTCTTATCCGCGCCCAGGCGCAGCATATGGAAGAATTCGTCCGGACCGGGGGTGGTGAGATTGGACGGAAGCGCCTCGCCGTCGATATCGTAGCTGATGGTCCCCAGGGAAATCACTTTGCGTCCCGCCGCCTTCAGCACGCCGGAAACCAGCTTGGTGATCGTGGACTTGCCGTTGGTGCCGGTCACCGCCACGGTATCCATCCCCTCGGCGGGACGGCCGTACCACGCGTTGAACAAATCGCCAACATGTACCCGCAGGCCCGGACAGGGGATGATTTCCGCCCCGGGATGGGGTTCGGTGGCGCCTTCGAGGGCGGGATGGGAATTGCCTTCGGAAAGCACCGCGGCCGCGCCGCGCGAAATCACATCGGCCACGTACCTGGAGCCGTCGTCATGGGCGCCCTTGAGGGCCAGGAAAAGATTGCCTTTTTCCACCTTGCGGGAATCGATGCGCACGCCGGTGAGATCCGGATCCGTATTGGCCACCAGTCCCAGTCCCGCTTCGCGCATGAGGGTGGAAAGCTTCATTTCAGCCCATCCATCCAAGGGTGAGGGTGCATTTCTGTCCGGCCTTGACGGGCGCGCCCATCGCCGGTTCCTGGCGGATGATGCGGCCGGTGCCGGTATATTCCACGTCCAGCCCCAGGTTCTTCAGCTTGAGCAAGGCGTCACGCAGGGTATTGTTGTTCAGGTCCGGCATCAGCCGGGAGTCCAGCGCCCCCAGGGAAACCACCACGGTATCCGAGGACCGCACGCGCGTTCCCGGCCGCGGAGCCTGGGCCAGCACCACTTCGCCCGCGCCTTCGGACTTCATGCCGCGGCGCG
Organism: Fibrobacterota bacterium; assembly: GCA_028287505.1. Lineage (GTDB taxonomy): Bacteria > Fibrobacterota > Fibrobacteria > UBA11236 > UBA11236 > Chersky-265. Next base: position 123,619 of record JAQBPN010000060.1, on the reverse strand, counting down.
TGCCGGACATCACCTGCTTGGCGTCCGCATACCGGTAACCCAGGAGATCCGGTACCACGGCGGAGTCCGATGCCACTTCCACCGGCTTGGAGGCGCGGCGGGCCAAGGGGTAGTCGGGGTTGGCCAAAACGCGATCGACAATCTCGCGGAAAATCGGGGCGGCGCTCTGGCCTCCGTATTTGAATAGGGAGGGTTCGTCCAGCAGCACCAGGCAGACGAACTCAGGGCGATCCACGGGAGCCATGCCCAGGAAGGAGGAATTGAACAGGCCATGCACGTATTTGCCGGTTTCCGCGTCGATTTTCTCCGCGGTGCCGGTCTTGCCGGCCAATGCGATGCGGTCGCTCTTGATGTCCGCGGCGGTGCCGTATTCCACCACGGCCGCCATCATGGCCTTTACCTGATCGGCGGTGGCCTCGGACATTACCCTGCGCACGGCGCGGGGCGGCAGGTCCTGGACCATCTGGCCGTTATTGTCCGTCCATGCTTTGACGATGCGGGGTTTCATCAGCATGCCTCCGTTGGCGATGGCGGCGGCGGCCATGACCACCTGCAGGGGGGTCGTGGAGATTTCGTGGCCGAAGGCGATGGTGGCCTGGGTGCGCCCGCTCCACTCCCCCACGGACTTGAGCACGCCGCTCTCCTCCGCGGGAAGCCCCACTCCGCTCTTCATGCCGAAGCCGAACGAACGGATGTATTTATAGAAGGTCTCGGGCTTCAGGCGGGTGGATGCCTTGGCGAAACAGATGTTGCTGGAATAGGCCAGGGCATCGGTGAAGCTGATGCGGCCGCGAGGATGGGTATCGCGGATGATCTGCCCGGAAATCTTGTACTGCCCGTTCTCGCCGTCCAGGCTGTCCGTGGGCTTGATGAGTTTTTCCTCCAAAAGGGCGGAACTGGTGATGATCTTGAAGGTGGAACCGGGTTCGTAGACCTTGACCACGGCCTGGTTCTTCCAGGCATCCTTGTCCTCGCCGTCGCGGGTATTGGGATTGTAGAAGGGATAATTGGCCATGGCCAGGATGTCCCCGGAGTAAGGATCCACTATAATGGCCACGCCCTGCTTGGCCCCCGCCTTCTGCACGCCGCGCTCCAGGGCATGCTCGGTTATTTCCTGCAGTTTCGAATCCAGGGTGAGCACCACGTTGGTGCCGTTGATGGCCGCTTTCTGCTTTTCCTCGAAGCCGGGATAATAGTGGTTCTTGACGTCGTGACGGAGATATTTCCACCCGTCCGTGCCGCGCAGCTCCTTGTCCAGGAAATATTCCAGGCCCAACTGTCCGTAGCCGTCCTTGCCCACCGTGCCCAGCACCTGTCCGGCCAGAAAGCCCTGGGGACACACGCGGCTCAGCTTGCGCATGCGGGCGTTGGTGACATTCCCCTTGGCGTCGGAAAACGCGCCGGATTCCAATTCCACGTCCGCGTTCACCACCAGCTTCTGCAGATCCCGGTCCAGGATCTCGCCGCGCTTGGGGGCCACCACGTTGCGGCGGATGCTCTGGCTGGAGGCCATCTCCTGGTAATAACCGGATTTGACCACCTGGACCCAGGCCACGCGGGCGATCATGCCGAACCAGGCGATCGCCAGCAGGAAGCCCAGGGTCAGTATCCTTTTATTCGCCATGCGACCTTTCCGGCTTCCAACCCTTTGGCTTCGGATCCCGCTTTGGCCATCGCTTCCGGAGCCCTATCCTTGATAAGGGATGCGGAGGCCGATGCCGCGCCTTCTTTGCTTTCCGCGGCATCGCTTTCCAGGTAGACCAGAACGGGTGCGTTCCCGTATTCCAGCCCGAAGCGGCCCTTGGCCATGCCTTCGATGCGCGACAACTTCTTCAATCCGCCCACGGAAATCTCCAGCAGGGCGATATCATTCTGCAATTGGGTCCGGACCTTGCCGATTTTTACCGTAGACATGGAAAGGCGGACGTAGGCGTTCTGCTTCCACACGTGGGCCACCAGCACGCCCGCCGCGCACAGCACCAGGCAGAAGAGTCCCACGACGGTACGCAGCTTCAGGCCCTTCATACCTTCTCCATCACCCGCAGTTTGGCGCTCCGCGCACGGGGATTCCGGTCCCGTTCCGCATCGGTGGGCAACCCGGGTTTACGGAGCACTTTGCGCAATTGGCGGTTGTTGCTGCCGCACATGCACACGGGAAGGTTCCGGGCGCAGATGCAATCCTTCTCGAACTCGGCCAGCGTCTCCTTGACCCTGCGATCCTCCACCGAGTGGTAGCTCAGCACGCAAAGACGGCCGCCGCTGCGCAGGGACGCCACCGCGGCCTTCAGGCCCGCGTCCACCTGCCCCATCTCGTCGTTCACTTCCATCCGGATGGCCTGGAAAACCCGGGCCAACAGGGAATTGCGGTTGTCGTCGCGCACGCCGGGCAGTTTTTCCACGGCCTTGCGGATCAAATCGCTGTTCATCTCGTCGCCTTGTTCCACCGCGGCCAGGATGCTGCGCGCTAGGCGTTTGGCCTCCACTACGTCCGCATTCTTGCGCAAAACGCTGGCGAGCTCCCATTCATCCCAACCGGCAATCAAATCCGAAGCCGCGGGGCCTTCGCTCCCCATGCGCATGTCCAGGGCCGTGCCAGGGGTGAAGGAGAAGCCGCGTTCCTTGGCATCCAACTGGCGGGAGCTGACGCCCAGATCGAAAAGAGCGCCCGCCAGGCTGCCCGGGGCGCAAAATTCCGCCAAACGGGAAAACTCGGCGCGTTCAACCCGTACGCGGGGTTCGTTCGCAAAAGTCGCCTTGTTTCTTTCTACCGCTTCCATGTCCCTGTCCAAACCCAGCAGCCTGCCCTCAGATCCCAGCTTTTCCAGTATCCGGGCCGAGTGTCCCCCGCCCCCCATGGTGGCGTCCAGGTACATCCCGTCCGGGTCAATAACCATCTGTTCCGTTATCTCGTCCGCCATCACCGGCAGATGGTATCCGTGATCGGTGCCCGCTTGTCTGCGCGGACGTCCCTCGGCCTTGCCCATCAAAACCAGTTCTCGAATTGCTTTTCTTCATCGGGCGAGATCACTTCAATCTGCTGCGAGTATTTGACCGGAGCCCACAGGCGCACGCGCTTACCGTCGCCCACGAAGGTCACTTCGCCTCCGATGCCGGCGTACGTCATCTGCTCCGAAGTCAGGGAAATGCGATTCTGTCCGTCCAGCACCGAGAGCTTCGCCATCGAGGTGATGCGCGCGCGGAATTTGGAAACGTCGGCTCCGCGTCCCAGGCTCTCCAGATATTGGATGTAGTTGTTCCACTCGTACACCGGATATAGCGCCAGGGTCCGGCCGTCGGCTATGGTGACGATCACTTGGCCGCCCGCTTCGTCCTTCAGAATCTTGCGGAAATCCTTCGGGAAATTCGTGCGGCCGGTGGCGTCGATAGCCACGGTCGCTTTCCCGATGAAGGACTCTAATTTGATTGTGTTGTTTGCGTCAGCCATTGTTAACCAATTTTACCCAAAATCTACCATAATTACCCCTAAAAAAACAAAGAATCGGCGGGAAAATAAATTTCCCCTGTCACCTCAAAAACCTGTAATGGCGGGGTTGAAAACGCGGGGTAACTTCTGGAAGCCGATCCACCGGAGGGGTAACGACCTTCAAATCATGGACTTAACCAGACAGGGCGGAAAAGTCCCGATTTCGGGGGAAGTAGTAAAACCGGAAAGCTTGCCGACGGATGATGCACGTCCGTGCAGTCAGTCCAAGTCCCACTTTTTCCGGAGGAACCAGGAAAGGGAAAGGAGGACGAGCACGAAAATGCATTGGGCCAGGGTGTTGTACAGGCGGAAGTCGGCGGTTTTTTCCATCCGGATCTGCGCTGCCGGGAGGTTGGGTAACATTGATGTTACCGCACCGGAATCGGACAAGCGTCCGGCGGGCTCCACGATTTTCCCTCCCGATCGCATGGCCGCGTCTTCCAAAGAACCGCGATCGAACCCGATGCGCGCGAGTTCCAGCGCGGCCTTGGGAGCCACCTCCAGGGAATCGCGCCACAGGGTTTCCGTCCCCGCCTGCAATCGCAATTGGTATCTGCCGCGGGCCAGCGCCACGCCCTTGATCATTCCGGGTTGCGGCCACTCCCGGGAGAATCCCGCGCCTCCGGTGATGGAGAAAACCAAAGGGCCGACCGCCCCTTTTCCCGTTTCCGGCTTTTCCGGAACGCGGATTTCCACGTCGAAGGGAACCATATGATAAACCCGGGCCGGGCGGGAAACCCTAACCGCGCCGTCTTCCAGGCCGGCCAGGATTTGCGCGGCCTTGACATATCCAGCGATGTTCTCCCGGGTGGCGAAATCCGATTGGGGATCGAAAAGCGGATCCCAGATGGCGGGGAGGGAAAAGAAGAATGCGCGCTTCCCCTGCCCCAGGGCTATCCGTCCCATCAGCATCCCGCGCCGGCCGCCTTCCAGCAGCTCGACCCAGGCCGACCCGGAGGCTTCCGGGGCTTCCATCGGCTCCGAAGCCAGGCTTTTGAGGCGCACCGCTTCGTCCGGAAAGGCTTCCGCCGCCGCTTTGCCCACCTTGATTTCCGCCGCGGGAGAGAAGGAATGCCAGGGAACGGGCGCGATACCGGGAATCTGCGGGTTACGGCCGGAATCCGTGCGGGAATAGACCGCCACTTTGGCCGGCGTGGTTTGCAGCCATGCCAGCAACCGGCCTTGCGCCCCCAACGCTCCCGCCTCCACCCAGACCTGGTCCTTGGCCGTAAGCGTCATCCGTCCGATATCCTCGACGCCGAAAAAGGAAACCCGGGTCCCTTCCCAGGCTTCCAGGATCCCCAGCATGCCCTTCTCATCCAGGCTGCGCACGGGGCGTAAAACATGGATGATCCGATCGGCGCGGCCCTGGGGAAAGGAAACGCCCAAGGTATCGTTGTACGGATCGAAATCTGCCGCGGCCTCGATGGGTTGCACAACCGCCCGGATGGGATCGCGGCCTTCCAGTACGGATCGGTCCGGATTCCAGGCGAAGCGGATTTTCTCCTCCTCCCCCAGCTTGGGCCGGTTCGAATCCGCAGGGGTCCCCTGGGTCTGCGCACGGGCGGCGAGCCGGCGCGTGAGCAGGGTCCTGTTGCCTTGCAATATCTTCAGCGAAGCGTCCTGCCCGGTCTTCCCCACCGGCCGCCAGGCGACTTCCACGTCCACGGCGCCGCCGGCCGCTCCCTGGTTGAGGGACAATTGCGCCCGCTCGGGTTGGATTTCCGCGATTGAGTCCGAGGGGAATATCACCGGATACAGCGGGATCCGCCACATGGGCGAGGCGCGGCCGGAATCGAGATTGGATCGCCCATCGGAAAACAGGAATGCCGCCTGCAGGTTGGGAATGGCCGCCGAATCCACGAAATCCGCCAAAGCGGCCAGACTGGTCAGGGAAGCGTCGTCCCCGTCCGCCTTTACCGCTTCGGGGCGTCCCGGTTTCGGGAATCCCGATACCGGCCAGGCCGTTTCCGCGAAGTCGATCACGCGTATGTCGAATTTCCGCGCCCCGTAAGTCCGGGCCAGGAGCTCTTCGAATTCCTTATAGCGCGCGCCCGCGCCCAGGTAGGCCCCGTTCCGGAAGCTGGCGCTCTGATCCCGCAGGATGAGGACGGCGGGATTGTGGAACTCCACTTTGTGGCGCCTCAGTTCCGGAGCCGTCAGGGAAACCACCAGCATCACGAAGGCCAGGGCCTGCAAGGCGAACAACAACCCGCGGGCGCGGGGAAATCCGTCACCGCCGGAAAAGCCCCGATATTGGCGCCACAGGATCCAGAGTCCGGGAGGAATCAGGAGGAGAAACCAGGGATGGCCCGAAAGGTGGAGGGAGTACATTTCGCTGGGTCAGCTTCCGGATTTTGAAAGTTGCAATCTGGTTTCTCTTTCCTTACTCCGGTTTCAACCGCAGGGTCGTATGTTTCGCCGCCTTGCTCGCCTTGGGATGATCCAGGTTGTAATGCAGCCCGCGCGATTCCTTGCGTTTGCGCGCGCTCTGGATGATGAGTTCCGCGCACAAGGTGAGGTTGCGGAGCTCGATCAGATCGGGGACCATGGAAAAGGACCAGTAATCCTTGTGGATCTGCCGGCTGATGACGCGGATGAACTCCTCCGCGCGGGCCAGGCGGAAATCGCTGCGCACGATGCCGACATAATGCCACATGGTGGATTTGATGGTTTCCAGCGAATGGCTGTAGATGATGGTCTCCGGGGCCGGTTTCAGGGCGAAGCTGTTCCAGCTTTTGAAACGGCGGCGGACCGGCTGCTTGGAGGGGTGGGCCGCGATATGGGTCAAAGCCCGGTCCGCGAACACGACGCCTTCCAGGAGCGAATTGCTGCCCAGGCGGTTGGCTCCATGCACTCCGGTGCACGCGGTTTCGCCCACGGCGAAGAGACCTGCCAGTTCCGTGGCGGAATTCAAGTCCACCTTGACGCCTCCGCACATGAAATGGGCCGCGGGAACCACCGGGATCCATTGCTTGGAGATGTCCAGGCCCATGTCCATGCAATGAGCGTAGATATTGGGGAAATGCTTGATCAGGTCCGGCTTGGCGGAAGCCGTCACATCCAGGTACACGCAAGGTTGGCCCGTGCGCTTCATTTCCGCATCGATGGCGCGGGCCACGATGTCCCGGGGCGCCAGGGATTTCAGGGGATGCACTTTGTCCATGAAGGATTCGCCGCGGTAGTTACGCAGAATCCCGCCATGGCCGCGCATGGCTTCCGTGATCAGGTAGGTCGGCTGCCCGGGGTTGTACAACGCGGTGGGATGGAATTGCATGAACTCCATGTCCTCCACCGCCGCTCCGGCGCGGAAGGCCATGGCGATACCGTCGCCGGTGGAAACCGAATCGTTGGTGGAATGGGCGTAGATCTGACCCACCCCTCCGGTGCAGAGGACCGTGGCTCCCGATAAGAACAGATCGATCTTGTCCCCTTTCACGTCCAGGGCATAGAGACCGTAGCAACGGCGCGGACCCGATTCCCGCTCTCCCTGGCGGAGATGCTTCTTGGTCACCAGATCGATGGCCAGATAGTTTTCCAGGATGGTCACGTTCTTGTGTTTGCTGGCCGCTTCGATGAGGGCGCGTTGGATTTCGTGGCCGGTAAGGTCGTCCGCATGGACGATGCGGGAACTGGAATGTCCTCCCTCCCGGGCCAGATGGAAAGGAACGGCGCCCGGCTGTTTTTTGGAACCGGATCCGTTCTTGCCCGAGGCGAGGGTGAAGCGAACGCCCCATTCCACCAGGTCCCGGATGGCTTGCGGTCCCTGATTGACCAGGATCCTCACCCTGTCTTCCCGGCAAAGTCCCGCTCCGGCGTTCAGAGTATCCTGGGCATGCCGGTCCACCGAATCGCTCGGATCCATGACGGAGGCGATTCCCCCCTGGGCCAGATTGGTGGATCCCGACCAGCTCAATTTTTTGGTCAGAACCAGGACTTTTCCGTGGGAGGCGGCCTTCAGGGCGAAGGAAAGGCCCGCAATTCCGGAACCGACAACGATGAAATCATATACGGGCATCCGAACTCCGCCTGTAGTCGTGGTCGATCAGGTCTGGTTGAAGGCTCTGCCAGTCCGGCCGATAGGTTCGGCCAGGCCGGTCGAAAAGTCGACCGGATGCGGCCAAATATATAAATTTAAGCCGTACAGCCAGACATGCGCCGTTTCCCGGCGTGGCATCGGATCATTGGGGCCGGTTTCCGGCCATTTCAGGAATGGAGCTTTCCGCGATGACTTTGGAATGGATGAAAAAACAGGCCCCTTGGGTGATCGGCATCTTCGGGGTTTTTATTCTCGGTGGCCTGGTCATGATGGACCGCGCGGGCAGCTATCGCAACGATCGGCATCATGATATCGTCGGCAAGGTGAACGGCGTGGAAATGCCCACCAAGCGCTTTCAGGACGACCTCAAGAATTACCTGCAGGGACAGCAAGCCCAGAGCGGCAAGGCTCCCGAAGGCATCCAGGTCGCCCAGATCCGGGAAGGCCTGTTCAACTTCAAGGTCCAGACCCTGCTGATGCAAAAGCTTTTCGAAGACTACCAGCTCAATGCTTCGAGCGCGGAGATGGTGGACTACGTGGCCAAGCATCCCCAAGAGGTCGCCGGTCATATCGCCCGCTACAAAGGTTATGAGGAAATGCCTCCTTTCCTGGCGGACTCCACAATCGATCAGGCCCGTTACGAAAACTGGCTGACCCAGGATTCCATCTATGATCGCTATTCCATGCGCGAACTCGAAGAGCAGCTCCGCGCTTCCGTGATTCCCCAGATCCAGCTCCAGCAGATCATCAAATCCCAGATCCACCGCACGCTCCTGGAGGAGTCCTTCAGCGTGGCCACGCGCGAAAACAAAGCCAAGGTGAAGTTCTACCACGTTTCCCTGGATTCCTTCCCGGTCAGCGCGGACAAGTACAAGGATGCGGATCTCAAGGCCTATTATGACGCCCATCCGGACAGCTTCTATTTCCATGAGGATGCGGCCCGGCTGGCTTACGTCAAGATCCCCCTCAGGCCCTCCCATGCCGACAGCGCCCTCATGGAAGGGTTCGCGAAGGAACTGAAGGAACGCGTCCAGGGCGGCGAGAAATTCGCGGACCTGGCCAAGGATTATTCCAACGATCCGGGCAGCGCGGAAAAAGGCGGCAAGCTCGAAGGCCTGCGCGGCCGCGAAGGTTTGGATCCCGCATTCGCCAATGCCGCGTTCGCCCTAAATCCCGGAGAGATTTCAAATCCGGTATTGTCCCAGTTCGGCTACCACATCATCCTCATGCATGACAAGAAGACGGTCGACGGCACCGAGAAGGTCGAAGTCAGCCATATCCTGCTCAAAATCACGGCCGGAACCGAAACCATCGACAGTCTTATGGCCGAGTCGGAAAAAATCCGCACCGTCGCCCAGAAGAGCGGCCTGGAAAAAGCCGCCAAGGAATCCAACCTGACCGTGGAAAAGACCCCGATATTCGATAAGAGCAACCTCTCGCCCCTGGGCGGCGGATACGTGCAGGGAGCCAACTCCTTTGCATTCAGCCAATTCGAGGCCAAGGAAAAGGTTTCCGAAGCGCTCCAGGCCGATGACGGCATCTACCTGTTCGTGCGGGATGCCAAGTTCGAAAAAGGCCGCAACTTCGAACGCGCCAAGCCCCAAATCGCCACCACCCTCGCCAAGGAAGAGAAGTTGAGCCTGGCCAAGAAGGAACTGGAAGCCCAGAAGTCCGCTATCGCCGCCGCTCCCGAAGGCGCGCTGCCCGCGCACTTGGGCAAGGCCGTTCTCGACAGCACTGCGTCAGCCATCTCCGCCGACAATTGGCTGGCGGGTTTCGGCTACTCCAGCCCAATCCTGTTCAAAGTGTTCACTCAGCCGGTCGGCGCCTGGGGTCAGGTGGAAACCACGGACCAGGGAGCGGTCATCGCCAAGGTCACGGAAAAGCTGCCCTTGTCCGAAGCGGATTTGGCCGCCAAGGTGCAGGCGCAGTTGCTTCAGAATGATCAATACCAGGTTTCCGGACTTTACCAAGAGTGGGTTGCCGCCCTTCCCAAATCGGCCAAAGTCGAAAATCATATGGACTTGGTATTCCGTAATTAGAGATATTAGGGCCTTCGCCGCGGATTCCGCGGCCCTGGGGCGGTTTCGCCCCGAATGAGAACGGAAAATGATGCCAGCCGGGCTTGTCCGGCATAGGTATCTTGGTAGCTTGTGGGGACGATGAAAAAGCTTATCATTCTGACCTTGATCAGCTTCGCCTTGGCAGGCCTCGGGAACATGTTCAGCAAAAGTCTTTCGCTGGGATCCCCATCCATGTCCACTTCCGGATGGGCCATGTTCAAAGAACTTTTCCACTAGCCTGGCAAAGCCCCTCCCGCCCGTTTCAGGGCCATCCCGGGGACCGACCCCGTTTTTCCCTTCATAATCGCCGGACAACGGCTTAGGGTTTAGTTGTTGGGGCCGATTGCCCTGGGCAATCCCGGTTACCCTGGAATTTTGATGTTGGCTTTGGGGAGTCCCGCCCTTTAAGATTAGCGAGGTTATAACCCCTAGAGGCAAATTGGACTCCAAAGGAAATATTCTGATTGTTGATGATGAACCGTCCATTTGCACGGTCATCTGCGATTACCTGCGTTTGCAAGGCTACAACTGCGCCAGCGCCAATGCGGTCGATTCCGCCCTCCAGATTCTCCAGACGGTACAAGGAGTCGATTGCATCCTGTCGGACATCAAGATGCCGGGGAAAAGCGGCATCGATCTCCTGCGGGAAGTCAAGACCAACTGGCCGGAAATGGCCGTCATCCTGTTCACGGGAAATGCGGAAATCCAGACCGCCGTAGCCTCCATGCAGGAAGGGGCATACGATTTCATCCTGAAACCGATCCAGCTGAAGCAGGTGATCCACAGCATCACCAACGCCCTGGAAAAAAAGCGGATGAAGCTCGAGCTTTTGAACTACCAGCGGAATCTCGAAAAGCTGGTCACCGAACGCACCAACCAGATCAAAGACGCCATGCAAATGCTGGAGGGGTCCCATCTGGATACCATCAACCGGTTGTGCCAGGCGGCGGAATACCGGGACGACGAAACCGGATACCATGTCCTGCGCATCAGCAAATACTGCGAGGTTATGGGCAAAGGCGCGGGCCTTACCGACGAAGAGATCTGGCTCCTGAGCAAAGCGAGCCCGCTCCACGATATCGGAAAAATCGGGATTCCCGATTCCATCCTGCTGAAGCCCGGCCGGCTTACCGCCGAAGAGTTCGAGATCATGAAGAAGCACGCGGAAATAGGCGGGCAGATCCTCAAGAACGCAAACTCGCGCGTCCTGCAGGTGGCGGAGACCGTGGCCATGTCCCACCATGAGAAATGGGACGGCAGCGGCTATCCGCGGGGACTCAAGGGCGAGGATATCCCCTTGATGGGCCGCATCACCGCGGTAGCGGACGTTTTCGACGCCCTGACCATGAAGCGCTGCTACAAGCCCCCGTTCTCAATGGAGCAATCGGTCGGCATCATAACCGAAGGCCGGGGCAAGCACTTCGATCCGCGCATGGTGGACATATTCCTTGCCCGGCTTCCCGAATTCGTGTCCATCCAGGGAGACTATTCGGACAAATAGATCGGATTTACGGGGGTACCGCAAAGCAAAAGGCCCGCTCCGGAATTTCCGGAACGGGCCTTTTCATTTCCAGGCCGCGGGAAGCCTTTACATCCTGAGGATGCGGCGGTTGGCCCTGAACACGGGCTTGCCCGTCGCGGCGGCTTCCAGCGAAAGCGTATACACGCCGGCCGGCAGGGGGGAATTCATCTTATCCCGGCCATCCCACAGGTAGTTCAAGGAGCTTCCGCCCTGGATGGTCCGCTCCCATACCGTGCGGCCGCGGAAGTCGCGCACCTTGAGGTCGAAGGCGACCTTGCCGAAACTCTCGGGCAGGGCATACCGGATCAAGGTGGAACCGGCGAACGGGTTGGGGTAGTTGGAAAGGGCCAACAGGTGCAGAGGCACCAATCCATCCAGAACGGCCTTGAGGTAATGGCTGTCTCCGGCCACGACATGGTAATCGTTGGCGCGCAAATCGCCTTCGGAAACCTGGATGGGAGCGTCCGCGCTCAAGGGCACGGCGGTCTTGTGGAGGGCGTCCACCAGATAGATGGGAACTTCCCGGCTGGCATCGGAAACGCGGAGGCTCAGGCCCGTGGAGCCTTTGGCGGCGGAAGCCTGCAAGGCCCAATGGCCTTGCCAGCTGCCGTCATCGGCCTGGATGAATTGGGAAACGTTCTCTTCCCCGGCGGGAGTATTGCGCTTCAAGGCGATGCGGAAATCCTGGCCGGGCACATCGGGCGCTTCCCCGAAGAGGTATTCCTGATTTCCCTTTCCAATCCGCAGGGTCATGGAAGCGGTGCCATTGAAGGCCTGCAACCGCGCATTCCAGGAATCATCGTTCTTGGCCGCGGCCTTGGGCGCGGACTTGGCGCCCGAGCGCGAGGAATCCAGGATCGGGAATTTGAGGGTGATTGCCGTGGTCGGTTTGACGCTGAATCCTTGCCAAGGCAAAAGCACCGTGCCCGCGACGGAAGACGCGACGCTCCCCGCGGTCACCGCCACCCATTCCGGAGCCGCGCCGTCGTTATTGTACTTGAAAGCGGACAGGGATTTTTCCGTCAGACCGGAGGAATCCAGAATGTCCTTCCAGGTGATGGGGAAGTTGAACGGAAGGGAAAAGTCGTTCCATTGTCCCGGTGTCAGATTCAGGCTGAAGGCTTGGTAATCCAGGGACATGCCCGTGGAACAAACCGGCTTGTACTCGTCGGTCGATCCGGACCAGGAGGCCTGGGCGGAATCGAACTTGATGGCATCCATGTTGGAGCCGGTATAGACATCGAACGCGCCCGCGCCGTTTCCCGCGCCCTTGTAATGCATCAACCGTCGATGGTCTTTGTCCCAACTGGTGACGCCCAGGATGCGCGTCAAATCCGGATCCGAACCTTCGTCCCAAGGATAGCCGAAAAGATTCCACTTGGGTCTGGTGTTCGAAGAGGCCGGGTAAGTGTGCTGTTCCGTGAATTGAAGATTGCTTTCGGAGAAACTGGTGCGGATGAAAGATCGGCTCCTGGAAATCTTGGCCCCATCGAACACCGTGTACTCCACTTCGATGCTTCGCGAGCCCTTTGCGGTCTTGTCCGCATAATTCTCGGGGGCCTTGAAGCCTTTGGATACGGGAAGGAAAACGGTCATTTCACTCAGGTTCCCGCCCGCCACCAACAAATCCTGGGCATCCTTCACGGTGGCGGAAGTGAATTCCGAAGCGCCCACGGAATCGAGCGTAAACGGCTTCTTGTGGCCTCCGGCGACCGTGGATGCGGCTTCCGCGGAGACGGCCTTCAGATAATATTTGTAGAAGCGGGCCTGCTTGAGGCTATCGTAGAGATTGGTGTACCCCGTGGTCAGGGCAACCGTACTGGAGTGGTAGGTCCCGCCCAGGACGCCGGAGACCGTGCCTCCTGCGGGCACAATGCTGATGAGGACCAGGGGATTGGCGGTCTTGAACCCGGTTCCCTTGATCTTGACCGGGATGTGCACGATGGCGCTGTCCTTGGCGGCTTTAAAGTCATACACGGGCGGAGCCGCATCGGTGGAAATGATCACGCCCGGCTCCATTGAGGCCTGCAGCTTTCCGAACGCGTATTGCTGGGTGCCGTCCAGGCTCGACTCGATGTTGATCTTCGTCTTTCCGTTTTCCAGGGAATAGCCCCAACTGGTGACGAGGCTGGGCATGCCGTTGGGATCGGTTGGGATCAGGAACAGGTCCTTTCCATCCAGATTCAGAATGCCGTCTATGGTTATGGTCGCCCTGAACATCTGCTGGGATCCGGGGGCTCCCAAGCCGTCGATTTTGGTCGAAAAGATGATCATGGGCAGCGGGGAGAGCAGGTCCAGGTTGAATTGGTTCGGATTCGGGATGGACTCGAATTGCGGATTCTTGAAAATGTTTCCGGTGGTGGTGACCGGCTCGGTCATGATCACCCGGGTCTGGAAATTGGGGAACTGCGGATTGACCGGCTTGAAGACGCCGCCATCGCTGGGGCAGGCGGATTTGGATTTCTCGAACTTGCAATCCGAGGAATCCACGTTGAATCCGGAAGTGATTTGGGCGGAATAGGCGTATCCGAGGCTGCGATTGCCGCCGGTCGGAGTCCTACCCAGAGCCGCGTAGAACCAGAAGGGGGTGTTCTCCTCCTTGATGCTGTCCGCGAAGCCGGAAAAATTTCCCGCGCCGAGCGCGGCGATGGGAAAGGCCTTTTGGCGGCTCTTGGGGATGTTGGAGAGGTTGGGACTGATACTGTTGCCGAGATTGGTGGTGGACCAGAAGACATATACGGAATCCGCTTCCGAGGGATCAAACGTCTTGCCCGTCACCACGAAGTTGATGCGTTGATAGTTGGTGTCGATTGTGGAAGGATCGATGGAGAGGACGCCAAGCACCGAGGACGGGTTCACGTTGAACTCATAGGCTCCCACTTCTTTCTTGTTCGTGCTCGGGCGCGCCTTGCCCGTGAAATCCGTGGAAATGTTGGTGTTGTAGGTGGCGGATGAACTGCCGCCGTAAAGGGGAGTGCACGGAGAAATTTGACTACAATCGATGGCCAGGGTGAACTCACCCTCCAGGTTGGTGGAATAGGCGCCTGACCAGATATCGGTGTTCTTTATGCGGTAGCTGCTGGTATCCAGCCCGGTCTCCGTAAGACCGCGCAATTCCGGTTTGTGGGTGAATACGTTATGGTCAAGGGTTGGAGACGGTGTCTTCCCTCCCACGCTCGCATCAATGGGGTTGGTGAGTCCGGAAAAGAAGTTGTTCGCGAATACCGCACCGGTACCCCCCGCACCCACCACGTTGATTCCGATACCCTTGCCGGCATTGAGTGCGGCATCCTCGACGAAAGTGTTGTTGATGACGCGGATACCGGGAGAGGATGAGTTGGTGATTTGCACGTTCTTGCTGAAGGCCCAGACGATATTGTTGATGAACCTCATTTCCGCGCTGGCGCCGATTTCCACATTGACGGCCGCGCCATCCACAAAGCCGCTGGCGGCCGCCCGGAAGACATTCCCTTCTATCACGGCCCCGCCGGCCTTGACGTTCAGGGCGGTATTCGCGCTCCCCACCGGCATCTCGATGAAAAAACCCTTCAAGGTCACATACTTGCGCGTGATGGTGACGGCTTCCTTGGTCTTGCCCCGGAAAATCGGCCGGTTGACATCGTAATTCCCCGACACAAGCTTGGTAGTGATCGTCAAAGGCGTCGAGTCCGAAGATGCGGTGGGAGCGATGGCGATGTCCTCCATGGGGACCATCGGATTCGAGTTCTTGATGAGAATGGTCGTTCCCTTTTTGGTCGCGATTTCCTTGAGGGCGGAATCCAGGCTGCAATACGGAAGGTTCTCGGTCCCATCCGCACCGGTGCAAGTGCCGCTTTTATAGGAAACGAAAACCGTATCGCTGGGCAAAGTCAGGAATGTGTATGCGGAAGAATTGGGAGTGGCCTGTCCGGGCTTGGTCACGCCGCTCAGTTTGGCCAGCGGCACCGCGTAGAAAACGAAGGTCCCCTTCTTCACGGGAAAGGAAAAATCGACCTTGGTGGTTGAGGCCGGCTTGGAAACGGAATCCACGCCCTGGCCGCCGACGGTGGCCGTGACGATGCGGATACTGTCAATCAATTCGGCGCCATGGGTGACGGATATGTTCACGGTCCCCGTCAGGAAGGGACTGTTCGGGTCCACGGTAAGGCTCAAGTCATTGATGGGGTAAGAAGGCACGTTGCTGACGGTGGCGATGGCGGCATCCGATTGCACGGCCGCCTGCAGCCCGCCCCGGTAGTGAAGCATCTTGACGAAAATATCCTTGCGATCATTCCGGACCGTCCGCGGCACCGTGTAGATTCCGTCATCGCTGGCGTCGACCGTCCTGTGGATGTAGGCGCCACGGGTGGAGGCTATCAACGCGGTAGAATCGTTGGAGCCGGTGAGCTTGGACAAGGTATCGCTGAAAAAGAAAAGCATGAACGCGGGAGTGAGGGCCGCCGTCTTGTAATAGTTGGCGTCGAAGCTCATCCGGGTGACTTTGATTTTGGTACTGTCAGTGGGGGTAATCGTGAATTTGAGCGCGCTGCCGCGGGCTCCGGAATCCAGGGGGGCAGGCGTTTCCAATTGGTCCTGATCCACGAAAGCGCCAACCTTCACATTCGGCAACCAGGATTTTCCCGGCAGGAAGGGCAGGAAGTTGGGGAAGAACAGATTGGCCGCAGGCAGATCCTTGATGTCGGCCATTCCAGTCCAGGCCGAATTGACGAAGACGCGGAATATTTTTCCGAAGTTGGCGTTATTGCGTACCAAAGTGCCTTCGGTCCGGAGTTGGGTGAGGGGGTAATCCTTCACATCGTAAGAAGCCGGCCCGTAATTCGAAAAGCCCTTGGGCAAAGGCGTATTGGCGCCGGTTCCCGCCGTGTTGTTCAAGGTGATGGGAGCGCTCCCGGTGGACGCCGACACGGCCAAGGCAAGGCTGGAGTTTCCCACCCGGGACCAGGCGTTCCGCAGGATCACGTCCGAACTGGCGACACTGCCGCTGAAGGCGATGGGGGGCAAGCCGTCCTGCTTGAACGCGAAAAGGTTGTGCAGGATGGTGACGTTTTTTTCCGCGGTGGTAGGCGCGGATATCGCCGATCCGACGATGATGGCATTCCAGTCATTCCGGGAACCCGCGAAAGTATTGGCTATCACGTGGATGGTTCCGGAGGAGGTCAAATAAAGACCCGTGCTGAAAAAGACGTTGGAACGCAATTCAACCCCGTTGGCCGTGCCTCCGGTGTGTACGGCGACGGACCTTCCGGTTCCATCGGGCGGGGCTCGGAACAGGCATTTTTCCACCAGAACCGAGTTCGCGGTTATGTCCAGGAGCGGGCCGGTGCCGCTGGAAGTATTGTCGGCCATCCAGAAATGGCATCCCTTGACAATGGAACCGTCGGCGGAGATGGTCACGGAGGAGGAGGTGACATTGACGGCCTTGCGGGCGAATCCCAGGTTTGAGAGGATGGTGGCATTCCCGGTGAGCACTTTGACCAATTCAGGATCGGCGGAATTGGCTTCCACCAAAGTCAGGATCGAATCGTTCACACCTTCGCCTACGATGCTGGTGGTTTTCCCGCTGCGGCCGGTGACCGTGATTTCATTGGCAATCTTGATGGTGTCCCCGGCGGGGTATCGCAGATGGACCGTGATGGTCGCGTCGGTGCAACCCGTGAACACGCTGTTGATGGCGCCGGCCGCGGCCGGAGTGTAGATCTTGGTCGTATTGTCCCAGCCCGGGGACCCATTTTGGATAAGCACCGTGGTATCCAAACAGGATGCGAACCCCGCCTGAATCGCAACCAACGTCAAAGACAATCCAAAAAGGAAATTCCGCATAACTGATGATCCCCTCACGACGTGCTTTTCGCAGTCCGAAAAAAGACAGGTTGGTTGATTACCGTTCGAAACAGCGTTCACCCTGCGATCCGGTGGAAATGTGCCTGAATTCCCGCAATTATCTCGAAAAAGTAATAACGCGCCATGGCAAAAAGTAGTTTTTCTTATTAATTTTGAAGGTGTTGGTGTGTTCGTCTAGTGGTTAGGACGCTGCCCTCTCACGGCGGAAGCAGGGGTTCAACTCCCCTACGCACTACCAGTATTGATTGGGGACGCTTCTCTCGGAGCGTCCCTTCTCTTTTCCCAAAAAACGAACCTGCTTCCCCCGAAAACCATTTTCCTTAATCTATCCAAATGCTTGTGTAAAATCGCCGTAAATCCTATTTTCCCCCACGATAATGGGTTTTACTCTACCTTGCCCGTTTCCGGGCCTACCCGGTCCAAAAGACACACTCCCTATCCCTAAGGTTTAAGTTTACATGGAAAACTTATTGGCGATGATTCTGGCTGGCGGCCAAGGTTCCCGGCTTCAGCCCCTGACCAATGACCGGGCCAAACCGGCGGTCCATTTCGCGGGAAAATACCGGGTTATAGACTTTGTCCTCAATAATTTCGTGAATTCAGGGTTCTACCAGGTCAAGATTCTGACCCAGTTCAAATCCGATTCCCTCAACCGGCATGTTTCCCAGGCCTGGGACCTGAACCGGAATCTGGACCAGTTCGTGGATATGGTCCCTGCGCAGATGCGCATCGGCAATTCCTGGTACATGGGCACCGCGGACGCCATCTACCAGAATGTGAACCTGATCCGGGACGTGCGTCCGGACCATGTGGCCGTCTTCGGCGGAGACCATATCTATAAGATGGCGGTCAACCAGATGCTCGATCACCATCTTGCCAAGGGCGCCATGGCCACCATTTCCTGCATCCCGGTTCCCCAGGATGAGGCCCGCAGTTTCGGCGTGGTGGAGGTGGACGATCAAGGCCGCATGATCGGGTTCGAGGAAAAACCCAGCCGGCCCAAGTCAATGCCCGGCCGCCCCGGCTGGTCCCTGGCATCCATGGGCAACTACATCTTCAACAGCAAATTCCTGGTCCGGGAACTTCTTTCGGACAGCAAACTGGCCAACTCGCACCATGATTTCGGCAGGGACATCCTGCCTTCCATCTACAACCGCCATCCGGTCTATGTTTACGATTTCAACGAGAATCGTATCAAGGGCGAGAATGAAGCCAGCCGGGGCTACTGGAAAGACATCGGAACCCTGGAAGCATTCTTCGAAGCCAACATGGATTGCTGCGCGGTCTCCCCCATATTCAATCTCTACAACTCCAAATGGCCCTTGCGCACGGTGAACTGGAACCTGCCTCCGGCCAAGTTCGTGTTCGGTGAAAACGATCCCGAGGGGCGCAAAGGCGCATCCTACGATTCCATCGTCTGCGAGGGCTGCATTCTCTCGGGCGGACGGACCATCCATTCCATCCTTTCCCCGGGGTGCCAAATCCACAGCCATGCCCTGGTCACGGACTCCATTCTCTTCCCCAACGTGGACGTGGGCCGCGGAGCGCGCGTGCATCGCGCCATCGTGGAAAAAGGAATCAAGATTCCGCCGGGGTTCGAGGTGGGAGTCAACCTGGAAAAGGACCGGGAACGGTTCCACGTGACCGATACGGGGATCGTCGTCATCGCGAAAGACACGGTAATCGAAGCTTAGTCCACCGAATGCAAATCGAAAAGGCAAAATGAACGACTCCATCTTCCGCGAATACGACATCCGGGGCCTCCATCCCCAAGACCTCACTCCGGATACGGTCCGCCGCATCGCCATGGCCTTCGGGACCGTTTTGAAGGAACGCGGCCTCAAGCGGATTTCCGTGGGTGGCGACGTGCGCCTGCACACTCCGGAAATCAAGGAAGGGTTCATCTCCGGGGTCACGGCCACCGGCATCGACGTGGTGGACATCGGCATCATCACCTCCCCCCTATGCTACTTCAGCGCCTTCCATCTGGAGATCGACGGCTTCGCCATGATCACGGCCAGCCACAACCCCAAGGAATATAATGGCCTGAAGCTGGGTATCGGCAAGACCACTATTTTCGGCGCGGACATCGTGGACATCCGCAACCGCGCGGCCAAGGGCGTCTTCGCCAGCGGCAAGGGAAAGCGGGAGAGCCAGGACATCACCGAGGCCTACATCAAGTATCTGGAATCCAAATTCAAGCTTTCCAAGCCTATCAAGATCGTGCTGGATCCAGCCAATGCCACCGGTGCGCTGTTCGCGGCCGAAGTCTACCGCCGCATCGGCGCGGAAGTCATCGCCATCAACAATACCGTGGACGGCCGTTTCCCCAACCATCATCCCGACCCCACCATCTGGGAAAACGTGGTGGAGCTTTCGGAAAAGGTGAAAGCCACCGGCGCCTTGGTGGGCATAGGCCTGGACGGGGATTCCGATCGCATAGGCGTCATCGACGAAAAGGGCGACTTGATCCCGGGGGATTTGTTGACGCTCATCTTCGCCAAGGACATCCTCAAGACGTCTCCCGGATCCAAGATCATCTACGAGGTGAAATCCTCCATGGCCCTGGAACAGGAGATCACCAAGGACGGCGGCAAACCCATCATGTGGAAGGTGGGCCACTCCCTGCTCAAGCAGAAAATGTCCGAGGAAAAGGCGCCCTTGGCCGGCGAGGTCAGCGGCCACGTCTTTTTCGCCGACAAGTATTTCGGGTACGATGACGCCATCTACGCTGGCTGCCGCATGCTCGAGATCCTGGACAAGACCGGCAAGGCGCCTTCGGAGCTGCTGGCGGGAGTGCCCAAGTATTTCAACACTCCGGAGATACGCTGCGAGTGCAAGGACGATGCGGAGAAGTTCCGCATCGCGGAAAAAGCCATCGAGTACTATTCAAAGACCGCCAAGGTTATCGCCATCGACGGCGTGCGCATCCTGTTTCCGGACGGATGGGGATTGGTGCGGGCTTCGAACACGCAGCCGAGTCTGGTGACGCGCTTCGAGGGGACCACCCAGAAACGGTGCGATGAAATAAAGAACGAGGTCCTGACCAAGCTTCAGGAGTTCGGGGAAATCAAGATTGGGTCTTCTCACTGAAGATTGGCGGGCCGGCGCGGGTGGGGGCGTTCCCTACGGCTTCGCAGGATCTTGAAGGGTGCGGGAAAATTCGGAGTCTGCCGGCTCTCCCGCTTGCGGTAAGGTTGTCATCCGCGCTCGCTCGCAAACGCAGAATCACTTGACTTAGTCCTTTGCGACTTGCTCGTTCGCGCCTTGCGGGTTCGCCCCCGCGCCATTGCTGCTCCTGATGGGAACGCCCCCACCCGCGCCGGCCCGTCGGCCCTCCGGCAAAAACAGCCAAACATTATGACCACGGACCATGAGGCTGGATGGAATCCCTCCCTAACATGTCAGTCAACCCGTGGCTGGGATGGCACCAGCTACACGGGATTGTGCGGGTCTCCAAGGTTGACTGGAATGGAGGCTTGCCGGGGGTGGAAAGACCGGGCAGTGAAACGGGGCGTTATCCCGGGTCGTTTGGGCGCGGATGCGCTTAGTTGCGGTAGTCGGTGCCGAAGACGACTTCGTTGGCGTCTTTGCCGTTTAGTTCCCGGACCTGTTCGAGGGTGCGGCCCCGGTAGTCGGTGATGCCCGCCAGCAGTTTGTGGAGGTTGTCGAAGAATTCGTTGATTGTATTCGACCGCAAAACGTCCGTGCGGGCGCCTTTGCAATCCGGCAGGCACTTGAGCACGCGCGCGCCCATCTGTTTGAGTTTTCCGAGCATGCGGCCTTCGATATCCTGCTCTTCGCGGAGCAGTTCCAGATACATGGCGAAGATGGCGGCGTGTTCTTCCAGGGTGGGTTCCTTGGCGGCCTTGCCTTCATACAGGTCCGCGATCTGATTGAAGATCCAGGGATTGTGCATGGCGCCGCGACCCACGGCCACGCCGTCCACGCCATAGCGCTCCAGCTTCTCGATCACGTCCTCGGCCTTGAGGATGTCCCCGTTGCCGATGACGGGGATGGTGGCGCGGGACTTGGCCAGGGCGATCAGGTCCCAGTTGGCCAGGCCCTTGTAGCCTTGCTGGCGCGTGCGGCCGTGGATGACCAGGGCGCCGGCGCCCTCGCCTTCCACCACCTTCTGGGTCTCCAGCAGGTTGATGGAGTCTTCCGCCCAGCCCACCCGTACCTTGACGGTTACCGGTATCTTCACCGCTTTCTTGACGCCGGCGATGATGGCCTTGAGGTTGTCCAGATCGCGGAGCAGACCGGAGCCTCCGCCCTTGCGGACGATTTTCGGGGCCGGGCATCCGCAATTGATTTCGACGAATTCCGCGCCCGCCTCTTCCACCATGGTCGCGCCCCAGGCCATGCGTTCGGCTTCGCCGCCGTAGATCTGCACCGTAAAGGGGCGCTCCTCGGGGGCGAACGCCATCTGGCGGCAGATCCGCGGATTGAGGCGGGTGAGGCCTTCCACGGTGATGAATTCGGAAACCAGCAGGCCGGTGCGGCCGCCGGATATGCGCGAGATGAGGCGCCGGAAGGAAATGTCCGTGACGCCGGACATGGGCGCCAGGTAGACGTTCGGGAAGATATCCTTTCCGCCCACCTGGTATTTACGGGTGACGCGGGACGCCCGGTCCACGAGATTTTGCGAAGCTGCCTCCGCAGTCATGGTGGATGGGCGTTCAGGTACCGGCGAAGCCGGGCCTTAGGCCTTGTCTCCGTACATGGGGAACTTCTTCGCGAGCTCGCGGACCTGGGAGCGGATGGATTGGAGCTTGGCCTCGTTGGCATGGTTCTTCACGGCCTCATCGATGAGACCGGCCACCGCGACGGCTTCGCCCGTGCCCATGCCGCGCGAGGTGAGGGCCGGGCTTCCCAGGCGTATGCCGGAAGGGTCCATGGCCTTGCGGGTATCGAACGGGATGGTGCTGCGGCTGCATGAGATGCCCACCTTTTCCAAGGCCACTTCCGCGACCTTGCCCGTCAGATCCTTGCTGCGCAAATCGACCACCATGAGATGGTTGTCGGTGCCGTCCGTGAGGATCTTGTACCCGCGGTTCATCAGTTCGCCGGCCATGGCCTGGGCGTTCTTGATGGTCTGGCGGGCGTAGTCCCGGAAGGAGGGGCGCAGGGCTTCCAGGAAACATACGGCTTTGGCCGCGTTCACGTGATCGTGCGGTCCGCCCTGGATGCCGGGGAAGACCGTGCGATCGATATCCTTCTGGAACTGCGCTTTGCACATGATGATGGCGCCGCGCGGACCGCGCAGGGTCTTATGGGTGGTGGTGGTCACGATGTCGAAAATCGACACGGGGTTCTCAAGGGCCTTGCCCGCGATGAGGCCGGCGATATGCGCGATGTCCGCGAAAGTCACGGCGCCGACTTCGTCCGCGATGGATTTGAAAGCCTTCCAATCGATGTCCCGGGAATAAGCGGAAAAGCCGGCGATGATCATCTTGGGGCGCTCTCGCAAGGCCACTTCCCGCACCTTGTCCATGTCGATGCGCTGGGTCTTTTCATCCACTTCGTATTGGGAAAAGCTGTAGTTCAATCCGGAGAAGTTGACCGGATGGCCGTGGGAAAGATGTCCGCCGTGGTCGAGCTTCAGGCCGAGCACCTTGTCGCCGGGTTTGACGGCGGCCATGTATACGGCCAGGTTGGCGGGGGAACCCGAGAGCGGCTGCACGTTGACATGCTCGGCGCCGAAGAGTTCCTTGGCGCGGGAGATGGCCAGCGCTTCCATTTCATCGATGACTTCGTTGCCGCCGTAATAGCGCTTGCCCACGTACCCTTCCGAGTACTTGTTGGTGAGGACCGAACCCATGGCTTCCATGACGGCCTGGCTGGTGTAGTTCTCCGAGGCAATCAGCTCCAGGCCTTCTTCCTGGCGCAAGGTTTCCTTGGCGATGATGGCGAAGATTTCGGGATCCGTTTCCCTGAGGTGCTGCATACTGCGTCCTTGCCCGTTGAAGTGTGGGCGGAAAGGTAGCAAATCCCGGCGGGAATACCCCCGGGACCGTGCCAGCAGGGGCCGTCAGCCGGGAGCAGCACATGAAGGAGGTCGCTCGAAAATACGGTGAATCAACAGGTTCGGCCCCGGTCAGGGCCCAAAAAACCAAGGTTCCAGTCTAGGGAATCCTACTGGGCCTTCCAGGTAAAGGTTTCTATGTGCGATATGGCGCCTACCTCACTACGTTCGGTAGGCGGCGTTGATTTTCACGTAATCATAGCTCAGGTCGCAGGTCCAGTAGGTCCAGGCCGCGGAGCCCAACCCCAAATCCACTTTGACGGAAACGTCCTTGGCCTTCATGCGGTTCGCCACGTCATCCTCGTCATAGGCGAGCGCGCCGCCGTTGGCCATCACTTTGACGCCGCAGAATTCCAAAGCGGTTTTCTCCGGCACCAGCTCCGCTCCGGAATAGCCCGCAGCGGCCAGCACCCGTCCCCAGTTGGCGTCTCCGCCGAAGAAGGCCGTCTTGACCAGGGGCGAGTTGGCGATGGCGCGGCATACCGCCTTGGCGTCCTCCGAGGACCGGGCGCCCACGGTTTCGATGGTGACGAGCTTGGTGGCCCCTTCCCCATCGCGGATGATCAACTTCGCCAGCTCTTCCATCAGCTCCCTGAGGCCCGCGTCGAAGCTTTGGCGCGCCTTTTCCGAAAGCGAGGCATACCTCACGCCGGACGCGCCGTTGGCAAGCAACAACGCCGTATCGTTGGTGCTCATGTCCCCGTCCACGGAGATTGAGTTGAACGTTTTCTCCACGGCGCCCAGGAAGGTTTCCCCATATCCGGCGTCCAGTTCCAAATCCGTGGTGAGATAAGCGAGCATGGTGGCCATGTTGGGCCGGATCATTCCGGCGCCTTTGGCAACGCCGCCCAAACGCACCTCCTTGCCGTCCAGGTCCAGGGTTTTCCTGGCCCGCTTCTCGAAGGTGTCCGTGGTCATGATGGATTGGATGAACGGGGCGAACGTCTCCCCTGCCGCGAACAGACGCCCGATGCCGTCCCGGATTTTCTCCATCGGCAGGTATTCCCCGATCACGCCGGTGGAGGAAACCATCACATCACCCTTCGGAGCCGCCTTCTCGCGGAGAAGCGCCACCTCGGCGGCAACGTCCTCATAACCCCGGGTACCGGTGCAGGCGTTGGCATTCCCACTATTGACCAGGACGTGGCTCAGTTTTCTTCCCGCAGCCGCCACGGTTTGATCATACAGGACCGGGGCCGCTTTCACAGCATTACGGGTAAAGGCGCTGAAGACCTGGGCGGGCGGTTCGGAAACCAGGACACCCAAATCCGGTTTGCCGTTCTTTTTGATGCCGCAGGCCAGACCCCAA
Source organism: Fibrobacterota bacterium (assembly GCA_028287505.1). Lineage (GTDB taxonomy): Bacteria > Fibrobacterota > Fibrobacteria > UBA11236 > UBA11236 > Chersky-265. The sequence continues at coordinate 99,333 of JAQBPN010000060.1, read as the reverse complement.
GCCCGGAACCCCTTTGGAAATGAAATATCGTCCATGGCTGGCGGATTCTCCCGAGATTTGAAATAAATGCGCCGGGGCCTGGAAAAGCGCCCCAAACCGGCCCGGCATGCACTTTGCCAGGTCGGGCAAAGCCATTAATAGGGCCGGAAAACCCCCAAAATTTGCAAAATAGATAGGAAATTATGTGCGAAAACGGATAATTTTCTATTTATTTGATAGGTTGGCCGTTCAGCCACGCGTGAAAGTTTGACTCCTTCACGGTAGTGCCCTGTTTTTTATTTCCCGAAGACCAGGGAGAGGCGGAAGCCTCTCCTTTTAGGTGAAGGCGGAATTCATTTCCGCCCAAAACTTTCATGGCTTGGGAACTTTCCTGGAGAAGGATATGGTGAATAGAATCCCGATGACTCAGCAAGCGTATGACCGTCTTGCCCAGGAATTAGATGTCCTGAAAAAAGTGGAGCGGCCCGACATCATTTCGGAAATCGCCACTGCGCGCGCGCAGGGCGATTTGGCGGAAAATGCCGAATACCATGCCGCCAAAGAGAAGCAGGGGCATTTGGAAGCGAAAATCCACGAGCTGGAGGATAAAATCCACCGCGCGGAAATCCTGTCCACCACCCCCATCGCCAGCGACCATATCATTTTCGGCAATGTGGTTTCCGTGAAGAACCTGGACACCAAAAAGGTTTTGCAATACACCCTGGTCGGCCCGGAAGACGTGGACGTGGTTACGGGCAAGATCTCCTCCGTTTCCCCCATCGGCAAGAGCCTGCTCGGCAAAAAGCCCGGCGACGTGGTGGAAGTGCAGATCCCCAAGGGACTTTTGAAGTTGGAAATCCTGGATTATAAGTGAGCGCTTCCAAGTGAGTTTGACCGCCTTCCTCGGAGACGACGAGCTCCGCAAACAGGAAGCCCTGGAGGCCGCGGTAGCCAAATGGCAGGCGGAAACCGGAGGCGACGGCGTCTGCCAGCGCGAAGTCTGGTTCGGCGACGACATGCGCTGGGAGCAGGCGGCCGAATCCTTCCAGACCCAGGATCTGTTCGCTTCCCGCAAGACCATCATCGTCAAGAATTGGGATAAACTGCATCCCGCCCACCAGAAGAACCTGGAAGAGGTTTTCCGCTCCGGCAATCCCACCGTGGCCGTGTTCATTTCCGCGGAAAAACTGGACGGGCGTTCCGCCCTGCCCAAGGCCCTGAAAGCGGCCGGCGCCCTGTTCGAATTCAAGCTGCCCTACGAGGACAAGATTCCCCAATGGCTCAGCCAGCGCGCGCGGGAAAAGTACGGACGCCGCCTCAACCTGATCGATGCGCAACTGCTTCTGGATACGGTGGGCAAAAGCCTTGCCGAGCTGGACCACGAGTTGGAAAAGCTGGATACCTTCCTGCCCAAAGGCGGGGCCATCACGGCAGCGGACATCCAGGATCTGGTGAGCCCGCTGAAAGTGGTCGGTATCTTCGAGTTCCAGAAGACCATGGGCCTCCGGAAAAAGGCGGACATGCTTCCGGCCTTGCGGAACCTGCTCGAAAACGAGTTCAAGGACGCGCCATTCATCGTGGCCCAGATGCTTTTCGGCCATTTCCTCACGCTCCTGAAAATTCGGACCCAGATGGACCAGGGCATGCGGGAGCAGGAAATCATCCCGACCATCAAACGGCCGCCGTTCATCGTCCAGAAGGAGCGGTACCTGGAGCAGGCGCTCACGCGCTCCGCGGAAACCTGGAAAAAGCTGCTCACGCGCCTCGCGCGTTTCGAGATTGAGTTGAAACAGGGACGCTATCCCCACCGCTTCGAGGTCGAAATGGCCTTCGCGGGGATGGTTTAATGTTCGCGGGAATGGTTTAATATTATTTTCTGATGGGAACTCCGGGCGGCACCGTCCGGGAGAGCATCGCTTCGGGACATCATAAAGCCAGATCGATTGGCTGCAAAGGCAGGTCAGGGTGAGCGTCACCACTAAAAGAGTCAAGACGGGATGCGAAGGTCTCGACCACATCCTGAGAGGCGGGCTCCTGGAAGGATCCGCCACCTTGGTGGAAGGATCCGCGGGCACGGGCAAAACCACCTTGGCCCTGCAATTCATCATGCAGGGAGTCAAGGAAGGGGAGCACGGCCTCATCTTCACCTTCGAGCAATTTCCCGAGCAATATTACGACTGCGCCGGCGAACTGGGCTGGGACCTGCGCGCCCTTCAGGCCGAGAAGAAGATCCACGTGGTCTTCACCACTCCCGAGGATTTCCTGGACGAACTGGACGACCCGGAAGGCAAGATTGCCAAGATCCTGGCCGAGCACAATACCAAGCGGATAGTGCTGGACAGCATCACCCACTTCGAAAAACTTTCCAAGGACATCGGCCACCTGCGCACCATCGAGACCGATATCGTCAATGGCGTGAAGCGCGAGGGCATGACCGCCATTTTCCTCAAGGAAAACGCGAACGTGCTGGGGAAATGGGACGTCTCGTCCAACAAGATCCCTTTCATCGTGGACACGTACGTCCTGCTCCGCTACCTGGAAATGGAATCCGAGATCAAACGCTGCCTGATGGTGCTCAAGATGCGCGGAAGCGATCATGACAAGGACATCCGCGAATACAAGATCGACCAGGGCGGCCTGCAAGTGGGCGAAAAGTTCACGGGAGTCTCGGGAATCTTCCTGGGCACGGGCATCCAGGCCCGGCCGGCTAAGAAGTAGCCGGTTCGCCGGCCAGAAAATAACGCGTCAGCAGGTCTTTCCGGCCTTCGGATTCGCAAATGAAAAAGCCCGGTCCAAAGCCGGGCTTTTTTTTGTTCCTCCGCTTTTGCAGCGGCTTTATTTCTTGGGGGGCGGAATGGCGGAAACCAGGCTTTGCACTCCGGCCAGGCCGCGATACAGATCCAGGAATTCCTGCACCCAGGCCGCGTCCGCATCGGCAATCAGGCTGAGCAGGTCTTCCATATTGTAGCGGTCGTTGTAGGGACCGGTAACGGGCTGCCATTCCGTATCCACCCGCACCTTGGACGAGGGAACGGGCGGATTGGTCCTGATGCCGGCGTTGGGGCCCGGGGACTTGAGGCCCGGCTGCGCGGGCGGCAGGGCGAGCCTTGCCAAGGTAACGGGCATGCGTTGCCGCGCCAGGGAGATTTTCTGCGACTTGAGCACGCGCTGGTACAGGCGCCGGCGCAAATCCAGCAGACCCGCGTCCGCCTTGTCCGATTGGACGGCGGTAGTGGCGGATTGGCCCGATTGCCGGAGCTTCTCGAGCCGTTCCCGATAGGATTGGTTTTCCAGGGAGGAGAGCCGGCCGGCGTGTTTGTTCAAAACGTTTTCGGCGTCTTTGAGACGCTCCAGGCGCCATTGCCTGCGGAACCGCTCCGTGGGGGAAACCGGTTTTTCCTTGGGCTTGGCGCGGGGGGCCCGGGGCTTGCGCTCCGTTGGCGCCGAATCCTGAGCGGATGCGGCCTCCGGCGATTCCGGATCCGGATGGGACTCGGGTGTTTCGGCCGGGAACTCTTCCAGTCCTTCGGCCACCTTGGAGAAGCAATACCGGGCGCCGCGGAGGTTTCCGGCCTCCTCGAAACGGATGCCGCTCTGAAGTAGATTGGCCAGATAGGCTTTGCGATAGGCCGGTCCAGGGTAACCCGCAAGTTTCCCAGCCAGCGCATCGGCTTCCGCGCTTTTCGCGTTCGCATCTTGTGCGCCCGCATCTTGTGCGCCCGTGCCTTGCCCGCCAGGGCTGAGCCCGCCGGTGTCTTCCCGCATGCCGTCTTCTCCGGACATTTTGCCTTAGGGCACCGAGGCCAGGGCTTGTTCGGAAGCCTCGCCTTGGGCGGATGCTCGCGCTGCGCGGCCTTCCTGTTGGTTCAGGACCTCCATCAGGATTTCCTGGGTCTTCATGGCGTTTTCGACCAGCACTTCGCCGGCGCGTTCCTGGAAGGAGGAAAGCGTTTTTCCCAGCTCGGCCAGCAGGGACTGGTAGCCGTCTCCGGCATCCGCCTGCTTTTCCAGCCTGTCTAGGATGGAGGACAATCCGGTATTGAGCATGGCCACGCTGGCCTGCATCTCGGTCTGGTTGATGGTGGATACATGCGCCAACTCGGCCATGTCCTTGGAACCCTGGCGCAGTTGCTCCGCAAGGTCGGAAACCTTGCCGGCCACTTCCAGGCCCAACTGGCCTTGGGCTTCCAGGGACTTGGCGGCGTCGCCCAGGGTCTGGCGCTGCAATCCGGAAATCTCTTCCACCAAGCGGGCCTGGCCCGCGGAAATCGCGTCCACCACGGCGGCCTGTCCCGCGGAGGCCTTGGCCTCAACGTCCCGCACCAGCTGCAGGGACGCCTCGCGCACGCGCTGCAGGCCGTCTTCGAATGCGACGGCGGCGTCCTTCATGGACTTGTTCTGGATGGCGGAGGCTTCCTGCAAGGCCTTGGTCTGGCCGGCGGAGGCATCCTGCGCCAGCTTGGCCTGGCTTTCCATGCCGGTGAGCGCGCGTTCCAGGATTTTGTTCTGGGTTTCGCTCTGGGACAGTTGCAAGCCTTCGACGCGGGAGACCACGTCCTCCAATAGGCGGCTCTGGAGCGATTGCACGCGGTCTTCCCAGGCGGTCTGCACTTCAGCGGCGCGTTCGGCCCAGGCGGCTTGCGCGGCCTCGCCGGATTTCGCGCCGGCGGCGGCCAGGGATTTGAACTCGGCGGAAAGGCCGTCCGCCATCTGCTTGGCCTTCTCCGACCACTCGCGCTGGGCCTTGCGCAATTCCTCGCCGAATGCGCGGGAAGCCTCCGTCTGGGCGTTGGACTGTTGCTGCCAGCCGCCCATGGTGGTCTCCAGGGAGGCCAAGGGGCCCCGCAGGTTCTTGTCCAGGCTATCCGCAATCAGGCTCGCACCCTTGGCCAGCGACTGGCGCGAATCCTCGCGCGCGCTTTCCGTGAGCGATTGCAATTGGGCCGTCTGCTCCGCGGATTTCTCCGCGAAGGAAGTGAGCAAGGCCTTCATGGAGTCGAGGGGCGCGGCCAGATTCTTGGCCAGACTGTCCCCGATCATGGCGGAGCCCTTTTCCAGGGTTTCCCTGGCGCCCGAGCTTACTTCGCTTTGCAGTTTGGAAAGGGCATTCGCTTGTCCTTCGCTAAGGCGGGTGGCGATGGACTTGAGGTTGGTATCCAGGGCCGCGGGAATGTCGCTCACGGCCTGCTGCAGGCGCGCCAGTACTTCCCCGGTGGATTCCCAATCGGCTTGGATGTTTTGCCAGTACAGAATGGTCATCCATTGGCCGATTCCGTAAATGATGAATACGAAAATGCCCAGGATCATGTTGGTCTTGTCGTGCATCCAGCTGTAGGACCCGAAAAGCATGCCGGCCCCAAGCAAGATGGCGGCGAACATGAGGATTCGGCCGTAATTTCTTCTCTTTGACATGGATGGTATCTCCCGATGGCGAAAATGCGAAAGTGCGTGGCGGCGGCTAGCTCGCCGGAGTCGTGGATGGGCGCGAAGGCAGGGCATGCTGGCCGGAAGCCTGGCGCGGAAACATCGATTGTTGCGGCGGGGTCAGTCCCCGCAGGAAAAGATCCCATTTCCCTTCGTAATGTCCGAGCATGGCGGCGCAGATGGCCTCGGCGAGATCCGCGAAGGTTTCCATGAATCCCTCGAAACCGCTGTGATACCTGGCATTCTGCCAGGGCCATGCGATGCCGCGGAACATTTCCTCTTCGCTGCCGTAAATCCGCTTGTCCCAGCGGGCCACGCGCTCGGTGAAGGTTTCCAGGGCCAGATCCCCCAGGGACAGGCGCACGCGCTTGAACAGTTCAGCTTCCCCGTTGCGCAGGGCCGCCTCCAGGGCGGGCAAAAGTTTGGACCGATCGTCCCGGATGGATTCCCGGTGCCAGACGGCGGCGAGTTCCCCTTGCAGGCGGAACATGTGGCCGCTCAAAGCGGAAACCTGGCGCTCCCCGTCCGAGGCCATATCGTGGAGGGACTGCAGGTACAGCATCTTGGCTTCCTTGCGGGTGCCTTTTCCCACAAGGGAGAACCCGGTCAGATCATTCTGGAACCATTGATTGCGTTGCAGGAAGGGATGCAATTGGACGAAGGCCAGGCGCTTGCGCCATTTGTCCCGGAACTCCAGGAACTTCAAGGCGGATTCCTCGCGAATGCGCTCTATGCGATCCTGGACCATGGCATAGGCGGAAGGTCCGGCGGACAATCCGGAAAAATCCGAGGCGGAATCGGAAACCGGAAGGGATTCGCGATCGAGCAGGGCGCGGATGAGAATGCTGTGGTTGGGATCCGCCAGACCGGTCACGAAACCCAGCACATTGCGGGCATCGGGAGCGGAGGCGGTCGCGGGCCGTCCGGAGGCGGCGGGCGCAGGCGCGGAAGGCCAATCCTTGGAGGTAAAAGCCTTATAACTCTGGTTCAATCGGTGGTTCAAGAGGTGTTCAAATATAGTGGATAATCGCTTCCCGGTCCAGGAACTAGGGGGCGAGCGCTCGATAAACGAGCGCGAGCCGGAGGTAAGGACCACTGGGAGGTGGAAGCGGGAAAGAATCGGGCCCGGACAGTCTGGCCGGGGAAGGCTCAAAAACCCCTTCAATCGGAAAAGCGGACGCTCAGTTTTTCCTGCAAACGCAAGGGCAATGCCTCGGGTTGGGTGGAATCTCCCGTCTTTTGGCCGAGCGGCCCGCTTACGAAGCGTCCCTCAAGCTCCAATTCCGCCGAAACCGGGCGTCCCTGGGTGAGATTGAAAACCATCTGACCGCTTCCGGACAGGGAGGGCTTGCCCGCCGCTTCCCCGTCGCCCAGATCTTCATCCAAATAAGCATCCATTTCCACCAGGCAGGTGGCCAACTCCCCTTCCGGGGTTTCCCGCACCGCCGATAAGGTGAACCTTTTGACCGCCCGGGATTCCGGGTGGAACTTGTCCAGCAGGGGCTGGACGATTTCCCACCGGGTCCCCTTTTTGATGGGGGCGTCCGGGAAGGCCGGCAGCACATAGGCCAGAAAGCGGCCGAAGTTCAAGGGAGAGAATCCCACGGGGGGCATTCCCGGCTCCTCCTCCAGGGAGAGCACTTGGCCCGTGCGGGACAGGGACAGTTTGGCCTTGTACTTCCGCAGGCGGCCGGTCATGTAATGATCTTCTTCCGGTCCGCGCTCGGAGCTGCGGTATTGCAGGGTGTCCACCGCCAGGGAAAGCTCGATTTGGCCCTTGGAGGTATCCAAAGCCGCCTGGGCGGAGAATCCGGCCTGGGCCGCGGACACATAGGGAGCGGCCCCCCAGCTCCCGTCGGCCTTGGCCTTGACCTCGGCGGAATACTGTACCTTGTAGGTTACCCCGGGTTCGAAATGCCAGACGGCGCGGTGGGACCGGAATTCGCAGGAGGAGAGGAGGAGAGAGGACAAAGTGGCGAGGGAGGCCAGAAGGAATGGGTGCCGCACTTAAACAACCAGACTTTGCAAATCGAAAGTTGGAAATTGAAAATTCAAAATCGTAAGGAAGGAGGGGCTCTTAAGCAAATTGGACCTGGGGTTTCTTATTTGAATTTGTATTCCAATTTGCAGATTGCAGTTTTCAATCTTCAATTTGCAAAATTCTTTTCTCGAAGAACAGGCGCCGCGGAAACCGCGGTCACACGCGCTTCTCTTCCTTGTACCGCTTGAGCAGGAACTCCAGGTAGTGGTATTCGAAGGTGTTGGACGGGAAGCGGGCCAGGCCGGCTTCAAGATAGGCGGCGGCCTTGGCGGGGCCATCGGTGGAATCCACTTTCAGGAAGTACACCAGCATGTCTTCCAGGGATTCGGGGGGGCCGAAACCGGCGGGCACGCCGCGGCGGAAGTAGTCCTCGGGAATCTTGTCGGCCAGGTAGGCCATCTGCATGCGCTCTTTCCGCGAGGCCGCCTCGTTGAGGTACAGCTTGCGATCCACGGGAAGGACGGGGATGTCGGCGATGGACTTGATGACCAGGGAATGGAGAATGCATTTGAAGGCCATGCCGTTCACGGAATTGAACTGGCGATAGGTGCGGTCGTACAGCTCGGCGGACTGCGCGTTCTTGCCTTCCAGGAAGGCCATCTGGGCGGTGAGGAAATCCTTCTCCGCCTTGAGCTCCCGGCCCACGTTGTCGCCCTGGGGGGCGGCCTGCACCATGAAATTGGCCCGCGCGGGATCGCGGACGCCCAGGTAATAGCGCGCCAGCATGAGGCGCAAGGCGCAGATGATCTCGTCGCTTTCCTGGAAGTACGTCAGCAGGTGCTGGGCGTTCTGCATGGGCGCGGGCTGGCCCAGGCGCCGGAAAATCTCGGACATGTCCGTGTAGAACTTGCCGAAGCTGTTGCGGCGGGCGTCCTCGAACTGGATCAGGAAGCGGAATTCGTCGATCATGCGGGTGGAACAGAGATCGATGTTCTCGCCCGAGTTGAGGCATTGGTAGACGGCCTCGATGCGCGACTGGACCACCATGTTGTTGAAATCCGATTCCGGGTAGTTGGCGGGAAGCAGCTTCAGCTTATCGTAACCGGAGCTGGCCTTGCCCAGATCGAAATAGCATTGGGCCAATTGGAAAAGCGCTTCCGGTATGATCTTCGGATCCTTGGAATTGCTGGCGGCCAGGGTCAGGTTCTGGATGGCTCCCTGGTAATTCTTGAGGACCATGAAGCTCTCCCCCATCTTCATGCGGGCCTCGAAACTGATGCTCTTGTTGGGATAGGCTTCGATCACGTGCTTGTAGGCGGGAATGCTGTTGGTGATGAAACCCTCCTCCAGGTAGGCGTCCGCCACCACGGTGGGCTTGGCGGAGAGGGCGACGGCCTTTTTGTAGATGCGGAGATCGTCGATGGCCAGGCTGGAGTTCCAGGTATAGAATCCGAATTTGCTGCTGCGTTCCACCTTGACAGGGAGGGTGTAATACTTGCGCACCAACAGCACGTCGTTCAGGAAGAGCTGGAGGACGTTGTCCTCCTTTTCGATGGTCACCTTGTAGACGATGCCGCCGTTCAGCTTGACGGGGGCCGTGTTGAAGGAATAGCGCGCTGTCTTGCCGTACTCGATGTTGGCCACGGAGGTTCCCCATTCCCCCAGGGAGAAGCGGAACGCGTCGTCCGGAGTGGCACCGAACAGGAAGGCGTTGAAATCGTTATTACTGCCGTTGAGACCCTTGACGGTGAACTCGATCTTGAGATCGCCGAAGAACTCCTGGTTGGCCACCGCGAAGGATTGACCGGAGGAAAAAGCCTCCAGGCGTCCGCGCGCCACCTTCCAGGACTCGGACGGCACCCAGGCCCCGTTCATCCGATCGAAGGAAAGGAACTTTAGGGAGGAATCCGTCTTGTTGAAGAGCTCTTCCTGCACCAGGCCCCACGGCGCCTTCTTGCTCTCCTCCTGGACGCTGAGGAAGCCGAACACGATGGCGGTCATCACCAGCAGGAATCCCGCGCCCAGGTACAAGATGGGGTTGGCCTTGACGAAGCGCCAGGCCAGGTTGAGGGCGCTGGGCGGCTTGGCCATGATGGGCAGGCCGTTGCGGTAGGAATACAGATCCTTGAGCAGCAGCTCGATGCTCTGGTAGCGGTCCTTGACGTCCTTGGCCATGCTGGTGGTGACGATGGCGGCGAAATCCGAATCCAGCCAGGGCGACAGGTAGCGCAGAGGCACCGGCTCGGCCTTGATGGCGTTGAGCGCGGTTTGGTGGAGGGAACGCGGATCGAGATAGGGGTTCTTGAACGAGATGAGCTCGTACATGATGATGCCCACCGCGCAGATATCCGAATGGGTGCCTACCGAATGGCCCATGGCCTGCTCCGGAGACATGTAGGCGGGAGAGCCGACCACTTCGCCGGAAAGGGTCAGGGTCACGTTCAGGTTGGGATCCACCGCCTTGGCCAATCCGAAGTCGATGACGATGGGAGTGGTACCGCGCATCAGGATGTTGGTCGGCTTCAGATCGCGGTGGATGATGCCCTGGCGATGGCAATAGGCCAGCGCTTCCGAAATCTGGTTGACGATCTCCACCACTTCGTTGAAGCTCGGCTTCTTTTCGTGCAAGAAGGCCAGCAAATCCATTCCCTGGATGTATTCCATCACCAGGTAATGGACGCCGTTCTGCTCGCCCACCTCGAAAATGCGGATCACGTTCGGGTGGTTCATCTTGGCAACGGACCGGGCTTCCGCCTGGAAACGCTCCACGAAGCGCTGTTGCAGCACCGTTCCGAACAGCACCTTGATCGCCACCAGGCGATCGAGATCGGGCTGATGGGCCTTGAACACCACCGCCATGCCGCCCCGGCCCAGCTCGGACAGGATGACGTATTTGCCCAGGCGGCCGCCCACCTGGACCTGCAAAAGCGAGCTCGCGGTCGCATGATTCAAAGCATTGGTGCCGGTAAGGGGATTGGTTCCCGATTGGGGAACGGATCCTGCCGCGGGAACGGATCCCGAGGGCGGATTGGATTTGGGGTTGATGGGCGGGGGCTGGGGAGCCTGGGCATTCATGGGCGGACCGCCGGAAGCGAGGCTACGCGCTCAAGGGCGGCGGCCAGATCCTTGGGGAGGGGCGCATGGAATACGAGTTTGCCGCCCTGCTTTCCAGGGAAGGACCGGTTCCCTGCCATCGGACGTTCCATTTCGATTTCCAGGTCCGCGGCGTGGAGAAAGGTCCGTTTCAATCCCAGGGATTTCCGATAGGCGCGATTCCGATCGAAGGAGCCGTAACGGGGATCCCCTACCAAGGGGTGTCCTTGGCTTGCCAAATGTGCCCTGATTTGATGCATCCTACCGGTTTCAATAATAACACCCAGGAGGCTAAAATTCCCGAAATCTTTTAGGGTCTTATACCTCGTAACCGACCATTTTCCGTCATCTTGCGAGACTTCGGCCTTGGCGCCGCCGGAGCGGCTGTCCACCCGTTGCAGCAGTCCGGAAATCTCACCGCTGGGGGGATTGGGAACTCCTTCCACCAGGGCCAGATATTGTTTGTGGAAACCTCCCACCCGCAAGGCTTCGGTCAACCGTCTCAGGCAATCCCCGGATTTGGCGATGACGAGAACCCCCGAGGTGTCCTTGTCCAAGCGGTGCACCAGGGAAGGTTGGAAGAGCTCATCCCATTGGCGATCGTCCGCCAGATAGGCCCGCACCTTTTCGATGACGGAATCCCCGTCCAGGATCCCGGTGCCGGAATGCACGGCGATGCCCGCCGGTTTGTCCAGCACCAGCAAATCCGCATCCTCGTGGAGGATAGGGATGCCCAGCAGGCGGCTCTTGGCCGCTCCCGCATGTCCCGGCGCCGCCGGCCCGGGCCGATCCGCCGGACCGGTGTTATCAGGGGAGGCGGCCGCATCCGCCCGCCCTTCCGCCACGTCGGTCCCGACATCCTCCGGGCGCAGTCCGAAGACCTGGAGCACATCGCCTTCTTCCAGAAGATGGTTGCGCTTGATGGGTTTGCGGGCCAGCTTGATTTCCTTGCGGCGGAACAGGGCGTGCAGGCGATCGAGGCTCAAGGCCGCCAAGCGCCGGCGCAGGTAACGCTCGGCCCTTTGCCCGGCATCGTTGCGGCTGACCTTGAGTTCGACAAGCATGGGCGCGGCCTAGGCGGCGGAAGCTCCGGATACGCCGCTGCCCGCGGCCAAAGCGGAGGAGGTAACCTCTCCGCTACCTACGGGAGGGCCCCAGACGTCCCAGCCCTCGGCCAGGCGGAAGCCGTCCGCGCCGGAGGAGACGATGCCGCCGGAATAGCCCGCCCCTTCTCCCAGGGGGAAAAGGCCGGGAGTGGAAAGGGATTCCAGGGTGGCGGAATCGCGGAGGATGCGCACCGGGGAGGACGTCCGGGATTCCGGGCCGATGATCAAGCCATGCTCGATGAACCCCGGGAGCTTGCGATCGAAGTTCCGGAAGGATTCCTGCAGGGCCATGGCGATTTTGGGCGGGAAGAGCGGCCGGAGGTTGACCCACTTCACCGGCTTGGGGAAGGATGTGCGCGGTGCGGGCAGTTCATCGACCCGGTCGTCCAGATAGGCCTGGATGGTCTGGGCGGGAAAGACGAAATCGCCGCCGCCCATGCCGTAAGCCTTCACTTCCAGCTCGCGGATGAAATCCAGCCCCGCCAGCACGGTGGAGGTCGCATCCGCCGATTTCATGCCCGCCCATTCGTCCAGATCCGCCGGGACCACGGGCACCACCACGGCGGAGTTGGCGAACGCGCCCGCGCGATTGGAATAGCTCATCCCGTTGGTGAAAAGGCCGTCGTCCGCATCGGCGCAGGGAACCACCACGCCTCCCGGGCACATGCAGAAGGAGTAGGCGCTGTGGCCTTCGGTCTCGCCGTTATAGGTGAGGTAATATTCCGCCGCGCCGGTCAGGGACGCGTCCACCCTATCGCCCAATTGCCTGCGGTTGACCATTTCCTGGGGATGCTCCACCCGCACGCCCACGGAAAAAGGCTTGCGGTCCATGGCCACGCCCAATTCGGCCAGGCGCCGATACAAGGGGCGGGAAGAATGTCCGGCGGCCAGCACCAGGGCGTCGAAGGGTTCGGCCGCCCCGGCCACCGTAACTCCGGAGATACGTCCGCCGGCCATGAGGATGGACTCGACCGGGGTGTTGAAGCGGAAGACGCACCCCAGGGCCGCGCACCGCTCGCGCCATGCCTTGACGATGAATTGCAGTTTGTCCGTGCCGATATGGGGATGGGACAGGTAAACGATGTCTTCTTCGGCCCCGCAGGCCACCAGTTCCTTCAGGAAGGTTTCCGTGAAGCGCGTGCGCGTGCGGCAGGTGAGCTTGCCGTCGGAAAACGTTCCGGCTCCGCCTTCGCCGAACAGGATGTTGGAATGGGGATTGAATACGTTCCCTTTCAGGAACTTGCGGATGTCATGGAAGCGCTTGCCCACTTCGCTTCCCTGCTCGAACACGGTCACCCGGTAGCCCTTGCGCGCCAGGCCCATGGCGGCCGCCATTCCCGCGGGACCGCTGCCGATCACGGCCACTCGCGCTCCCGACGGCCGGTATTTCGCGACAGAGTCTTCCCCTTGCGGGCCTGCGCCTTTCGCCCCCGCGGCCTGTCCGCTCCCACCTTGGGTGCCCGCACCCGGTGCGGCCGTATTTTGCGCGCCCGCATTCCGTGAAGCCGTACCCTGCTGCTTGCCGGCTCCCGGTTTTCCGGCTCCAGGCGCTTGCCCGATCTGACCCGCGGTCTCGCTTCCCGCCGGGGTCAACTTGGGATGCTTGATTTCCCCGGCAAAGGTGAATTCGAGGGTGTAGCGCCAAAGCGGCTGGTTGCGTTTGCGCGAGTCCAGGGATTTGCGCAGGATTTTCACTCCGCTCACCTTTGCGCGCTTGACGCGCAGGAACCCGGCGATGGCGGCGGCCAGGTCCGGATTCGGATCCGAAGCGGGAACAGCCAGTTCCCTCAGGATATAGGCCCTGCCGGGATCGCCCGCCGGGTCGCCTTGCCGTCCGGATGCTTGCGTATCTTGCATGTTACTGAGCGCCGTTTCCCGTCCGTCAGTGATGATAGGGTATGTTTTTCTGGATGCAACGGGCCCGGTAGATCTGTTCCAGGGCCAGCACCCGCGCCCACTCGTGGGTGAAGGTGAAGCGGCTGAGTTGAAGCTTGCGGGGGATCTCCGACTTGAGGGCGTCCGCCACGCCGTGCGAGGAGCCGATGATCATGGTGAACCGCTTGGCGGAGGCATTCTCCATTTTGCCGATCAACTTGCTGAACCCCCTCGAGTCCAGGGCCTCCCCGGTTTCATCCCACAGGGCGCATTCGGCAAGCGGTTCGGCGGCGGCCCGGATGCGTTCCGCCTCCTTGGCCAGGCGCGAGGCTCCGTCGCGATCCTGGGCGTCCTTGACCTCGATGATTTCCATTTCGCACATCCGTTCCAGCCGTTTGCGGTAATCGTCCGCCAGGGCTTTCAGGTTGGCGTTGGCCAGCTTGCCGACGCATACGAGGCGGATTTTCATTGCTCCGCGTATTCCGGATGGGCCTGGATGAATTTCTCCAGGTTGCCCCGGGCCTTTTCCTGGACGGTCTGGAGCAGCCTGGGCATCCATCCCAGGATGAGACCGGTGAATCCCAGGGCCTGGCCGGACCAGCGCCAGAAGCTGAATTCGTCCCGCTCGGAGATGATCTTCCCGTCCTTGAACTTGAATTCGGAATCGATGCGGTTGAGCACTTTGCGTCCGGTCCCGGAGAAGGTATAGGCCGCGTCCCAATGGGCGAAGCCATTGCCCCCATCCGCGCGGATGCCGGAAACCTTGACCCGCATATCCTTGCCGCCTTCGCAGAGCATGTGCCACATGGCGGCCACGGCTTTTCCCTTGAGGTTGAATACCGGATCCTTGAAGGATGCCTCGGAATGGTAGCAGGCTGCCATGCCCCGGTAGTCGCCCTTGGAGAAGCAGGCGTAGAAATTCTCCAACAAGGCCGTATCGGCCGCTTGGTCTGTGCTCATAACGGAAAAGGTAGGCATATTCGCGGAGGGGGCCAAGCAGGGAAAGGTCCCGGGAGCCGGCGGCCGGCCGGAAAGTTTCCGGCTTGGAGGTTATAGGGCTTCGTCGTTGAAGGAAGTGCGCAGGGAAGCGAAGAAGCTGTCCAGGAATTCCTTTTTCTCTTCCTTGTCCTTCTTGCCCAAGGGCCCGTCCCAGCGGTCCGGCGGGATTTCGAAGATGAAGCGGGATGGAATCACATCCTTGGTGACGCGATAGTGGACCTTGGTGGCCGGCCAGGACAGGAAGAGACGGGTCTTGGCGCGGGTCATGGCCACGTAGAACAAGCGCCGCTCCTCTTCGATTCCCGTATCGGTATGGTTGGGCTTGGCCGGAAAGGCGTCATCGTCCAGTTGCGGCATGAAGACCGTGTGGAACTCCAGCCCTTTGGCGGCATGCACCGTCATCAGGCGCAAGCCGGGCTTTTCATCGTGATCGTCGTCGGACTGGGTGTTGAGGGCCAGGGCGTTGAGAACCTCCACCAGGCGCGCATCGGGATTGCGGACTTCCTCCCGCTGGAACAGGCGCAGGAATTCTTCCACCCGGTTGCGCTTGGGGCTGCCCTCCTCGAAGGCCTCCACCACCTTGGCGTAAACGAGCAGATCGCTGAGGGGCGCGTAGAACGCTCCCGCTTTCACGGCCGCCGCGGAGGCGTCCACCTTGTCGAGCAGCTCCAGCAACTCACGGGTCCAGGGCGTGCCCAGGGTTTCGCAATGGGCCCGGATGGAAACCTGTACCGGCACGTCTTCCGATCGGGGCACCAGATCGAGCAGGTCCTTCGGGAAGCCGCGCTTGGGGAACTGCAGCACCTTGGCCAGGGAAAGCTCATCCTGGGGATTCGCCATCAGCTTGGCATAGGCGAGCACGGTCTGCACTTCCGATCGCTCCAGGAGATTGTTCGCCCCTTTCACCATGAAGGGGACCCCGGTCACGATGAACTGGTCCATGTATTCGCGCAATTGGATGTTGGTGCGCACCAGCAGGGCCATCTCGCGCCAATCCAGCTTTTCCACCGCGTTCAATTCCTTGACCTTGGCCACCAGCCAATCCATCTCGCCCTTCTCGTCGTCGGCCACGTGATGGTACAAAGGCTCGCCTTCGCCGCGCGAGGTATAGACCTCCTTGGGCCGGCGCAAGGTGTTCTTGTGGATAACGGCGTTGGAAGCGGAAATGATGTTGCCGCTGGATCGGTAATTCCGCTGGAGCTTGATCAACTGCGCCCCCGGAAAGTGGGTCTCGAAGTCCAGCAGGTTGCGCATCTCCGCGCCGCGCCAGCCGTAGATGCTCTGGTCGTCGTCCCCTACCACGAACACGCTCGACGCCCCGTCGACGCCGCCCGCGCCCACCAGCAGCCGCAGCATTTCCAGCTGGGCGCCGTTGGTGTCCTGGAATTCGTCGACCAGGAAATGCCGCCAGCGTTCCTGGATTTTCCCGCGGAGGTCCGGACGGGAGTTCATCAGGCGGATGGGCATGCGGATGAGGTCCTCGAAGTCCACTAGGTTGGCTTCGTGCTTGGCCTTCTCGTACCCTTTGTAGATACGGGGCAGGCGCGTGCCGTATTCGGTGTCATCGGGACAATCGAGGGGCGTATGGCCCTTTTCCTTCAGTTGCGAAAGCACGTTGGCCAGGTCCATGGGATCGAATTTCTTGTTGCGGGCGCCGTGCTTGGACGCCTGCCCCACCACCATCGACAGGCGCGAGTGCATGTCCAGGATGCCCGGATCGCGGGCCAGGCCCAAGGCCTCCGCGTGTTCGCGCACCAGTTTCAGCCCCAGCGAATGGAAGGTGCTGATGGAAACGCCATCGGCCGCGCGGCCCGCGTAGGACTTGAGGCGCGCTTCCATTTCGCGCGCGGCCCGGTTGCTGAAGGTGAGGGCCACGATGCCGTCCGGCTGGGAGGCGCCGGAGGCGATGAGATGCACGATGCGCGTGACCAACACCCGCGTCTTTCCCGATCCGGCGCCGGCCAGCACCAGCACGGGTCCCAGCGGCGCGATGGCCGCGGCGGCCTGTTCCTGGTTCAAGCCTTCCACTAGCTTGCGCGCGGCGGCCTGGATCAGATGCGGGGACGGCGGGGCGCTTTTGGATCCTTTGCCCGCGCCCGGCTTGCGCGCGCCCTCGCCTTGGGAGGCCCGACCGTTGCGGCCTTCCTGGCCATCGCGTGTCTTGGCGGAGCGGAAATTTCTTGGCTTCATGCGCGAGGGAAAGGTAAGAAAGCGGAGAGGGAGCGAAGGGAAAGGTTAGAGTAAAATTGAGGCGGAGGAGGATTGTAGCAGCGTTTCGTCGGGCGACGGGCGTCGGGCGTCGGGCGCGAAGAAAAAGAGGAACCGGGAGAACTTACTCCCGGCTTTTTCTTTGCGCCCGACACCGCGGACCAAGGGTCCGGGGCGCCAAGCTATTGTCAATGAGGTGTTTAGTGGATACGCGCCGGTCGCCCGACGCCCGACGAGGGACACAAGGGTAAAGACCCTCTGACGTCTTAACGCCCTTCGGCGAGTCTGTTGATCAGGAATTCCGCGAAGCCCAGACGGCGCATGCGCTCCTGGGTCTTGGGAATGTCGTAGCTGACGCGCACGATTTCCACCGTCATGGCTGTGGTGTCGCAAAGGCACCAGCTGGCCAGGGGGATGCGATCGCGCGGTTGGCCCACGCTGCCCACGTTGACCAGGATGCGCTGGTTGGGTTGCAGCTTGTGGGAAAGGGTTTCGGAAACCCAGAAGGATTGTTCGTTCTCCATCACGACGATGGAGGGAATGTGCGTGTGCCCGACGAAGCAGATCTTCTCGCTGAAGAAGGAGAACGCGTCGATGGCATCGTCGAAGCTGGTGATGTAATACCAGTCCACGGGCGAACGGGGGCTTGCGTGCACGAAGGTGAGAGGAGGCTCGTCCACCACATAGGGCAGCTTGTCCAGGAAATCAACCGACGGTTTGTCGAGATTTTCCTTGGTCCACTCGATGGCCTTGCGCGCGTAGAAGTTGAAGTTCTCGGAAGATTCACGGCCGAGCGCCACGGAATCATGGTTGCCCAGAAGGGTTACGGCGCTGACGTTCTTGATGAGATTGACGCACTCGTTGGGGTTGGCGCCGTATCCTACCGCGTCGCCGAGGCAGATTCGCCGTTCCACGCCCATGGTTTCCATGGTTTCGAGGACTTTTTCCAGGGCTTCGAGGTTGCTGTGAATGTCCGAGTAAATGCCGTATTTCACTTGGCGTTCACCCTTCCCAGAAGCCAGATTTTCATAAGACTATAGTTTAAAATAGTTTTCGCCAAAGATAAAGGCCCTTGAGCAGGTCCCTAAAAGAACCCATCCTCCGGCCGGCCTGGGTCAAAAGATTGCACCCGACTCCGTTCTCAGGCTGAAAGCGGAGTCCGAGAATGGGTATAATT
Organism: Fibrobacterota bacterium; assembly: GCA_028287505.1. Lineage (GTDB taxonomy): Bacteria > Fibrobacterota > Fibrobacteria > UBA11236 > UBA11236 > Chersky-265. Next base: position 81,491 of record JAQBPN010000060.1, on the reverse strand, counting down.
GGGCGTGGCCCCGCCCAATCGTCAAAACGACGTCCCCGGTCAAGTAGCCGGAATGCCCGCCGTTTTGGTCCATAATTTCACCGCTTTGGAGTTTCCCAGGAGCCTCCCTTCAGGGCACGTGCTCGAAAGCCGGAAGTCCTTGTCGCTCAAGGACATTTACCCGTTCAGCATACTCGTAATCACCCCCGGTTCTTTGGAACCCGGAGAGGATTACGACTTCCTGTTCCAGCACGTGGGCGTGATGCTTTGGGACCCCTCCGAAACCTCCGGTTCCGCATCTCCTCCCTGGGTGGACGTGCGCCTGTCCCGAAACCCGTCCGATCTGGAGCTTTCCCTGGCCTGCAGCCACATGTTGAGGCTGTTGGAGCTCAAAGAACAGTGCCTCCTGCTCCACAACACCAACGCCATTACGGAAGCCCGTAACCGCCAACTGAATCAAGTGGGCATCGCCTTGATGTCCGAAAAGAACCTGGATCACCTTCTCAACATGATCCTGGAAAAGGCCATGGAACTGACCGGAAGCGACGCGGGCTGCCTGTACCTGGTGGAACCCAAGGATGCCGAAGAGGAAAACGAAGGGCAGTACTGGGCCAACAAACGCATCCGCTTCAAACTGACCCGGAACGGATCCGTGGCTTTCAACTTCGCGGAAATGACCATGCCTCCCACCAAGTCCTCCATCAGCGGTTTCACCATGATTGAAGGCAAACCGCTCAACATCCCGGACGTCTACGCCATTCCCGAATCCGCCGAGTTCCGGCACAATAGCGGATTCGACCGCAGTTCCGGGTATCGCACGCGGTCCATGCTCACCCTTCCCATGATGGATCACCGCAACCGCGTGGTGGGAGCCATCCAGCTCATCAACAAATGCCGGCACAAAAATGCGCCCATCACCTCCCTGCAGGCCGCCGACGATCAAGTGGTTCCCTACAAGCAGGAGGATTTGAACCTGTCCCTGTCGCTGGCGTCCCAGGCCTCCGTGGCCTTGCTGAATGCGCAGTACGAGCTCGACATCCAAAGGCTTTTCGAAGGCTTCATCAACGCCAGCGTGACCGCGATAGAATCCCGCGATCCCACCACCTCCGGCCATTCCCACCGCGTGGCGGCCTACACAGTCCGCCTTTCCGACTGCCTGGGCCGGACCCAGACGGGGAAATACCGCGACGTGCGCCTGAACGATACCCAGGTGCGCGAGATGCGCTATGCCGCCCTGCTGCACGACTTCGGAAAAATCGGCGTGCGCGAGCACATCCTGACCAAGTCGAAGAAACTTTTTCCGGAAGAGATGGAAGGCATCCGCATGCGCGCGGAATTCATCAAGCGGACCATCAATTGGGAATCGGAAAAGGCCAAGGTCGCCATGCTCCGGGCCGGACGGGAACGGGATCCGGAAGCCGCCTTGCGCCGGTTGGAAGAGGATGAGAAGCGGAACCTGGAAGGCGTGGACGTCTTCTTCGAGACCATCCGCAAGGCGAACGAGCCCTCCCGATTGGATCAGGCCACCCTGGAATACCTCAAATCCCTGGGCCCGCGCACCTACCTCGACACTGCGGGCGCCCCGGCGGCATTCCTCAACCCCGAGGAACTTTCCCGGCTGATGATCCCCCAGGGCACTCTCAGCGAGGCCGAACGCGACGAAATCAATTCCCACGTTTCCCACACCTGGAAATTCCTATCGCAGATCCCCTGGACCTCGGACTTGCGCCAGGTTCCCCTTATCGCCTTTTCCCATCATGAAAAGCTGGACGGCACGGGGTATCCCCGGCAACTGACGGGAGACGCCATTCCCCTGCCCTCCCAAATCATGAGCGTCTGCGACATCTTCGACGCCCTGGCCGCCTCCGACCGCCCTTACAAAAAGGCCATTGCCGCCGAAAAGGCCCTGGAGATCATCAACATCGAAGTCAAAGCCGGTAAAATCGATTCCGAACTGTTCCGGATTTTCGTGGAAGGCCGCGTCTACCAGGCCGCCCCCTGAATTCCAGGCCCCGGAGGCCTTCTAAAAACCGGCAATTGGAATTACCTTTTCGCCCCTCAGGACATGTTCCCATCGTCTAGAGGCCTAGGACAGCGCCCTTTCACGGCGCCGACAGGGGTTCGAATCCCCTTGGGAACGCCAAAAGGCTCTTTTCGCTTTAACCGGCGGAAAGAGCCTTTTTCTTGCCTGGCCCCCAAATAACTCTTCATAAGTCCTTTATATACCGACTCATTACGCCCTGAGAATGCGTGGGGAACTCTGTGATCAAAAGTGAAACCCGATGGAAGTTCTTGTAGGATTCATTGCAGGCAATTCGGTGTGGATTCGGTGTAAAAAGATTGGGTGAGAGATCATCGGCCTGTCCGGACCCTTTCGGACAGTGAAATAGAGTAACTCTCAATTGTCTCGATCTTTCCTCGCGTTCATATTCCAGAACGGATCTAGGTTTCGGACTATGGATAAATGCATCGCAATCGTTCGCTGGGCAGGCAAGAGTTGGCCTATCTCCATCCCAGTCTTATTCTTCGCCTTTCCCAGCCTGCCCTTTGTCGGTTTTAGCAAACCATACTTCACCTACGTAGGGACGTTCCTTGAGGTCACAAGCGTGGTCTTGGTCATCATAGGGGTGGATGACAAGCTTAAAGCATTTGGTAAGCCGGGGTTGGTCAAGTCGATTCAAGCGTATTTCCGGGCATTCCCAAGGAATACTAGACCCAGGATTGTTGACGTGGGAGCGGCCTCAACAAGTGGGTCTACAATGTCGGCTATGGGTCATCGAACTGCCGATATTGAAAAAATGCCAATAAGTGAGGCAATCTCATTTGTGTACCAGGAACTCAACCGGCTTAGAGAACAATCCTTTGAATTAATCCGAAAGTTGCGCGAAGACCTTAATCAATCGGTAGGACGGGCAGAGGAAGTAAGCCAAGCCATACAAAAGAAAATCGATGGATTTTATGCAAGGCTGGAGGCTTTGATGGCGGGCAACTACAAACTCGAACTATGCGCCGCCCTTTTTTTGGTGATCGGCATCCTCTACAATAGTCTTTCGGAACAAATGGTTGAATTTTACAAGTGAGAAGGCAATCAAGACTGTGAACAAAGCCAAGGAATCGACTGGACATAGATGAGGCAAGTCTTTCCAACTTGCACCCGACTTCAAGACCCAGAGGATACCCTCCAGAACCATGGGGGTGTCTTGGATCAGGCGGTCTCGTTTGCCCGGCCAAATAGAGGGGTGTGGGAAGATATGGCTTCACGATCTCCCACTGAAGGTCTGAGAGATACATTGCGATTCCTTGATGGACGCTTATGTGTCAAAATACCATCCGTCGTTTATTGGGCAATTTTTATATCCCCGTTGTAATATGGACGCCGCCGGGTAGGCTCATACCTTCCGGCAACCGTCTTCCTTCAAAGACCTAACAAGGGCTTTTATTTTGACCTTCTCGGCCAACTCCGGAGAAGCTTTTACGTGTACCCATATTTTGTATTTGAGGAAAAATGTATGCTCGAAATGAAGATGCCCTAGACTTCCATACACAAATCGGAAATTGTACAAGTCCCTTGGATACGGCTTTGAAATTGCGGACCAACCTTCAATCCATGTAGCCGCACCATAAGCTGTCATGTGCTTTTGCTTCTCTCTGTCGGATTCAATAAGGTCCGTAGCAGTCAAACCTTTTTCGGTTGACTCACGGAAATAGTTGTCTAAGACTCCGCTTTCTTCATTCCAATCAAGCTCTTCCTGGTATTCCTCGGTAGCATCCCAAATTAATCCTGCCGTCAACAGCCTAGCCCATTTGTAATGATCAATGTCGGCATCGACAAAGGCCGACTTCATTTTCTTTTCGGATCCAGGTTGACCTTCCTGGAAAATTTCGATAATTCGCATTCCCTTTTTGACATGTGGAAACTTGTCTTGAACAAGTTCGATAGACTTGAGAATGTTTGGGGTAAGGTCATTAGCCAACCCAGATATGATAAATTCGTCAAGGGACTTGAGCATCCCCATAAGAATACAGGCATCGTAAAAGCTTTTGCCTACGTTGTGATACATACAGGAAGGAACCACAATCTTATCGCAGTCGAAGCCATCGAAAATTTGCTTGGGGGGAATGTGTTCGTCACTTATTGCAGGCTCACCACAGTAGTAACAGCTTTTTCCCTTGAATCGGTTTTGCATATTTATGCTCCCTGATAATGAAGGATATTCAGCAGGGAAATGCGCGTCAACAGATTTTTATTTGCATAACTTAATGCTCATAGTTGGGGACATTTTGGGGATGCTACTGACAAAGAAAAAGGGAGGCATCCGAAGATACCTCCCGCGAGACAAATCAAGACAGGTTCTTGTGATTATTCAACCAATCCCAGGAAGCCTTGTCGAGAGTACCGCCATATTCGCCGGTCCTCACAGGCAGAGTGATATTGTGAATGCAAAACTGATCGTCAGCATCCATGACCGATTGGATCTTTCTCTGCCACTCTCCGACAGTGCCGGGAGAACGCACAAAGAGAAACCATAGCGAGTCCATCGCCCTTAGCCACCCGGGGGCGGTTTTGAGGACGCTATAGAGCGCTGGATAATCCTTAAGCTTATTTAGATCGTAATCGACTTGCAGAATCATTAGAGATTCCTTTTTTTGGGGTGGATTTGGCGAAAATCCCGTGCTGGAGGGCTTGCAAGATCGGGGGTGAAAGCGGTATCTTAATCTGACCAAGGATAAAGTACCGTTCCCGACCCGGCAACCCGCCGGAAAGGAACCGGAAACTTTGAACCCCGGCGGCCCCAAGCTGCCGGGGTTTTTTGCTTCCTGGAATCCAACTTACGCCATTCAAATCAATGGCTTATCGATGGACAACCTGAGATAAGTGTAGTGTTTTTATAATACGTTAGCAACTAGATCCAGGGTATTTTTTCGGGGAGACCACAAGATATAGTGGCCACCGAGACTTTTGAAATAACCAAGACCGCTTTCAGGTGGCGGAAAAGTTGAACTTTTCAACATAAACTTGTCGATCAACAACTTGGACTTGTTCATGTGCAACCTACACGACCGTTCCAGGTGGATGCGGTCGCGTATCTTCTAGATTTCGATCTACGCCAACGCGAAAGGGGCTATCGGACCATGGCGGCGAAAAAAGGATCGACCGCACGTAGGTACACGGAAGCGCAGAGGGCAAAGATTCTAGCCTTCGTGAAATCCCAAGGGCGCGGCGGAATGTCCAGGGCCAAAGAAAAGTTCGGGGTGTCCTACATCGCCCTAAAGCGTTGAATAAACAGAACTGGCTCCAAACCTGGACTGAAGGATAAAGCGGTCAAAGGAACCAAGGATTTGAAGATCAAAGGACTAAAGGGAATCCCTGGACTTATTCGGAAGACTGAAATCAATATTGCCGGGATCAAGGCTCGATTGGCAAATCTGACCTAAAATCGATTACGAGGAAAATACATGGAAGAGTTGAAGCTAAAAGATTTCGACACCTTTGTTGAATGGATCAACGCCAACGCAACCGATGGAAGATTTCTTTTCCGTGGGCAGTCAGATTCCAGTTGGGAATTGGATACAACCCTTGAGCGATTCGTAAATAAGAAAAGGGTAACGATCCAAGAATACTACATCAAAGCTTTCCTTACAAAATTTAAAATCGAAAGCTATACGGATAAAAAATGGAACCTTATTCATCCAAACGATTTCGAAGAGTGGATGATAAAATCGAGAGGCGATAGCATAAATTTCGATAATCATTTTGATATCGCAAACAACTTTTACGAGAAGTTCGGAATTGAATATTTGATTTACCTAAGGCATTTTGGTTTTCCAAGCCCACTTTTAGATTGGACCGAGTCACCATATGTCGCCGCCTTTTTTGCATATAGGAACGCCAGGGCAAATGATGTTTCAGTCTATGTATATCAGGAATACCCAAAAGGAACTAAATCGGGAATGAGCGGAACACCCTTAATTAACTGTCTTGACCCATACGCAATTATCGGCCCTAGAAGACATTATCAACAACAAAGCCACTACACAATTTGTTGCATGTTACAGCCAAATGACCAAAAAGAGGACAGCTACTACGTAAGTCATCAGCAAGTTTTTTCAAATGGTGACAATAGCCAAGATGCCTTATGGAAGCTAAATCTTCCGGTGTCAGAAAAAATCAAAGTCCTGACTTACCTTAACCGATACAACTTAAATGCGTATTCGCTTTTTGACTCCGAAGAAAGTCTATGCGAAACAATGGCGTTCAATGAATTCTTAAAGCCGCGAAACTAAACATCAATCACATCCAGGTTTCGATCATATTTGAAAACCAAGCATTCGAACAACTCGAAATGAATTGTTGGGTATCCGACCAAATTTGAATAGACCCCTTCAAGGATTTCTAGAATCCCGCCCTCATCGTCCGCTTGCATAAACCCGATCTAGAACAACGTTCCAAAAAATATTCCGTAGATTTTCCGTTGAAAGAAAACAAACGCCCCTGGGCGCGGTGGATGTGTCTGGAATCACTTCTCAAGCTCCCCATTTGCATTGCTCAAAAAAATATTTCCCCCATCGTCCGACATCTTCCAATGGTCCGTCCCAACGTGTTCCGCAAGCCGCTTACCGTCCAACAATCGAATTGCCATTGGATCGTCCTCTCATTATGCGTATGAGCAGCTTCAAAAACCTTGTACTCTCCTTATGCAATGACGGCATCAAAGGAGGAGACGATTACGGAGCCACCAAAATACGATCGAGCTAGTTTCAGTGGCTCTGGAATATCGATCCATAATTACAAGGGCTTGCGAATTCCGAAAGATGTAAGCACTGAATGAAGGTCTTTATCACCATTTTCAGTTGCATACAATCCCCGCCAACCGATTCCAATGCTAATCCAATCAACAAATGTTACCGCAGGTAAAAAATTCACATCAACGAATTTATTACCTCCATTTATATTCACCATTACAGCTTGGGCATAGAAATCGAGATCAATAAAGGATTTGGTCTTTCCCAAGTTTTTCCACCAAGTCGGGCAGTAGCGTATGCCGTAGCCAAGACCAGGGGATAACCCAGCTTTGACTTCATTTGTCCTCTCATCCCGAACGAAGAGATCTAGGTTCACGCTTTCAGATATCCAAAGCTTACGATTCTCGTCGGATTCTTTTTGCAATTCGCTAAGTTGAGTAGTGAGTTCCTCGTTTTTGCTCTCCAGGTATTTGTTTTGAATTTCTAACGGATGTTTACTGATTTCAGAACAAACATACTTGTCTTCTATTTTATCACAAATTTGATTGGGAGGCTCCATCATTGCCGGTGGACGTGGCTCCCGCTTCCCATTATTGTCTCCGCTATGGTGTAGAATTGTGAAACTAAGTGGAGTTTTCGATTCCGCAAGAGCGGAAAAGAGAGAAATCAAAATCAATAATTTCGATACAGACTGATGATCCATGAAGAGGACTCCTTCCCATGATTTCGAAGAACCTGCGAGAAGGAGCCATATTAGATTTTTTTCAGATATATCCAACGATTCATCAGAAATTCTTCACCCTAAATGTCATTTGCATCATATCTGCATATCCTGAATGTTCTCAGGAAACTGTTATTCCAAATAGATGGACAACAATAAAGGCATACAAGTCTGAGGGCTTTTCAATAACTCCGCAATTGCACAAACGAAACAGGAAAAGTTCCACTTTAATATACCGGAGATGTTTCGGAACTCACCAAGGTCGACTGCCGCCCTTGCACGTCCGCAAACTGGATGCGCCCGACCGGCTTCCATCCTTGGAGATCCGTCCCCACATGCAAGACGCCCTCGCGAATCCAGGCCCGGCCGTCAAGAGGCGTCCCCAGATGGGCTTGCCTGAGTTTGATCTGCGTCGAACCCGGCAACGCGAACAGGATGGCATCATGAATGAGGGCGACATAGTCGGGATTGCTCCAATCCGAGGCGTCGTGGCCGGGGCTTATGTAGACCGCTTTCGGAAAAGCCAGGCTGCACCAGACCAGGGGATGATCGGTTTTGTCATAGTCGGCGTCTCCCGTGGGACCGGCCTTGGCGAGCACGCGCACATTGGCCCGCGGGTTTCCGTTGAAGTTGTACCATTCCTCCTTGATGCTGGTGGAGGCCGGCAGGTTCTTGGTGATGGCATGGGTGCGATCCTCGAAAAGGAGGGTGCCTTGCCTGAGGTTGTGATGCCCTTGCCAGGTGACGCCCCCGAGGATTTGCTTGCCGAACCAGGGCCACGTGCCGTTTTCGCATCCTGACGAATGCACGGCTATCCATCCCTTTCCGCTTTCGACGAACTTCTGGATGGCCGCATGCTGGGAGACGGACAGGTTGAATGGGAATTGGTTGATCACCAGCAGCAGATCGTATTTGGCGAGGTTGGCATCGTTCAGGACGGTCTTGTCCGACGTGTAGTCGAGGGTGAAATTCAGATTGGATGCCATCTTTTCCAATCCCGGCTTTCCGGCCACGCTCATCGGACTGTGGCCGGCATCGGCCGCGTCATATAGCCCGAGTACTTTCATTGGCCCTTGGGCGCATGGCCTTCCCGATGGGCAGAGAGCGGTCATTCCGATGACTGTCGCCAGCAAGACATTCCCGTTCCAGTTTTTCCGTTTCAACTTCATGCCTTTTCTCCTCTTCCCCTTTTCCCATACATCCTCAGGGCGCCAACAACATCAGTTCCGGTGCGGAGGCCGCTCCGTCCGCGGACAGCGTCACGGCATATACGCCGGGCTGATTGCGCATCGCATCGGCGAGATCGAACCTGTCTCCGAAGCGGACAGGCCGCGACAGGATGAGCCTCCCGGCGGCGTCGCGGATACGCAATTGCGCTTCGCCCGGAAGATCGACCTGGATGCGGGAGCCGCTCAGGGAGAAGGCTTTTTTCAACGGCAATCGATCGGGGCCAACCGTCATGGAAACCGGGTTGATCGCAGGTCGGCATGTTCCCGTGTATTCGATGCGGACGATGCTGGATTGATCGCTGGGGCCGTAACTTCCGGCGTAGTTCATGATATACAAGGCCCCGTCCGGACCCAGCTTGAAGTCCGTGGGTTTGTAGACGCGCATCTGCGGGAACAGGCGGCCCAAAGGCCCGGGCTTGCCCGTCCCATCCAAGGCCATAGTGTCGAGCTCGTTCTTGTTGATGTCGCCCACGAACCAAGTGCCATCGAATTGGGGAGGGAACTTGACCGGCGAGTTCGGGACATAGTCATAGCGATACACGGGACCGGTGACGCCGCAGGCTTGCGGATAGCTGTACGTGCCAGGCACCGCGGGAGGGAGATCCCTCAGGCCGGTGTTGTCCGGACTGGTATTGGTGGGATGGGCGGGATCCTCGTTGGAGGGAGTGGTGTGGATGCCGTCCCCGTGGGTCAGGAGCTTGTTGTTCCCGGCGAAGTAAGGGAATCCGGCATTGTAGGGCTTGGTGGCCAAATCATATTCTTCCGTGATTCCGACTCCGTCGGGTCCCACTTCCCCCCAGACCATCCAGCTTGTCTTCGGATCGATAGCCAGGGTATACGGTTCGCGGTTGCCCATGATGTAGATCTCGGGCTTGGTCTTGTCCGTGCCCGGAGGGAAGAGGTTCCCGGCCGGGATGGTGTAGGAACCATCCGGCTCAGGATGGAAACGCAGGATCTTGCCGCGCAGGTCGTTGGTATTGGGGGCCGCCCCCTCCCCCACGCGGGTATCCCCGATGCCGACCCAGAGGTTTCCGGCCGGGTCGAAGGCCATGCCCCCGCCGCCATGCCAGCTCGTGGCCGCCGTGAAATGGATCATGATTTTTTCGGAAGCCAGGTCCAAAGTGTTCCCGGCGAGGGTGAAGCGCGAGATGCGCAATTCGATATTGGCCTGGTTGGGCATATAAAGCACATACAGGTGCTTGTTGCTCTTGAACTTCGGATCCAGGACGATGCCCATCAGCCCATATTCATCCTGGACGTGGACGTTGATCTTACCCAGGGTGGAGACAGCCTGGGTCGCGCCGTCGAATTTCCTGAGGTTGCCGCCCTTTTCGATGAAATAGATGTCGACCTTGCCGGCATCCGTCATGTCGAAGGACATCTTGAGAGGTTCGTTCAGGCCCGAGGCAGGCCGCGTGGTCAAGGTGACCATGCGGAAATCCGCATCGGTGGGATTGGCGCAACCCGGATAGGGCGCCGCCGAAGCCATTCTAAAAACAAGGGTTACCAATATTACAATACCGATTTTCATCTCAACCTCTCTCCTATTACCGGGGCCGCAGGGCCGCACGCATTTGCCATTCCAGCCGACCTATTGTTTGGGGACGATTCCGGACGCGTCAGCGGAGGAAGCGCGGCACGGGGGCATCCCCATGCAAGCGCAATCGGCCCAACCCATCCACGCTCAACGCAGGCAATGAACCCGGATATCGGCGGGGATATAACGGTCTTATCGCGGTAGCCTGCGCGCGCACCTTGCTGAACACCCAGCGATGGAGTTCGGGATCCTTTCCGGCGGGCTTCCAGGACTCGTGGCCATAGCCCATGTTGGCCGGGTATTCCGTGTACTTGAGGCGCGAGCCGCCTACGGCGCGGATGGCTTTCACCATTTCCCGGGTGTTGTTCACGGACACGGTTGGATCATCCACCTCGTGGAAGGTCCAGATGTTCACCCCGTCCAACACCTTGGCCTGATTGGGATCGTTTTCGCCGCACACCGGAACCGCCGCCGCGAAGCGATCCGGGCGCATCATGATGCAATACCATGTGCCCGCCCCGCCCATGGACATTCCCGCCACGTATTCCCGATCCAGGTCGATGGGGAATTCCCGTTCCAGGCTGTCCAGGATGTCCATCACGGCCTTCAGGTTGTCCGTAACGGGGGTCTTGGCGAAGTCGTAATTGTTCCAGGGGGGCGGGCTGGTGACCCACTGCCCGTTGAGCGGACATTGCGGCACCACCACGAAGCAGGGATTATCCTTCTGGATGGAATCGTCCGCCCACATATTGAGGAAGGCTTGATTCAATGGAGAGGTATTGTTGGTCCCCTTCTCCCCGGCGCCGTGCAACGCCAACATCACCGGATACTTTCGTCCCGCCACCCGGTTTTTGGGGATGAAGAGACGGTACGGGATCGACTTCGAAGCGTTTATCTTCCACGAACGCGCTTCAAAGGCCTCGACGCCGGCGCCATGGGCCCGAGGCGCGAACCTGCCGCACAAGCAGAAGGCGAAGATGAAAATCCATCCGTAAAACCGATGCAATCATTACCCCCCACCGAAAAAGCCCGCGTCCCCTAAGGTCGGCTTTGGCTTGAGGGTATAGTACTTTGGAGGGCGTTGTAGGGCCCGGGTCCCGCGCCGACATGTCCAGAAAGCGGTTGCAGATTGAAAGCGCGGAAAATTAGGCCTTTGCGGTCATCCTGCGCGGAAAACCATCCTCGGAAGGAATTTCATTTATTCACATATGTGAATCGGCGGATGATGAGCGGAGCCGGCCATTTTGCCCAAGTGGAGGCATGGGACTGTTAAAGGGGCAGATCGATAATTTTGTCTTCCGTAGTATTGCAGCAATCCTTGGCGTCGACCTGAACCCAGTCCGTCCGATATACGAGGCCATCCCCCGAATACACCAGCACCCGATGTTTTCCGGGGGCTTGGACAAAACAATTGCCATAACGGGCGACATTCAAAGTGTCGAACGTATTCGGATTTGATTCCGTTTCCCTGACGTATGTGAGGGAGTCAGGTAGATCCCGACTTCCGTTGGATGTTAGGCAAAAATTCATGATGAGAGCCCCCGAGCAGAGACAATCCTTTTCACAACCGGCAATGAACAATAGAACTGAAAGCATGCCGAGCAATCTCAATTTGTTCATTCAGAAGCTCCTTCATATAAAATCCGGTTCCAGGAAAAGTAGGAGGTTTTTTTGCACCCTTGACCCCTTGAACTGCACCAAATTTTATGGTGATTAAGGGCCTTTGAGGACGGGCGGGCTTTCAACCCGGTCCGGCGCCTCGCCGTGGGGGGCTTGGGCCTTCCGCCGGTGAACCCGGTATTCGGGAGCGGAAAACCCGCGTTTTTGGACGAATTCAGGGGCCGGAGGCGGGAAAAATTGCTTTTGGAAAGGTAAAATGATAGACTGATGAGTGGAGACAGGGTCCCCAAAACCCATATTCTTCGTCCGTCTCCTTCTTAACCGGCTCGCCCCCAAGGCGAGCCGGTTGCTATATCTGGACGAAATCGGCGGCTTGCGGTTGGCGCCCGGAAACCTCCGGGATTTCCACGGAACCATCCCCCACTTCGGTCACGGTGACGGTTTTCCGGCCCGGCAGGCGGATGACGATGCACGCCGGCTTGCTATGCCATTCCCCGGTCCAGGATACGCGAACGCCTTGCGCCGACGGGCGGATGGAAACGGTGAGGACGCCGAAATGGGTGGGTCCCGGCCCGAAGCCCATCTCCTTTCCGGAGCGTAGCCATTCTTCCGGTATCCCGGAACACAGCACCAGCACCCGGTCCTCTTCGCGCACGAACATGTTCCGCATCATCAGGACCCACTCCGCGGCGGCCCAGACATGCTGGCCGTCTCCCATGCAGCCGCCCAAGGTGTGCGGATGGATGGCCTCGGGCCATTGGCCCGTGGGCGAAGCCACGGCGGCCGTGTCGCGGACGAGCTTGAAGAAGCGGGGATCGTCGGCGCGGAGCAGGCATTGGGCCATGTGCAAGGTGAGGTAGGCGTTCATGCCCGAATGGATCATATCCTGGAAAAAGGTTCCTTTGATCATGCACTTGGCGAGGAGGAATTCCAGGGTGGCCTTGATGCGCGGATCGTCCCCGGGCAGAAGGGAAAGCGGATAGCTGGCCACGATGGATCCGATGGCGCCCGAATCCATGCGGCGCAATGGAGAGGCCGGCAGGGCTCCGCCCAGTTTCTGATGGGCTTGGGCGGCCTCCAGGCTCCGGTCGATGGCGGACAGGAGATCCGTCGCTTGATCCTTGGCAATGCGCACGGTTTTGTCGTGGCCGGTGCCTTCCAGCAGCCAGGCCGCCGCTTGCAGGCCCGCCGCGCCCCAGTAGTCGTCCCAGAGATAATAATCGTTGGGACCCAGGTGCTCGGCGCTGAATCCGGCCGGCAGGAGTCCCACGACCCTGGGTTCCTTATGGTGTTTGATGCGCTTGCGCACAATCCAGTCCGCCGCTTTGACGATGGAAGGGATCCAGGCCGGCTTGGGTTTGCGCCCCGTCATTTCGCAGTAGCGCCTGAGGATCCAGAGCGCTTCCCCGTTGGAATCCCACTCGCCTTCCTGGGACAGGAAATATCCGCCCATGGTCTGGCGGGACGGGAAGATGTCCAGGGTGCGTTCCGTGCGCTCCACCATTCCCGCCGCGAGCATGGCGTTGAGGATGAATGCGGCGTCCCGGAACCAGAAGCGTTTATAGGTATAAGGCCCGGGAAAAACTTCACCGGGCGAATGCAGCAACAGGGTGCGGATGGCGGCGCGATAAAGGAAATCGAAATGCGCGTCCGGGACCTGCAGACCCGCCAGTCCCTCCAGGGCAGGTCCCCAGAGCTTGATGGGATGCCGCACCGGGAATTGCTTGGGGGTTTCCTTGTCTCCCGCCAAATCGACGGTGAGCACCAGATCCCGGACCGTTCCCGGTTCCAGGGGAAACATGGCCGCTGCCGTGGCCAGCCCTACCTTGCAATGGGATCCGGAATCTTCCGCGCTTTCCCCGCCGGCCAGTTTGTGGAAGACGTCGCCCAGGAGGTACTCGGAAGAGAAATGCTTCGCCACCGGCTGGGAGAAGCGCACGGCCGGAAACCCGTCGATGACCCAGCGGGAACGATCGGGTTCCAGGCGGATATCATGGATGAAACTCACGCCTTCGGGATTGTATGGGCGCAGGGAGACCACCAGCCACCCGGGAAGGTCCGATTGGGCGCTCAGACTGATACGACAGGAGCCGGCATCGCCTTCCGGAAAAGCCTCCACGCGGGAATGCAGGCGGATGCCGTCGTCCCCCAGGGTGGTTTCCACCGCTACGCCCGCGGACTCCAGATCGAGGGATTGCGCTACGGCCTTGGATTTGGAAGGCAGCAGATTGGCGCCGTCCGGGCGGACGATCCAAGCGTCCAGGGACCAGCCGTCGTAATAAGGCGTGACCAGGCCGCTGGGATCGACGATGGGAAGGAAGGGTGAGTCGGGAACGCCCACGGCGGTCCAGTTGCGGTGGGACAGGTTGATATGGCTGATGGAAAATGCCCGCGGGATGAAGGAGGAATCGCGCGGGTTGAACTGCCGTTCCACCCAGTAGGGCCAGATCCAATCCAGGTTGTTCTGGATGGCCCGGGTGTTCATCAGTCCGCGGGCGTGGAACACCAGGCCGGCGCGGAGGAGCTCGATGGGCTCTCCGACCTCGGAAGGCTGCGCGAAATTGCCAAGCCGGGACATGACGAGGATGGGATCCAGGAATCCGTTGTGACGCGCCACCCGGCGCACGATATACTTCCAAGGCAGCCATTTGAAAATCTTGAACCTCCCCGCACGCAGGCGAATCCGCGTCCCCTCTCCGGGAGCGTCGCTAAGGGGAAGATATAATTTTAGCCCCCCCTCCCCCCAAATGGGTCCGTTGGGAAGATGGCGGGGAAATTAATGTTGATTCCGCGTTGAAAACGGTGATCGTCCAAGTCCAATCCGGAGGCGGTCCCCCCGTCCAAAGGGGCTCAACGGCAATCGTACGGAGCGGCGTCGGGACTTGTCCAGTTTTTTCACGTGCGTCCCGTCACACGCCGATGCCCAATCCGCGGCCGGCCCGTTTCAAAGCTTTGGGGATTCCCGCCGCCTACCGATACAATGGACAGGCCCGCAAATGCGTCCGAGCCGTTTGGCCCCGGCGGTTTTTTTAGGAAATGGATGATGGAATCGAACTGGAAATCGGAATCCCGAGCCTCGCCCCACGGGCGCGGGACGGCCCGCCTGGCGCGGGGATTCCGTTCGTTTCCCGGCCTGCTCCCGCCCATGGTAACATTGACGTTACTGCTGGCCGGATTGGCTTCCGGCGGCGCCAGAACCTGGACCGGCGGGGGCCCGAACGATCTTTGGTCCTCGCCCGGGAATTGGGGCGGCACCGGCCCGATATCGACCGACACCCTGGTATTCACGGGCTTTACCCGGTTGACTCCCGTCAATGATCTCACCCCAGGATCGAACTTCGCGGCGATAACCTTCACCGGGAGCGCGGGCCCATTCTCGATCTCGGGAAATGCCATCAACCTGAGCGGCGGCGCCGAGGCCATCAACTGCAACGTGACCAGCGGCACCATGTCGATCGGCCTGCCGATCACCTTCATCACCTCGCCGCCCAACATCAATACGGTGGTCGGCGGAGCGCTGACCTTGGGCGGGACGATTTCGCCCGGCAGTTTGGCCCTTACGGTGAACAGCGCGGGAAACACCCAGTTGAACGGGGTGATCAGCGGAACCGGAAGCATCACCAAGTCGGGAAACGGCGTCCTGTTCCTCAACGGAAGCAACACTTTTTCGGGCGCGGTGTCCGTAAGCGCCGGAATCCTGGGCTTGGGCAACCCCTCGGCCTTGGGCACCACGGCCGCGGGAACCACCGTCTCCACCGGGGCGGCCATGGATTTGAACGGGTTGAACTATTCCGCCTCCGAAGCGCTCACCATCAACGGCGCGGGCCCGGGAAGCACCGGCGCCCTCGTCAACAGCAGCGCGACGACTGCCGTATGGGCGGGCAGCCTCACCCTGGGAAGCGCCTCCAGCATCATCGGTCAATCCGGTTCCATCACTCTCGCGAATACGGGAAACATTTCCGGCGCCGCCAACGGCCTGACCTTGGGCGGATCGGCCGGCGGAACCCTGGCCAGTATCTGGGGAGGTACGGGCACCCTGACCAAGGTGAATTCGGGAGCCTGGACCCTTTCGGGAGCGAACACTTCGAATGCCGGCGTGATCATCAGCGCGGGAACCCTGAAGCTCGGCGCATCCGGGGTGATCTCCGATTTGTGCGCCGTCACCGCGAATGGAACCCTGGACCTGAACGGCTTCAACGAGACCATCGGATCCCTGGTGGGATCGGGAACCGTCGATAATTCCGCCGGAGCGGGAAGCTATACCCTGACCTTGGGAGGGGACAACTCGAACAGCACCTTCTCGGGGATCATCCAGAACACTTCCGGAACCGTTTCCGTCTTCAAAGGCGGGGCAGGAACCCTCACCCTGTCGGGGACGAATACCTTCGGCGGCACTCTGACGATAACCTCCGGCGTGTTGAAACTCGGCAATGCCGGCGTGATTCCCGATGGCTGCGCGGTGACGGTGGACGGAACCCTGGAAATGAACGGCTTCGACGAGACCATGGGCACCTTGGCCGGCGGCGGATTCGTCGACAACAATTCGGGAACCACGGCTTCCACCTTGACGACCGGGGGGATCAACATCCAGACCTTCTTCACCGGCGTCATCAGGAATACGGCGCAGCCGCTGGCATTGACCAAGATGGGAAATGCCTATTTCCTTTTGACCGGCAACAATACCTACTCCGGCCTGACCACGGTGAACGGCGGCGTCCTGTCCATCGGCAACAACGCCGCCTCGGGCGTTCTGCCGGGCAATTGCGTGGTCGCCTCCGGCGCGGCCGTGCGGTTCGCCAGGAACGATAACCAGACCTATTCCGGCGTCATCAGCGGAGCCGGCCAGGTGATGAAGGTCAACGCCGGCATCGAGACCCTGACCGGCGCCAATACCTACACCGGCTCCACCATGATTACCGGCGGCGCGCTGGAAATCGGAAACGGAGGCGTCACCGGCTCTATCGTGGGGACGGTGGCCATCGTAGGCGGAGGCAATGGAAGCCTCATTTTCAACCGCTCGGACAATATCACCTTCAGCGGCCAGATTTCCGGATCCGACGCCACCGGAAGCGTGGTCAAGAACGGCGGCAACACGCTGACCCTCGGCACCAACAATTTCTATTGGGGCTCGACCGTGATCAATGCCGGCATCCTGAAACTGGGCGCGGCGGGGGCCATCCCGGATTCGAGCGCCTTGGTGGTCAACGGCAACCTGGACCTGAACGGCTTCAACGAAACCGTCGGGTCGATCTCTGGATCGGGAATCATCGACAACAACGCCGGTTCGGGAACCTTCACCCTGACCACGGGCGTCAACGATGCCAACAGTTCCTTTTCCGGCATCATCCAGAATACCTCCCAGACCATCGCCCTGACCAAGGTAGGCGCCGGCGTCCAGACTCTTTCCGGCGCCAACACCTACTCGGGCCCGACCACGGTGAGCGCGGGAACCTTGAGACTGGGCGCGGCAGGCGCGCTTCCCGACGCGGGCGCCGTCACCGTAAACGGCAACCTGGACATGAACGGCTTCAGCGAAACCATCGGTTCCCTGGCGGGATCGGGGACCGTGGGGAACAACTCCGGCTCGGGCACCTTTACCCTGACGAGCGGCGGAAACAATGGGACGACCACCTTTTCGGGAGTGATCCAGAATGCCGCCGCCACCGTCGCCCTTACCAAAACGGGAACGGGAATCTTCACTCTCTCCGGCAACAACAACTATGGCGGCCAGACCACCATCAGCGCGGGAACCTTGAAGCTCGGTTCGACTTCCGCCCTGGGCGGCACCGGTTCGGGGACCGTGATCGCTTCGGGGGCGGCCCTGGATCTGAACGGCATCAATTATTCCGGCGCTGAAGCGCTGACCCTGAATGGGACGGGCGTTTCCTCCGCCGGCGCCCTCGTCAACAGCAATGCCACCGGAGCGGTCTTCGCGGGCATGATCACCCTGGGAAGCGCCAGCAGCATCGTCGGGCAATCGGGAACCATCAATATCAGCTATGGCGGCAACATCACGGGCGCCTATGCACTGACCCTGGGCGGAGCCCAAGGCGGCTTTTTCGCGAGCACCTTGGGCGGCGGCATTCTGACCAAGCTGGGCGCCGGCACCTGGACCTTCTCCGGCTCCAATTCCCTGAGCCTGATCGATCTCACGCTTTCCGCGGGCACTTTGAATCTGGGTACCGGCTTGACCCATAGCGTTGCTTCAACCTTGACCCTTTCGGGCGGCACTTTGGATTTCGGGTCTTCCACCTTGCGGGTCGAGTTGCCTACCGTGGATTTCAGTTCCCTGGCGAACTTGATCGCGGGTACCGGAACCCTGGAATTCACCAATATCTCCACCGTGAATTTCACTCCCAAGTCCGGCGCAACCCACCCCGGCATCCTCCAGAGCGGAGCGGGAATCACCTACCTGACCGCCGATGTCACCACGAATGATCTGAACATTACGGATGGCACATTCGACATCCACAATTATTCCTCCACCCTTACCGTCACAGGGAATGTGGGCATGACCAACGGCTTCTTGAATGCCAACTCCGGGTCCATGCATGTTTCGGGAAACATCAATATTCCCGGGGGAACCGTCAGCCTGCCCGCGCCCGGAGCATCCCTCACTCTGGCGGGAAGCATGACCATCGGAGGAGGCGCCACCCTGAGCGGCAATATCGGAACCGTGATCCTGAATGGAACGGTGGCGGGAAAGCACCTCGATTTCACCGGACCCATGTCCGACTTGGTTGTCAACGGAAACGGCGGAACCTGGACCGTCCACCAGAACCTCACGGTTGCAAGTACCACAACGATTTCCAACGGCACCCTGGACATCGACTCCTACGGCGTCAGCCTCTCCACGGACGCATTGACGGTCAACGGGGGAACGCTGACGGCCACGAACGGGAACATAGCCGTCAGTTCCGACTTCAGCATGACATCCGGATTCCTTTCCGCGCCGACCACGGGAAAGACTTTTACGGTTACGGGAAACTTCGTCCAGACGGGCGGCACCTTCACTCCCGCGGCCGGCACGGTCACTTTGAACGGCGGCACGACGGGCAAGAGCATCAACATCGCCTCCCATCTGAACGCCCTTTCCATAACCGGAAGCGGCGGCGCCTGGACCGCGACCGGCAACGGATTCAACACCGCGAACCTGTCGCTTGCCTACGGAAGCTTGAACCTGGGCGCTTCCCTCACCAACGTGGTGGGATCCACGCTTACCTTTGCCAGCGCGCCGACCTTGGATTTCGGATCCTCCACCTTGCAGTTCGCCGGCTCGTCCCTGAATCTGAACGGGGTGGGTACCTTGAACCCGGGTACGGGTAAGCTGGAGTTCACGGGAACATCATCGCAAGCCTTTACGCCCAAGAGCGGCAACAACTGTCCCGGCATCAAGCAGAACGGGATTGGCGGCACGGCGATTAGCTCATACGATATGAGCACCCCCTCGCTGACCATCGCCTCCGGAATCCTGGGTCTGGTTTCCGGCAGCCATAGCGTTGCCAACACCGTTTCCATCACCGGCGGCGGACTTGATTTCGGCTCCGCGACACTGACCGTGGGCGCGGCCGCGGTGGACTTCCACCTGCTCTCCACCTTGACTCCCGGCACCGGAACCCTGGAATTCGCCGCCGCTTCCACCATGACCTTCACGCCCAAGGCTTCCGCGGCCCACCCCGCTTTGAAGCAGACCAGCGGTACCACCACCCTGGCTGGGGATGTTTCGGCCGCGGGACTGGTCCTGAACGGGGGAACCCTGAACCTGGGCGCGTCCCATTCCCATTCGGTCTCATCCATCGCCTCTTCGGGAGGCACCCTGGTTTTCAACTCCAGCGTTCTGCATGTTCTGACCGGAGATGCGAACTTCGCGGGCATGGCGGCGGTGACTCCGGCCACGGGAACCTTGTCCTTCGACGCCGCCTCCGTTACCCAGATCCTGATCCCAAAATCCGGATACGACCTTCCGGCCATCATTCATGGCGCCGCGGGAACCCTGCAATTGGCCAACTTCGATCTCTCCTGCCAAGGCTTCGCCCAATCCGCGGGAGCCCTGGACTTGAACGGCAGGAATATCACCGTCACCAACGCCGGCGATTTCACGGTTTCCAACGGGACGCCGTCCTCCTTCGCCAACCTCGGCGGCCAAACCCTGACCGTGGCCGGCAATGCATCTTTCAGCGGCGCCTCCTCCGCCAACCGGATAAACCTGAATTCCGGTACCGTCTGGACCGTGACCGTGACCGGCGATTTGACCGCCACCAAGGCGACGCTGGCGAATTCCAACGCCTCCCCCAATACGGGACGCTGCGCCGATTGCACCGACGGCGGCGGCAATACCAATTGGACCTTCGGCATTTCCTGGGACGGCGGCGGCGGGGACAACAATTGGGGCACGGCCGCCAACTGGGGAACCGATGCATTGCCGGGCACGAGCGATGACGTGGTCTTCGGAGCCGGCGCATCCAGCGTCGTATTGAACGTATCCCCCACCATCCACTCCATCACGCTTATGTCCGGCTATTCCAGCAACTTCAATTTTTCCACCAACACCCTCGAAGTGACCGGAAACGCGGATTTCCGGAGCACGGGAACCATCACCGCGGGCACCGGCACCTTGGCCCTGACCGGGGCTACGGCGCAGACCTTCTACCCCAAATCCGGATCGACCTTCCCGCAAATCCGGAAGGACGGAAACGGAACCTTGACCCTGGCGGGTGGCGCGTTGACGGCCGGCGCCCTCACCATCAACACAGGAACCGTGAATCTGGGAACCGGGTTCACACACACGGTGGCATCCGTGTCCGCGCCCGTCAATCCGGTCACGCTGAATTTCAACGGCTCGGATCTGACCGTCCCCGGCAACGTGGATATGACCGGGATCACCGTCATCGGTTCCGGCAAGACCCTGACATTCAACGGCCCCTCGGCGCAGACCTACATCCCCGACGCCTCATCGAGCGATTTGAACATTACCAAAAGCGGAGCCGGCATCACCACGGTATCCGGGGCCGACGCCACCATCCCAACCCTCGCCCTGGCTGCCGGCGTATTCAACCTGGGATCCGGAAGGACCGTTACGGTTACCACAACCTTTACCACCAACCCGGGCTGCGGATTGGACCTGGGAAGTTCGACCTTGGCGGTGGGCGCCGCGACCATGAACATGAGCGGGGTGACCAACTTCACTCCCGGAACCGGCACTTTGAAATTCATCGGCAGTTCGGCCCAATCCTTCAGGCCCAAGGCCGGTGCGATCTATCCCAGGATCCATCAAAGCGGAACCGGAACCACGACGGTGTCCACCTCCGGCTTCATCGCGGACACTTTGCAATTGAGCGGAACGGGGACCCTGAGCCTCGGTTCCGTGCTTACCAATTCCATTTCAGGACTAATCGCTTCCGGCGGCACGCTCAATTTCGCGACCAGCACCCTGAGATTCGACGGCACGGGCCTGGATTTTTCATCCCTGAGCGGGGTAACGGCAGGTTCAGGAACGCTGGAATTCACCGGAACCGGCGCCCAATCCTTCACGCCCAAGAACGGCGCCTCTCATCCTTTCCTCAAGCAAAACGGGATCGGGGGCACCACGCTGAATGCGAACCTTACCGTGACGACGGTGGGCATCGCCTCGGGGATCCTTCACCTGGGCGTCTCCAGGCAGCATGCCATTTCCGGATTCACGGCGACGGGAGGCGGTCTGGATTTCGGATCGTCCACTTTGGATTTTTCCGCGGCGAACCTGAATCTTTCCGGGTTGGATTCCCTGGCGGCCGGAACGGGAACGCTCAAATTCTCCGGCGGCTCCGCGCAGACGTTCACACCCAAGGCCGGAGTCCCGCATCCCAGCATCACGCAAACGGGAATCGGCGGCACGACCGTCATCGGCGGAAACCTTGTCGCGCAGACCCTGTCCCCGCTTGGCGGCATGTTCCACCTGGGCACCGGGCTAACGCATACCTTCGCCGCGATTACCCTGGGCGGCGGACCCTACGGAAGCCTGGACTTCGGCAGCAGCCAGGTCCACGTGACCGGGATGGTGGACCTGGGCAACCTGGTAACCCTGACGCCGGGCACGGGAGCCTTGTATTTCGACGCGCCTTCGGGAAAGCAGCTGTTCGTCCCGAAACCCGGAGATGTCCTGCATCCGGCCATCTTCCATAATGCGGCGGACACGCTCCAGATTACGACCAACAATCTTACCGCAGCGGGTTTCACCCAGACCGCCGGCGTCCTGGATTTCAACGGCAGGAACGTTTCCATTTCCGGGGCCGGAGATTTCAGCATCTCCAACGGAGGCGCGGCTTCCCTGGCCAACGTGGCCGGCCGCACCATCACGGTCGCGCACAATGCCGTCCTGAACGGCACCTCGGCGGCGAACCGGCTTGTCATCAGCCCCGCTTCCACATGGTCCCTCGCGGTGGCGGGAACCTTGACCGGCAGCTACGTGTCTCTGGCCTTCTCCAGTGCCACCAACAAACCCGGTTCCTGCTTCGACTGCCTCGACAACGGCAACAATCTGGCCTGGACGTTCACGGATTCATCCGTTCCCGAAAACGTAACGGGATTGGCGGCCACGGCTTTGGGCGGCCATTCCGCGCAGGTCTCCTGGACCGCCTCCATTGCCTCGGACGCGGATTCGGTGGTGATCCGCTATCGCACCGACGGCGTCTATCCAAGCGGCCCCGCCGACGGAACCTTGTGGCGCAGCGTTCCCAAATCCCGGACGACCGATACGGCGACCGGCCTGGCCGATAAGACCGTCTTCAATTTCGCCGCGTTCGCCAAGGACTCTTCCGGGAATTACGCCCTGGCCGCGGCCGGGGCCCGCGACACCGCGCGTACCACGGACGTGACCCCGCCCGCCAACATGTCGGCATTCACGGCCACGGCCCTGAGCCCCACCAGCACCGCCCTCGGCTGGACCGGTTCCGCCAGCCTGGATGCGGATACCGTGATGATCCGCGTCCGCAGCGATGGGGCCTATCCGGCCGACACCGCCGACGGCACCCTGTTCAAAAAGGTTTCCAGCCAGCGCAGCGCCGATACCGCCACAGGCCTCACGGCCGGCAGGATCTACTGGTTCGCGGCCTTCGTGCGCGATTCCTCCGGCAACTATTGCGCCGCCTCGTCGTCCGCAAGGGATACGTCCCTCAACCAGGCCGCGATTACGGGATCCATCGCCATCAACGATGCATCCGGACGCACCCGGGATTCCGATCCCGCCCTGGCTTTCACCTACTCCGGCGCCGATAGCATGCGCTTCTCCCTGGCGGCCGATACCGCCTCGTCCGCTTGGACGGCGACCCACGGCCTCGACTCCCTCAATATGGCCCCGGGTCCCGACGGCATGCGCATCGCGCTTGCGCAATTCAAGAACACCTTCGGCACCCGCTCGCCATGGTACCGCGATACGACCCAGCTCGACCGGACGGGCCCGGTGACGACCCTGTCCCTGATGCCGGACCAAAGCTGGCGCAATTGGCCGGGCGCGGTCACGGGCCGGTCCCTGGATGCCATCGCCGGCACCGACACGGTTTTCGTGGTGCGCAGGCGCGATTCGGACGGGGCCTATTTCAACGGATCGGGCTGGACCACGGTATCCGACACCGCCAGGATCCGCGCCGACAGCACCTTCAGCGTGCCGATGCCCGCTTCGGCGATGGCGAACGGTTCCTATGTCTTCACCGCCATCGCCCGGGACCGGATCGGCAATGTTTCCGCGCCCTTGTCCGTACACGTGAATTACCTGGAAAACCGGGCTCCCGTGGCCGCCGTCTCCACCATCGCCGACAGCGCGCTCCAGAACGCTTCCGTGGCATGGACCCTGGACATCGGCGATCCGGACGCGGACGATTCGGTGCTGACGGTAACAACAACGATACCTGCCTGGCTGTCCGTATCGGAAAGGGCGGACTCGGCCCAGGGGGGCTACGGCGCCCACCGGATCTACACCCTGACGGGAACGCCTGGGCAGGCGGACGTCGGCACAGGCACCCTTACCGTGCAGGCGCGCGATCTGGGGGGAAAGACCGTCATATTCAGCAAGACCTTCACAGTTATTGATGTGAACGATGCGCCCGTCTTCGCCTCGGGCCAGGATTCCATGACCATCAACGAGGACAGCACCTCCCGCTTCACGCCCAGGTATGCGGATGCAGACAGCAAGGATTCCCATGCCTTTGCCTTCCTGCAAGCCCCCGCCTGGGCGTCCATCCTGGATTCCACCCTGGTCTTCAGGCCGGGCAGCCGCGACGTCGGACCCGCGCCCATCCGCCTCACCGTCAGCGATGGCAAGTCGCTGGACACGCTGGATTTCACGGTCACCGTCGCCAACGTCAACGATGCTCCCGTGGCCTTCCCTTCGGCGAATTGGCAATCCCCCGCCCATTGGAAGGAAGACGTGGCGGAGTCCTTCTCCGTGGTGGTGGTGGATATGGATCCGGGGGATCCGATCGTGCTTGCCACCTCCTTGCCCGCATGGCTCACCTATAGCGTTTCCGTCGACCCGGAAAACGCGTTCAACCGCTTTTTCAAATTCGCCGCGACGCCCGCCCAGAAGGATACCGGCAGCTATTCCTTCAAGTTGCGTTTCCAGGATGCGGTCGGAGCCTTCAGCGAACTTCCCTTGGCGGCCAAGGTGGCATCCGTGAACGACACGCCCACCGCCGTGGTCAAGAGCCGGCAAACCCAGGCCGGCGCGGCCCGGATAGCCTTCGATGTGGTGGATCAGGACGGCGGCGCGGCCTCGACGCGTTTCCACTACCGCCTGATAGGTCCCGCCGGGGACACGGTGCGCCGCGGTATCTGCGCCACCACGGTGCTCGACCTGCATCCGCTGGCGGACGGGGACTACCGGCTCGCGGTGGCCGCGGAGGACGAAGGCGGACTCAGGCAATCCGGCTATACCTTGTCGACCCTGAACATCTCGGGCGCCACCGTGCTGGCTCTCGACAGCGCGCGCTGGAACATGATCGGATATCCCGGCCGGGCCCTGGCGGCGGGCTCACTCGGCGCAGGCGCCGGCATCACCTCCTGGGACGAATCCTCCGAAGACGGCGCTCCGTTGGGGCGTTATGCTTCGGGACATTCCGCGGATTCCCTGGTGCGCGGCAAAGGCTACTGGGTACGCGTTCCCAAACCGGTCACCGTGAAAGCGGGTCTGGCGGAACTGCTCGACCGTCCCTTCGTCCTGAAACTCACCCACAGCAAACAGGGTTGGAACCAAGTGGGAAATCCCTTCCCCTATTTCGTGGATCTGTCCGTCTCGGGTCTTCAGTTCTGGGAATGGGACGCGGCCGGCCGCGATTTGGTGAATGCCCGCGGCATCCTGAAACCCTGGGGCGCTTATTGGGTGCAGGTGGCCAGGGATACGTCCCTCACGGTCAAGGACGAACCCTATTTCCCGAACGCGGCCGCTCCCCTGGCCAAGGGGGCTTCGGCGCCCGCGCCCGAGTTCCGCCATGCGGGCGACTGGACCTTGCAGATGGCCCTGCAGGCGGGACCCTACCAGGATCGGGCGAATTTCCTGGGTATCCGCAATGTTACCGGGGCCGCTTCCGCCCGGGTGGACGATACCGCCGGATCCGGCGCATCCTCCTCCGGCCTGGTTTCCGACGCTCCCAAATTCGGCGATTATATCGCCCTGCATTTCGAAAAGCCGGGCGAGAGCGCCGGGGACAGCCTAACCCACGGCTACTCGGACGATTTCCGCGACTGTCTCGGCGAAGACGAGGAATGGTGGGATTTCTCCGTGGAGAATTCCGGATCGGGCCTGGACAAAGCCAACCTCACTGTGCCCGGCCTGCAGGCCTTGGAGGCCGCCGGTCTGCACGCATTCCTGGTCCGCAAAGGCGAAGTCATGCCGGTTTCCGCCGAGGGGCCCGCCGTGCTGCCCATGGATGAGGCGTCCACCCACTATGCCCTGGTGGTCACGCCCCACCCGGATTTCGCCGAGCGGCTGCATGGGAGTTTCTCCATCTCCCAAAACTTCCCCAATCCGGTGACCTCGCAAACGGCCTTCCGTTTCTTCCTCCCGCAAACCTGGGACGCCCAAGGCAAGCGGGAAGCGAAGACCTATCGGCTCCGGCTCAATGTCTACGACTTTTCCGGCCGCCTGGCGGCCCGGGTCGCGGACGCCGGGTTCAAACCCGGTTCGCATACCCTGATCTGGAAGCCCCAGGCCAAGGGCGGCGGGAGCCTCGCCAAGGGCGCCTACGTGTACCGGTTGGAAATCCCCGGATTCGCCAAAAGCCTGAAGATGCTCGTCAAGTAACGCTTTAACTCCGCCCGCGGATCGGGCCTCCGAAAACTTCCCAAGTGTGACCGCCAACATATACAATCATGCTGGCACGTCCGATACTCAAACAGGACCCGCTGAATATGCGCGCACGGAAATCGAAAACAGCAACCGAAGCGACAGGGTGGCGCCGCCTCCTGCTCGCGTCATCGTGCGCTCTCGCCGCCGCGGCCTGGATGGGATGCTCCAGCCCCACGTCCTCCAAGAAGACCGCCTGCGCTTGCGAAAAGGACAAGACCAGCACGCCCACCACTTCCAGCAATGGAATAGCGGGCCAGGACTCCCTGATCAAGGCGGCCAAGGCCGCGGGCAAAGGCGTCATCACCGGAGCCTTGCAGGGCGAGGGCAAGGACGTGGTCAAGGGCCTGCTCAAGACCGGAGCCAACGCCGCCGGCGAACGCCGCTATCTCGCCACCGCCCCCGTCCCCTTGTCCGGCGCCACCATTCTCATCTTCGACGCCCTGCATCCCACCACCGCGGCCGAAACCAGCCTTACCACCGACAAGAACGGCAACTACGCCGCAGTGCTCAAGGCAGGCAGCTACTACGGTTTCGCCGTGCACTTGGACCTGGCGACTTTCCGCCTGGTGACCGCCTCCATTCCTTTCATCAATCCCAAGAAGGACACAATCGTCAGGTTGGATACGGCCATCGCCATCGAGGACGTGACCAGCCCTACCGTTACGAGCGTCTACGACGCCACTTCGCCCGATGCGGACGGTGTCTTCCTGGTGGGCGCCATTCCTTCCGCCAACGCCAGGATCAACATCGCTTTCTCGGAACCCATCCAGCGCGAAAGCTACAAGGGCCTGGTGGTGGGCAAGGTGGATGAGAAGAACAGCAACGGGTCCGTGCTCTTGAAGGATACGCTGGCCATCCCGCCGAGCTCCTTCAGTTGGAGCGGCGACAGCAAACAGCTCACTCTGTCCCTGGGCCGCCTGGAATCGGACTCGCGCTATGGGATCATCATTCCCACCTCGCTCAAGGATCTGGCCAAGAATCCGTTGGAGAAGGAATACCGCGCGGTATTCCAGGCCGTGGCCGAATCCCAGGTCTCCGATCAACCTTTCACGGTGGGCTCCACGTTTCCCGTCGATCAGGAAACCCTGAAGCCCACCCAGAATCCCCTCATCAACTTCTCCCGCCCGCCCCAGGTGTTCTCCGCCTTGAATTCCATCGTGATGGACCCGAAGGTCGAGGGTTACTGGGAAGTTACCGGGTCAAAACTCACTTTCGTGCACAAAGAGCCCTTCCTGGTGGGAGCGACCTATACCGTGGCGGTTCCGGACACGCTTACGGACCTGGGCGGCAAGAAGCTGGACAAGGTGTTCCGTTTCAAATTCACGGTCAAGGACTATGACGGCGCCGCCAAGGACAAGAAGGGCCGCGATCAGGCCTTGGCCTTGCTGATGGAGGACTTTTTCAGCGCCTTCCTGCAAGGCGACATCGGCAGGATCGGGAGCTTCCTGGATCCGGCTTTCCGCATGGAAGAGGAGTCGCAATTCCTTTCCACGCAGCAATTCCTGGATTTCGTGCGGCGCGACGTTTCCGCCAAGAACCTGCTGAACGCCGGCTTCCTGGCTCCGGTCTACCGGATGGACGCGGTCTCCTGCTCCACCAGGGTATGGCTGCGCAAGGTGGCCTCTATGGACGGCAAGGACACGCTCTGGGTGCAGGCGCGTACCGCCACCGGTTTCCTGCCCCGCGTGTTCCGCGGCGCGAACGAAATCACCAGCGGCCTCTCCTGGTCCAAGATCGACAACCGCTTCACCCTGGCGGGCAAGGACTATGTCTTCGATCTGCCCCCCTCGGCCGGCGTGGGCAATTCCGGAGGCGATGCGCGCTTTCTGGGCGAGCAGTTGCGGCAGTCCACCAGCGTGGTGCTGCAGCCCGTCAAGGACGTGATCAAGGACGAGTTCACCATCGATGGCGGCATAACCGTGACCGAGACCGAAGCCAAGGTGGCCGTAAAGCACACCACCTTTGCGTCCCATGGCCGCGCCGATTGGGATCCGGGCCTGGGCTGCGCGGACTCCCCCGCGCGCGACACCACCTTCCGCATCGTCAAGTTCATCCTGGGCTACACCGGAACCAAGTGGATCATTAACCATGCCGCGATCAGCGGCTCCCTGGGCAAGACCGAGTTCACCCAGAACGTGGCGGCCGGAGATTTCAAGGTGCGCGAGATCAAGCCCATCAACCTGCTGGGACCGGTGGGCGGCATCGACGGCGCCGGGGACGCCACCGGCAGGATCCTCCTGCATTTCCGCGGCCTGGACTTCGACAGTGTGGGCGGCTACCTGGTGGGACTGGCGGAAGATCCCAAGTTCACGGGCGGGCGGCCCCTGTTCGGCGCGTTGTATTTCATGCGCACCCAGGGCAAAGGCTCCGAGCACAAGTTGATCCTCGACGCATCGGCCCAGGTGGTTTCCGGAGGCACCTCCATCCTCCGGGACGTGCAGGCGCTGCAATTGCCCGGCTGGGAACGGGTCAATTTCAAATTCCCGCTGACGGAACTGTTCAATGCGGAAAAGGGCCTGGCCGGCGTCTACCAATGGAAGGTCATCGCCGTGCGCGACACTTCCGCGGCGCAATTCCTGGCCAACGGATTCATTCCGGATCGCTATTACGGCGAATCCGATTTCGGCGCCGCGCGCGGATCCTTCGCGGTCAAAGGCTATCCCAACGCGTTGGACTTCAAAACACTGGATCAGCAGGCCGCGCCTTCGGTCTCGCAAACCAACGCCCAGCAAAGCTTTACCGACCGGGATCTGGACGGATTCCCGGATTACATGGAAAGCAACTACAAGACCAATCCCAACGACAAGGGCAGCTTCCCCAACTTCCTGGTCGACACCGATTTGGACGGCATCGCCGACTTCCTGGAGCAGATGATCGACCCCAGCGGCATCGAACGCGAAGCCGGCGACGCGGAGAAAAAGGAATTCTTCAAGGCCCTGATCGGCCAGGGAGTGAAGTGGATCGATACGGACGGGGACGGCTTTCCGGACGACATCGAAAAACTGCTCGGATACAATCCCAACGACGCGGCCAGCAGGCCCGCCACCCGCGCGCGCGTTTCCGCCCCTTCGGGCGTGTATTCCGGCCTCATCAAGCTCGGAGACAACGCTTACACGATCAAATTCAAGGTCCGCTCCCAGCAGGACACCTTGCTGGTCTCCTACTCCGCCTATCTGAAGGACACGCTGACGGATACCGTGGCCGCCAGCCTGAACGAGTCCATGGGCGAATTCCTCTTCCCCGTCCGCCTGCCGGACAATGGGCCGGATTCCGGCAAGAGCCTGCTCTTGCGGGGCACCTACGACAAGAACCGCGCCTTCCTTCAGGGAGTGGCCAACCGCATCTCCTCCGTGGCCAGAATGAGCACCGCCTTTGCGGGAGGTCCCTTCGTGGGACAATATGCCGCCAGCGGCCGCGGCGAAGACGTTTCCAGCTACCTGGACATCCAGAAGGCCGCTCCCGCGGGAACCACGGCGCCCACCGTGGCCCAGCCCGTCACGGGCGCCACCGCCACGCCTTCGCCGATCGTCGTCATGTCCTATCGCAAACCGCCCTCCGGTCTGGGCAATGCCCGCTTCAGCCTGCGCCAATCCGGAAGCAAACTGTTCATCCTCACTTTGAATGACGAGTTCGGCGACGAGGTGGCCGTGCTGGACTCCACCCATTCCTATAAGCAGGACGACGGCAGCTTCGACATCAGCTCCCGCATCGCCAAGACCGATGCGGTCAAGCAATACACCCGCCGCTTCGAAGTCAACGCCCGCCTGGGACGGGGCAAGGATTCCCTCACGGATATCTGGGTGCTGGACGGCAGCCTGATCGAGAGCCTGGATTCCTGCAAGAAGTTCGATGCGATCATTCCCGCCAAATGCACCGATCGGCTATACCGCGACGTGCCCGGCCAGTTCTCCGTCAAGGTGGCTGCGAATGATGCCTCCGTGAAAGTCTTCGCGAACGGTATCGCAGGGGATTTCGCGGGATGGCTGCAACAGGATAAATTCGGCACCGGCCTTTCCGACGGCAGTACCCCCGCGGCAACCGGCGGAACCTCCACCCCCGGCGGCACGGTCAACAACGAGCCGATTCCCCCCGAGTCCTTTGCCAAACCGTACGCCGGCACCGCGGCCAAGTTCGGCCTGTTCCTGGACCAGGCCGGCATCGGTCCCGGAGACGCGTTCTATCTGTCCATGCGCGGCCGCGTGATGCGCTCCGTCAACGACAGCCTGCATATCCGGGACGGAGCCTTCCCATATTGCGGCAATGTCCAAATCCTGCCCACGCCCATTCCCCTGCTGGACGGCGCCACGGCCCAGGAAAGAAGCGACTTCGTCCGGGATTCCATCCTGGCGACCTCCGCCAAATACTCCGTGCTGGCCATCGAGGACGACCTGCTGCCGGGAACCCCCGCCAAACTGGCCAAGGCCAGGGACGCGCTCGGATTCGTCCGCACCAGCGTATTCCTGATCGAATCCCGCTTCGTGGATCCGGCTGCATTCCTGGGCGGAAAATGCCTGGACGGCGGCATCCTGCCTCCGCCCTTTCCGTTGGACGCGGGCCTGCCTGCACTGCCCTCCGGATACGAATATTTCCGCGGGGATCTGGAAGCGCTGAGGACGGCCCTGAACACGGCCGCCAACAAGATCACGGTGGTAAAGGACGGCTCGACCGCGACCGCGGTCAAGACGATCAACCCCGCCACCTTGCGCATCGATCCCGAATCCCGGGCCGCCATGGCCGCGGATATCGAAGACCCTTCCCTGGGATACGTTCTCCTGGGAGTACAGGCGAAAGCCGGCACACCCAAACTGGTGAACGGCCTGCCCGCGGCGCTGGCCCAATAGATTCAAGACAACGGTCGATGGAATTCCGCGCCGGCGAACGGCGCGGGGATTAGAAGAAGTAGCGCATTCCCAGTCCGGCCGAGGGATCGAAATCCGTGGACGGCAGAATGGAAATGCCGGGGCCGATTTCAAAGAACACATCGAGCGGGGCGCTTGGAAACATGTATTCAAGCCCCACGATGCCCCGGGCGCCGATAACGGGAGTATCCTCAATCCGGGTCCACACGCCCATTCCATAGTACAAGGGCAATTGTCCGACTTTGACCGGGATCAGGTCCCAATCGTGCCAGACATAATCGGCGTTCAGGGCTATCCAGTCATGGTGGCCCACGATGCTGAAACCGGCGATGAAGTCGAAGGCATTGTTGGGCCCGGTCCAAAGCTTTCCGGAAAGTCCGGAGGGCGCGCCCGCGACCACTCCCAAGCCGAAATCCCCCCCTTGTTTGGCATGGCCCCGCGAAGGCGCGAGCAGCAGCAACATCGCGGCGACGGCGCCGAGCCTGGCAGGCGTACAAAGGTCGGATAAAGCGGAGAGTGAAAAGACTCGTCCCATAGGCAAAACCTCCCGAAAGGAATTCACGACTACTTGTCCAAGGGAATATATTAATTGCGGGGGACGGAGGGCATAAGGACTTTCCCTGGCGCCGGGCTCCGGGATCAGGGATCAGGAATCAGGGGCGGATGGACTTGAACACCATCCGTCCGGGATCCGCTCCATCCAGGAACTCCACCGTGACGATCATCAGACCGGGCGCGATGGCGCCGGTTCCGGATTCCCAGGCGTCCGCGACGGAAAACTCATAATAGCCCGGCGCCAGGCCAGCGCGCCGCAGAGAGGCCAGTCGCCTTCCGGAAGCGTCCCGGCATTCCGCGCGCAATCCCGTGGACGCGGGCAAGGCCAATCGCAGCTTCCCGCCCGAGGGACCCGCCACCCAGGCGGCGGATCGGACTTCAGGCCTGGGACCGAATCCCTGCGGCAGCTCCCGGAAGGCGCGGCCCTTGGGAGCGGCCCAGAAGATCAAGGTATCGGATGCATCGCCCATCACTTCGAGTTCCGCGCCCACCATGGCCGGTTCCGCCACTTTGCGCAATGGCGAGATCGCCCACAGGGTCATGCCTTCGGGAAGCCGCAAGGAAGCCACGCGCAGGCGGGCCAGAGCGGAACCCGCGCCCGCGTGCGCGGACCAGGCGAGCTTCCATGTGAACTCGGCGTCGGGCCGATAACCCAAAAGATCCGTTTTCCATCCGCGTCCGGACCGCACGGAAGCCAGGGAGGGCCCATCCGCGGCGGCGGGCGGCATGGCTTCAGCTTCCACTCCTATGCCATCCACGGCGAAACGGGCCGCGCCCAGGCGCAGGGAGGAAAGCGAACCCACTCCATTCCCGAGCGCGTTCCCAGGCGCGGCCACCGGTTCCAGCACCACTTGCACCGGCGATTCCTCGGCGGAGGATATGGCCGCGGCTCCGGCCTTGGCCGCGTCTTCGTCCAGATGCCACACTCCGGCAAAGCCGAAGGCCGTATCGAAAACCACCCGGGAACCCACCGCGTTGTCGCCTCCCAGATACACATCGCCGCCGCCTTGCCGGACTTTCACCGCGCCCGTCATGGTAGCCGAAGGATTGCCCCAATACACGACCACGAAATCCGACGCGCTCCCCGCATCCACCTGCGGGACGTTGACCCAGACTTCCGCGCTGCGGTAGAAACCGGTATCCCATCTTTCCACGTGGCAGGGCAATTCCACCCCGTCCGGATCGGTGAAGCGGAAATCGCCGCCGCCGGGAGCCGCGTGGATCAGTTTCAGATTGGCCGAATCCAGCCGGATCAGGAGGGGAAAGTTCCTGACCGGCGAAGTAATGGGAGCGCCCGTCGAGGTCGTGTTGAAATACACGCGCGCGGAGTCTTTCCAGGCGGAAAAGTCCGTCTTGGCCGAGGCTTGGGCGCACAGACATAGGATCGCAAAAACAACCAATCTCACTGAGCCAATTTTACGGGGGGATGCCGGATCTTTCCAAGCAAATCACGGGTTGGACGGGAACTTAATTCCTATTTTCCAGGCATGGCCATTGTCGATAAAATCGTGACGTTGATATGCCTTTTCGCGGGCTTTTTCTGGCTCCGGGAAAGGGCCCGATCCATAAGACTTGAGAACCAGATCGGCAAATCCGTAATTGGGGTGTTTGTGCTTTTGCCCGCGATTCTGCTCGGGGAGAAATACCTGTTCGACAACTTCCACTTCGGAACCTTCACGGACCTGTTCCTCAAGGCGGTGCTTCTGCTGGCCACCTTTCCCATCGTCGGCTTCACCTTTCTGAAGCCGGGATCTCCCGATCCCGCGGGATCCCCAGATCCAGAATCCGGGGAAAACCCGACGGCTTCCGGCGAAGCCGGGACTTCCCCCGGCAAACAACGGGATTGATCCGGCCGCGCGCCGGATCCTCCGTCCCTCAGCCCGCCGCGGCTCCCTGCATGGTCTCATGGGCCTTCAGAACCATGCGCTCCGTGGTTTCCCATCCCACGCATTGGTCGGTAACGGAAACCCCGTAACGCAGCTGTGACCTGTCGCCCGGTATCTTCTGGCTGCCTTCGAAAAGGTTGCTTTCCACCATCGCCCCCACCAGGGCCGTGTTCCCGGCCATCTTCTGCTCGACGATGCTGTGCCACACCACTTCCTGCAGCTCGTGGCGCTTCTGGGTGTTGCCATGGCTGCAGTCCACCACCAGGCGGGCCTCCAGGCCGGCCTTCTTCAATTGTTCCGAAGCCTCCGCGATGCTCTCCGGGTCGTAGTTGGGCTTGGTGCGCCCGCCGCGCAACACCACGTGGCCCCACGGGTTCCCGCGCGTCTTGACGATGGCGGTGCGGCCATCCGAATCCAGTCCCAGGAAATTGTGGGCGAAACGCGCGGACTGCAACGCATCCACTGCCACCTGGATGTTCCCGTCGGTACCGTTCTTGAAGCCCACGGGCATGGACAGGCCGCTGGCCATCTGCCGATGGGTCTGGGATTCGGTGGTGCGCGCCCCGATGGCGGCCCAGGTAATCAGGTCCGCGATGTACTGCGGCACGATCGGATCCAGGAATTCCGTGGCGGCGGGAATGCCCATGGCATTGATCTGCAGCAGCAGCCGGCGCGCCTCGCGCACCCCCGTGGATATATCGCAGGAATCGTCCAGGAAGGGATCGTTGATGAAACCTTTCCATCCCACCGTGGTGCGGGGCTTTTCGAAGTAGACGCGCATGAGCAAGAAGAGTTTGTCCCCCACCTTGTCGCGCAGGGCCTTGAAGCGCCTTGCGTATTCCAGCGCCGCATCCGTGTCATGGATGGAACAGGGCCCCACGATGGCCAGGATGCGCGGATCCTCCCCCGCCAGGATCGCCTGCACTATCTTGCGGCTTTCGACCACGGTGGCGATGGCGGCATCGTCCATCGGCAGTATCCGTTTCAATTCTCCCGGAGCTATCAAGGGTACGATCTCCCGTATATTGAGGTTTTCTGTAGTCGGCATGGCTTCCTCTTTCAATCCGGCCCGGACGGTCCCACGTTTCGTGCGGACGCGCCCCGGCCCCGGGAGTAATAAAAAAACCCCCGGGGATTCCCGGGGGTTGGTGGTTCGGCCTCAAGACGCTCGAATTCCCTATCCCCCGGTGGTTTCCCGCCAGAAGTAGAAGAAATACGAGTTGCTGGAGACGTGACGCATTCTATGGGTAAAGATATCGCTCCGCGGACTTCCGGTCAACCGGTATCCGGAAATATCGGCTCCCCGGGGCGCCCAGGGGGCCCTTTGCGGCTGATTTTCGCCTATTCCGCCCAGGATTGTGTTCACGACTGTGAATTAAAAAAGGAGGCAGCCATGGACTTGATATGCGAATCATCCAATCAGGCGTTATTGTCGGCATAGATGAAATCATTCAGTCAATGCATGCTGATCCTCGGTCTCGCCATGTTTGCTTCCGCTTCGGCGGAGTTCAAGATAATCGGCTATGTCGTGGACTGGTCAGGCGATCAAAGCGCCTCCCTTAATTTCAGCCAGTTGACGCATGTGAATTATGCCTTTGTCACAGTAGGAAGCGGTACCGGGGGCCTTAACAATCCCAATGACGGCCTCTTGCGCAACCTTGTCGCGGCCGCGCATGCAAAAGGCGTCAAAGTGCTTGTCTCAATCGGCGGCGGCGGCGGCAATAACGATACGTATTTCCGTGCCATCTCCGCCAATGCCGGCTACCGCGCGACGTTCATCAACAACTGCGATGCCATGCTGGTGAAGTACAACCTCGACGGCATCGATATCGATTGGGAATATCCGAAAGAAGCACCTGACCCTGACAGCAAGAATTTCACGACGATGATGACCGAGCTCGCCGCGAAAATGCACGCGAAAAGCAAGCTGGTCACCGCCGCCGTGGTAGGCGGCAGCGTCGGCACGTTCGGGTATGCGATTGAAACCGCGGTATTCGATATCGTGGATTTCCTCAATATCATGGCCTATGATCATGCCGCCGCCCCCCACTCGGGTTATGACAAATCGCTTATCGATTTGAATTTCTGGAAAAAACGCGGCTTGCCCAAAGACAAAATCATCCTCGGGGTGCCGTTTTACGGCCGCAACGCCGCTTACGGGGACATGAATTACAGTGCTATCATAGCCGCCGACCCGACCGCCGCGAACCGGGACGAATACAACGGCTTTTACTACAACGGCATCCCCACCATGCAGAAAAAAACCAAGCTTGCCGCGGACAGCGGCGGCGGCATCATGTTCTGGGAATCGTCCCTGGATACGAAATCGGCATCGACATCCTTGCTCAACGCGATTTACAACGCACGGCCGAACCCTACCGCCTTACCGGCAAAGGCCGCATCGAAATCCATCTTGGCACCCGCGACCCTCACCGTGGATATGACCGATTTGCAAGGGCGAATATTTCCTGCGCCTTACGGCACGCTCATCCGCTACGGCCGAGACGCTACGCATTGACGAACGGATCAGGGTGGGCGAAATAGCGGATCATTTCATCCGGATTTTGACGTTTCCCATGATCCATCCCAGCCAGGCCCGCACCGTGCCGGCCCGCCGCTCCGGCGTCGAAGCTCCCAGCCCCGTATGCACCCGGATCACGTCCGCCAACTCGGCCTGGGCGATTTTTTCCGCCCGGAAGCCCCGCTCCACCAGCAATCGCACCGCCTCGCGCAGGCTGGGGATTTCCAGCATCCGCCGCACCAGGGCTCCGGTCCGTTCCGACCTGGATCGCAGGGCGTTGAATGCCGTCCCCGCTTCCGTGATCCCGAAGGCCGTCCCTGCGCGCTTCAGCAGCCCCAGGTAACACGCGGCATTCGCATAGTAATCCCCCTGGCGCTCGTCGAAACCGAAAAGCGCCGCGATCCCCGCTTTGGTAACATCTCCGTTTCCGGCCGCCTGGATGGAATCGACCACTTTGTCCAGGTCGTTGGCCTGTGGAAAAGTGCCTTCCGGCTCCGGACCCGCCTGCGTGGCCGCCAGCAAGGCCGGGAAATCCAGATCCGCTTGGGGTTCTTCGAGGCAATACGCCTTGCTGCGCACCGCCCTGAGGTCCCCGAACGCGTCGCCGAACGCGAACTCGGTGAGGAAGTACTGGCCATTGCTGTAGGTGAAGAAAATCGGCGCCACGCGCTTGCGCGTAAGCGTCGACCAGTGCAGGTAGGGGTACCAAAGCTGTCGGATGTGGAAATCGTCCCGTCGGCCGCGCTTGGCTTCGATGAGGAAGATGGCATCGGAGCTTTCGTACCCGGCGTCCACTTCGATCTGCACCCGCGAGACGTCCACGGACAGGCCGCCCGCGGGCGTGCGGAAAGAAAAGCCCCCGGAAAACAAGCGGCCCCGCAAAGTGAGGCGCATGTCCTGGGCGCCGCAGAACGCGGGCAGCATGGAGGAAAGGAAAGCGAAGTCCAGGGCCTGGGATTCGCTCGACTCCTGGCCGCGGGGAAAGGTATCGAAGAGATTCAAGTCGACGGCGGATCGGAATACCCGTACCGGCGGGGTTTCCTCCCCCCCGAAGCTGAAAAAGCTTTTCCGGTCGGGATCGGGAAACAGGGCATAGTGCCCGTTGCGGACCGGGAACAAGGCCAGACCGTGCTCCGCCAATATCGCCGGGCGCTCCGCCAGAGTGTCTATCTTGGCCATCAGGCGCGGCTCGCGGCCGCCGTGGGCTTTAAGTTCATCCGCGCTCACGCGGAATATTCCATCCCGGGCGATCGTGTCCAGGACCGGCAGCTTTTCGAAAACCCGCTTCCAGGCTTCGTCGCGTTCCATCAGGCCTTATAGTTGGTGATGACGATTTCGTTGATGCGGCCGCGGAGGGCGGGATTGGAATTGATGGACCGGGATGCGGGAATGCGGTAGAAAGTATCCCGGTACCCCGGGTAGCGATCCTCGAAGAAATCATCCTTGGGATCGGAGTTCTTGGGATCGGAATTGCTGAGCATCTGGTAGATCCCCCGCTTGTCCAGAGCCTTGAACATTGCGGCCAAGCGCTCCTGCTCTCCGTCGCCGAACGCGAACTTGCTGTAGGAGGTGAAACTGGCGGTGCGGCTCAGGGGCCGGTAGGGCGGGTCATAGTAGATGAAGGAACCGGGCTTGAGCAGCGCATCCATCTTGGCGAGGTCGCCGAAATCGCCCAGGCGTATCTTCGCCTTGGCGAGCAGCTTGGAGGCCCCGCGCAGGTTTTCCGGATCCACGATGGAAGGACGCACGTACTTCCCGAAGGGGACGTTGAATCCGCCATCCCGGTTTACGCGGAACAGTCCGTTATAACAGGTCTTGTTCAGGAAAAGGATCTGGGAGGCGCGCTCCACCCAGGCCGCCGAGTAGGTGCGGAAGTTCATCCCGGACCGCGCCGCGTTGAGCGTCTGGCGCACCTTCAGGAAGCGGGCCAGGCGCTTGGCTTCCGTCAGCTTCAGGTATTCCTTTTCCATCTGCGCCAGAACGGCGATCAGCGGCTCCGCGTCGCGCTGGACGGTTTTGTACAACAGGACCAATTCTTCATTGGCGTCCATCAGGTACGCGGACCGGACCGGATACTTCTGCATCACGTGGAAGAACATCGCCCCGCCGCCCAGGAAGGGTTCGAAGTAGTTCTGGACGGTGCCGTCCGCAAGGGCTTTGGGGAAATAGGCTGAGAGGCGCTCCAGGAGCTGGCCCTTGCCGCCCGCCCACTTCAGGAATGGCCGCGCGACCATCCGTTCACACCCGCATCTTCACGCGCACCGGCATGATGATAAAGGGGATGCCCAGATGGTAGAGCCGCCGCTGCACGGCGAAAACCACGTTGTTGTGGAAGAGCCGGGACAGGAAGGATTCTTCCGGGAAAACCAGCTGGCCCATGAAGAAAACCGATTGGGGGAAGCGCTCCATGATCTTGGGCGCGAGATTGGCGCTGCCCTCCACCACGTCATGGGAAAGCGCGGAAACGCCCTCGCCGTAGTAGCCGTGCCGGCGGATGAACTCCACGTAGCCGTCCAGCTGTTTCTTGACGTGGGCCTGGAGGTTGTCCACCTCGTCCGAACCCTTGTACAAACCCGCGTCGATGAGGCCGATTTCCACGAAGACGAAATTCTTGTAGATGCCGCCGAACAGGCGGATGATGCTGAACAGGGTGTGCAGCCCCAGTCCATTGAATCCGCTCACCAGCATCACGGCCGTGCGGGCCTTGGGGTCGAACTTGGGTTCGGGAATGGGGTCATCCGCCCGGTGGGCATGGCCGTCCCCTTTGACGATCTTGGATATCGCCCCGGTATGCGAGCTCTGGGCCGCCTGGACCAGGTTGTCCATGCGCTTGAGCATCTTGGCGGTGTTGCTGTAATGGCGCTTGACGAACATGGCGATGGCCACCAGGACGCCCGTCAGGACCAGGGCCAGCCAACCGCCCTCGTTGAACTTGAGGAAGGTGACCGCGGCCAGGATGAAAATGCACATTCCCAGGCCCAGCCCGTTCACGGCCAGCTTGCGCTTCCATTTGTCCTCCCTGCGCCGCGTGGTGGCCCAATGGCGCACCATGCCCAGCTGCGAGAGCACGAAGGTGATGAACACGGTGATGACGTAGAGAACGGACAGGAACTCCACCGAGCCGCCGCTCAGGGCCACCATGACCACGGCCGCGGCGCCCATCAGGATGATGCCGTTCTGGCTCACCAGGCGATCGCTGAGCAAAGTGAACTTGGTGGGGTACCAGTGATCCAGGGACATGTTGGCCAGCACGCGCGGACCGCCCATGAAACCCGCCTGGGCCGCGGCGAACAGGATGGCCGCTTCCGAGAAGAGGGAGATTTGCACGAAGAGGGTTCCCATCTTGGGGCCCCAGGCGGCGGTGGCCTTTTCGAACAGGACCGCGTTCAAGGTCTTGCCCGCTTCGGGGCTGACATCGTAGAGCAGGTAAGCCACCATCAGGCCGAACACCGTGAAGGCCAGGGAGGTGGACATGTAGATCATGGTCCGTTTGCCGGTCTGGACCTTGGGCTCCCGCAGGATGGGCAGGCCGTTGCTGACCGCTTCGATGCCGGTATAGGTGGAGCCGCCCATGCTGTAGGACCGCATGATCAGGAGGAACATCCCCACCCAGCCCAGTTCCGACATGGATTGGTGCGTGTCCTGGGCGGTGGACTGGATCAGGGCGGGAATGTCCCCGGCATGCATGAGCAGCGCGTACATGATGATGAAGGCGTGCGTAATCAGGAAAACGATGAACACCGGCAGCAACACCATGATCGATTCCTTGGCGCCGCGCAGATTCAGCACGGAGAGCAGGACGATGCCGAGCAGGGTCGCTTCCAATTTGTACCGGTACCAGTCCGCGGGCAGAAAGCTCAGGATGGCATCGGCGCCGGCGGCCACGGAAATGGTGAGCGTGAGGATATAATCGATGAGGAGGGCGCAACCGCAAATCATCCCCATGGTGGGATTGAGCAGCTTGCTGGCCACCAGGTATCCGCCGCCGCCCGTGGGAAAGAGTTCGATGATCTGGGAGTAACTGGCGCTGATGACGAAGATGGTGAGGATGGTGGCCAAGGCCACGAAAATCCCCAGGTGCGGATGTTCCTTCAGAGCGAGGAACGCGTTTTCCGGACCGTAGCTGGAAGAGGAAAGGCCGTCCGCGCCCAGGCCGACCCAGGCGAAAAAGGCGATGAGGCTGATGCTGTGAAAGGAGTTCCGATCGGCGGGATTGAGCGCATTCCCGAGAATGAGGACCTTAAGTCTTTGGAACGGATTTAAACGAGGGGTTTCCGGCATGGAAAATCAGGAAAACAAATCGAACCGATCCGTTGCAAGTATCCCCTTTTCTGGGCCAAAAATATAGCAAAGGCAGGGGTCAATCGGAGCAAACCGCCTCCAATGCGCCTATTTCGCGGAATGGGGGCGGGATCGGTTCCCGGGGAGGAATGGCGCTTATTCCTTTAGTATCACCGTACTACGTCCCATGGCCAGATAGGACCTGGGATGGACCAGTTTTTCTTCCCTGCCCTGAGGGCGGAAATCCTCGCCTGAGGGGAGGCTCGTGTCCGCCACCCGCCGCCAGGTTCTTCCTTCGGGAAGGATGGGCAGGGTGAACTCGCGTTCTTCCGGTTCCATATTGAAGATGAAAAAGTAGCGACGATCCTTGCGGGTCGGTTTCCGTTCCGGTTTGTCGACAAGCGGCCCCTCGATCCCCTGCCTTGCCTGCGCCTCGATTTCTTCGTCCAGGGTCCACTCGTTGCCGTCCAATTGGAAGGCGAGACAACGGCATTCGGGATTGTTCCAATCTACCTCTTTGCCGGATGGGCTGAACCATGCGATGTCGGGAATTCCCGCGGGCCCGTCCTTGCCTTCCAGAAACTTCTTCCCCATCAAGAGGGGGATCCTCTTGCGCAGGTCGATGGCCTTTTTGACGAACTCGAGCATGCCGCCATTGCGCTCCAACGCTCCCCAATCCATCCAGGCCAGGGGATTGTCCTGGCAATAGACGTTATTGTTTCCGCGCTGGGTGCGCAACGCTTCGTCCCCGTGGCTCAACATGGGCGTGCCCTGGGCGAAAAGCATCAGGCAGGCGAAGTTGCGGACCTGGCGCCGCCTCAGGTTCAAGACCGCCTCGTCCCCGGTATCACCCTCCGCGCCGCAGTTCCAGGAAAGGTTGTCGTTGTATCCGTCCCGGTTGTCTTCACCGTTGGCTGCGTTGTGTTTTTCGTTATAACTCACCAGGTCATGCAGGGTGAATCCGTCATGGCAGGTGACGAAATTGATGCTGGCCTCCGGACCGCGCCCGTCGTCGCCGAACAAATCCGCGGATCCGGTGAGCCGCCAACCCAGCTCGTTCACCTGTCCCCCGTCCCCCTTGATGAACCTCCGGGCGTTGTCTCGGAATTTCGAATTCCATTCCGCCCACCCCACGGGAAAGTTGCCTTGTTCGTATCCTTCGCAATCCCAGGGTTCCGCGATCATCTTGACCCCGGAAAGGATCGGATCCTGGGCCAGGGCCTGGAAGAACGGGGCGCGCGCCTCGAAGCCGGACCAGAAGCCCCGCCCGTGCACGGTGGCCAGATCGAAGCGGAAGCCGTCCACGTGGAATTCCTCCACCCAATACCGCAGGCTGTCGAGGGTCAGCCGCACCATGGGCGGACTCCCGAAATCCATGGTGTTGCCGGTGCCGCTGTAATTGAAATAATAGCGCGCATGCTCGGTTCCGCCGCCCGTCAGGGCGTAGTAGTCCGGGTTGTCCAGCCCCTTGAAGCCGATGAGCGGCCCCAGCTCGTTGCCTTCCGCGGAATGGTTGTAGACCACGTCCAGGATCACTTCCATTCCCGCCTTGTGGAGGGCCTTGACCAGGGTTTTGAATTCCTCCACGGCCGCGCCCGGCGCCTGGCTGCTCGCATAGGTCGCTTCGGGGGCGAAGAATCCGAAAGTGTTATAGCCCCAATAACTTCCCTTGCCGTTTTCGCCTTCGTGTTCGGCCGGGAACTTGGCGTGGATGGGAAGCAATTCCACCACGTTGACGCCCAGTTCCTTGAGATACGGGATTTTCTCCACGAACCCCAGGTAGGTGCCCGGGTGCTTGACGCCGGAACTTTCATGGGCCGTGAAGCCCTTCAGGTGGGCCTCGTAGAGAATGGATTCGGCCATGGGGATGCGGGGCGGGGCGTCCCCTTCCCAATCGAAAGTTTTGTCGTATGCGATGCATTTGGGAACGGCATCGCAACTGTCCCGCTCGTCCAGGGTATGATCCTTGAGGGGATTGTCGGCATCATAGGGAAGCAGGACGTTCCCGTCATGGCGGAACCGGCCCGCGAATGCCCGCGCGTAAGGGTCGATGAGGAGCTTGTTTTCGTTGAAGCGCAGGCCCTTGGCCGGATTGAACTCCCCGCGGGCGCGCAGGCCGTAAAGCTGGCCGGCGCGCAGGCCTTCCACGAAACCATGGTGCACGTTCCCGGTCTTGACGGGCAGCCTTATGACATCGGTAGGGGGGGCGTCGGCGGCGTCGAAAAGGACCAGAAAGATATCCCGGGCATGGCGCGAATAGACCGCGAAATTGATCCCATCCTCATGGACGGTGGCGCCCAGGAGCCGGGCATAGCCTTCGCGTACGGTGCGGGTATGCCGCTGCACCACCCTTTCTTCCGGTTGGCGGAAGCGAGGGGCCTTCCGGCCGGCCGCCGCCCCCTTGCGCTTATTGCGGTAGGATTCGACGGTGGCATAGGCCCCGTCCTTGGATTGGGTGCGGATCTCGGTGGGCTTTTTTCGGGTCATAATCGTTCCTTCGATAGCGGGAAGATACACGCGAGGCCCCCGGGCTCCAAGAAAATCGCGTCAAAAACCGGCCGATCCGGGGCTGAATCCGCGGGAAAATTTTTTAAGATTATGGATGGAGATGTGGCAGAGTGGTCTATTGCGTCTGATTCGAAATCAGAAGTCCGTGAAAGCGGTCCGGGGGTTCGACTCCCTCCATCTCCGTATTTATCATCCCCCGTCGTAGGGTTATTCCCCCTCCCCGTCGATTAATCGCCCCCTTTCCGTGAAAAATGGATTTTATGGGTAATGTCGGATCCCGGTCCCGGTCCCAAGCCGTTTCCCGCCCATTCGGATAACGACCAAGGGGATCTTTATCGCCTGATTCTCACCGCATCCCTGGACGCCGTGGTCACCATTGATGACCACGGGCGGGTGATGGACTGGAACGGCCGGGCGGAGGCCCTCTTCGGGTGGACCCGAAAGGAAACCGTCGGCCGGGTCATGGCCGAATTCCTGGTTCCCGATCGCTATCGCGAGCACCACCGCCGGGGTTTCGAGCACTTCCTCCGTACCGGCGAAGGCCCCATCCTCGGCCGACGCCTGGAAATGGGCGCCATGCACCGTGACGGGCAGGAAATCCCCATCGAGCTTGCCGTCACTCCCGTCCGGCGCGGCGGCACCTGGATCTTCATCGCCTATCTGCGCGACCTTGCGGAGCCGAAGCGGGCGCAGCAAAGGCTGGAAGTCCAGAATGCCATTCTGCGCATCCTCACGGAATCCCCTTCCCTGGAGGCCGCGGGAGCGGACATCCTGGAAACCATTTGCAACCTGGAGCCTTGGAGATTCGGGGCTTTCTGGCGCCGGGCCGGGGACATCCTGATCTGCTCCCACGCTTGCGCGGTGCCCGGCGCCCGCATCGGCGACTTCCGCGAACGGACCCTGCGGTCCCGGTTCCGCAAAGGCGAAGGCTTTCCGGGATGGATCTGGGAACTGAAACATTCCCAGTGGATCATGCATGTCCAGGGCCGCGGATTCGCGCGATCCCCGGAGGCGGAGCAGGACGATTTGCGCTCGGCCTACGCTTTCCCCGTGCTGCTGGGAGGCGAAGTGCATGGCGTCTTCGAGTTCTTCGGCAGGCACACGCCCGATCCGGATACCGCCATGATGGAAGCCATCTCTTCCATCGCCAACCAGATAGGCTTTTTCCTGGCGCGCAGAATCAGCGAAGAGGCCCTGAAGGAAAGCGAGGAGCGTTTCCGGGTCCTGGCCAACAACGCTCCCGTGCTGATTTGGATCACGGATGTCCGGGGAAGGTGCGTCTACGTGAACCGCCCATGGGTGGAGTTCACGGGCCTGCCGATGGAAAAAGCCCTCTCCGGCGGATGGGAAGCGTCCATCCATCCGGAGGACTACGCGGCCTTGCAAGGCATCTTCCTCACCGACATGGATGCCCAGCGCCCGTTCCGCGTGGAGTTCCGGATGCGCGACGCCATGGGCGGATACCGCTGGTTCCTGGGCCATGGCATCCCCCGCTATACGGCCGAGGGCGAGTTCATCGGATACATCGGCGCCTGCGTGGACATCGACGAAAGCAAGCGCGTCCGGGAAGAAATGATGCGCAGCGAACGCCGCTTCCGGGCTTTGATCGAAAACAGCACCGACGCCATCGCCATCTATACCGGTGACGGATTAATCA
Organism: Fibrobacterota bacterium; assembly: GCA_028287505.1. Lineage (GTDB taxonomy): Bacteria > Fibrobacterota > Fibrobacteria > UBA11236 > UBA11236 > Chersky-265. The sequence continues at coordinate 37,077 of JAQBPN010000060.1, read as the reverse complement.
GCTATGCCAGCGCCTCCACGGAAAAGGTGCTCGGGTATACCGACAAGGAGTTCATGGGGATGCATCGATTCTCCCTCATCCACCCGGAAGACCTGCCCCTCGTGAAAAGGAACCTGCGATCGATCCTCGCCAAATCGGGGAACCGCCTGGAAGTGGAGTTTCGCATCCGGCATAAGGACGGCTCCTGGCGCTGGGTGGAAGGCAGCGTCGTCAACCTCACCGGCGATCCCCTGGTGGGCGGCATCCTCGCCAACTACCGGGACGTCACGGAAAAGAAAAAGGCCACCCAGGAGAAGGAGTTCGCCGAAGATCGGTTGCGTCAGGGACAGAAGATGGAAGCGGTGGGGCGCCTGGCGGGCGGCATCGCCCATGACTTCAACAACCTGCTCACCTCCATCAACGGGTATAGTTCAATGGCCCTGGACGCCCTGCATCCGGAAGGCCAGATCAAGGAATTCCTCCAGGAGATCCTCAAGTCCGGGGAGCGCGCCGCCGGGCTCACCAAACAATTGCTGGCCTATAGCCGCAAGCAGAATCTGGCGCCCAAGCTATGGGACCTCAACGAAATCCTCCTGGGAATGGAAGGCATGTTGCGCCGGATCATCGGCGAGGACATCGACATGGCGGTGAAGCCCTGCAATGAGGCCTGCTGGGGAAAGGTGGATCGCGGTCAAGTCGAGCAAATCATCCTGAACCTGGTCCTCAACGCAAGGGATGCGATGCCGCAGGGCGGAAAGCTGACGCTGGAAACGGCGAATATCGATCTGGACGATTCCTATGTGGCCACCCATCTGGATTCCACGCCGGGGAGCTATGTGATGCTGGCCGTGAGCGATACGGGCACGGGCATGACCGAGGATGTCAAGCGCAAACTCTTCGAGCCTTTCTTCACCACCAAGGAGGCCGGAAGAGGCACGGGCCTGGGCCTTTCCAGCGTGTACGGCATCGTCAAGCAGAGCGGCGGGAGCATCAACGTCTACAGCGAGGCGGGAATGGGCTCCACCTTCCGCGTGTACTTTCCCAGGGCGGTGCAAAACGACGCCGCGCCGGTCGATTCGCCGCGCGCGGCGAATCCGGAAAACCTGCGGGGCCGGGAGTCCCTATTGCTGGTGGAGGACGAGGAATCGGTGCGGCGCTTCGCCGTACAGGTCCTGGAATCCCAGGGTTACCGGGTCTTCACCGCCTGCAACGGCCGCGAAGCGCTCGACGTGCTGGAGAAGAGCGATACCCCCATCCAACTCATCGTCACGGACGTGGTCATGCCGGACGTGGGCGGACAGGCCTTGTCGGAGCGCGTGAAGACCTTGAGGCCGGCCTTGCCCATCCTTTTCATTTCCGGATATACGGAAAACTCGGTGGTCCACCGGGGATTGATCAATGCGGGCGAACCCTTCCTGCAGAAGCCGTTCAGCCCCACGGAACTGGCGAGGAAGGTGCGGGAGGCGATGGACCGGAAGCCGGAGCTCCCGTTATCCGGCCAGGGCGTCAGGTAACTTGTCTGTTACTGCGTGATCCGGAAGTACCCGTCCGAGTAGTCCCGGTAGGTATCGTGGTTGTACCATGAAATCTTGATCCTCACCGAATCGGAAACCAGGGAAAACCGGCTGTCGAACCCGGAACCCAGGGAATCGGGAATCTGGAAGGCGATACGGCATTTCGAATGGGTGTCGACGCTTTTGGGCGGAAGCCCGGGCAGTACGACGTGCTTGATGGCGCCGTTCACGGTGACGGCCAGTTCGATCAAGGCTTCGGAATCGTTGATGCCGCTCGCCACCACCACCTTCATGGTATCCCCCACCCGGAAGGATTCCCTGCCGTTGGGCGAGACCACGCGGTAGTGGCCCAGCTCGGCGGAATCCCGGAAGATGCCGGAACCGAGTTCGGCGCAGCTTGCCTCCCCGTCCGATGCGGCATTCCCGGTCACGCAGGATAGGGCGGAAACCGCCGCCAATGCCGATAGCAACCGGACCACGGAAGCGGCCCGCGGGCGGAAACCGCCCCGGGGTTTCAGTAGTACCATCGGTTATTGTAGCCGGCGCAGCAGGTCCGGAGGAATCCGAACTTGGTGATCTTGGTGCTGGAAGAAGCGCGTGCCCCGGTCTTGAAATTCCGGTCGTAGTGGAAAACGGCCTTGAGCACGTAGGCGCCCGTCCCCACCATCTGTCCGGATTCGGTCTGGCCCGTCCATACGATGCGCTGCACGTACTGGGTCTGATTGGGATCCTTGCCGGGATCCTCCACCTTGTCCAGCAAATGGAGGTCGGCCTCTTCCACGGTTCCCGAACCGCGCGTGACCAACTGCCCCAGGTTGGAGAAGATGGTGAAATCGTAGGTCACCGGCTGTTTGGTGACGATGTAGATCACGGAGCCCGTGAAGACATCCCCCTGCAAGGGCGAGGCGCACCCGCCGCATTTTCCGTTGTTGTCGCCGGGGACGGGATACCCCGAAGCGTCCACGGGAATGAAGCGGATGTTCTTATCCTGCGGCTCCGCCGCGCCTTTGGCATCCGACTTGGACCCGTTCGCGAAAGTGACGAAGAAGTCCGAGACGCCCTGGCTGGGAGCCGATCCGCCCATGGGGGTGAACACCAGGGATTTGGGCGCGATGCCGCTGAGATCCCGGGTCTCGCCGTTGTTGTTGATGGACACGGAATCCCCGCCCACCGGCTTGAAAGTCGCTTCCGGCGTCAGGTTGAACGCGTATTGCGTGGCGTTGACCTTTTCGATGCTCTTGACGGGAATATCCTTGGCGGTGAAGACGACGGTATCCCGTTTGAACACCAGCGGCTCCAGGAACGGTTCCGCCAGGGTGATGGGTTCGGAATAGGTCACCAGCACTTTCATATGCCCGTCGGATTTATCGGTGCTCACCTCCGCCCTGACGATGACGGGAGGGACGGAATCATCCACGCGGAAGTCGGCGTCCACCATGGGAATGTTCAACTGCCTGAAAGTATGGCCGGATGAATCCGGATTGGCCACCGAGGTCACGCCGAAGGGAAACGGATTGGCAAGCGTGACCACCAGGCTGGAGTAGTCCGCGGAACCGGACCCGTCCGCCGGGAACTGGATTTCCCCGGCGGACGACAGGGCCGTGCGTTCCGAGGAGGCCCCCGTCGCGTCCGTGATCTTGAACAACAGCTTGTCCGGAAGGGCCCCGAGGGCCTCCTGGAAATGGATGGTAACCGTTTCGATGCGGCCGTCATTGTTCAAATCCCGGTAGGCGGCCTTGTCGAATTCCGGCCCGTATTTCATCTTCACCTTCACCTGGGCGCTGTCTTCCCGGATGAAGGGATTATGGTAGGAGACGATGATGGTTTCGCCGTGATCGGCCTGCACGCGGTTGTCCCCCGGGGTCTTTTGCACCATCTGGTGCTGGAACGCTTCGGCGCCGGTCCAGGTGGAATCCTTGTGATTGGACGCGTTGTTGGGCACGGCTTCCAGGTCCTGCTGGGATGTCACGGTGCTCTTGGTCCGGATGATGACGTCGAAGGAGTCCAGGTCCGCGGCCGTGGTCAGGGTGTATTTCGCCGCGGAGTCGTTGATGGTGAACGGAAGCCCCAGCAGATTCAGAGCCTCGTTTTTGGCATTGTAGAGGATCAATTCGGGGAGGTTGCGGCAATTCTGCTCCAGGCCCGTGAAATAGGGCCCGGTGGCGGAACGCTCGATCTGGAAATGGACATCCTGCGTGGTGCCCCCGTAGCCGTATTCGGTTTTGATCACGATATCGTTCGGGCCCTTGCTCAGTTCCATCGGACCGGGCATCGACAGCACGTACGCGCCGGAATCCTTGGCCGCTACATGGTGGGCGGCATCGACCTGGAACGTGACGGGCACGGTGAGATTGCGCACGGTGGTCAGGGTGGGCGCGGCGCGGCGGAACAGGACCTTGGCCAAATCGTCGGTCAGGATCTTGGCCAACTGGCTGACGTCCGTGATGTTGAAGAAATAGCCGCCCGTGGTATCGGAAACATCCTGCATGTCCTTGTAATTGTCCTTGTTGTCTCCCAGGAAAATGGAATGCACGGTGGGCAGGCTGTCCCAGAATGACTTGTAGGTGTAAGGGTCGCCGTCCGGACGCGAGGGATAGTTGGGCCTGCCGTCCGAAACGAAGATGATGAACTGTTCCTGTTTGGGCTTGTGGGAGCTCTTGAGCAATTCCATGGCCGCGCGGAACGCGGCGGTATAATTGGTCTGGCCGCGTTCTTCCATCACGATGGTCGCCTTGATGGAATCCTTGGTGGCCGCCGTAAGCGGTACCAGCCTGTCGGACTTGGCCTCCGCGGTCTGGGAGAAGGTCACCACTCCCACGTTTATGCCCTTGCCGCCCTTGACCAGGGCGCTATCCAGAAAGGCCTGCAGGGCGGGACCGCGCAGGCGATGTGGATCGCCGCTGATGCATCCGGGGTCGCCCACTTCCTTGTCCGGAAATTCGCACCACCTTGGGATGCCGTTCAAAACCTGCGCGCTGTCCATGGACCCCGTGTTGTCCATGATGAGCACGATGTCCGGCGCGGTGGTGTAGTTGAAGGAACTGTCGCAGATCAGGAATCCGTCTTTCTGGATGGCCGCGGCGTCGATGGGGACCCGCAGGGTGGTTCCCTCGATTTTGGCCTTGTCCAGACAGCGCATGGCCGGCTTCACCTCGCAAATACGCCCCTGTTCCCCGCCCTGGGCGGTGGCTTCCAATGCGGACCCGAACACGAAGGACAGAGCGATGGCGATGCCCGAAAGGGAAATGCTTGGAAATGCGGGGTTGGACATGATGCTCCTAATGCTTTCCCATAACTTATATGCCCCGTTCCCGGGCCTTTTCGCACCCTTGGGGCCGGAAGCGGAACCGTAGGTTCCGGAGGCCATTCCGCACCAATCGGGACGCGAATTACAACTTACGATGCGTTCCCGTTCAAATGTTCGCGAACCTGGCGGAGAAAATAAAATTAATCGCGCGGACCCGGGTCAATTTAAGGGGAGAATCGGGGAATGGAAATCTCAGGCGGAAGAATGCTCGGAGGACAGATCCAGGCGCCGCCCGGAACCTTCCTGGGCCTTCAGGGAAGCCCCGGCGGTTGCCCTTGAGGTCAAATCCTGGTTCGGTCGGCGAAGCTTGAAAAGACCCGCCCCGGGAACTTGCGACCAATCCAGGCTGGGTTTGTTGGGAAGACCCAGGTAAAAGCGCAAACGGGGGAAATCCTCCAGCAGCCATTGGGCGAACCAGGCCAGCAGATAGGACCCCGCCACCACCAGGATGATACGGTTGAGGAAATCGAAAAGGGTGACTTCCCAGAGGAGATAATCCACCACCCTCAGCACGTGGGTATGCGCCAGGTAGACGAAGAACGTGAAAGGCGCCACGTGCGTGAACAGGAATTGCCACCGGGGATTCGCATAGACCCTATCGGCCACCAGCCGCTTGGCCTTCATGAACACCATCAGACTGGCAAGGCAATACAGGACCACGGCCCAACGATTGAAATGATCCGTATCGAACAGGTATTTCTCGTTCACGATATTCATGAGGAATTCGAAGTTCAGCAAAAGGACCGTGCCTACCCAGAAGACCGCCACCTTGCGGTTGCTCCAGCGGGTCAGCAGATTGGCGAGAAAATCCTTGTTGAACGCGGCGTAAATGCCCGCGAAGCAATACAGCCAATGGAAAAGCAGGATGTTCGGGTGGAACTTGGGCAGGGAAAGGCCCCACAACTCCAGGTAGGTTTCCACCGGCGACATGAAAGCCAGGTGCACGGCCAGGAACAAGCCCATCCATAGCTTGGACCGGCCCAGTTTATACAGCAACGGATAGACCAGGTAGAACTGGAAGATGACGATCACGAAATAATACTGGTAGTCGAAACCGTCCAGAAACAAAAAGCGGAGGAACGTTTTCGTGGTGCCCCAGGAATCCTGGGACCAGGGCATGTTCAGGATGTATTCCTGATGACGAAAGGCCGTGATCAGGGACCAGAGGAGAAAAGGCGCCAGGATTTTGGTGAGGCGGAACTTGTAGTACTTCGCCAGCGGCAAAGGCTTGCCCTGGAATTGGAGCGTAAGCCCGAATCCGGACAGGAAGAAAAACAAGGGAACCGTGAACCGGGTGATCTGATCCAGGATGGTGGACAGATAGGACAGGGAGAGGAAGTTGCGGGCCGAGTAGAAATCCTCCACCCAGAAATGGATGCAATGCGCCACCACCACGGAGACGCTGGCGATCACGCGCAGGAACTCGCCGTCCTTTTTCGTCAGGAGGAACACCGAAGATGGCTTCAAAGACTGGATAACGCCCCCGAAAAACGGAAAACTACTATCGGCCATGCCATTTGTAAAATAATCGGAAGCCGGACGGCACGCTGGGAGTAGTGCTCCCGGTTATGTGCCGGAAGCGAGGCAGATCCCGGTCCGCTTTAGGAGTTGGACCTTGTCCAAACCATCGGTCCCGAAAACCTCAACCAGCCGGCCGCCGGCCGCCGGCTCCGGAGGCAACCGGAAGCATTGTCCCGCAAAGCGCCGGATTTCGGCATTCGATCAGGGCTTCGGACCAATCCAGGCCGCAGGCAGCACCTGATTGACGCCGGAAAAAACCTTGATCGATTCCTTGGTGCTCAGCTTGATCAGGTAGATATCCGGTTGGGTCGAGGCGGGATCGCCGGGGATGGATTTGTCGCCGTCCGGATCGCGCGTGGTGGCCACGGCGAAATCGGCGGCGTTGGTCCATTCGGGATCATCCCAGGTGTTCTCCACGGCGAGTTCGGCCGCGGGCGAATCAATGAAATCCACGATCCGGCCCGGCGCGTCCGAGGCGAAATCCCCGATCAGGATCATGCGGTGCTGGGCGTAAAGCTTGGGAGTCACGGGATTGGGATAGGAGGGTTCGTCCGGCACTCCGAAATCCAGGAAGAGCATGCGCGAAGGGTGGGCCGGATCCTGGGACACGGAACCGTTGCACGCCTGCAGCGAATCGGTCGAAGAGCCGTCCGAAGCGGGAGGATGCCCGGGATACACGTGCAGGAAACGTCTGGTCTTGGAATCCAGCTCCTGCATCAACGCAAAACGGAAAGCGGTGGCGAGATAGCGCCCGTCGGGCGACAGGCCCGCATTGTAGCTTCCCTTGCTCAGGATTTCGGGACTGCCGGAAAGCGATCCGCCGACCACCCTCTGGCGGTACGTGGCCGAGGCCGTGTCGGCCCAGGCATCCTCCCTGCCGGAACTGCACCAGACCAGGGAGGTATCCTTGCCGTCGGTCCACCATCTGGGATTGGTGGCCGGATACCCGGGACCGTCGACGCGCGAGCCCGAAAGCGGTTGGATATAAACGCGGCTGTTCGGGGTGGTGAGATTCTCCCAACCGGTTTCATAGGCCAGCGAGCGTCCGTCCGGCGACCAGGAGGGCGCGAAGGCGCCGTAGGGGGAGTTCGCCGGTCCGCGGGAATCCGCGAACGCGTGCTGGGGCATGGTATCGCCCGCCATCTCCTGGAAGTCCGCATAGTTGAGGATGTACTTGCGCGATCCGGGAGCTTCCAGCTTGAGGAAGGCGAGCTTGAAGGTGTTTCCCGCGCCGATGAAATCCTGGATGCGCTCCTTCAGCCCCGCGCCGGAAGCCAACAATGCCAGGGAAAGCCCCGCCTTCACGGGTTCGGGTTGCGCGAACCGCTTTGCCAGGAATCCGGTGGCGGAAACCTCCAGGACAAACCCGGATGCGGCCGCCTTCGCCAGGGTCCGGTCGGACAGAGTCCGGGCGGACAAAGTCCGGGAGGAAGCGTCCGCCGTGGATGCAACCGAGCCGCCGAACAGGATGCCATGGGTCCCGGCCCCTGCGCTGACGAAGCGGAAAGTATTGCTCCCGGTCTCGGAGATGATCCGCACCCAATGCACGCCCGCGCCGCGGCCGGCCAATCCGTCCAGGTCCAATTGCCAGGAGGAAGACCCTTTCCCTTTCGATCCCCTCACTGCGCGCACGCTTCCGTCGGGAGAAATCCATTCCGCGCGGATCCGGCCGGACCCGGCGCCTTCCAGGAACAGCATACCGTTCCGGTAGCGCAGGTTCAGGTTTCCCGGCAGAACGGTCCGGTGGATCACGCCGATGGAAACCGATCCTTTCAATGCGAAGAGCCCTTGCGCATCCGTCGTCGTCGCCAGGGAGGACTCAAGCAATTTGACCGAGGCTCCCGCGACGGGCGCGCCTTTGGCATCGATGACCGTTCCCTGGAAATCCACGCTCGTTCCCTGGCACCAGGACGCGATCGACAGGCTGGAAACCAAGGCCGCCAGTTTCGCAAGCCGCGGGAGTTTTTGGAGCTTTACCAACATATTTCCGGGAACTATCAGCATCGCATCAATTTAGGCAATTTCGGATATTGAGGGTATCCCGTAAATCCTAAAGGAAAAGAACCCGAACTCCCTTGATTCCACCCGTTAATCCGGGTAAAATGCCGCCCCCGCTTGGGGGATTTGGAGTATATTATTGGACAAATTCCGGCCAGTTTACCGCATGGCAGGATGTCAGAAGGGTTCCATTTTTATGAAGACATTATCCAGTTCGAGGATTTGCCTGGCTGCCGTGATGGGATTGCTCATGGCGTGCTCTTCGACCAAGAAAGACGTAGCCCAGGCTCCCCGATCGAATGATCTTTTGGAACTCCTCACCGGGTTCGGCGAGTCGCTCTCCAAGCGCAACTTCGCCAAAGCCGTCGATTACATGGTCCCGGAAGAAAAAGCCCTGATGATGGAAGGGGGCTCGGTGCCGACCGACAAGCAGAAAATGCTGCTTGCCTTGCGTTTGCAGACCCTGATCCGCCATCCCGCCATCCGGGTGCAAGATGGACACATCGCCGGCATCTACAGCGTGCTGCCCAACCTTCGCCAGGGTGACGCCAACCCCATGGCGGCCAGCGAAGAAAACCTTTCCCCGGATGCCGCCTCCGCCGACGTCGATGCCTTGGCTTCGGAATCCAAGGGGCCCATGGGCACTCCTCCGGCGGACGCGTCCGCCGCCGCCGCTTCGGAAGATGAAAGCGCCGCCGCTCCGTTGGCCACGAACAATCCGAACGACCCCCAGTTGAAAGCGACCGTGAACAAGTTTTTCTCGGCCGTGAACAAGAAGAACTGGTCCAGCGCCCTGGCCATGATGAATGACGGTGAAAAGAAGCTGCTTTTGGACGATCGTGGCCGTATCAAGGAATCCTCCAAACAAAGACTCGCCCAGATCGACCAGAAGAATCGGGAAGCCCTGATTCTCCAGGACGGAAAACTGACCGGCGTGACCCTGCTGCTCCCGAGCGACTGAGTTCCGCTAGGCATAAGGTCCGACGGCCCGGACAGTCTTGATGGAAACGAAAAGGGGTGCTTCAAGCACCCCTTTTCCATTCACCCGTTCCCGATTACGCCGGCCCCATCCCGAGCTCCCGGCTTCCCGGGAGACCGGGTCAGTTCTTGGTATTGAACACGAGAGCCAGGGTCGCCCCCAGAACGGCCATGGCCCCCAAGGTCCACCAGACGAACTTATGGGAGGACGCGGCCTCGCCGGGTTCCGTATTGGGCTCGTCTTCATCCGCATCCTCGTCCGCCGAGACCTTATTGGCTTGCACCTGGGTGCCTGCCTTTGCGGGCAGCACCAGGGAATAGGTCAGAGCATCCGCCCGCTTCACTTCGAAATCCTTGCACTCGGTATCGTATCCGGGACTGCTGCCGCAGATGCGATGTTTGCCGGGGTTCAGGGGAACCCGGGAGGAAATAACCGCCATGGGGGTATTGTCTATGGTGAGGACGGTATTGACCGGGGTTACGCTCAGATTCAGGAAAGCGGCTTCATGGTTTTGCAGCTCCAAGGCCAGCTCGCCGAAACCCTCGGCCATCAGCTTTTCCGGACGCTTGGTATAGACCTTGGTCAGGCTGGTGCTGGCTTCCCCGGTTTCCACGTCGATATAGGCCACGGTGAAGGTGAATACGGTATCCAGGCGGGTCGCCTGGACGGTTACGAGCTTGTCGGCGGTAAGCCGCCGGGCGATGTCCAGCCGGCATTCCTTGCTCGTGCATTTCTCCGGCTGCATGCGCATCTTGTCCATGGTTTCCACCACGTTGCTGCGATCGAGAGTGTGGAACACTTCCAGGCGCTGCAGCTCGGCGATGAATTGCTGGGCCATGGCCGTCCCATCGCCGCTCTTGATGCCTTCTCCGTGGAAATCGAAAACCACCACGGCGGGAACCAGGGCCTTGCCGCCCTTCTGCTGCTGGTAGGTCTTGCGGATCTTCTTGAAGCGCGCCAGGATGGAATTGCTGGCGTAGGTATCATGGATGGAAGCGAACGGATCCAGGTCCAGCAGGCGGAAGAAATACCGGTCGCCCAGATCCTTGCGTTTGGGGCTGGAACTGTAGAGCACGCCCAGGTTTTTCAGGATGTAGACGCTGTCCGGGTAGGTGAGATCGGGGGATCCGAGATAGCTCTCGAGGGTCTTCTGGGCCTTGCCCACTTCCCCTTCGATGAGGAAATTCTCCACCGCCGACCGATTCACCACTTGGCCGAAAGCGGCGGAGAGGCAAAAGAGAAAGAAGGCGACGAAGGCACGTTTGGAACCAAAAGGGTTTATTTTACCCATCAACACCCCTGCATAATAGGTAGCTCATCATGGCCAACTTATCAATGAGATCCATATGTCCGACCGCGGTAGTCCTGGTCTGGTTGGCTTCCGCCACCGCATTCGCGCAACCGGCCGGCCCGGCGAAACCGGCGCCCAGCGCCGACTTTCTGAAGTACTGGAAATCCGGTCTGGCGGAGCTTTCGAGCTACGCGATTACGGCGGAGAGGTACGGCGAGATGCGCAAGGCCCAGGGGGTGTTGGTTTTCGTCTATGAGGAAATCAACGCCGACACACGCATCAAGGTGGAGAGCGATAAGACCCCTCCCGCCAAGGTGATACCGGTGCTCAAACTCAACAGCGTCCTCAAGTTCACCACCGGCGTTTACGATTACTCCATCATGACTTCGGTTTTCGCCGGCCTTTCCGGCCCGGGGGTGGAAAGGCCCTTCCAACCCCAAAAGATTTCCTTCACGTCCCAGGAATGGTGCGGCAGCGTCTTCCACCAGGTGGTTCCCAGATCCAAAGGGCTGGTTTCCGAAATCCATTCCTACTTCGAGGCGGAAGGCGACAACATCTCCATTCTGCCCTATCCCAAAAGCGCTCCCGGCGTTCCGGCGGCCGGCGCTCCGGCGGCCGGCGCTCCGGGAGCGGGCGGGCGGTCGGCGGCCTTTTATTACGAAGACGAAATGCCCATCCTGGTGCGCGAACTGGACGGTCCGGTACTGGAAGCGGGCGCGCCTCTCCGGATAAACCTGGTGCCCGGACTTTGGGAGCGGCGCAAGCGGCACGTTCCGCTGGCATTCACGGAAGGCGTGTTGACCAAGGTGGGCCCGGAAACCCTGTCTTTCCAGGGCGGCGGAAAAGCCGCGGTAAAGTGGACTCTGGTAACCAAGGGAATCACCGTCACCTATCACGTGGAAGCCGCCGCACCCCGGAAGCTGTTGGCCTGGGAAAACGACCGCGGGGAAAAGGGGGAGTTGATCGCCAGCATCCGGAATACCTATTGGGAACACAACCACAATGTCGATGCGCCCTTGCGCAAACAGCTGGGCCTCACCTATGGGGTGACGGACAAATGAAGTCTTAAGCGGAATCCCCTGCCGCCGCGGTTTCCCGATGCGCGGGTGCTTCCTGGATGGGTTCCAAGGTTGGGCTGGAAAAGGGCGGCTCGGCTTCCACGGGCGCGATTGCGGGCGCTCCGGCGGCTTCGCCCCGCGCCTGCACGTTCATCTTCACCTTTTCCGGCGAAAGCTCGAACAGCTCCCAGCATAAGGCATAGAGATCCAAGGCGCCGATGGAAGCCGGGGCGTATTCGAAAATGCTCAAGCCTTCCCTGGCCGCCTCGGCCAGCTGGATGGTCTGGCGGATGGTCTGCTTGGCGATGCGGCCGGGGAATTCCTCGCTGATTTCCCTGAGGATGTTCTGGTGCAACTGCGTGTTGGACCGGTACATGTTGACCACGATCTTGTACAACTGCGCCGTCGCCGTCATCTTGTCCAGCATGGGAACCAGATCCTGCAGGCCCTGCATCGCGTACGGCTCCGCCTGGATGGGGACGATCACGCCCTCCACCGCGAACAGCACCATGCGCGTGAGCCAGTTGACGATGGGCGGACAGTCGACCAGGATGAAATCATAATCCGGGGCCAGCTCCTGCAGGATGAGCTTGAAGCGGGCCGGCTCGCGGATGAGCCTTGCGTCCAGGATGGGCAGATCGTCCAGGCTGGTGCTTCCGGCCAACAGATCCAGGTTTTCGTAGCCGGTGGTCAGGATGGCCTCGTGGGGAGCGCAGCGCTTGAGCAGAACCTGGGAGATGTCGGGATAGCCGGCCGGGACCGCGCTTCCGGGCGCGGTCGGGGCGTCGCCGGAGTTTCCGGCTCCCTTGAGCAGATGCCGGGTGAGATTGGCCTGGCCGTCCATGTCCACCAGCAGGGTGCGGAAGCGGGAGAAAGCCAGGGCATGGGCGCAGTTGAGGGAAAAAGTGGTCTTCCCCACTCCGCCTTTTTTCGATAGGAAGCAGAAGGATTTTGTCATGGCCCTTCTATTCTAATCCTCTACGACGGAGATGGGCACCCCCAATTGGCGGAATTTTTCCACCACGCGATCGTAACCGCGTTCGATGTAGTTCACGCCTGAGATTTCCGTCCTGCCCTTGGCCAGCACCGCGGCCACCAGATAGGAAAATCCGGCGCGCAAATCGGGAATCTCGATGCTGGCGCCCTTTAGGGGCGTGGGTCCCTGGATGATGGCGGAATGCTTGTGGCCGGAATTGCGGAAACGGCAGTCGCGGCCGCCCAGGCACTCGTTGTAGAGCTGGATGCGAGCGCCCATGCGGTTCAGGGTTTCCGCATAGCCGAAACGGTTTTCGTAGACGGTTTCATGGATGACGGACATGCCTTCCGCCTGGGTGAGCAGAATCACCAGCGGCTGCTGCCAATCGGTCATCAGGCCGGGATGCACGCCGGTCTCCACCGCGATGGGTTTCAGTTTGGAGTTCACGCCGAAAAAGCGGATGCCGTCCTCGACGGTTTCGAATTCCCCTCCGGCCTTGCGCAGCCAATTCAGGAAGGTGAGCATGTGCAATTGATCCGCGCCGCGGATGAGCACGTCCCCGCGCGTGGCGATGGCGGAGACCGCGAAGGAGGCCGCTTCGATGCGATCGTTGATGACGCGATGCTGGGCCGCGTGCAGTTCTTCCACGCCCTGGATGATCCAGGTGCGGTCCGTCTCCTGGGTGATGATGGCGCCCATGGATTGCAGGAAGAGGGCCAGGTCCACGATTTCCGGTTCGATGGCGGCATTGCGGATCTCGGTGGTGCCCTGCGCCGTGGCCGCAGCCATCATCAGGTTTTCCGTGGCCCCCACGCTGGGGAAAGGCAGGGTGATGCGCGCTCCGGAAAGGCGTTTGGCGCGGAAATGGTAGGCGCCCTTTTCATATTCGATATGGGCCCCCAGGGTGCGGAAGCCCTCCAGATGGAAATCCACCGGACGCGGACCGATATCGCAGCCGCCCATCATGGGGATTTCCGCCTGGCCGAAACGGTGGAGGAGCACGCCGGCCAGGAGGATGGGAATGCGGTTGAGGCCGGAGTATTCCTGGGGCACCACCTGGGTGGTGAGATTGGTGGCGTCGATCTCCAGGATTCCCGCTTCCTTCTGGTGGGTGATGACGCATCCGATGGAAGCGAGGATTTGCTTGGTGATCTCCACGTCCCCGATTTCCGGAACGTTGTGAAGAACGGATTTTCCCGGAGCCAGCAGGGCCGCCACCATCTGCTTGGTGACCGCGTTTTTGGCGCCCCGGATGCGGATTTCGCCTTTCAGATAGCGTCCGCCCTCGATGATGAACTTTTTGGCCATGCCTCAAATGTACAAACTGGACCGCTAAATCCAGCCGCCGGGGCCCGGTCGGGACACGGGTTCTTGCCTTCCGGAGGTGCCACCCTTTATGCTTTCAACCATGGACGGAATAGCAGCAGTCAGCGGTGCCCAGAGCGGTGATTCGGCCATTGATGTGGCCATGCTTAAAAAATCCCAAGACCTGATGAAGCAGCAGAGCGCGCAGTTGCTGGCGGCCCTGCCCCCACCCGCGCCGCCTCCCAGCCCTCCCGGCGTGGGCGGCAAAATCGATATCCAAGCCTGAAATCCGAATTCCCGGAAGGGCCTGCTTCGGGCCCCGGGCCCTAACCGGGCTCCGCTGCCCCGTCTCCGGTCCCGCCCACCTGGAACCGGATAGTCCTATCCACTACCACCGCGCACCACAGCCCCAGCATGGGCAATAAGGGAAACACCTGCCGCGGGATGGCGCACACCAGGGACATGCCTCCCAGGGAAATGCAGGCAAAGGCCAGACAGGCATGAATCCATGCCGGGAGCGTCCGGCGTCCCAGCCAGCCCGGCACGGCAAGCAGCAGGCACAGGGCGAACGGAAAGGCGTACACGAATGCGCGGTTTCCCGTCGCCAGGTCCGCGCCCGATCCGGGGTAATAGGTATTGGGAAAACCGAAGACCATGCGGTTCACGTTGGCGCGCCAATTGAGGATGCATTTGCCCGGATGCTCCCGGCAGTTGCGGACGGCGGCCTGCTTGAACACGCCGTCCTGGGAGACGAAGTCCAATTTGAGGGTTTCGCGGAGAAAGTCCACGTGGTTGCGGAAATACTCCGGATGCTCCAGCACCGCTTCGAAGTTCAGCCAGTCCCCGTAGTATTCCTTTTCCGGCAGGGACATGTAATAAAGCTGGAACCCGCCGGCATTGCCCCATAGGTTGGCCTTGCCCGTCTTGGCCCAGGTGTGGGCCAGGTAGGGCGCGCAGACCAGCAGCCCCAGGGCGCAGACCGCTCCCGCCGTCCACGCCGTCCGCCCGGCGTCCCCTGACCCGGCCTTTTCATTTCCGGCCCCATCATTTACGGTCCCCTTGTTTGTCCCGCGGGCCCAGAGCCAGGCTCCCAGGGCGATGGGAATGGAAACTTCCAGCACGTATCCGAAGAAGACCTTGGTCAACGCCAGGTAACCCAGATGTAACCCGGCCAGGATCAGGTGCGGCCGGGATCCCGGTTCCCGCGCCGCGCGGCAATAATGGTAGGCCGCTCCGCAAACCAGATAGGCCGAAAGCGATTCCGTCATGATCATTCCCAAGAGCGGCCCATGCAGGAACAACAGGCCCGCCATGGCGTAAGCGTACGCCAGGCTCCGCTTTTCCACGCCGGCCAGCCTGAGCGTCCCCTGGAAATGCACCACGGCCAGGTACAGGAACACGGCATTGGCCAAATGCGCAAGGGGAAGCGGGATGTGGAAAGCCAGGAACGGAGTGAGCACCAAGGGGTATCCGGGACCGTTCCAGAACATCAGGGTTTCCGGGGAAGCGAAAAAACCGTGCAGGAGATTGCGGGCGTTCTGGAGATACCGCCACCCATCGCCTTCGAACTCGCCTTTGGATTGGAGCACGGCCGCGACCGCGAAAAACGCAAGCAAGGGGAGCAATTTGAGGGGTTGCCCCCAGGGTACGGGCGAGGTTGGTTTTGGGCGCATGGGGACCGGCTAATCTTCCAATTCCTGGACAGCGCTTGTCCACGCCCTGGACGGGGAATCGGACGGGAACGCGCCCGGCATCGCGATTTCCCGAAGATTCAGGGGCTTTTTGAACGGGACGTGTTTGGCCCGCCTTTTGATTAATAACAAGCCAGCGACGACGGGACACCTTGCCCGGCCACAATGGCCGGGCCGGGATTCCGGAAAGGAAACTCCGATGAAAACCTGGCTGACCTTGGCAACCCTTCCCCTTCTCCTTTCTTCCTGCATGGTGGTGGACTTCCAATGGGAGCAGGGCAACGGCGTTGCCGCCACGGAAATCCGCACCTTGCCGTCCTTCGATCGCGTGCGTTTGGAAGCTCCGGTACATGTGATTGTGAAAACCGGTCCCGCCTACTCCGCTTACGTCACCTCGGACGCCAACCTGACGGGTTATTTCCAGACCGACGCCTACGGGGGCACGCTCACCATCGGCATGTCCTCCGGAATCCAGCCGACCGTGGAACCGGAAATCACCCTCATCGTCCCGGAGCTCCGGGGCCTGACCCATAACGGCAACGGTCTTGTGGAAATCCAGGAGGACGGGAATTTTCCGGAAGTGACCCTCACCCTGAACGGCGGCGGGGAAATCCGTTACTCGGGTACCGCTTCTCGTCTCACCGCAAACCTGAACGGATCGGGCAGCATCGTGATGGAAGGTTATGCCTCCCTGCTGGAAGCAGACCTGCGCGGGAACGGGGCCATCCACGGGGAAAACCTCCTCTCCGGGGATGCGGACGTGAACCTGAGCGGTTCCGGCGAAGTCTACCTCGATTTGGATTACCAATCCGTATTCAATCTGGATTTGACGGGTTCCGGCCGGGTGGAATGGTGGGGCGCGCCTTCCAAGCTGAATTACAATCTGACCGGCGAAGGCAAGGTCGTCGAACACCGCGGCCTGCCCAAGAAAACCGCCGGAGCCAAGACCTCGGCCAATCCTGGTACAGCGGGTGCAGCCGGCACGGCCGGCGCCCAGGCCGGTGCGGCCAAGCAGGGCGTCAACGCCGGCAAGGCCTACGAAACCGTCACCGGGGAAAAGTGAACCGGCGGGCCGTCACCGGCCCACGGCCGCCGCGAGCTTGAGAAGATCGGCGTCGAGGGGAAAGGCCCGGAGGCCCGCCAGGACGGTCTGACGGGCCTCCGCCATGCGGCCCGCATGGGCCAGCAGCAAAGCCTTCAGGAAAGCGTAACGTTGGCGATACCCCTCCCCTCCCTCCCCGGCCCCGTCCGTCTCCAGCCAGGCGAGAGCGGGCCCGTGGGCCCCCTGCTCCAGATCGAGTTGCGCCAGCGTCAGCAAAGCGTAAGGTTCCCCCGGGGACGCGTCCAGGGCGGCCGAAGCATGCCGCCGCGCCTCGGCGGCGAAGAACTCCACCAGCGGTCCGGGCAGGGCCAGCCGCGACAAGTGCTCGTGGGCGGCGGCCAGGTGGGCCAGGACATGGCCCCGCGGCGACGGGATCGGAAGCGGACCGGCCATGACCTCGGCGATGCGGTCAATGCGGTGGGACATCATGTGCCGCGCCGATACCTTGGCATGGCCCCGGCGCGCCATGGCTTCCGCCTCGGAGGGATGCCCCAGGGCCCATTCCACCTTGGCGTGCAGGTCCGCGGCATCGCCGGGCGCATAGACCAGGAAATCCTTTTCCGGTTCCGCGATTTCCCCGAGCGAATGGGAGATGCGGTCCGTCACCAGCAGCGCTCCATAGCCCATGGCCTCGAAGACGCGGAAGTTGAGATCGTCGTGGGCGGATTGGTTGATCACCAGGCGCGAGGCGCTGTAGACCGGCTTGGTGGAACCTTGCACGGCATGCACCGGCCGGCCCAGGGATCGGAGCCCGTCCAGCAGCGCGATGCGCGCCGGGTTGAGCGCGGGATCCAAGGTGCCGACGAAGGATGCATCATGCTCCCGGCCGCTCCAGGGAAGGAACACGGGCTCATCGGTGAAGGCGAGCGGAAGCCATTCGACCTTGCCCCGGAAAACGCTCAGGGCCGGGACCCGGTTCTGTTGGGCGCAGAAGACGAGATCGAAAACCGGAGCGTAGTGCCGATGCCATTCCCAATGCAGATGGGAGTCCACGGCGTACCAGGCCTTGGGGACCGGAAGCGATTCCAGGCCCAGATGCGGCAGCGGATTGGAGTCGTCCACCTGGAGGATCCAATCGGGATTGAAGGATTCGGCCGATTCGCGGATGGCCGCGCGCGCCTCTTCCGGGGAGCGGAGGAAATCCGTTTCCCGATCGAGGACGTGGAGTACGGTACCGGGAGGACCCATGGACAGGACCTCATGGCCCCGGTCCCGCAGCGGGTCGGAAAGCATCTTGCCGCCCAGGGTCAGGATGCGCATGGGAACGGTGGAAGCGTGTCAGTCCCCGGGGGGACAAAGGCTTTCAGCCCTTGCCGGGACAAGCGCTTTCAGCCCTTGTCCTTGGCCTTCTTGAAGGCCCTGGCGAAAAGCTTGTGGTCGGCGAGATAGCGGTTGGCCTCAATCACCTGGTTGTCGTTCTTCAGTTCGAACGCCGTGCGGGCATCCTCTCCCAGGGCCGCGCCCAGGAGTTCCGCCTTCAACTGATAGGTGATGTAGTCCATGTTCTTCTCGAACTCCTTTTCGGTCTCGGCGCGAAGCACCGATTCCAGTGCGGCGGTGGCGCCTTCCACCTCGACCTTGTCCTTGTCGCCGGGCAGGGTGTCGCCGCGCTCGACGCGCTCCTTTTTCACGATTTCACGGAAGTTGTCCAGGGCGATGATGGACGCGCTCTTGAACTTGGTGAAGGTGGTGTCCGCGTAGACGAACTTCTTGAAATCGTCGACGATATCCTTGGTCACCACGAAGTCCGGGGTGATCTTGGTCTTCTTGTTGATCTCGAAGCGCTTCTTGATCACGTAGTTGAAGAACATGGTCTTGCGGAGCAGCTCCGTGGAAAAGCGGGTGTATTTGCGGCCGGGCAGGATGACGTCCGGGGTGATGCCGCCTCCGGCCAGCACTTTGCGGCCCGCCTTGGTGTAAAAGAAAGCCGTATCCTTCTTGGTGGAATCGTTGGCGGCCGCCTTGAGCTTGAAGCGCACCGCATTCTCAGGTTTGTTGATGCAGCGGCCGGCGGGCGTGTAATAGTAGGCGGTGGTGAGCTTGAGCGTGTTCTGCTGGCCGTCCAGGGGAAGGATGGTCTGCACCGAACCCTTGCCGAAGGAGGTTTCCCCCAGTACGATGCCGCGATCCCAATCCTGGATGGCGCCGGCCACGATTTCCGAAGCCGAAGCGGAATTCTCGTTCACGAGCACGACCATTTTCTTGGTCCAGATGGGATTCCGGCGGCTGTGGTATTCCTGGTTCTGGGACTTGACCCGGCCCTTGGTATACACCACCATCTGGTTCTTGTCCAGGAAAAGCTCCGACACCGATATGGCCTGGTTCAGCAATCCTCCCGGATTGACCCGCAAGTCGATGATCAGGGATTTCATATCCTTCTTCTTGAGCTCGTTGATGCGGGCTTCCAGGTCTTCCGAGGTCCGCTTGGCGAACTGGGTGATCTTGATGTAGCCCACCGAATCGTTGATCATGGCGCCATACGGCACGCTTTCGATCTTGATGACTTCGCGCACGATGTTGAATTCCATCGGCTCCAGCATGCCTTCGCGCAGGATCTGGATCTTCACCGGAGAGCCGGGCTTTCCGCGCAGCTTCTCCACGGCGTCGTCGATGCTGATGCCCTGGGTGCTGATGGTATCGATGCGGATGATCTTGTCGCCGGCCTGCAATCCCATGCGATGAGCCGGGGTTCCGGCCAAGGGGGAGACCACGGTCAGGATCTGATCGCGGATTCCGATCTGGATCCCCAATCCCCCGAACTCGCCTTCCGTGTTGACCTTCAGGTCTTCATAATCCTTGGGAGTGAAATAGGCCGTGTGGGGATCGAGGATGGAACGGATGCCGCCGATCGCCGCGTCCACCAATTCCTCCGAGGACACGTCCTCGACATAGTTCTCATTGATTTTCGTGACCACCTTGTCAAGGCGGATCAGGTCGGAGTAGAATTTCTCTCCTCCGGCCTGGACACGGTTGCTGATGAAGGCGAATCCCGCGATGAGGATTGCCACGGTAGCGTAGTAGAACTTGCTCTTCTTCATCTTTGTCCTTAACACAAACGGAGGAGCGATCCCCCTAATCCCGATCTTATCATCTCTGCCGGAATAAAGCGACCCGGTCGGTTTGAAAGATCCGGCCGTTTTCCAGATACGACCGTCAAGGGAATGTACAAATTTCGATGGATTAACCCCTTTCCGGGGGGAAAAGCAAACGCCGATTTCCGCCGCTTTCGGGGTCCCGGCCCCGAAACCCGGGAAAGGGAGCCGAACCCGCAGCCGGCCGGAACCGCCTTAGGTTTTACTTGAATGGTCTCGAACCGATCCGGCGATCCCGGAAACCCATCCCTCCGGTTCCCGGTCCCGGAACGGGGGGACGGAAAGCGATCCGGAGCAATAACCATTTTTATTGGTCGTTATTCGGCGCGTAAAAAGTCCAAAAAAAACCTTGCCTTGCGGCCGCGCAAATGATTTTTTGGAACCTCCAAGCGAAGGAGCTGCTCATGATCCCGAAAAAAAATGTCGGAAAGTTCCGGAGTGTATTGTGCCGATTGGGCCTATGCCTTTTTGTCACGGCCTTGCCTCCCGCCGCCTTTGCCGCCGACCACAAGGACTCTCCCGATACGGACGAAGGCAACCTGGACATAACCGACCTCTACGTATTCTCCCGGGCGGACTCGATGGTTTTCGTCATGAATGTCGCCCCCTTCCTCACTCCCGGGGCTGCGACCACCACCGCCTTTTTCAATCCCAACGGACTCTACCAGTTCAAGCTCGACAAGGAACGGGACGGCATCGAAGACGCCGTGATCCAGGTCCGGTTCAACGGCACCGGCGCCACGCAGACGGCCGAAGTGCGGGGACCCGAGGCCCCGGTGGTCAAGGGGACCGCCAAGAACGTCCTTTTGGCATCGGGCCCCACCTCCGGCCAATTCAACACGGTGTTCCAGGGAAACGGCCTTACCGTCTTCACGGGTCCCCGGGATGATCCCTTTTTCCTGCATCTGCTGGGGGATTCCAGCCTCACCAGCGTCCTGAACGCGGCCTATTCCGCGGCCTTGAAAGTCCCGGTCGGGGACTCGTCGGCGCAGAGCCTCGCCTTCTCCAATCCGGGCACGGATGATTTCAAAGGGGCCAATATCCTCTCCATCGTGGTGGAGGTGCCCAAATCCCTGCTGGCCCAGAAACTGGGCATCGCCGCGGACGCGGCCTTTTACACGTGGGCCACCACAAGCAAAAAGAATTGAAGGAGGACCGGCATGAACGTTTCCAATCGCGTCTCGACCCTTGCCTTTGCCGCGGCCGTCGGCTTATGCACGCCCGTGTTTTTCCCGGCCTGCAACGATAACGATTCGGATTCCGAAAATGCGTCCTTCACGCAGGTGGACAGGATGGGCATCCCCGCGTTGAACACGGTTTTCAACCATCCGAAAACCGTCTCCGGTTTCAGCAAAACCCTCTACAACCAACGCGGGCCGGACTCGGACCTGGTGAACTATAAGGCCCAATTCAAAACGGTGCTGGGGGCCGTGGCCAATGCGGATCCGGAGGCGACGGTCTTGCTGCTGCTGCCCGATGAATTGCCCGCCAAACTCGGATCGGCGACGTCGGACTTCGCGGCCCTGGACGGACGGAAATTGGAGGATGACGCGGCGGACATCGCCCTGACGGTGGCGGTCGGCCCCACCCTGCCCGCTCTCCACAGCGATCACGTGAACGCCAATGATACCGCCTTCAGCGCGGAGTTTCCATTCCTGGCCGGACCCCATTGACGGAATGAAAATCCCCCGCGCGCCAGTCAGGCCTTCCTGGATCGCCGGGTGCGGATTCGCAGCGGCGGCCTTGTTCCTGCTGTCCCTGTTCTGGATCGGCATTCCCGGCGCCGTGGTCGATCCGGACAGGCTCGCCCGCGCGCTGGGGAAAAGCGCTCTCGCCCCGCCTTTCGAGGCGGACGGGATCCGGTTCCTGGAAGCCCGTCTGCTGGAAAGGAAGGGAGAAGATCCCCTGGCCCAAGGCCGATTGGCCCGGCTCTATCTCTCCCGGTTCCAGGCCGCGGGCCGCATCCCCGATTTGCTCCAGGCGCAGTCCCGGTATGAATCCCTGCTCCGGGCGGATTCCTCCCGGGCGGAAGTCCATTCCGCATACGCCGCATGTCTGTTGGCGGCCCACCGGTTCCCGGAGGCGCTCGCCCACGCGCGCAAAGGATTGCTGCTTTCCGGCGCGGATGATAAGGACGCCGGGAGACTACCGCTCTTCGATGCTCTGTTCGCCACCGGGAACTACGCGGAGGCGCAAGCGCAACTCGATACGGCGTCCCGGCCGGGCGTCGCTTCGGGCCTGGAATCTTCCGGCCTGGCAACGCGGCGGGCCCGTCTCCATGCCTGGAAAGGGGACCTTGCCGCCGCGCAGTCCGGGCTCGCCTTCGCCTATTCGGAGGCCATCGCCGCCTCGCTCCCTCCGCCGGTTTTGGCCTGGTATCTCTCGGAAATGGGCGGCCTCGCGGACAAAGCAGGCAATCCCCGCGCGGCCCTGCGGAAGTATCTCGCCGCCCTCGATCGATCGCCCGGTTATCCTGCGGCCCTTGAAGGCATCGCCCGGCTCGCCTATGCCTGGGATGGGAACCTGGAAGCGGCGGATCGCCTGCTGGAAACGGCTGTCCGCAATGGCGGCCATGCTTCGCTTTTGCTCGACCGCATGCGCCTGCAAACGGAACTGGGCCAACCGGAAGCCGCCCAGGCCCTCAAAGCGGCTTACTTGAAGGCCGCCACCGGAGATCCGATCAGTGAACGCTTGAACTATCGTCCTTTGGCATTTCTGTTGTCGGAAACCGATTCCAGCCGGAGCCAAGCGCTCCAATACGCGGAGCGCGACCTGGAGGCGCGGCGCACCCAGGAAGGTTTCGATTGCCTGGCCTGGGTCCTCTACAAGCGGGGAAGCGTCGCCGCGGCCTATCGCAATTCCCTATCGGCCCTGCAAGGGAGCGGCCGCGAGCCGAACCTGCTTTGCCATGCGGCCCTCATCGCCTGGCATGCGGGAAAGGAACGGGATGCCGCGTCTCTTTTGGACGCCGCCCTGAAACAAAACGGGAGTCGATTCGCCTGGAAGCGGAACTCGCCTCAGGGCGGGAAGGGATTGGGCGAGTCGGGGGGAATCGAAGGAGTGCCGGTGCCCTCGGCGCGGGTGGCGGAATTGCTGGCTTTCCACACCCACGGTCCCTGACCGTCCGGTCGTCCCTGACCGTCCGATCCTTGAGTGCGCTATTCTACCGGGGGGCCTACCGGAAGGCCGGAAGCATGGGCGAAAGCCCGGACACGATGGCCTGGTGCACTGCTTCCGGCGCGCGACCGGCATCGATCACGGTGAACCGATCGGGATTTTCCTTGGCGATGCTCAGGTATCCTTGCCGGACCCGATCGAAGAACGACGAGTCTTCCCTTTCCATGCGATCCGCGGGCCGGCCGCCGGCTTCCAGGCGGCCGCGCATGGAAGTCACGGGCAAGTCCAGCAGGAAACTGTGCAAGGGCCAGACATCTCCGCACGCAATCCGGAAAAGCTCCCGGATGGGGCCGGGATCCATCCCCCGGCCATACCCCTGATATGCCAGGGTGGACCAGCCGAAGCGATCGGCCAGGACGATTTTGCCGGCGCGCAGGGCGGGCGCGATCACATCCGCGACCAATTGCGCGCGCGCAGCCGAGAAAAGCAGCAACTCCGCCGCAGGTACGATGGGGTTTTCGGGAGATAGGATCAACTGGCGGATTTTATCCGAGACCGGCGTGCCGCCCGGTTCCCGGACGGTGAGGACGTCCCGGCCTTGTTGCCTGAGACGATCGGCGAGGAGGGCGAGCTGGGTGGTTTTCCCGCTGCCGTCCACGCCCTCGAGAGAGAAAAAACCGGGATGCCCGGCGATCACGTCCAGGACGCTATTCACGCATCCGTTCCATGACACTTCTTGAATTTCTTGCCGCTGCCGCAGGGGCAAGGATCGTTGCGTCCGACATTCTTCACGTCGATGGCGGGGCCGGGCGCGACCATGGGCCTTGCCTGCGGGGACGGGCGGCCTTGGCCGGGAGCGGATTGCGCCTGGGGGCTGCGCACGGGGCCGCTCTGGATTTGCACCGGAGGCAGTTCCCGGGACTGGGGAGCCACGCCTTGGGGCGGAAGGTTGGCGGCCACGCCGCCTTCGGGTTCGCCCGGCATGCTGAATTCCATCTGGCGCATGCGCGCCATCTCGATCTCGCGGGCCCGGATCATGGCTTCCTGCTGACGCTTGAGGAAATCCGGATCGATGTGCAGGATCCGCTGGGAGACGTCCATGGCGATGCGCTCCAGGGTGGTGGCGAACATCGCGAAGCCTTCCTTCTTGTATTCCTGGAGGGGATCCTTCTGGGCGTAGCCGCGGAAGCGGGTGGCGTCGCGCAGGTGATCCATGGCGTAGAGATGCTCGCGCCACAGGTGGTCGATGACGCCCAGCAGGACCTGGCGCTCGATCTCGCGCAATTGTTCCGATCCGATGGCGGTCTCGATGGCGGCGTATTTCTGCTTCGCCAATTCCACGACCTGGTCCACGGTCTGTTCCGCGCTCTGGTAATGCAGCACGTCCCCGGCGATGGAATAGTCGAGGTCGAAGGCGCGCTTCAGCTCCGCATAGAGTTTGTCCAGCTCCCAGTTCTCGGGATAGTTGCCGGCCACGGCGTATTGGGACACCACCTCGTCGACCGCCTCCACGATGCGGGTTTCGATTTCATCCTTGATCTCTTCGCCCTTGAGGATGCGGCGGCGCAAGCCGTAAACGACCGTGCGCTGTTTGTTCATCACATCGTCGTACTCGAGCAGATGCTTGCGGATTTCGAAGTTCTGGCCTTCCACGCGTTTCTGCGCGGTGGCGATGGCGCGGTTCACGAGGGGATGGGAGATGACTTCCCCCTCTTCCACTCCCAGGCGGTCCATGATGCGCGAAATGCGGTCGGAACCGAAGATGCGCATGAGATCGTCTTCCAGGGACAGGTAGAAGCGGGATTCGCCCGGATCGCCCTGGCGGCCGGAACGGCCGCGCAGCTGGTTGTCGATACGGCGGCTTTCATGCCGCTCGGTGCCCAGCACGTAGAGACCGCCGGTTTCGACCACGCCTTCGTTCAACTGGATGTCCGTACCGCGGCCGGCCATGTTGGTGGCGATGGTCACCTTGCCCTTGGTGCCGGCCTCTTCGATGATGCCGGCTTCCCGCTGGTGATGTTTGGCGTTCAGCACCTCGTGGGGCACGCCTTGCTTGAGAAGGAACCCGCTGAGTTCCTCGGACTTCTCGATGGAGACCGTACCCACCAGGACGGGCTGTCCCTTGGCATGGCGCTCCTTGATATCCACGACGATGGCCTCGATCTTCTCGCGGCGCGTCTTGTAGATGAGATCGTCCTGGTCCTTGCGGATCATGTTGCGGTTGGTGGGAATCACGACAACCCGGAGCTTGTAGATCTGTTGGAACTCGGAGGCTTCCGTATCGGCCGTTCCCGTCATACCGCCCAGCTTCTTGTAGATGTGGAACAGGTTCTGGAAGGTGATCGTGGCCAGGGTCTGGTTTTCCCGCTGGATGGGGACGTTTTCCTTGGCTTCGATGGCCTGGTGCAGGCCTTCCGAATAGCGGCGGCCTTCCATGAGCCGGCCGGTGAATTCATCGACGATGACCACCTGGCGGTTCTTGACCATGTAGTCCACGTCCCGCTTGAAGATGACGTGGGAGCGGAGCGCCTGCTGGACGTGGTGGACCCACTCCACGTTGAGGTCGCCGTACAGATTCTCCAAGCCGAGTTTTTCCTCGCAGACGTTGACGCCCTCTTCCGTGAGCGAGACGTGCTTTTCCTTCTCGTCCAGGGTGTAGTGCGTGTCCTTGACCAGGTAGCGCACCACCTCGTTGGCCTTCTTGTACTTGTCCGTGGACTGCTCCGCGGGGCCGGAAATGATCAAAGGCGTGCGGGCCTCATCGACCAGGATGCTATCGACTTCGTCCACGATGGCGTAGTTCAGCTCGCGCTGCACGCAGTCTTCCAGGTTGTGGGCCATGTTGTCGCGCAGGTAGTCGAAGCCGAATTCGTTGTTGGTGCCGTAGGCGATGTCCGAATTGTAGTTCGCCTTGCGTTCGTCCTCGTTCAGGCCGTGGACGATGATGCCGACGGACAATCCGAGGAAGCGGTACACCTTGCCCATGGTCTGGGCATCGCGGCGGGCCAGGTAATCGTTCACGGTCACCACGTGCACGCCCTTGCCTTCCAGGGCGTTGAGATAGACGGGCAGCGTCGCCACCACGGTCTTGCCTTCGCCGGTCTTCATTTCGGCGATCTTGCCTTCGTGAAGCACCATGCCGCCGATCAACTGCACGTCGAAGGGACGGTAGCGGAAAGGGTAACGGCTTTCCGGATTGAGAGTGCGGATTTCCGCGTAAAAGGATCCGGGGAACATGAGGGTATGGTGCGCCACCGGGGCGGGATCGCCCTCAGGACCGCCCGCGAGCTTCTCCCTGGCTTCCGCCACCAGCTTCTGGGAGCCGGGGCTGAGCTTGGAAACGTCGAAGTTCAGTTCGGGATTGAGCACGTTCAGCATGCCCAGGCGGCGATCCGCGGCCTCGCGGCAGACCGCGAAGGCTTCCGGAAGGATGTCGTCCAAGGTCTTGCCTTCCGCCAAGCGTTGCCGGAATTCCACCGTCTTTCCGGCCAGGTCGGCATCGTCCAACGGCTCCACGGCGGGGCTGAGGAGATTTATCTCCGCGACCTTGGGTTGCAGGCGTTTGACCTCGCGCTCGTGGCTGGTCCCGAATAGTTTGGCAAGTATGGCGTTCACAATCATGGGGAACAAATTAGGAAAAAGGGGCCCTGATTGCACCGGATTCCCGCATTCCGGTCCGATTTCCGGGTGCAAAAGCGCGGTTTTGGAGGAAGGACGCTTTCCTGCGCGTTACCGGATCGGCTTCCCGGCCCGGATTCGGGGATTACCGGACTACGGCGACCTTGCCCTTGTGGAGCAGTTTGCTCCCTTCGGTCATCAAGGTGTAGATGTAGACGCCGGTGCCCACCACGCTTCCATGGTCGTTGGTCAGGTCCCAATCCAGGCTGGTGCTGAGCAGGTTGTCCGGCCCGTATTGCTTGGAGGAGGTCTTGGAATTGTAGACCAGGTCCCCGGTCATGGTATGCACGCGCAGGACCACGTCCTTGCCGATCCCGTATCCCCGCAGGGAATTCAGGTTCTTGAAGGTGATGGTCCCCTTGTCCCGATGGCGGGAATCGGCGAAACGGAATGGATTGGGAAAGACGTAGAAGTCCGCGTCCGTGGTGATGAAGGTGAACCCGTAGGAATCCACCGTATCCCTCTTGTCGTACAGCCAATTGGGGAACTTGTCGCCGTTGCCGTCCAGGGAGAGTCCGGAAGTGTCCAGGATTCCGCCCGACAGGGAGATGCTCACCGTGTCCCGCGAGGGAAGCAGGGGCCGCGTCCTGAAAACCAGGGAGGAATCATTGTCCGCCAGGGACAGGAACTGGAAATCATAGGTCTTGCCCGGCCTGTAGACGGAGGTAACGTGCACGCTCCGGTTGTCCCCGGCCTTCAGGGCGTTCAAGGCCAGCAGGGTGAGGGAATCCGTTCCCGCGGGCGGACCCTTGGAGAGCTTGCGGTTGAACCGGATCTTGATGGTCCCTTCCGGGTTCCAGCCATTGGAGCCCGCTTCCGGCTGCGTGGACACGACCCTGAAAAGGCTGGTATCCACCCGCGCCTGGAACACGGTGTCGAAACTGCCGGGGGCCCGCACCTTCTTGTCCAGCCGCAGGTCCAGGCCGTTGCCGGACTTGTCGGTGATGGCGTTGGACAGGCGGATGTGCAATATGTCCCGGTAGATGAAAAAACCGGGCCCGGGCATGACCTTGAGGGAGTCGGAAGCCTTGATGTACTTGGGAGTGAAGACCACGGTATCCGCCAGAGAGTCCGATGCAGCGGCGATCTTTCCCAGCCCCGCCTTGCGAAGACGGTACTCGTAAGCGCCGGGGATGATCTCGAATCCGGCCGGGTTCTTGAGCGAATCCAGATAGGAATACACGCGGAACATCTTGGCCGGGTCCGGGACGCGCACCGTTTCCGAAAAGACCATGGAGAGCGTGGATCGCGCCGGCACCAGCTTGGGAAGGCCGGAAGCGTTGAAGCCCCCGGGGGGGCCCGCGGCGGGGGTCCCGAGCACCTCCAGGCGGACCAGGGGGAGATCCCGGTGTTCCAGGCGGAAAGGGATTTTCAGGATCGGATTCACGAAATCGTTGGTCAGCACCACCAGGGTGTCCGTAAGCACGGAATCACCGCGCAAGGAGTCGCTGAAAAAACGGAAATCAAAATCCAAGGCGGTCCCGGGGGGCAGGGAAACGGTCTTGCCTCCCGCCAGAGCGTTCACGTTGGTGGCGCCGGAGAACCGCGCGCTGTCCAGCCGGGGCGGCGAACCCGTGATCCATTCCAGTTTGAAGTCCAGCCATTTCCGGTCGTTATTCTTGGTGGCCACGGAAAGGATCAGCAGGGGCGCGGTGCCCTGGCTGAGGATCTCCGCCTTGACCGCCGTATCGTGCTTTTCCGCGCCGATGACGAAATCGATATCCCGCTTGAGCGAATTGACGGCCACGGCCGTGCCCGAAGTGTCCAAGACGGGGTATTCCAGGAAAAGTCCGCGCTCCCGGAACGCGCCGAAGGCATCCGTGACCCGCACGGTCAGATATTGCTCCTGGATGCTGAATACCCGGGACAATGTGAGGCCCGTCCCCGAATCCGTTTTGATGTAGCAGGAAAGGTTCCCCTTGGCGCAGAGCGGCGGCTGCTTCCAGACCCGCCAGATGACGGAAAGGGAATCCCCGGCGGTCAGATCGACGTCGGAAAACCCGCCCCCGATAGTCGTCAACAGCCCGGGAGGGATGGTCAGGCCGGTATCCGTGGCGAAATTCCTCACCTTGTCGAACGGCCCCACCTTCAGGATGGAATCCTTTCCCTTGTAGTCCGCATGGTAGACGGAGTCGACCGAGGGCACATGGTTCAGGCGCACAGGTATCCTGAATGTTACGGTGGTGTCCTTGTCCCCCACCTTGGCCACGGCGGTATCGATGGCCGGCGCCAGGGTGTCCGGCGAAAAGCGGAAGGCCACCGAATCCGTGACGGGCAGGGTACGGCTTCCCAGGATAACGGAGTTGCGAAGCCAGGTGGCGGTCACGCTGTTGTCGTTGCTGTCCGCATACCGGGCCTTGAGGGTCAGGGAGTCCCCATCCTGGATCACCAGCAATCCCCCGTTCACGGGCGAGATGGTGTCCACGCCCCCTCCAAAGGGCCGGAACACCGATGCGGAATCCCAGCCCCGGTTGCGGTACACCGTCAGGGTTTGCGCGGGAGGGCTGTTCCGGAATCCGAAGGACAGGATCAAGGGCCGGCTGCTCCATGCTCCCTGATCGACGGTCGTCAACGCCAGGATGAGAGGATTCATCAGGGTGTCGGGGGGGAGGAAATCGAGGGTGGCCGTGTAGTTGCCGGGAGAGACCCGCGTGCCCACGACGGCTTTGAGAAGGGTGCCGCCCAGGGAGATCCGGAACTCCAGTCCGGCGTCATCGGCGTCGAATCCGGAACAGACCAGTTTGAGGGAGTCCTTACGTGTCAACAAAGGATAGGGACCGGCGGGATTGTAGGCGGATTGGGGCCGGCTGCCCGGTTTGATGGAGTCGACTCCGGGAGTGAAGGGCTTGACGTTGTACTCTATGTCCAGGGCCTTGAGCTTGGGCGTGGTGAGGTTGGTATTGGAGGGATTGCCGGTCTTGACCGTGAGCAGATCCACGCCGTAGCGGTAGAAACCGCTTGCGGCCTTCTGCGCCGCGGGAAGCGGATGGTACGCGGAACCGGCGCCGCTGAACGTATTGTCGGGCGACAAGGCAATCCGGATGTGGGTATTCAGGGAGTCGGTGGTGGTGGGGCGGAACGGCAGGAAGGTGACCGAGTCCGACGCGGGATTGAACACGAAGGCCGGGATGGCCGGATTCTCCACCTTCAGGCTCTTGCTCAGGAAAGAGGCCGAATCGTAGTAGATGGGAGTGTTGCGGACCAGCGCCACCTTGGCATGGGCTCCGCTGTCGTAGGCCGCCACCACGTTTCCTTTGGCATCCATCGCCACGTTGGCGGCGTGGAACCAATGGTAGCGGTTCCATTTCGGGCCCGTACTCGAGAAGCCGAGGTTTTCACCGGCCATATCGATGTCCGTGCGTCCCGCAAGGGTGAGGCCGGTCCCTACCTTCTGGAAGATGCTTCCCATCATCTTGCGCAGGCCGCCCACGTTCGGACGCTGGTACCAGGCCGCCGTCACGCGGTCCGCCGTGACCGCCAGATCGGGGAACAGGCAGAAAAACGGGCCCGGGGGGCTCAAAGCCACCTGGCCGCCGAGCGCATATGCCTGCGGCCCAATCGGCAGGGCCAGGGTCCGGGAGTAGATGTCGCTGGTCGCACCGGTCGCGGCTGAATAGGCTATCAGGAAATTTCCCCGCGTCATTCCCGCCACCGAATAAGGCCGGTAAAAATGCTGGATGGTAGGAACGGAATCCTCCTGGAATACCACGTTGGACTGGAGGAGGATGGGCGCCATGATTTCCACGTGGGCCGCATTGAAGGCCACGCCGTAAAGATCCGCATCCTCCCGCCACAGCACCACCGAGTTGCCGGAGGAATCCGCGGCCACGGCGAAGTCCGCCGGCAATACCGGCCTGACGTATGTCACGGAAACGACGGAGGTTCCCGCGGTGATGTCCTCCCAGCGCACCTCGAACTTCCCGGGAGAAAAATTGGTTTCGTACGCGACCATGGTCTTGGTCCCGCCGGACCCGGGAATGAGGCAGGAAGACATCCTTCCCAGCTCGCCCATGATCACGGGGGAGGCCGGAATGACATAGGTGCCGATCTGCGGATCCCGGCTCGTGGTCCGCCGGATGGGACCGCTGGGGGTCGCCGATCCCCAGTAAGCCGCGAACTGATTTCCGTCGGTGGCGAAATTCATATAAGTGGGGGCCGGCGGACCGCTCAGGTAGAAGATTTTCGGAGGGATTTCCGTGACGTTTTCCTGGGAGGCGATGATGACGGCGGCATCGTCCGTAGCCGCGGTATCCGGACTGAGATCGATCGTGCGCGTGACGATGTTGGCCCTGGGGGCTTCCAGGTTGTTGGGGCCATTGGTGGCGTCATGGGTGGTGCCGTTCCAGGCGACATAGGCCACCTTGAACCGGAACAGGCCGATGTTGGAAACGATCGGGCCCGCGCCTGAACCGCCATTGTTGAAATGCCCGTCGCTCAGGCGGACGGTTTTGGCCGTGGTGTAGCGGAAGAACTGGGCATCGAGCATGAGGGAATCGCCCCATCCCCCGTCCAGGCGGAACTTGTCCCCGGCGGCGGCGGAACTGTCCTGCCGGAAATCGCTGACGCTGTGGACCAGGGCGCGCACGGGGAGCCAGGCGCCCGCGACGAGCAATACCGCGGCCAGCTTTCCGTAGCGCATCACCGGTCGCGGCGGATCGGAAATGAAAATCGGGTTCTCATTGTCCAATCTCTTCCTTGAGACTGTTTTCCTGGTCCGCCAGCCGGCGCAGATAGCGCGCGGACGACTCGTCCAGGTTCGCGTATTCGAAGCGGTTGCGCTCCACCCGGTACTCGGTCTTGCGCCTCTCCTTGAGCTTCTCCAGCACCTTCCGCTCCTGCATGGCCTTGAGCAGCAGGTCGGATTTCTCCTTGAGGCGTTTCCCCTGTTCGGAGATGTCGCCTTCCTGGCCGGATATCAGGGTGCCCACGTGCCGGGCGTATTGCAGGATGCCCAGGCGGCCGCGATGATCGATGACCGGACCGTCGCCCTGCGCATCCCCATCCCAGAGCTCCTTCAGATCGCCCTGCAATTCCAGCAAGCGCGACTTGAGCTGTTCCAGGGCCGCGACTTCCACGGCCAGGGCTTTCTTGGCGTCTTCTTCGCGCCAACGCTTCATGCGCAGCACCTGCTCCAGATCGAATGTGAACTTTCTCACTTGATGGCTCCGGCCATGGCCGCCACCTTATCGAGGGTGGTCTTGAGTTCGCTCTTGTCCTCTACTCCTTGGATGAGGAACCTGTCCACCTCCGCATGGATGGCGATGGCCATGTCCAATTGCGGATTGGATCCGCGCACATAGGCCCCCAGGTTCACCATGTCTTCGGCGTCGGCGTAGACCGCCATGGCGTTGAGGAGCTTGCCCGTGGCCGCGCGGTGTTCCTTGGAAGTCACGTCCGACATGCAACGGCTGACGCTCCTGAGCACGTCGATGGCGGGATAGTGGTTGCGGTGCGCCAGGGAGCGCGAAAGGACGATGTGGCCGTCGAGCACGGATCGGACCGCGTCCGCCACGGGTTCGTCCATGTCGTCGCCTTCCACCAGCACGGTGTACAGGGCGGTGATGGAGCCGGTCTTGCCCATGCCCGCCCGTTCCATCAGGCGCGGCAGCATCGCGAACACGGAGGGCGTATAGCCTCGCGTGGAGGGAGGTTCTCCGATGGCCAGGCCTATTTCACGCTGGGCCATGGCCAGGCGCGTGGAGGAATCCATCATCAGCATCACGTCGCTGCCCAGATCGCGGAAATACTCGGCGATGGCGGTGGCCACCATGGCCGCTTTCAGGCGGATCAAAGCGGGTTGATCGGAAGTGGCCACCACCACCACGGAGCGGGACAGGCCCTCCGCGCCCAAATCCTTTTCCAGGAACTCTTTCACCTCGCGGCCGCGTTCGCCGATCAAGGCGATCACGTTCACCTGGGCCTTGCAATTGCGGGCGATCATGCCCAGCAGCACGGACTTCCCCACCCCGGATCCCGCGAACAATCCCACCCGCTGGCCTTTGCCTACGGTGCGGAAACCGTCGATGGCGCGGATGCCGGTAATCATCGGTTCCGAAATGCGCCGGCGATCCAGGGGATTGGGAGGGTCGTTGTTGACGCGTCCCTGCAAGGGCAGGAGCATGGGTCCTTTGCCGTCGATGGGCTCGCCCAGCCCGTTCAGAACGCGGCCGAGCAATTGCGGTCCCACGCGCACGGAGAAAACCTGGCCGGTGGCCATCACTTCCATGCCGGGCTTCAGGCCGTGCAATTGTCCCAGCGCCATCAGGAGGGTGGTCTTGCGGCGGAAGCCCACCACTTCGGCCTGGCCCACCTGCTTCAAACCGTCGTATACGGCGCATATCTCCCCCAGACTGGCGGAGAGACCGGTGCTTTCCAGGACCAGGCCTATCACCTGGACGATCTTGGCGCGGATGGGCGCCAGGCACATCGCGTCCAGGGCCTGTCCGTAGGGAGCGAACGCGGAATCTTCGATCAAGGAGCGGCGTCTCCGTCATCCGTCCCGGAGGCGGGATCGCTCCCGGCCGCCGGGCCGTTTTCGGCGGAAGGGGAGGATTCGGGGCCTTTGATGGCTTGCGCCTTGGCGGCGAAAATCCGTTTCAATTCGTCGTCGATGCGGTCGGCCAATTCGTCGGCCTGCATTCCCACGGAGGTGGAATCCGATTCCACGAAACAACCGCCCTTGACGATGCGCTCGTCGGATACCACGCGGATGTCCTTCATGCCCGCGTCCACGGGCAACCAGAAATCCTGGTTGTCCTGCACGGTGCGGAAGTCGGCGGGATTCACTTTCAGGGTCACGGTGGTGACCTGGCCCAAGGCGTTCACGGCCTTCTTGAGCAGGGGCAGCACGGCCTCGGCATGTTCCTTGGCCACTCCGTCGAACACTCTGTGGACGGTGGCGGAAAACAGTTCCAGGACCTGGCCTTCGAACTCCAGGAAAAGGGAGGCTTTTTCCTCGGAAAGCGCGTTGAGCGCCATGGCGGCGTTGGCCCGCATTTCCTCCAGGGCCTTGAGATATTTTTCCCAGGCGCGGCTTTCACCTTCCCGGATGCCTTCTTCCCTGCCCCGCGCCAAAGCCGCCTGCGCGGCCGCTTCGCCGTCGCGCACCGCCTTCTGCACGGAGTTCTTGCCTGCCTCTTCGGCCTTGCGGGCGACCCGGGTGAGTTCCGTGATCACCATTTCCGATTCGGTGGGCTTTGGCTGCGCGCGGCCCGGCATGTTGAAGGCCGTCATGGGAAAGCCCTTCATGCCGGAGTCCGGGACTGCGCCCCAATCGCCTGGCTTCACGACACGCGCGGGACCGTCGGGAGGAATATCCTTCTTGTCCCTGCCGAGCAATCCGCCGGCCTTCATTCCGAATCTGGCTTCCATCGGGACCGTTCCTTAACTGTGCTAAACCACTATTTCGTCGTCGCCGCCGCGGCCGGAGATGATGATCTCCCCGTCGTCTTCCAGGCGGCGCACGATATCCACGATGCGCTGCTGGGCGCCTTCCACGTCCTTGACGCGCACCGGGCCCATGAAGGACATGTCTTCCTTCATCATCTCGGAGGCGCGGCTGGACATGTTCTTGAAGAACTTGTCCCCCACGGTATCGCTGGCGCCCTTCAGGGCCAGGGCCAGTTCCTTGGTATCCACTTCCTTGAGCATGCGTTGGATGCCCTTGTCGTCCAGCAGCATGATGTCCTCGAAGACGAACATGAGGTTCTTGATCTCCGTGGCCAGTTCCGGGTTTTCCCGTTCCAGATTGCCCAGGATGTTCTTTTCCGCGCCGCGATCGACCTGGTTGAGCATTTCCGCCACGAACTTGACGCCGCCCACTTCCGAGACGTTGCCGCCGAACAGGCTCTTCATCTGCAGGGCCAGCACTTCCTCGACCTGCTCCAGCACGTCGGGCGAAACGCTCTGCATGGTGGCGAGCCGCGTGGTGACGTCCACCTGCAATTCCTGCGGCAGCGCCGACAGGATGGGAGCCGACATGGAAGCGTCCATATGGGCGAGCAACAGCGCGATGGTCTGGGGATGTTCTTTCTGGATGAAGTTCACGAGCTGGGAGGGATCCACGTCCTGCAACAGGCTGAAGCCCGTGGTGCGGATGGTGCTTTGGACCTTTTCCAGGATTTCCTTGGCGCGCCGCGGTCCCATGGCCGCTTCCAGCGCCTGCCGCGCGTAGTCCACGCCGCCCTGGAGGATGTATTTCTGGGCCACCGCCATCTGGTGGAACTCTTCCAGCACGCGTTCCCGCGTTTCCGGCGTGATGCCTTCCAGACGCGCGATTTCCGCGGTGAGGATTTCCACGTCTTCCTCGTCCAGGCTCTTGAAAATCTGGGCGCACGCCTCCGCTCCCAAGGTCACCATCATCACCGCGGCCTTGGTCGGCCCTCCGATGGTGAGCGTGGATACGGGGAGCGATTCGTTCTTGCCGCCGGTTTCCGTCTTCGCGTCCGCCATGTCCGTTAATCCTTGCCCGCGGGCTGTTTCTTCTTGCCGCCGCCACTGCTATTGTCCCGTATTTTCTCCTCGTGGAGCCACGTTTTGATCAGGTTGGCGATATTGATGGGCTCCGTGCGGGTCATGAACTCAACTCTCTCCAGAATATCCCTCTGTTTTTGGACATTTTGAGGGACCTTTTCGTCCTCAGGTTCCAGGTTCAGGCCTGCGTACTTGGGCATGGGCGGGTTCATGGCCGAAGCCAGGTTCTTCACCAGGCCCCGGAAGAACCACAGGCCGAAGAGGAGGATGAGCACCAGGATGCCGTATTTCTTGCCCACTTCCATCCATTCCTTCTTCTCGAGCTTCTTCATCTCTTCCTGTTCTTCCACCAGGAACTGGTTGTCGAACTGCACGTTGGTGACGAAGACCTCGTCCTTGCTTCCGGGTTTGAAACCCACCGCGTTCTTGACCAGAGCGGTGAACTTGTCCAAATCCTCCTGGGTCCGCGGCACGTAGGTGCGCGATCCGTCGGTCCCGATCTTGTAGGTCCCGTCCACGGCCACGGAAACGGTGATGCGCTTGCGGGCCCCGGGCGTGCTCACGATGGAAGCCATGGTCTTGTCGAACTCGTAGTTGGTGATGGAACCTTCCTTTTGTTCCGTGGAGCCCGCCTGCGGCGTGCCCTTGAGGGAGTTCTCGTCCCGCTGTTGCGAGCGGATCACCTTGGTATTGGGATCGTAGGATTCCACCGTCTTCTGCACCTGGTCGAAATCGAGCTCGGCGGAAACCTTGACGCGGGTCTTGTTCGGACCCAGCAGGCCCTGGAAGATATCGTCCAGCTTCCTTTCCAGCTCATGTTCCACGCTGTTCTGCAGGGACTGGTTGTGATCGGTCTGTTCGGCCAGCTGGTTGTCGGCGAATCCCTTGGTGAGCATGTTTCCATGGATGTCCAGGACGGTGACCTGGCGGGCCTTCAGGCCTTCCACGGAGCTGGCCACCAGATGGGCGATGCCGCGCACCTGGCGATCATCGATTTCTTCGCCGGCCCGCAACTTGAGGATGACGGAGGCGGTGGCCTCTTCCTTCTTTTCGGTGAACAGGGAGGGCTTGGGAATGGTCACGTGCACGCGGGCCTTGTCCACCTCGTGCAGGCTCTCGATGGTGCGGGAAAGCTCCCCTTCCAGGGCCCGGCGGTAATTCAGGTTCTGCACGAAATCGGTCATGCCCAGATGCAGCTTGTCGAAGATCTCATAGCCCTGCCCGCCCGTCTGCGGCAGCCCCAGGCGCGCCATCTGCATGCGAGCCTCGTACAACTGCTCCTTGGGAACCGTCACCTGATGGCCGTTATTCTCCAGTTTGTAAGGTACCTTCATTTCCTTCAAGGCGTCCGTCACCTTGGCGGCATCCTCCGGTTCCACGTTCACGAACAGGGTGGAATATCCCGAATCGCTTCCGCCGCCGCTCCCACCCGTGGCGGACCAGGCGATGATGGTGATCATGCCGGCCAGCACCACCGCCGAAGTGGCGATCATGATGGCCTTCTGGGTGGCGTTCAGCTTGTCCCAGATGGTGCGGAGCTGGATGATGAGTTGCTTCAGATATTCGGACATTCAGGACCTCATGCGTAGAAAGAGCGATGCTATGAAAAAGAATTAAAGGACTTCAGGGATGGTGACGATGAACGATATAGGAGGGAGTACAAGGAATTTTGCAAACAGAAAATTGAAAATCGCAAATCGAAAATTGCGGGAAAGAGCGCCGCGATTTCTTTGTTTTTTTCTTCGTTCGTTTTCACCCTCTCATCCTCATCACTTCCTGGTACGCTTCCATCGTCTTGTTGCGTATTTCCAGGAGCAGGTTGAAGGCCACCTTGGCTTCGCCGACGGCCAGCATCACCTGGTGCACGTCTTTGACTTCGCCGGATACCATCTTCTGGATGGATTGATCCGCCTTCAACTGCATCTCGTTGACGTCCTTGAGGAAGCCGGTGAACATATCGTTGAAATTCGCGCCGCCTTCCTTGGGTTTGATCGAGG
>JAQBPN010000097.1 GCA_028287505.1 Fibrobacterota bacterium | reverse complement strand
GCCAGGTGGGTGTGGCCTCGATGTTCGGCGATGGCGTAAATGCCCTCTCCGCAGGCCCGGGCCGCCGGAATGGGATGGGCCTCCTTCAGTTTTTTCATCACCCTGGCGAGGTAGGTTTCCACCACCTCCAACTTGGCCTCCCAGGCTTCAAGGTTGCCGGAAAGCAGACCCATCAGGGAAACCGCGGCGAACCTGTAGAGATTGGTCTTGAGCGGATGTAAAATGATATGGAAATCCGCCACGTCCTCCAGGTTCCGCGCCATTTCCACGCCTACCTTGGGACGATAGAAGAAAAAAATATCCCCATGCTCCAGAACGCGGCCGTCCTGGGATTGTTTCTTGGCCATGTCTCCCTCCCTGCGGTTCGGTCCCCTTCCTAGAAAATAAATCGCCGGGATCCCGGCCGGGCGAATCCGATCCGAGATGCAAATAAAAATTGAAGGACGGCTAGCTGGGCAGGCCCGATGCCTGGGAGGCCGCGCCTCGGACCGCCGCCGCGTGGCCGGAAGTCGGGTGCGGTGGAGCGCCCATGGCCTTGAGATCGTCCGCGTCGAGGTATTGATAGACTTCCAGGATCCTGGACATGGACCACCCCGTGGCAATCAGCCCTTGCAGGAATTCCACGGAAAGACGGGTGTCCCGGATGTAGGGCTTGCCTCCCAGCACGGCGGGATCGGTTTCGATGCGGAGAGACTGGTTGGATTGGGAATCGGCTGATTTGCTCATATGTTTTCAATTGTATACCAATAAAATACGTACCGCAAAGGAGGCGGGGTAAAGAACTGGCAACCGGGGCCGGAAAGTTTTTCTTTGTGAATGGGGCTAAGCGGCTTTTCGATCCTTGGGGTCTTTACCATGGCTCTTGGAAAAAATTTTCTGCTCGCGGCGTTGCAGGATTGGCTTCCGGTCAAGGACAAGTCAAAACCGCAGGAGAAAAAGCCCGATCCGGCCCCCCCAAAACCTCCGCAGCAAACGCCTCCCGCGGGCAAGGCCCGGTTTCCCATCTGGTACCTGGTGTTCCTGGGAGCCACCCTGCTCATTTTCAATTTCCTCATTCCCAGGAATACATCCGATCTGGTCGCATACAGCGAGTTCAAACAGAAGGTGCGCAAGGGGGAGATCAAACGGGTTGAAATCGGTCCGGACCTGGTGCTGGGATTTTCCAAACCTTCGTCCGATTCCGGCCGGACTCCGTCCGCGTCCCGGACCCCGTCCACCGGGACGGGCCAGGAAAAAACGGGAGCGGGGAAAACCGCCGTGATCCCCAAGGAACCTCCGCCCGTGCGGGCCGTTCCCGTCCCCGGGGACGATTTGGTGAAGTTGCTGGATTCAGCGGGCGTGGAGTATTATTCGCGCGCCCAGGCCGGCGGCGGCTTCCAACGGTTCCTCTTCAATTGGATCCTGCCCGCCCTTTTCTTCATGGGCATTTGGATGCTGATCATCCCGCGCATGGGCGGAGGCGGAGGGGCCGGTCTGTTCGCCCTGGGCAAATCCCGCGCGCATATCGTGGAAGAAGGCGAGGTGGACGTCACCTTCGAGGACGTGGCCGGGGTGGATGAGGCCAAGGAGGAGTTGACCGAGATTATCGATTTCCTGAAATCACCGGCGAAATACCTGTCCATCGGCGGCAGGATCCCCAAGGGGGTATTGCTGGTTGGGCCGCCCGGGACGGGCAAAACCCTGTTGGCCCGGGCCACGGCCGGCGAGGCCAAGGTCCCCTTCTTCCGCATCAGCGGATCGGATTTCGTGGAGATGATCGTGGGCGTGGGCGCGGCCCGGGTACGGGACCTGTTCAAGCAGGCGCGCGAAAAGGCCCCCTGCATCGTATTCATCGACGAACTGGACGCCATCGGCAAGAGCCGGACCAACCTGCTGGGAGGCCATGACGAACGGGAACAGACCTTGAACCAATTGCTGGTGGAGATGGACGGGTTCGATCCGCGCGTGGGGGTGATCATCCTGGCCGCCACCAACCGGCCCGAGACCCTGGATTCGGCCCTGTTGCGGCCGGGACGCTTCGACAGGCACGTGGTGGTGGACAAGCCGGACCTGCCGGGCCGGGACGCCATCCTCCGCCGGCACGCCCGCAACGTGAAGATGGACGCGACGGTCGACCTCACCGTCATCGCCCGCAAAACGCCCGGTTTCGTGGGGGCGGATCTGGCCAACCTCATCAACGAAGCCGCTCTGCTGGCCGTCAAATCCGGCCGCGATCGCGTGCTCCAGGAGGATCTGGATGAAGCCATCGAAAAAGTGATGAGCGGACTCAAGAAGAAAAACCGCCTGATGAACGCCAAGGAGAAGGAAAGGGTGGCCCACCACGAAATCGGCCATGCCCTGGTGGCGACCTTCACTCCCGGGTCCGATCCGGTGGAAAAAGTCTCCATCATTCCCCGCGGTCTGGGGGCGCTGGGATTCACCTGGCAGTTGCCCACCGAGGAGCGTTTCCTGCTTACGGAAGAAGAACTGCTTACGCGCATCGACGTGCTGCTGGGAGGGCGCGCCGCGGAACAGATCGTCTACGGGGACGTATCCACGGGGGCGTCCAATGACCTGGGACGCGCCACGGAAATCGCGCGCCAGATGGTGATGGATCACGGCATGAACGAAAAGTTCCGCAACGTGGTGCTCCGCAACCCCAAGACGGGCCCTTTCGGGGGGCCGGCCCAGGAATCCCTGGGGCCGCGCGAATATTCCGAACAGACCCAGCAATATCTGGACGAGTGCATCGCCGCCATCATGAGACAGCGCTATGACAGGGCGCTGAACCTGTTGCGCGGCAAGGAGGCTTTGTTGGGACGCGTCGCCCGCAGCCTGATCGAAAAGGAAACCCTGACGGAAGCGGAATTCCGCGCATTGGTCAAAGAAGAGCAGGCCGCGCAGCCTGCCGGGACCGTCAAGGGATGAGACCTTCCACCCGATGAACAAGGAGCCGGGCATGGACAGAACCCCGCAATCCTCCCCCGGCGCATCCGTCTCCCCAGGAACCCTGGCGTTGGCCGCGGGCGCGGCGCTCGGCGCGGCGTTCGCTTATTTCCTGGATCCGGTCTCCGGGCGCAGGCGGCGCGCCCGATTCAGCGGCAAAATCTTCCACGTTCTCCGGGAGGCCGCCCACAGCATCGAACGGGTGAGCGCCGATTTTTCCGGCCGCGGCCACGGAATGTTTTCCCGGCTCGGGAATTTCATCATGTACCGGCCGGTGGACGACGACATCCTCACCGAACGGGTCCGTTCCAAGGTGGGGCATTACGTGACCCATCCCCGCGCGGTGGAGGTGGAAACCCGGAACGGCGTCGTCACTTTGCGAGGCGCCGTTCCGGCCGCCGAATCGGGAAGGCTGGTTTACCATGCGCGCTGGATTCCCGGCGTGAAAGCCGTCCAGAACCTCTTCACGGATCCGGACGGCCCTGGCGGGCATGATGGACACAATGGTCATAAGGCGCCCGCACCGGGCGCCTGAGAATCACGGGTATCAACCCTGCTCATCCCAATCGGGAACGCCCATGGAATCGATGGATCGCGTCGAATCCTCGGGCAGGCGGAGAGTATCCATGCCCGGGCCCGTCGAACCTCCAACGCCCGTGTCGGCGGATCCGCCCGTGCCGGGATAGGGATAAAGGCCGCCGCTATTGCCCTGATCGATCGAATCCGGACTCCGCGCGCTGTCCATTCCGGTTCCTCCGGTTCCCGAGCCGCCGGGAAGCCCGGTCCCCCCGCTGCCGTATGGATTGTTCAATGAGGTATCAATCCCTGCGGCGCTGTCCGAGCCCATTCCGGTCCCTCCCATTCCGCTTCCGCCATAGGGCGAGGCCGTGTCGCTGTAGGAACTATCGTAGGCGGCGGAGGTCTGCGAAGCATCCTGGCCGTTATGCGTCCGGTGGGAAGCGCAGCCGACCGTGACCAGGCCCAGGGCCAATCCCGCCGTTATCGAGGCCGCGCGGCCGAACTTGTTGTTGATGTTTTTCATGATGACTCCTTCCAATCTGATTCGAAATGGATGGTAACATAGAAGATACGTTCCTCCGGCGGCCCGGGCGGCGGAAGAAAATATTTGTATGCGCGCGATGAAAACCTATTTTAAGGACATCGACCCGCGCAACGGCGCGCAGCCTCCGGCTCTCTCCCGGAGGCTGCGCGCGCCCCCATCGAAAAGCTCCATCCGTCCGGGATTTCAAGGCAGGGAAAAGGGCCCTTCCGCGGGGAAGGGCCCTTCGACCGCGGAAGGGCCGCGGAAAGTGATCCGTCAGGCTCCAGGCAAGTTCACGACGACGCCCAGACCCAACTTGGTGCCGAAATAGTTGGACCGATCCTGGTTGATGTACCAGCTCGGAGTGACCAGCGCGTGGACGCCGACCACCGGCGTAAATTTGTAGTCAGCCGTCACGTCCGGCCCCAAATTCAGATAGTTGTTGTCTCTCAAGCGGGTATACCCGACATGGCCGCCGACCCTGGGATTGAAATAGGCCCCGTTGGGTCCCAACATCCCGAGCAAAGCCAAGCCGCCTTCGTTCAGGTCGGGGCCTGCCACATCGCCTTCAATGCGATAGTGCTCATAGTCGGCCCGGACGCCCAATCCGCCGGCTCCGGCCCCCGCCGCGAACGGCAGTTCCGATGCCACGAATCCGTTGACTCCGATGCCGGGACGATAAGCGTCGTTGTCCGGTTCGGCTCCTTGATAGGCAACACCCGCCTTCATATTTCCGAGCGCCGCGAAGGACGACATACCCATGGCAAGCGCTCCGATGATCGCAAGTTTGAAGTAACGCATTTTATCCACCTTTCTTCGTTGCTTCCCGATCCGGGAGGCGGTTTATCCAGTTCGACGGGCCCGAGGAATCAGGCCCCCGGAATGGACCAGATGACGCCCAACCCCAGCTTGGTGCCGAAATAATTCGAATGCGATTCGGTGACGAACCAGGACGGCGTGATCAAAGCATGCACACCCAGTTGCGGCGTCAGCTTCAAATCGGCAGTCGCATCCGGCCCCAAGTCCAGGTAGTTGTTCTCCTCCAAGCGGGCATATCCCACG
Organism: Fibrobacterota bacterium; assembly: GCA_028287505.1. GTDB lineage: Bacteria > Fibrobacterota > Fibrobacteria > UBA11236 > UBA11236 > Chersky-265. Next base: position 20,269 of record JAQBPN010000097.1, on the reverse strand, counting down.
TGGCCTCCCAGTTTCGGCTGGAAAAAGCTCGTGTTGGGACCCACCATTCCGGTCAAGGCGATGCCGCCCTCATCCTGATCGGAAGCGGAAGGTATGTCGCCATCCACGCGATAATGCTCGTAGTTGGCTCGGACTCCCATGCCCGCCGTCCCGCCGGCCCCAAGAATGGTCCCATCCGTGCCAACGAACCCGTTGACGCCGATGCCGGGACGGTAATTGCTGCTGTTGGTCGATGCACCTTGGTAGGCTACGCCCGCCTTGACCTGTCTCTCACCGACGCTTAAAGAAGCGTAGGATGACACACCAAAAGCGAGCACTGCAATAGCCGCGAATCTCAAGTAACCCATTATTTCCACCTTTCTTCGCCCCATTCCGGAACCCCGGGCTTAAAACATTTGGGTGGCCGCCCACCGGGGGCGATATCTATAAAATAAAGATTTACCGCCCGCCCGGGGATGGCGGACGGCGGGATGGACGTAATGGAAATGCGGGCGTCGGAAAAAAGGACGGTTCCCGGAGAGGCGGTTCAAGCACCCGAATCATCTTCGGGAATTCAATCCTTGCGGGTTCCGTCCACGGAGAAAACGGGTGCGGCCCTTGCGGATACCCGGTTGGAAGCCGTATCCAGTTTGCGGTAGACTGTCCGCAGGCTGATTCCCAGGTCTTCCGCCGTTTTCGCCTTGTCGCCATTGTTCCGCTTCATGGCATTCTGGATGACGGCAAGCTCGATCTCTTCCAGGGTCATCCCTTGCCCGATGAAAAGCCGGGCGGAGGCGTCCGAAGCGTGCGTCAATTCGTCCGGCAGATCCTCCGGGGTGATCTGATGGCCCATGCAGAGAATCACGGCGCGCTCGACGGCATTCTCCAATTCGCGCACGTTGCCGGGCCAGGCATAGGCTTCCATCATCCGCAAGGCGCCGGCATTGACGGAAAGGTTCGCCTTCTTGGTCTTCTTGCAATACTTGGAGATGAAGAAGGAGATCAGGGAGTGCAAGTCCTCGGGCCGCGAACGCAGGGGAGGGATGTGCAGCGGAATGACGTTCAGGCGGTAGAACAGATCCTCGCGGAACAGGCCGTCCGCCACCAGCTTGCGCAGGTTCCTGGAGGTAGCCGCGATGATACGGACATCGACGCGTGACAGCCCCCCGCTCAGGGGATTGGCCTCGCCTTCCTGGAGCACGCGCAACAGCTTGGGTTGCAGGCCGAGGGGCAATTCCCCCACTTCATCCAGGAACAGGGTGCCGCCGTTGGCCTCCTGGACCTTGCCTTTCTTGTCCTGCCAGGCGCCGTTGAAGGCTCCCTTGCGGTATCCGAACAGTTCCGCTTCCAGGAGATTTTCCGGAATGGAGGCGCAATTGGCGGAAACGAACGGGCGATGGGCGCGCAGGGAGTTGGAATAGATGTGCTGGGCCAGGACTTCCTTTCCGTTCCCGGCCTCTCCCATGATGAGTATGGTGGCGTCGCTGAGGGCGGCCTGCGCGGCCCGGTCCAGCAATGTCCTGAAGGCGCGGCTTTTCCCCCATTCGAATGCGGGCGCCTGGTTCTTCTTGAGCTTATCCTTGAGAAAGAGATTTTCCTGGAGCAGGGCCGATTTCTCGAAAGCGCGATGGACCGCCGCCAGCACGTCCCGCTTCTCGAAGGGCTTGGGGATGAAATCGCAGGCCCCGCGTTTCATGGCGGCGATCGCCTCGTCCACTCCCGCGGGCCCGGCCATCAGGATGGTCTGGACGTTGGGGTTCAGATCCCGGATTTCGGCCAATACTTCCATGCCGTTTTCACCGGGCATCCTGACGCCCGCGATGATGACCTGGGGCAGGCGCTCCCTGGCCAACTCGATTGCCTTGACGCGCTCTATCGCCGCCGCCACCTCCACGTCCTGTCCGTGCAGGGCGCGGGATAGCGCGTCAACATTGGTTCTGTCGTCGTCGATGATGAGAAGCTTGTGTTTCATAGGGATAACCTCGCAGATCCCGATAAAATTCCCATTGCGACCGGCCTTGTCGCGGGGAATAATATGTCTTTTCTGCAACCGCCGCGCCACAACGGCAAAACATCCGCCGCGCATCCCGTAACATCCCGGGCAAGCCGCCTGCAAATGGGCCATGATCGCTTCCGCAACGTTTTCCGGATTGATGATTGCGACGATTTTGCTTGCGGCGGGCGCCGCGCGAAGCCAGACGCCGGAATGGCTCCGGTTCCGGCGATTACCCGGCCGCCAAGGCCGATTGCAGCCCCCGCAGGAAATCCTGGACCTCCAGGGCCAAGGCTTCGGATTCTTCCTTGGACAGGAACCCGCGCGCTTCGGGGAAAAGCTTCCGCTCTTCCATCTCCAAGAGGGTTTCCAACGACTCCAACAGATCGGTCACCGCATCCGCCCAGGCCGGAGCGTCCCGGTCGTAAGGCGGCATGCGCCGCATGCATGACCGGATGCGGCCATGGGCCTCCACGGACTGCTCCACAAGGGGGCGGAAGGCGGGCTCGCCCTTGAGCAGAGGGAAGAGGAAATTCTCTTCGATCCGGACATGGACCTCCCACCGCTCCGACCAGCGCATCCAGGCCTGCTCGCCGTCCTTTCCCTCGGGACCCCGGACCCACGCCGTAAGGGCGCGCAACGCTTCGGCATGATCCTTCCGAAGCAATTGGAATATGTCCATCGTGCTCCCCCTCAAATGAAATAACGATGTGGCGCTCCCCGGGGCAACACCCGGGGAAACCGGTTTCTGTTGCAAAAGCGGGGGAGGTTTAATAAGGTTGGACACATGCACCAATTGTCCTTTTTGCAGGACCTGGCCATCGTCATGATCGTGGCGGGATTGGTCACCATCCTGTGCCATCGCTTCAAGCAGCCCGTGGTGCTGGGCTACATCCTGGCCGGCGTCATCATCGGCCCGCATACCCCGCCTTTTCCCCTGATCAAGGACGACGGCACCATCCAGACCCTTTCGGAGCTGGGCGTCATCTTCCTCATGTTCAGCCTGGGACTCGAATTCAGCCTGCGCAAACTGCGCCAGGTGGGAGCCACCGCCCTCATCGCGGCCACCCTGGAAATCGTCGTCATGATCGCCGTGGGCTACGGCATCGGACGCCTGTTCCATTGGAGCAGCATGGACAGCCTGTTCCTGGGCGCCATCATCTCCATCTCCTCCACCACCATCATCATGAAAGCCCTGGACGAATTGGGCCTGCGCGGGGAGCGCTTCGCCGGCATGGTGTTCGGCATCCTCATCGTGGAAGACATCCTCGGCATCGTGCTCATCGCCCTGCTCTCCGGCATCGCCAAGACCGGCACCCTGCAATCCTGGGACGCGGTCCTTACCATCGGACAGTTGGCGGTCTTCCTGGTCGTCTCCCTGGTCCTGGGCCTCATCGCCGTCCCCCGTCTGATAGGCTTCGTGGCCCGCTTCCGCAGCCAGGAAATGCTGCTCATCACCGTGCTGGGACTTTGCTTCGGCTTCTGTCTTTTGACCGTGAACCTCGGGTTCAGCCTGGCGCTGGGGGCCTTCCTGATCGGCGCCATCCTGGCGGAGGCGAAGGAAATCGGCAAGATCGAGGATCTGATGATCCCGATCCGGGATATGTTCAGCGCCGTGTTCTTCGTTTCCGTGGGACTGCTCATCGATCCCCGCCTGCTCATCACCTATGCGGGGCCCATCGCCGTCATCACCCTGGCCGTGGTGGTCGGGCAGGTATTCACCATTTTCGCCGGCACCTACCTGGCGGGCCACGATCTCCGCACCTCGACGCGCGTGGGCATGAGCATGAGCCAGATAGGCGAGTTCTCGTTCATCATCGCCGCGCTGGGCCTTTCCCTGAAGGTGACCAGCGGTTTCCTCTACCCCATCGCGGTTTGCGTCTCGGCCGTGACGACTCTGATCACGCCCTACCTCATGCGGGGCTCGGATCCCTTCACCGCATGGATGCAGCGGCGCCTGCCGGCCACGGTCCTCTCCTATGTCAACCTGTACAGCCGCTGGCTGGGCCAATTCTCCCGCGGCCGGCAGGACAACCAGGTGCGGGCCATCCTGCGCCGCATCTTCGGCCAGCTGGGCATTTTTCTCGGTCTCATCGGCGGATCCTTCCTCACGGCGGTGCTGCTTTCCCGCATCACCATGCGCTACTTTCCCTCCGCCCAGCATTGGAAAGGCGAGATAAACTCCATCCTCTGGTTCGCGGCCCTGATAGCGGTCATGCCCGTCTACCTCTCCGCCTACCGCAAGCTCAAGGCGCTGGGAATGATCCTGGCCGAGCTGGGCATCACGGACGCCATGGGTGGGGAACGGAAATCGGAAGTGCGCGCCGTGGTCGCCAACGCCATCCTGGCCTTCGGGCTGCTGGCGCTGGCAGGATTCACCTTCGGCCTGAGCTATGCCGTGCTGCCGCCGGGACAGATCCTTTACATCCTCATCGCCCTGTCCGCCATTCTCCTCTACTGGCTGCGCGGGCCGTTCAACAAGATCTATTTCCAGGGCAAGGCCGCCCTGGCCGAGACCTTCAGCAAAGCCGAGCCCGCGCCGGAACCGGAAGCCGTACCCTCGGCGATACCCGGAACCCACCTGTTACGGGAGGCGCGCCTGGAAACCCTTATCCTCGGGGAAGGCATGCCGGGCGCCGGGCGCACGCCGCGGGACCTGGAACTCAAGACGCGCACGGGAGCGTTCATCGTGGGCCTGGAGCGCGAGGGACTGCAAATCGTAAACCCCGAGGCGGATGAGCTTCTGCTCGCCAAGGATCAACTCCTGTTGCTGGGCAGCCGGGAACAATTGGACGCCGCCAGAAAGATGCTGGCGGGGGAAGCTGTGAAAGATTCGGTGGGACCAAGCTCCGTAGAGGTTTGAATCAGGGGCGGTGGAACCGGATACTTTGGAGCTTATAGCCATATCCCGTCAGGCGTACGGCATCTCCGCAATCGGCTGCTGCGCGCCTAGGCGTCGGGCGTCGGGCGTTAAGAAAAAAACAAGACAAAAATTCGGAACACACTTCCGTTTTTTCTTAACGCCCGACGCCCGTCGCCCGACGAAACGCTTATTAAGTGCTTTGCTACATCAAATCCCCACCCTCCGTCCCATCGTCTCTTTTTCTTCCCTCCCCCGCCCTCCATTTTGTTTTTTCAATAAAGCCCCCAACCAGGGAGTTCGCATGGTTACGGCGCACGGTCATATCGAAGCCGCTTCGTTCCGGATTCCCGCAGGACGCGCGTGGGTCGACGGGGATCTCTCCATTCCCGCGGACCCCAAAGGACTGGTGGTGTTCGCGAGCGGAAGCGGCGCAACCCGCAACAACCCCCGCGACCAAAAACTCGCCGCCTACATGAATGAAGAAGGCTACGCAGCCCTGCTCCTGGATCTGCTCACCTCCCACGAGGAATCCGTCGCCGCCTCCACGGACGGCCTCAGCCACGATATTCCCACACTGGCGCAACGCCTGATCGATACCTCCGAGTGGCTGACCTGGAACCGCGACACTTCCACTCTGAAGGTGGGGTATTTCGGCACCGGCATAGGCGCGGCCGCGGCGCTGATCGCCGCGGCGGGCCTTCCCTCCCTGGTGCAGGCGGTGGTCTGCCTGGAAGGCCGGCCCGATCTGGCCGGCCCTTCGCTTCCGGAATTGAAAGCGCCCACCCTGCTCATCGCGGCCAGCCGGGATGAATCCGTGCTGCAATTCAACCGGTCGGCCCTGGAAGCAATGACCTGCGAACGGTCCATGGAAATCATTCCCGGCGCGGGCCACCGCTTCGAAGAAACCGGGGCCTTGGACGAGGTCGCCCGCCTTTCGCGGGCCTGGTTCGATCGCCATCTGGCCGGCTGAATCCCGGCCCCCCTAACTCTCTACGCCCCCTTCTTCCCCGGTCCGGTGGCCGTTTCTTGCTACATTTTGGCTTTTTCAGGGGTTCAGTAACAATTCCCCTGCAACCCGGACTTACTTATGGGCGGCATGAAGCCATCGCAATCGATCCCGGATTTCGAGGAAATCAATTCCCCCGAGTTCCTGGCGATGCTTTTGGCCAAGGGCCCCCCCGGGCAGCGGGCTTTCGCGCGCATGGTCCAAGGCACCCATGATCGGTTCCTGGGCTTCATCCGCAGGCAATTGGCTTCCCAAGAGGAATGCCTTGAAGTGCTCCAGGAGGTTTACCTGGCGGTGCACAAGGGCCTGCCCGGTTTCGCCGGCAAGTCCAAGCTCACCACCTGGATCTTCAGCCTGGCGCACCATAAGATTTGCGATCGCATCGCGGACCGGGATCGGAGCCACCAAGAGCTGACCGAAAACCGGGAAGCGTCGCTGTCCACGGAAACGGCCGGGGCGGAACGCTGGGACGGGATCACCGCCTGGGACGCAGCGCCGGACCGGGTCTCCGCCCGCAATGCGGTGGAGGGGCTGATTGGAAAGGCCATCGAGGCGCTTCCCGAACATGCCCGCCAGGTGTACCAGCTCCGGGACGTGGAAGGCATGTCCGGGGAAGAGACCGCCGAGGTGATGGGGATTACCCCGGAGAACGTCCGGGTCCAACTGCACCGGGCGCGGAGGCAGATTGTCGAATGGGTGCAGGAGAAAATGGCGGGAGCGCCGAAAACATGAGCGGCTGGTTCTATAAGGTGACCTACCCTTGCGAAAAGGTCCGCGAATTCATGTACGACTATCTGGACGATAGCCTTCCCACCATCACGTCCATCCGCTTCCATTTGCATCTCAACGGTTGCGTGCAATGCCGCGAGTATCTGTTCCTGTACAAGAAAGCCGCCGACGCCAAGTCGTTCCGGAAGGAGAATCCCGCTCCGGAAGAGTTCCTGGCCAGCACCTTGGAGTTCCTGGAAAAAGAAGGCATTACCGGATCCGAAGACGATGCCGCCGATTGGGAACCGGAAACAAAGGAACCGGCCCCCTAGTACCGGACCCATAGTCGCCCCGGCCGCGGCCGGGTTTCCCACCTTGGAAAGGATGGATACGATGCGAGTTTCCAAAGTCGCCCTGGCATTCGGTTTGGCTTTGGCCCTCTTTCCTTTGGGCGCCCTGGCCGCGGAAGCCGCGAAATCGGCCGCGGAAGCCGCCGTCGAGGCGGTGAAACCGGACTTCATGCCCTGGCAGAACTTTCTGACCCGCTACCTGCGGACCGGAACCCGGGACGGGGTCAACCGAGTCCGTTACGCAGCAGTTACCCCAGCCGACAAAGCCGCCCTGAACGCCTTCCTTAAATCCATGCAGGCGGAAAAGCCCTCCGTCCTCGGAGCGGACGCACAGCGGGCCTTCTGGATCAACCTATACAATGCCCAGACGGTGGCCGTGGTGTTGAATGCCTTTCCCCTCAAGAGCATCCGCGACATCAAAATGCCCGGGTCCAAATCCCAGGGACCCTGGGACGCCACGCTGCTCAAGATGGAAGGCAAGGATTTGTCTTTGAACGATATCGAGAACGGCATCTTAAGGACCCAATGGAAGGACAACCGCATCCACTTCGCCCTCAACTGCGCCAGTATCGGTTGCCCGAACCTTTCTCCGCGCGCGTTTACGGCGGCCAACCTGGAAGCGCAATTGGAAAAGGGCGCGAAGGATTACCTGAGGTCGACCCGCGGCGCGGCATTCGAAGGCGAGGTGCTGAAGCTCTCCAGCATATTCGACTGGTACAAGGGGGATTTCGGGAAGACGGACAAGGAGATGCTGGAAGCCTTGAGCCGCTTCACGGGGCCGGAGATGGGCAAGCGCTTGAAGGAATATTCCGGGAAGATTGAGTACCGGTACGATTGGAACCTGAACGGGGATTAGGAAGCGGGAGCCTGCATATCCAATCACCGATCCGGATGAATCACAGGGACATCTTCCCCAAAATCACCAGCCGCACCGCATCCAAACGTATTTCCGCCCCCATGATATGCTTCAGGGTTTCCTGGAGGAAGCGATCCGCCTCGTCCACCTCGGCCTGGGTCACGGATGCGTTGATGCCCATCAGGTTCTTCAGCCGATCGCGCTCCGCCCCCAGGCGCTTCTCCGCTTCCTTATGGGCTTCCTTCTTGGCCGCCGTCTGCTTGAAGGAAACCTTCTGGGCCGCGGCCTCAAGCAGTTTGGGAACCAGCTTGTCGAACTGATCGTGGTGGTCTTCCAAGAGCCCGGTGGGAGCCTGTTCCAGTTCCGAGAGGTCCAGGCGGGGCAACAGGTGGGATATGTCCTCGCCGCCCTGATCCACCAGTACGCGCACGGGGGTGGGAGCCAGGAAGCGGTCGATATGCAGATGACCGGGGGCGGTCGCTTCCAGGATGAATACCGCATCCAACGCGAAGCCTTTGAGGGGCGCCTCGCGCCATTCCACGAATCCGACCGTGCCTTCGCTGCTGCCCAACACCAGGTCCACGGCCCCGCGGACCATGGGATGGTCCAGGGTCATGAACGCCAGGTCCTCCCGGGCCAGGGCCTCGCCGCGATCATAGGTGATGGCCAGACCGGCGGGCGGCAGGTTCGGAAAGGAATCGACCTCCATGCGGTCGCCGGGAAACACGAAGTAGCCGCGTTTGGGTTCGGTGTTCTCCGAGTCCACCCCAAAATGATCGAAGATTTCCTCCAGGTATTCTTCCAGATCCCCGTCCTCATCCTCCGCGCGGATCTCGGCGATCAAAGCGCGGGCAAGCTCCGGGCGGTTGGAATTGATTTCCAGCAACCGGTCGCGGCCTTTTTCCAAGGTCTCGCGCACGCGCGCCGCAAGGGTCCGGGTCCTTTGCACCAGGGCCGAGACGGCATCCTCCGCCGCATCCGGAACGGAACCCGCCGTTTCAGCGGTCGATTTCGCCGCCTCCGCGCCCACCGCCAGGCGGCAGACGTCCATCACATCGCCGACCTGTTCCTCATGGAAGTAATCCGATCCCAGCACGGGATGGCGGAACGCGTCCATCCCCTCCTGGTACCAGCGGTACAGGACCTCATGGGCCGTGCCTTTCACGAAGGGCACGTGGATGTGGATGTCCTCTTTCTGCCCGATGCGATCCAAGCGCCCGATGCGCTGTTCCAGCACGCTGGGATCCAGCGGCAGATCGAACAGCACCAGGTGATGGGCGAATTGGAAATTGCGGCCCTCGCTGCCGATCTCGGAACAGATGAGCATGCGCGCGCCGTCCGGGGACGTCCCGTTGGACGTCTGGGCGAAATAGGCCGCGTTCTTGTCGCGCGTGGCCATGGTCAGGTTTTCGTGGAAAAGGGCGAAGGGAGCCGTCGTAAGGGTGGGCAGGATTTCCTGCAGGGCGAATACCACGGCTTTCTGGGAACAGATGAGGAGGATCTTCTCCCCTTCCAGCTCCTTGAGCAGATTGACGAGCCAATCCAGGCGCGGATCCTTGCGCCAGGCCCGCTTGAGGAATTCCGTGGCGTCGCCTTCGAAACCTTTGAGTTCTCCCGAGGTGTAGGCCGCCGGCCCGTTCAGGAAGCGGGTGAATTCGGCTTCGCTGCCGAATGGTCCCGCGCCCGCCTGGGGATTCGCCCCCGCCACGGCCTTGGCCCATTCGCTATGCTCGGGCGAGTTTTCCAGGGCCACGGGATGCACGATGCGATCGGGGAATCCGCCCAGCGCCGAGCGCCGGTTGCGGAACATCAGGCGGCCGGTGCCGTGGCGATCGACCAGATCCTCGATAAGAGCGCGCTTGGCGCCCGGTCGGCCTTGCGTGTAGTCTTCGAGTTTGGACTGCAGGGCCTTGTCTCCGGGAAACGCCGCGATCAGAGCGTCCAGGGCCTCGGGAACGGGCGTCTCGCTGGACAGGATGCGGTCTACGGCGCTGGCCAGGTTCTGGTACTGGGCGGCCTCCCGCAGATATGCCTGCAGGTCGGTGAAGCGCTTGGGGTCCAACAGGCGCAGGCGCCCGAAGTGGCCGGCCTGGCCCAGTTGGATGGGCGTGGCGGTCAGCAGCAATACGCTGCGGCTCACCGCGGCCAGGGTTTCCACGGCCGCGTATTCCGGCGACTTGGATTCCGGAGACCAGACAAGATGATGGGCCTCGTCGACGATCAGCAAATCGATGCCGGCTTCCTTGGCCTGCTTGACGCGGCGCGAGGAACCGGAAAGGAACTCCACCGCGCAGATCATGGTCTGCCGGTTCAGGAACGGGTTGACGCTTTGATCGCCCTTTTCCTCGGACCGGAACAGATCCTCGTCGACCACCGTGAACATGTGGTTGAAGCGGCGGTAGAGTTCCACCAACCATTGATGCACCAGTTGGGAGGGCGTCACCACCAGGACCCGGCCGATCTGGCCGGTGACGAACAGGCGATGGAAGATCATGCCCGCCTCGATGGTCTTTCCCAGGCCCACTTCATCCGCCAGCAAAACCTTGGCGTGGTGGCGGGACGCCACTTCATGGGCGATGGAAATCTGGTGATCCAGCAATTCCATGCGAGCGCCCACCAGGCCCCGCACGCGGGAACCCAGCATATCGCGGCGGAAGGCATGGGTGCGGAAGCGCAGGGCGAATTCCCGGGCCTTGCCGACCTGGCCGGCAAGCAGGCGCTTGTCGGGATCGGAGAAAGTCATGCGATCCAAAAGTTCCTGTTCGGGCAGGGGCTCCCCGTCGCCGAAATAGGTCAGCAATCCGCCGGCCTCCTTGACGGTCCTGACCACGAAGACCTTTCCGGAATTGGATCGCGCCCTGTCGCCCGCCTTGAGGCGCACGCGCCGCAAAGGGGCGTTGCGATGCATGTAGACGCGCACCACGTTGGAAGCCCGGAAGGAAATCTTCACCTCGCGGAATCCGATCTCCAGGATGATGCCCAGCCCCAGCTCCGGTTCCGAATCGCTGATCCACCGTTGTCCGGGAACGAATTTGCCCTTGGCTTCCGACTTGATATCCAATATCCCTCCCGCATCATCGAGTCCGAAATCCGCTGCGTCCATGGCGGGATGTTAAAGATAAAACCATTCAGCCGGGACGGAGAACGTATATTTGGCGACGATGTTGGGGCGCAAGATTTTCCTCACCGGCGGCACGGGTTATCTGGGCAGCCGGCTCATTCCCCTGTTGCTCGTGCGCGGCCATGAAGTCACCGCTCTCGCGCGGCCGGGCTCGGAAGCCAAGCTGTCCGGAAGCGTCCGCATCGTGGCCGGCAACGCCCTGGATTCCGAATCCCTGCGGGAGTCGCTCTCGGATTGCGAAACCTGGGTGCAACTCATCGGCACCCCCCACCCCGCGCCCTGGAAGGCCAGGCAATTCCGGGCGGTGGATTACCGCGCGGTAAGCGCCTCCGTGCAGGCCCTCAAGAATTCAAGGATCAGGCATTACGTCTACCTGAGCGTAGCGCAGCCGGCGCCGGTGATGCGCGCCTATGTGCAGGTGCGCCAGGAAGCGGAAACCCTGCTGCGCCAGACGGATACGCCCGTCACCTTCATCCGCCCCTGGTACGTGATCGGACCCGGGCATCGCTGGCCGTTGCTGTTGACTCCCATCTACAGGATCCTGGAGCGGATTCCGGCCACCCGGGAAGGGGCCCTCCGCTTCGGCCTGGTCACGGTGGATCAGATGCTGGCGGCCATGGTCAAAACCATCGAAAAACCGCCCGCTTCCATCCAAATCCTCGACGTGCCGGCCATCCGCCTGGCCCGACTTTAGCTTTTCGGGTCGGTTCCCAAGGGAAGCCCTCCCGCGGGCGCCTTCCCCTTGTCCATAAGTGAACATTCATTTATTATTAGAATCTGATGCGTACCCGGGATCCCAAGAAGGAAAAGGCCATCCGCGAGAAGGCCCTGGCCATGATCGTCAAGGAAGGCTTTGACGGCTTGAGCATGCAAAAGCTCGCCAAAGCCGCCGGCGTCTCCCCCGCCACCATCTATATCTATTACAAGGATCGGGACGATCTCATCATGCAGCTCTATGCGGAATCCTCCCGGCGCATGACCGAGCACACCCTGGAAGGGTTCGACCCGCTCTCCTCCTTCAAGGAGGGGCTCAAGGTGCAATGGATCAACCGCGCGAAATACTGCCTCAAGCACCCGGATGAGGCCCATTTCATGGAGCAGATCCGCTTTACGCCCATGTACGAGCGCGCGGCGAAATTGATCGATCCCGCCTTCATCGACACCATGCGCACCTTCGTGAAGGGCGCCATCAAGAGGAACGAAATCATCCGCGTTCCCGTGGAAGTGTACTGGTCCGTGGCCTTCGCGCCTTTATACCAATTGCTAAAGTTCCATAAGCACGGCAAAGGCATGCCGGGCACGGAATCCTTCTCCCTCGACGATAAGACCATGATGCTCACCCTCGAGCTCGTCACCAAAGCCTTGAAACCCTGAGGAAAGACCCATGAACGCACCCGTTTTCACCCCTTACCAGAAATTCGTGATCGCCATGCTGGCGTTCCTGCAATTCACCCTGGTGCTGGATTTCATGATCATGAGCCCGCTGGGCGCCTTGCTCATGCCCGACCTGCACATCTCCACCCGGCAATTCGGCCTGGTGGTCTCCGCCTACGCGTTCAGCGCCGGGGCCGCCGGCATCATGGCCGCCGGGTTCGCGGACAAGTTCGACCGCAAAAGGCTGCTGCTCTTCTTCTATGCCGGATTCGTGCTGGGAACCTTCCTGTGCGGCATCGCCAACACTTACGCCTTCCTGCTCGCGGCCCGCATCGTCACCGGCCTGTTCGGCGGCGTCATCGGTTCCGTCAGCATGGCCATCATCGCCGACCTTTTCCCCATGCAGGTGCGCGGCCGCGTGATGGGCTTCGTGCAGACCGCCTTCGCGGCCAGCCAGGTGCTGGGATTGCCTTTGGGACTGTTCCTCTCCAACCGTTGGAACTGGCACGCGCCGTTCCTGATGATCGTCGGAGTCAGCGCGGTCGTCGGCATTCTCATCGCCTTCAAACTCAAGCCCATCAATGAGCACCTGAAAATCCCCTCCACGCGGAATCCGTTCGTGCACTTGTACAAGACCGTCAGCCAGGGCCGCTACATCCAGGGCTTCGCGGCCACCATGCTGCTGGCCACCGGCGGCTTCATGCTCATGCCGTTCGGCAGCGCGTTCAGCGTGGGCAACCTGGGCATCTCCATGCAGCAGCTGCCCTGGGTCTATCTGGGCACCGGCATAGCCAGCTTCATCGCCGGCCCTTTCATGGGCAAGCTCAGCGATAAACTGGGCAAGTACAAGATGTTCTCCATCGGATCCACCCTCGGCATCGCCGTGGTGCTGCTCTATTGCAACCTGGGCATCACGCCCCTGGCCTGGGTCATCGTCGTCAACATCGTCCTTTTCACCGCCGTCACCGCCCGCATGATCGCATCCCAGTCCCTCATGTCCGGCGTCCCGGACATGCCCGATCGCGGGGCCTTCATGGCCGTGAACAATTCCGTGGCCCAATTCGCGGGCGGCGTCGCCGCCAGCATCGCCGGCCTTATCGTGGTACAGACTCCCAACGGCCACATGGAGCATTACGGTGTGCTAGGATGGGTGGTGGCGGGCGCCATGGCCGCGACCATCCTCCTGATGTACCCGATCCACAAGATGGTGACGCAGAAGATGGCCTCCCAGGGAGGCCAACCGGCCGGACCAGGCGCGGGATCCGGCGTCCCCCAGCCAGCGGCAGCCGCCAAGTAATTCCAGCCGCGGCATGGGCCGGGCAATCTCCGGCTGAGGGTTCCGAACACGGGTTCGGAATCCTCATCGGCAACCAATAGCACTACCTCTTTAGTATGACCGGCAAGGTCAAAACTTTTCCCAGGCTATCATAAAAGACGTATTTGACCAATCTGCCCTCCGCGATACCGAAGTCCACCTTCAGCCCGCCCTTCCTATAGTAACTTCTATGGTACCCATCCCGGCAATCGATCCGGCCGTCATGGTATTTGAACTCATCCATCACCTTCCCGTCCGGATAATACTCCGTACTCACCCCTTCCAGCTTCCCATCCACGAAATTGGACACGCCCCGGAGCTTTCCGTCCGGATACCACGATTTCCATTCCCCGATCTTCCGGCCGAACGAAAACCGTCCCTTCTCCTTGACCCGCTTGCCGGGATACCGGCATTCGAAATCCCCCTGCTTGACCTTCAACTTGCCCTGGAGGCAGTAATGGAACCGCTCTACCGCCCCGCCCTCCGCCATCCGTTCTGTTTCCAGGAAAGGCGCGCACTCCAACCCCGGATCATAAGCCGAGGGCTCCGCGCCCTGATGCACCTCAAACCGCGCCCGATATTCCCGCGAAGTCGTATCGCACTCCCAATACAGGGAGTCCTGGGCCGGCACGGAATGGATCAGGAAACCCAACAGGAAAAGCGCGGGGCAAAAGGGACGAGAGGGACGAAAGGCGCGATTAAAAATGATTCATCCCGGGATGGAAGTTCAAACCGATGTCCGGGATAAAATATATCCCCTTGGAAACCGTTCCACCCGGTCAATTCCACATGATTTTGTCGCGGATGTCCCGGCTGAGGGGCACCACTCCGGTCAGCATGCCGAGAACCCTCTTCTTGAGATTGGCCTCGAACTTGCAGACGATCCCGAAGCACCCCGCGGCCAGCAAAATCACCAGGGAAAACCCTATGATCACTTGGCCCAGGGTGCGATCGCGGACCATCCGGGCCACCGAGGTTTCGTTCCGGCGATTGCTCGCCGAGGCCATGCGGACCACCGCGTCGACGCGCTCCCTGTGCTCCCGGAATTGCCTGCGCATGGTTTTATCCAACAATTCATGGGACAGGGCGAAATTGCGGGACTGGATGGCCGGAATGAAACTGCTCTCAAGGGTCTCGATCATTTCGTTTCCGGAATGGACGGCATCCCCCAGAGCGCGCTTGAGAGAGTCGTCGGTCAGCACCGAATTCCAGTACGCATTCCGCTCCAGAAAACTCTGCTTCAACCTCCTCGACTTGAGGATCAATTCCAAAAGGTCCGCGCCGTCCGCATCCATCATTTCGAACGCCACCAGGTAGATTTCCACCAGATACTCGCTCGGCGGCAGCACATCGGCCACCAGTTCATGGCCCATGGCGATCCTATGGTACTGGGGGCCGTTGATCTTGACCTGGCTTACGGTATTGAAGCAATAAAATCCATACACGGCGAAGGCAATCGTGGCCAACCCCGCTATAGCCGCGAGCTTGGCGCTGTTATCGAGTTTGTAGGCGAACCTGTTCATGACCGCCATTGATTGCAATACCCATGCCATTCACCGCGATCACCGTAACAGCCCCGCAATTCCGGCCCGGAGCCGTTCCCGGCCTCATCCCCCGCCCCGAAAGGGGTGGCCAAATCCGGACCCCTTAACGCCGGGACAAAGCCCAAACCCTATCCCCACCAAGGTTTACACCCAGATCCGAAAATTAGCCGGAAACGGAATCTAGGCACCGGTAGAGCACCCCCTCCAGGCAGATTGCTCTGGTGCGGTGGTGGAATCCGGGACCGACTATTCATCCATCGCGCATAAGGAGAGTATGCACCGATCCACCGCGCAAAAAGCGAACGGGCATTTTTCCCGCCGCGACCAAGGCTGCTCAAGCAAGTGTGTGACTTCGGGGCTGGGCCTGGGCGCGGAGGGTGCGGGGCCATCCGCAGCAAGCCCGGGAGGGATGAACCGGTCCATGCGCACGTGGAGTTGTCGCGGTAAACCCAGCGATTGACTTAGCGTCAGCGGAACGCGCGCACTAGACCCACCTGCAAGGCCAGGTTCATCCCGGAAGACCCAGGGCATAGAACACCCGGGTGAAGCGGAGGCCGGACCCGCACCCTCCGCGCCCAGGCCCAGCCCCTGCGACAAACCCCTACCGAAGCAACTGATTCACCGCGTTGAAGAGGGCCCGCACGTTCGCTTTGATCGTGTCCATGTCCTTCCCGCGCCCCAAAGCAATCGCCCCCTTGGGCTGGGCCACGGCCGTATCCTTGCGCTGGAGCTTGATCTCCGACAAGGCATAGGCCGCGAAGTCCATGTGCTCCACGTCCAGGGCCATCTGAGAGTATTCGATGAGATGGAAGAACAGTCCGACCGTCTCCAGCGCGTGCATGCACGCGTCGATGGGACCGGTTCCCCGGCCTACCAGGGCCTGATCCTTGCCCTGGTACTCCACGTCGAAGTAGAACTCCTTTTCGTTCGGCTCCATGCGGAGGCCCTTGAACGCCAACGGCCCGCGCACGTTCAGGATCTCCTGATCGTACACCTTGAGGATTTCCGCATCGTTCAGCTCTCCGCGTCCGTCCTGCTCGGAAAGCTTTTTCAGGATAGGCTGGATCACGGCCGCCTCTTCGATGGAGATGGGAAGTCCCAGCCCCCGCACCAATTCGAACACGGCGGTCTTGCCGCTCTGGCTGGTGAAGCCCAGCTTATCGCCTTCCTTGCGGCCGATGAGGGAACTGTCGATGGCGCGGTAGGCGCCTTTCTTCATGCCCTTGGTCTTGGACGCGCCGTCCTGATGGATGCCGCTGCGATGCGAGATCACGTCCGTCCCCACCAGGGGGGCCTTCTCATAGATGGGCACGCGCGCCCATTCGGAAACGCGCAGCGCGGTCTCGTAGATTTCCCCCAAGTTGAGCGGGACGTCCACTTCGCAATTGGCCAACGCCAGCGCCACCTCGTACATGTTGGTATTGCCCGCCCGTTCGCCCAACCCGTTCAAGGCGCATTCCAGCTGGGTGGCCCCGGCGAAATAGCTCTCCACCGTGGTGGCGGTGGCCATGCCCAGATCGTTATGGGTGTGCACGGCGATGGTGATGTGGGGCGGCAAGGCGGCCACCACCTTCTCCACCATTTCCACGAACAGCTTGGGGCGGTAGCGCTCCACGGTATTCGGGAGATTGATCACGTGGGCGCCCTCGGCGATGACCGCATGGAACACATCGATGACGAAGTCCAGGTTCTCCCGGGAATCGCCGAAATGCTCGGCGGAGAATTGGATGGTGCCGCGGCCGCCCATCACCTTGCGGCAGGTGGCGATGGCCTTGACGGCGCGGTCCTTCACCTGCTGGGGCGTCATGCGGAGCACGTTCTCCATGGCGAACGGGCTGGTGGCCAGGAAGGTATGGATGCGCGGCTGCTTGGCATGCTGGATGGCCTCCCAGACCATGGTGATGTCCCGCTCCACGCAACGGGCCAATCCCGAGATCACCACGTTGTCGGGAGCCAGCTTGGCCAGATGCTCGCACGCGGCGAAATCCATTTCGCTCGCGCCGGAAAAACCCACTTCTATGCCCTGCACGCCCAGCTTCAGGAGCTGGCGGAACACCTGCTCCTTTTCCTGCAGGTCCCAGGGATGCCGGAGCGCCTGGTTTCCGTCCCGCAAGGTGACGTCATAGAAAAATGGTTGTTTGGGTATCGCCGTCGTATTCATCTTCTTCTCCTCTTTCCTGTCCAGGCCTCATCGGGTTTTCCACTTCCGAGAGGCCCGCAGCCTCCGCCGGCGCCGGGCTTCGCTTGCGCGGAGACCGGTCCGGTCGGGGACCCCGAACAGCCCAGTGGGCTGTGAGGCGGGAGCCCGCCCACTGGCGAGCGGTTCCGGCCGCACAGAAACTAAAAAGCCCACTCGGATGAGTGGGCTTTTTGTCAAACGCTCGCACTCTCTCCTAGCCGGATAGGCCTAGAAGCAGGGCGCTCATAACGTTTTGGACGGAACCAATGGACATGTATCCATGATAACTAAAATCCCGGCTTTGCACAAGAGGCGATGCGGAAGGCGCTTCCCGGCGAGGGGTAACCCCTGGAACCCAGGCGGTCAGGGGGGCGGGCGTCCCCGGAATCCGGGCGGAATCCCCGGACGGGACCGGCCGGATCAGAATCCCAGGCTCAGCCTGGCGCCGGTATAATCCGGCCCCAATTCCGGCGTGATATTGATCCCCAAGCCCTTCGCGCTCGTCCGCTTGTACACCCGCAGGGTATTGGCCAGGGAGGCCAGGCGGTTCAAAGCCAGGGCGCCGATGGCGAAGGATATCGCCACCTTGGAAGCGCGGTAGTAACGCAGGGAGGACTGGAAGGTCCGCCAGTTCTTGGTGTTCTCGGGATTGACGGAACTGCCGAAATCCCAATAGTTCTCGGGGATGGGAGGAATGTCGTAGACACGATCCCGTTTTCCCGAAAGCACTTGCGACAATTCATAGCTGTCCTGGCGATGCTGTTTTTCCTGGTAGGATCGATAGCTGGCCATGGTCTCCAGGAACGCGGCGCTCTTGCCGGAGGCATCGATGCCGGCGAAATCGGACGCATAGTTGCGCGCGCTCGACAGGTAGCTTTCCCGGGCAACGAACGCCACATAGAGGGATGCCCAGAAACCCGCTTCCGTCAGGAGGAAGGCCTTGGCATTGCCTTTTTCATGCAGATACAACTCGCCCGATCCGGGAAGCGTGGCGGAGAGCAGCATGGCCAGAGGCAGGGACTTGTTCTTATTGCGGGATTGGCCCGGATCCACTTCGATGGTGATGTCATCGGGATCCTGCGGACCCTGAGCGGTTTCCCCGGAGGGCGCGGCCGGAGTTGTGGAGGAAGCCGGCGCCACGGTAGCGGGAGCGGCGATGGCGGAATCCCCCGGAGCCTTGGCGGCAGGCGCCTGGGCCCCGGTCGAATCCGGTTTCGGAGCCGCGGCCTTGGGTGGTTCCGCCCGGGGAATCTCTACCTGGGGCGCTTCGATCTCGGGAACGTCTTCCGCCCGCGCGGCTCCTGTGCAAAGCAGCAAGGCCAGGCCCGCCGCCAAACCCCGCCGGCGGCGGGTTCCGGTTCCGGCCGGGAGCTTGCATAGGGTAACCGACATGATACCTTGGGCGGCGTGATCCATCGGGTCCGATCAGAACGTGAAGCTGGCGGTTACGGTGGGGGTGGGAGCGTACCCGTCCCACGCCAATTGGCTGTCCAGCCTGAGACGATCATACCAGGTCGTTTCCGTCTGGTACAAGGCCTTGTTGTGGTAATGCGCAGCCAGGGCCGCATCGACGGCCGATACGATATGGTTGATGACGATGCCGCCCAGGAAATAGGCCTGCATGCGCGCGTAGTCGTTGGCCTTCGCCCGCATGTCCACGTAGGTCTGCTGATTGGTCGTGGTCGCGAGCACCAGCCGGCCCAGGTTGTCCTTGAGGGCGTTACCGTCCGGGCCCATGGCGTAAAATGCCGAATCGGTGATGACTATGCCTTGCGCATCGTTCCAGCCGGTGATGAATTCCTCCTGCTTGCCGATCTCCTCGTAGAAGGCATGCGGGTTGGGGAATTGCGAGCGGATATGGGCCACGGAATCCGTGCTCAGGGATCGATCATCATACACTCTTTGGAAGGATTCGTAGTCCGGGCTCTTGGGGTCCAGGCAACCCAGATACAGAATGTTTCCGGAGGAGGTCGAACGGTCCTGCACGGCATCGCAGTAGGACTCGCGGTGTTGATTGCGGGGTTCCAGCTTGTCCTTGTAGGCGGCGATGGTATCTTCGTACCTGGCCTGCCTCCAATTGGAGTCCGCGAAAGTCTGGTATTTCCGGATCTGGGCATTCTGCCGCGTCACCACGTAATGATGCCAGCCGTAAATCATGGCCACGTCCGCGAGGAAGTACACGGCCCCGCGCGAATAGTTGAACCAGTTCTGCCCCACGTAAGCCTGGCCCAGGCCCGGTACCACCATGGACATGAACAAGGCTTTCTTCGGGGAACGGTATTTGCCCTTGAGTTCGTCGATGGTGTTGACCGTGGTCTCGCGCACCACGCGCTTACGTTTCTTGGTCTTCGACTTCGCCTGGGTCGAATCCGAATCGGCGGAGTCGGAGGCGGCGACGGCAGCGGGAGCAGCGACGGCGGCTGCGGCGGCCTTGGCGGAATCGGACAGCCCCGCCTTGGCGGAATCCCCGGCCGGCCCGGCGGTCTTGGCGGTCTTGGCGGTATCGCCAACCAGGTTCTTGGCGGAATCGGGAACGGCGACGGGGGCGATCGCGGCGGCGACCGGTTTGGCCGAATCGGGTTTGGCGACGGTAATCATAGGGTCTTTTTTGGCGCTGTCTGGCGCCGCCACGGCCGTCTTCAGGGAATCCTTCGCAGGCGACGCGGATTTCGCCTTCTTGGACTTGGCGGACTTCGCCGGCTTGAGGCTATCGGCTTTCGCGGGAGCGGCGGCAACCGGAGTCGCGGCCGCGGCCGGTGACGCAGCCGGAGCGGGCGCTGCGGCCGGCGCGGCTTGAGCCAATTGAGCGGCCGGTTCCGCTGACGAGGCGGTCGTCGCGGAGGGCGCGGCCTTCGCCGCCGTCAGAATGCCCGCAAAACAAAGGGCGAGAAAGGGAACGGTAGTGGATTTTCGCAAGGCCTACCCCGGTGAGATTGGGTTTTAATGTACATGAAATCCCAGGCGAAAAACAGCCATTGGGC
>JAQBPN010000079.1 GCA_028287505.1 Fibrobacterota bacterium | reverse complement strand
CGCTCTTCCGATCTGACAACCAATTAAACCAATTCGACGTCCCGGCGTATGTTTTCCAGGCCTTCGGTCAGCCCGTAGTGACCCGGAAATTCAACATGGCCAACGTCGTCTACGCGGACGGCCAATCGCGCGGAGGGCTTGCCAACGTTCCGGACATGAGCCGCTTGGAAGCGCGCATGTGGTTCTATTTCCTGGCCACCCACTATATCGACATCGGGGTCGAGGCCTTCCACTTCGGGCAGGTCGGACTGATGGATCAGAACGACAAGGGCCACGTCGGCTGGATGGAAATGCTGACCAACGTGCGCGAGTATGCCCACCTGCACGCGCGGCGCCACTTGGTGCTGTGCAATGCCCACACTCCGCCTTCGCAAAATTTCGTCGTGAACGGCAAGACCATGTTCGACTTCAACGCTTTTCCCCTGCGCATCGCCCAGTCCGGCACTGCCTGCTGTAAGGGCGAGCTGCGCATAGGCTATGCCGACGCCCTGTTCGGCAAGAGCAAGGGCGGCATCACGCCCAGCGGCTGGTCCAGCGACCACCTGCCCTGGCTCGCCGAGTTCGACAATTTCGGCGGCAGCAACGCCGGCCAGTCGAGCAATGCCCCCTTCGTCTGGGGATACGACGAAATCACCTTCATCGCCATCATGAGCGAAACCGATCGGAACGCTTGGCTGAAATACGCTTACGACTGGATCGCCGCCAATGACACCTCGGCCCATCTCAGCATGCCCGGCAGCCGCGTCATCACCCACGGGCCGGCGAGCAGCCCCGGTTGGTATTGGAGCAACACCAAGAGCAGCGCCTCTCCCAAGGGCTTCAGCGCCGAGGCGGCCATCAAGGCGATTTGGGGGCCCCTGACCGCGCCCTTGGTACGGCCGCAGCGTCCCCGGACGCAACTCCGCGCCTTCGACGGGCTGCCCGTCTACACCGTGGACGGGCAAAGGCTGCGGCTGCTTCCCGAAGCTCAGGTCAGGGTCTTCCAGTCGGGGCTGTGACGCCACTTCTTCTGCTCCTTTGCCCTGCCCCGCCCGGTCGTCATCCGCCCAGACTTGGGTTTTTTCCGGAATTAGAAATACCGGTGTCCGCGTAACTTCAAAATGACGGGCTCCTGCATGCCGGACGCGCGCATACTATAAGAACGCACGGGGGTCGGCATTTGAAACATTCCGTCGAACGGACTTTTCATGGATGGGGGCATGTATGAAATGGTCGAGAGCGTCCGCATTGATTCCGTTATTCGTCGTCTTCGGTTTTGACAATGTATCCAGCCAGTTGACCTTTCCGGTACGGGGGGCGTTCTACTATTCCTGGTATCCGGCCACCTGGGGCGTGGCCGGCTCGCACGTATTCTACCAACCCGACCTGGGCTACTATAGCAGCGATGACCAGGCCGTCGTCGATCAGCATATCAAGGCATTGGATTACGCCAAAGTCGACGTGGCCATCGCCTCCTGGTGGGGAATCAACCAGCAATCCGAATCCAAACGCTTCCCCGTAATGCTGGGTCGAACCGTCGCCGCAGGCTCCAAAATAAAATGGGCGATTTATTATGAAAAGGAAGGATTCGGCAACCCGACCGTCGCGCAAATCCAAACCGACTTGGCCTACGTGAAACAGAATTACGTCACCCATCCGAACTATGCCACCGTCAACGGGAAGCCGGTGGTGTTCGTCTACAATGCCGACGACAACACCTGCGAAGTGGCCGATCGCTGGGCCGAGGCGACCAACGGCGAATGGTACGTGGGCCTGAAGGTGGTGGGCGGATACCAGAGTTGCGCCCATCAGCCCTCCACCTGGCATCAATACGGCCCCAACAGCCCGGAACAACGGCAAACCGGATACGCCATCGTCATCGCGCCGGGATTCTGGAGGGCGGACGCGGCCACGCCCTTACTGGTCCGCGATCCCGTCCGCTTCGCCCAGAACGTGCGCAACATGGTCAAGTCCGGAGAACACTGGCAGCTCATCACCACCTTCAACGAATGGGGCGAAGGCACCGCGGTCGAGAGCGCCAAGGATTGGAAAAGCGCCTCGGGCTTCGGACTTTATCTGGATGCCTTGCACAACGATGGGAACCCCGCATCCATCGCCGATCCGCGGACGAATGATGCCGGCAAGAATGGCCTTGCGCATGGAGGGATTGCGAAGGTGGACGTGTACAATCTCAAAGGCAAGCTGATAACCACCGCCGGGAATGGAACGTTCGCCGATTATGGCGCGGAGATCGACAAGAACGGATTCACGGGCGGAGTGTATCTCATCAAACCCAAGAGCGGGAAAAGCGGGAGTTCAAGGGAGCCCGTGAAAGTGGTCAATCTTCGGTGAACCGGGTGGAATGAGTTCGCAATGAGTCGACCCGGGAGTACCGATCCTCCTCCCCGGCCGACCCAACTCGAATCACTTCAGCTCATAAGCTCCAAGATCCCGGTACGTTCCCTGCGGACGCGTCACTCCGCGTTCATCGGTCGCGAAATCGGTATTGGAGGGAGCCGTTTCCTTGGCTGGGCTGTTGGCCTTGAGGGCATGGGTCCCGGGATGGAGCTCCGGGAATTCTCCGCCGTTGTCCGCCAGAACCTCCAGCTGCGGATCCGCGACTACATCCCCGCCGAATCCGCCGGGGGAAAGGCCGGTGGTGCCGGTGGTATTCTGGACCAGGACCTCATGTCGCTCGAAGAAGGCATGCGGGGAGCCGTGGAAGTCCGGCTCCGGAACCCGGTTTGTGCGCGCCGCGTTCTTGCCGATCAGGCACCAGCTCCAGCCCCAATGATCGAAATGATCCGCGTAGACGCCGCCGCCCTGGGAGGCGCTGTTCCCGGCCACGGTGACGAAATACTGCAGGGCTTCGGGAGGGGGATTGCCGGCGTACAGGCCTCCGCCTTTTCCCTGGGTCGGGGAGGTATTCGAGGTGGTGGCGCAGAAAGCCGCCGTGCAGGCGCAACTCGCATTCGTGCATCCGGCGATATTGCCGCTCAAGGTGCTATTGAAGATGTTCATATGGCTGAGGGTGTAGATGCCGCCTCCGTCCCCGGTCCGGCCCTTGGTGAAGAATTGAATCTCCCCCAACTGGGTGATGGGAAGGTTCCCGGAATTGCGGTTGATGACCAGGCGATAGGCCGAGTAGGCCGTGGAATTGTTGAACTGGTATTGGGGGGAGACCGATTCCGCATTGAACGATTCCGTCAGATAGCGCTGGCCAAAGGTGGCGCCGGCGAATGTGAAACCGGTCACGACTTGCAAGGTGATCCAACCGAACCCGGTGTTGGCTTCGAAGGTCCAATCCATCGGGTCCCGCCCCGGCACGTCGTTGGCCGAGGTGAGCGAATAGGCCGAGACCACCTGGGGGGCTCCGGCCGGAAAGGTGTAAGTGATGATGGCCGGGCTGCCGTAGGTGGGCGCGGCCGCTGCGCTATTGCACCACTTGGTGGCGAAATCGCCGTCGAAGGCCTGGGACGGGGTTTCCGTTTGCGAGCACGAATTGTTGACGGAGGTGATACTTGTGCCGCTGGGTCCCGGGACCGGAGTGAGTTCGTTCGAGATGGCCTTGTTGTCCGATACCGTGGAATTGAACAGGCCGAGTTCCGGCTGCATGCTGCCGGGTTTCGCGTGGTAGATGCCGCCGCCCTGTCCCGCTTTGTTGCCCTTGACGGCGCTGTGGTAAAGCTTCAGCCACCCGTTATTGTAGGCGCCGCCGCCGCGGACTGTCGCGGTGTTGTTCTGGATCGGGCAGCGCATGGCCGTGATGACATCGTCCCCGAACGCATTGTAGATCCCGCCTCCGGATTGGGTGGCCTGGTTGTTCTGGATGGTCACGTGCAGCAGGGTGACCCAGGGAGTACGGTTGTAGAGTCCGCCGCCATTGACGGCCGTCCCGCCCTGGAGGGTACACTCGGTCAGGTTCAGGTTGCCCCAGTTGTAGATGACGCCGCCGTCGGCGTCGCCGGAAAGCCCGCTGACGTTGGCTCCCTGGAAGGTCACCTTGGTCCCAATCACGTCGCCGCCGTTATACAAGGCCCGTCCCGCGGATCCGGATTTGACCCGTATGGTCATCCCTCCGGAAGGCCCCGTCAAGGTCAGGAGCGATCCGTCGATGACCTTGAACGGTGTGCCCGCGGCCTCGATCACGACACCGGCACTGGAGGTGGTGAGGGTCATGTCCATGAAAGTGGTGGTGCCCGCGGCCACCTGGAAGGTGGTGTTCGCCCCCGAGAGGATCACCTTACTGACGGATGACGATTGCGGCACGCAATCGGAGTTGACCGGGCCTTGTTGTGCAGACTGGATGGCTTCGGTCAGATTGCACTTGCCGTCGGCCGCCACGTTGGTCAGGTTGGCGGCGGTAGCAAGTACCGTGTATGTATTGGCATGCGCGGCGCATGCCAGGGTTGACGCCAGGCAACCTAGCGCAAAGGCCAATGCCGGCCTGCGCAGACGCGGTGATGCATTCCATTTCCCAATCGATGAATATCTTCTTCGAATCATGATCCCTCCTTGTGTTTCTGAAAACATGCCCGCGTCGATGATGATTGACGCTCCTTCAAATGGAGGTTCGAAAATAGTGAATTGGCTCACCGGATTAATGTGTGCCCCGTCACATTACGAACACGGCGATAAGTCGGAAAGGTGAGAATCAATATGCGGAATTCGAATGGAAAGCGGAAAAGGGCCAATGGACCGGTAGGGGATCCGGATCATCCGGAGAACACAGGAACGGATCTTTATTCCATCGGGTGATTCTGCAACTCCGAAACCGTGTTGCGGTCCGATGTCGCGAGCTAAAAAAGATCACAAAACAAAAGCCTTCCGGCCGGCGGCCGGAAGGCTTCTAAACCCACCCCATGATTTTCCCGCGCCGTGTTACCTGGCGAGAATCGCCTTCGAAGACAAGGAAGCGTTTCCGGCCGACAGCCTTACAATATAGGCCCCCGCCGCGCCGCGCTGCATAAGCGGCACGCTGAATGCGCCTTCCTGCGCCTGCCCGTGGACGAGCGTGCTGACCAGGGATCCGCTCATGTCGTAGAGGCCGAGGTCCATGTTCGCGCCCTTGGAAGTCGAAGGGATCGAATAGCGCACCTGCGGGAATCCCAACCCATTGCCGGCATCGATCGACAGGGTGATCGGATCGTAGTACTTGGTCGGTCCCGAAGTGAAAATGCCGACCGTGGGATTGATGAACTTGGCGACGGCGGCCATGTTGGCGGGCGCGCCTCCGTTCTTGGTGACGTCCCATTGGATGACGCCGCCGTATCCCTGGGCGACGACCAGATTGCACATGTCGGTGACCTGCTGGACGCTCATGCCCATGCTGATCCCCATCCCCACTCCCAGCTTCGCCTTGTCCGCTCCGGCATTCGTGAAGACCTTTAGGCTATTGGGATAATTGGCCGCGCTCGTTCCGGTGTAGCGCATGTCGTTGATCTGATCGACGTACATGTGCACTTTCGCGGTGACCGAGAACCAGTCCTCGGCGGCGATGGTCATCAAAGGGACCGGGGTCAGCTTATTGATCGAATCGCGGAGATCCTTATGCCATGCGACGAACAGAGCGTCATCGAAGTTTTCTTCCCAGTCCGTGTCGAATCCGTCATAGCCCAGCTTCTTCAGGTAGGCAAGCATGTTCGAAATGAACTTTCCCCGGTTCGCATTCGAGCAGGCGCCCTTGAAGGCATCCTTCACTCCGGCGCCGCCGACGCAGAAAATCACCTTCTTACCGCGTTTGTGGCCTTCGGCGATCAGCCTTTTCGCAATGCCTTCGTTCGGGAGCTGCAGGCTTCCATCGGCATTGGGCCAGACCTGGAAGTAGGCCATATGGGTGAAGGCCTCCCAGGGAATGGTTTCCGGCGTATAAGTATTGTCCCAGGTGGTGAAGTACCCCAATGACCAGCCGATATATTTGTTCTGGCCGAAGCTCAACGAACAAAGCGCCGCTAGGAAAAACAGCGTTGCGTATATGTGTTTCATGGATTTGCCCCTGTCAATGATCCCCACCATTAACAACCGACTCAGGAGAATGTACTGCCGAGCCAAGGAAATTTCCCGCGGGGTTTCCCGGCTTTATCGGGAATCGTTTCAAACGAAGAAACACTTCCCTCCGCGTCCTATCTGGCCAGGATCGCTTTCGAAGCCAGGGAACTGTTCCCGGCCGACAGCCTCACGATGTAGGGTCCCGCCGCGCCGGCGTGCGTGAACGGTACGCTGAAGTCTCCCCCGTCCGCGCGCCCGTGGAAGAGCGTCGTCACCAGGGCGCCGTTCATGTTGTAGATGCCCAGATCGATGGCCGCGCCCCGGGACCCATCAGGAATGGAATAGCGGATTCGCGGAGATCCCATTCCGTTACCGGCATCGATTGTCAGCGTCACCTGCTCCCGGTACTTCGTCGGTCCGGAGGAATACACGCCCGTATAGCCCTGGGGCGGGACGAAAGGGGTGATGGCGGCCATGTTGGCGGGAGCGCCGCCGTTCCGGGTGATGTCCCACTCTATGATACCGCCGTACCCGTTGTTGATCACGGAATTGCAGATATCGGTGACGTGCTGGACGCTGTTGCCCATGCTGATTCCCATGCCCATGCCCAGCTTGGTTTTGGACGCACCCGCGGCGGTAAAGACGTTCATGGAGTTGGGATACTGGGCCGCTTCAGTCCCGGTGTAGCGCATGTCGTTCACCTGATCGACGTACATGTGCACCTTCCCCGTGACCGGAAACCAATCCTCGGCGGCGATGGTCATCAAAGGGACCGGTACGAGCTTATTGATCGAGTCGCGGAGATCCTTGTGCCAGGCGATGAACAGGGCATCGTCGAAATTCTCCTCCCAATCGGTGTCGAAGCCGTCATATCCCAGCCTTTTCAGATAGGCGAGCATGTTCGAAATGAACTTTCCCCGGTTTGCGTTGGAGCAGGCGCTTTTGAAAATATCCTTCACGCCTTCCCCGCCCACGCAGAAGATCACCTTCTTGCCGCGCTTGTGGCCTTCGGCGATGAGCCTTTTCGCGATGTCATCGCTCGGCAGGCTGAGGCTCCCATCGGCTTTCGGATAGACCTGGAAATACGCGATATGGGTGAAGGCGTCCCAAGGAAGGTTTTCCGGCGTATAGGTATTGTCCCAAGAGGTGAAATACCCCAGCGACCAGCCGACATATTTTTTCTGGCCGAAGGCCACCGAAGCCAGCGCCGCCATGACAAGGAGGGCCGTGTAGAAGCGTTTCATGATTGCAAACCTTGGTTATCCGTTTAACATGCCCGTATCCCACCTTTCAGGGGAAAACCTACCGCAAGGGGGAAAAAAGAAGTGGCAAAGTTGATTGAATTTCTTCAAAAAAGCGATGTGTCAAATTTGGGAAAGAGAGGGAAAAGCCCTAAAAAAGTTGGAATCCGGGATGGGATTTCAAATTCCTACCCCAGCGGCTCCAGTCTTCCCGTCCACCTATCCGTCACTTGAGGGAGCGCAATGCCCGCAAATTCCCTCTGCGGTTCCACCGCCTGTCCGATGTTCTGCAAACCGCGGGCGCTCTCTCGAATGCACGCTTCGTATCCTGGATTTCACGGATGCATCCGCGTCTCAAGCAATCATTCCTTGATTCACTGCTTACAATGCGCTTGACATCAGGAACCGCGCGTGTTACCTTATATTCATGTCGAATTCCAAACATCAATACCGCCGTTGCCGGAGGCTCATGTAGGCCGGTTTGATGCATTTTCCTTTTTGCATTCGAAGCCCGGCCGCAAGCCGGGTTTTTTGCGTTCTGGCGGATAAAGTTACGGTAACATCCCGGTTTCCGGACGGAAGGGGAGCGCTCCCGACGCTTTCGGCCAGGGAATTGTCTATTGGCGCGTAGCTCAGTTGGATTAGAGCATGTGGTTACGGACCGCAAGGTCGCAGGTTCAAGCCCTGCCGCGCCAACTTTTTTGATTCCGTCCCCGCGGCGGGGCCATTTTTTGCGGATTGAAGGTTCGACCAGGTAGCCAAGTTGGAAAGGCAAGGGATTGCAAATCCCTCACGCGCGGGTTCGATGCCCGCCCTGGTCTCCATCCATGACCCCGTAGCGCAACGGCTGGCGCCTTGCCTGCCCGGCTCTCCCGCTTTGACCAATTTCATCCCGCATTTGGGGCATTTCCCGGGTGTGGATTTTATGACGTCGGGATGCATCGGACATGTGTATTGAATCGCCATGGGATACCTTCTTGAGTGGGA
>JAQBPN010000077.1 GCA_028287505.1 Fibrobacterota bacterium | reverse complement strand
ACGCGCATTTTTTTGAGTCGACGGAACGCCTGATGGGCGCCGCCCGCAAGGACGGCGCCACTTCCTATCGCAAGGCCGGAGTGCGGATCGAAAGGATCTTTCCCGCGGCGGAGAAGACTTCGGATTCGGCGCCGGAGGGGATCCCTTCCCGGGTGAAGACGAAGCCGGATGCCCCCATCACCTTGGATGAGGCTTTCCAGGCCATGCGGGAACTGCCCGGGGCTTTCGCCACGATCCGCGTAGGGATGGTCAGATCCATCACCTGCCAGTTCCGCCACTGAACGTGGGAGCCTTCGATCTGCAATCCCATGCGGCCCTTTACCATGGGCACGTTTCCGCCCATGGTCAGTTTGGAAAGGCGCATCACCACGGCGGCGTTGACCTTCACTTCCAGGCTGTCGCCATTCACAAAGATCTCCCAGGTATTCCACTCTCCTGATTTTTCCTTGTTGTCCTTGCGGACGAAGTGGGTACGGCCGCAACCATACTGGCCGACGCCGGGGAGCGCCGGGCCGGTTTCGTTGTAGTTGAGTCCGCTGCCGGTGGTGTTGAATTTGCAATCCGTGGTCCAGACGCTGCCCACGTCCCCCTGCATCATCTGCAGCTCAGGACCCGAGGGCCAATCGCCGCAGGCATGCTTGGTGAGATCGATATGGTGCAGGTAACCGGAATTTCCGCCGCCCACATTTTTCCACTCCACGCGCGCACGGTAATGAGTGTACTCGTTGTCCGTGTAGAGGTAGCCGTTGCCGCCGTCCACGTCGATGAGGCTGGTGGCGGCCACCACGGTGATTGTGCCGTTACCGTGTTTCTTGAGGCCGGTCAGATCCTTGCCGTTGAAGACGTCGGTCCAGGTTCCGTCCTGCGCCCTGCCCGGCATCGCCGTGAGGATGATCGCCAGCGCCAGATACCGGCCTTGGCCCGCGCCTATTTTCCCTGCCAGCATGATTCACTTCTCCCTAATCCCCCATGATGTGTTCCGCTAAGATAATAACAGCTTGGTCCTGTTTGCGCTTTCGGATTGAAAGCGGCCCGCGTAGCGGCCTGCTATTCAGCGATCCGTTTTTGGGGTTTTGCGGACTGCCCCATGCAACGGGTTCCGCTATTCCGGGAAACGCCGGGCGAGAGGGTGGGCGCAGCATTATGTTAGATTTCGCGCTCCTTGGTGGGATCGTACGGGCACACTTTTCAGAAACAACATGATCGACGTATATCAGTATCTGGACTACCGGAAGCTCCTGAAGGACATGTACCAGGAGAGAAAGGCGCTGAACGCGAACTTCTCGTACCGGTATATCAGCCTGAAAACCGGCATCCGTTCCTCCGGCTACTTCGCCAACATCCTTTCCGGCAAGAGCAACATTTCCCTCAAACTGGTCTTGAAGCTCAGCCACCTTTTCGGGCTCAAGCGTCCGGAAGCGGAGTACTTCGAATTGCTTGTCCTTTTCAACCAGTCGAAGACGCACGATGAAAAGAACCATCTTTTCGATCGCATCCTCAAACTGAAGAAGTCGAAGATCAAGACCCTGCTTCCCGAGTACTACGAATACTTCAACAACTGGTACTACGTGGTCATCCGGGAGATGCTGGATTTTTTCCCGTGCAACGGGAATTTCGAGGAAGTGGCCAGGATGATCTCCCCGCCCATCACGGCCAAGGACGCGGAGCGCGCCATCACGGTGCTGGAATCCCTGGGCCTGGTCCAGAAGAACGCCAAGGGATTCTATGAACGCGTGGATGCGCTGATCACCACGGGCGAGGAAGTCCAGTCCACCGCCATCATCAATTTCCAGAAGCAGACCCTGGATCTGGCCAAGCGCTCTTTCGATCTGTTTCCCAAGGAAGCCCGCGACATCAGCACCCTGACCATCAGCATCTCGCACAAGAACCTGCTGCGCATCAAGGAGCGGATCCGCAACGTGCGCCGCGAGATCCTGGAATTGGCCAAGGCCGATCCCTTCACCGATACGGTCTATCAGCTCGAATTCATTGCCTTTCCCGTCACCAAGACCAAGGAAACCGAATGAAACCGGCCATCGGTTTCCCCTGGAGCCTCGTCGCGGCGACGGCCCTCGTCTGGTTGATCGCGGGCTGCGCGGACGAGCGCTTAGCGGGCGGGGGCACGGAAACCGGCAATGCCGGCGCGGTCTCCGGACGCATCCTGGATTCGGACGGCCATGGCCTGGCCTCGGCCCTGGTGGATCTGGAAGAGGTGAAAACCCGCTCGGACGGCAGTGAACCGGGTTCCCGGCATGCCACGCGGACCGATGGCGAGGGCCGCTATCGCTTCGACAGCGTGCAGGCGGGCAAATACGCGCTCTACGCGCCGGCTTCGGATGGACTTGCGCAGGCGGCCATCCTGACGCGCCTGGAAAAGCGGGACTCCCTCCTGTCCCTGCCGGATGCGGTATCCCGCCGGACCGTAACCTTGACGGGACGGGTGCTCCCGCCCGTAGCGGGCGATTCCGCCGGCGCGCAAGTGTGCGTCCCCGGCATGCGCGCCTGCGTGAGCCCTGGCGCGGACGGCGTCTGGCGCATCCAACAGGCCCCCAGGGGCGCCTACGAAATCCTGTTCCTGACCGGAACCTCGGCGCATTATCTGGCCGTGCAGGTGGGCGCGGAAGCGGATACCGCCGTCTACGTGCGGGACGTGTTCCTTATCGACTCCGCGGGGCCTTCCCGGATTCCCTATCGCTTTTACAATCTGCCCCAGCCGCTTTCCTTTTCCATGGTGCCGCAAACCTATCCGGCCGGACAGGAACCCGCCTGGTACGCGGGCAAATCCTTCGCCGACGTGAAGTACTTCCTGCTCACCGATTCGGGAACGGGCGCGGTCTGGAATCCGGACTATCTGGCGGGCTGGAAATACGCGCGCACCCTGGACGGCGATTCGCTCTATACCGGCGCGGATTTGGCGCAGCCCCTGTCCGGCTTCCCCGTTCCCATCCGCCTCACCGCAGCCAACTTCGACTTTTCCCAAGCGCGGCCGGACGGCGGCGATCTCGCCTTCTCCGATGCCGCCGGCCATCTGCTTCCTTTCGAAACCGAGCGCTGGGACGCCGCCGGCAAGCGCGCGGAAATCTGGGTGCGCGTGGACACCTTGGCGGCGGCCAACTCCGAGCGCATGCTGCGGATGCATTGGGGCAACCCGGCCGCGCCCTACCGCTCGGATGCAACCCAGGTCTTCCTGGCCGCGGATGGGGTTCTGGACGCCTGGCATTTCAACGAGGAACCTTCCATCGCCTTCGTGCCGGATGCCCGCGGCTTGTTCGCCGGCGTCGTGGCGGGCCCGCCGCCCGAGGGCGGATACCCATCGCTGCGGACCCCGGAGGGCGTGGTGGGACCGGCTTTGGCCCTAGGGAAAAGCGGCGATTACGTGCATGTTCCCTGGCGGGCGGCCCTGGACGTTTCCACCGCCTTCACCGTTTCCATCTGGGCGCGCCTTGATCAGCCGGACAACGGCCGCAAGCAATTGCTCGCTTCCAAATGGCAGACGGCCAGCCGGGAATGGCATCTGGATATCTATTCGGACAGGACCTTTGAAATCGAGTTCGGAGACGCCGTCGGCAACATCCAGGGTAACTGGCGCAGTACGGCCCCGGTCCCATCCCCCGGCGCCTGGCATCAGTACGCGGCCGTGTACGACAAGGGCGTGGTGAAGCTATACCTGGATGGGCTCGAAGCCGCCGGCGCGCTGGCTTCCGGTTCCATCCCGGCAGCCGTCAACCGGTTCAACGCGGACGTGAACATCGGCTCCAACAGCATCGACACCACCCTCAACCTGCAGGGAAACCTGGACGAGTGCCGCATCTACTCCACCGCCAAATCCGGGGATTGGATGAACATGGACTATCGCACGCAAAAAACCCGGCCCTAGAGCCCCGACAGCCTCCAAAAACGCGATTAGGCCGTCCTTGGGACGAACTCCCCGGAACACCCTGTTCCCGCGGGAACGAAGCGTTCCCGGTTTGAAAACGGAAAAACGCCTGGGCGGACCCCGACCGGCAGCAAGGGCGGATATATTCAACTTGCGTCATTCCGTGTCGGCAATACCGGGATCACGTGGTAGAATGGATCAGGCCTCGGGGAGGGCTTCACATGCGGCTACAAGGATGGGTCACCGCCTTATTGTTGGCGGGAACGACGGCGGCGAATGGCCAAGGTACGCTCATCCAAGGCAGGGTCCTGGAACGCGCCGGCCTGAAACCCGTTCCGGGCGCCTCCGTGCGTCTGCTGGGGAGAGCGGGCTTCTCGGCAGTGACGGACGCCAAGGGCGAATTCAAAATCACCTCGGCCTCATCCACCCTGCAAAAAACCGTCCCCGCCTTCCCCGATCTTTCCGGACGGGCGCGGCTTTCCGAAGGGTTCCTCTGGCTGGATCCCGCCGGCTCCCGCGACGCCGCCGGACGCAAAGCCGCCCTGGCGGATCCACGCAGCCAGGGCTTCCGCGACCCTACCGCCTCCAAAGCCAATGCCAAACTGGCCGCCCCGGCCGCCGCGCCCGGTCCCCTTGAAGCCGCCTGCGCCGGTCTGGTCACCAGGCAGGTCCCCGTCGCCGCGGACACGGCCAATCTCGGGGATATCATTCTGGAGTATCCTCCCCGGAAATTCGACCTCGGCGTCAAACCCATCTACGGGGCCATCACCCTTTTCGACGGCAGCCGGGCCTCCATGGACGCGGAGTGGCAGATGTGGATGGGCACCTACCGGATCAAGAACGGCCTGGGCCCAACGCCCATCGAATGGCAATATCTTCCGGATCCTGTGGACAGCGGCATGACCATGCGCACCTGCTGCCGCACCCAATGGGGCGATGCGGATCTTGTGACCAAGCGGAAGTTCAAGGACTTCCAGCTCCACGTGGAGTTCAATCCGGTGGCCCCCACCGGCGCGGGTCCGGCCAACAGCGGCGTATACCTGCAAAGCTATTATGAAATCCAGATCAAGGACGATTACGGCCTGACTCCCTTGGGAAACCACGATGCCGGCGGCATCCTGAACGAGACCGCCGCGCCGGAGAATCTGTGCCGGCCCAAGGGTCAATGGCAGGCCTACGATATCACCTATCGCGCCGCGCGTTTCAAGAACGGCGCGCGATCGGAAAAGGCCCGGCTAACCATGTATTGGAACGGCAAGCTGGTGCACAAGGACAAGGAAACCGCCAACGAACACAGCTATGGAGTCAGTTCCGATTCCCTCGTGGACGAACCCAAGGGCCTGAAGCTGCAGAGCGAAGGCCACGATGTGCGCTTCCGGAACGTGTGGCTCAAGGAATTGGATTTGACCGCGCCCAGCACCGACCTGGGCTACTGATCCCCCGGGTCGCGGGACCCGTTCCCGCGGGAAAAAGTTCCCGGCGGAAAAATTTCCCGCCGGCAAGACCGGCGGACTCTTTCAATATCCGAAGTTGGTGTCCGTGTCGGTGATGGCGAGATCCTTCACCCAGATATTGCGGTAACGCACGTCCGAGCCCTCGCTTTGGAGTTTGAGGCCATACAGAGCGGGCCCCAACTCCTCCCCGCTGTGCTTGCCGGGGTCAACGCCCGTGGCGGTCCCGTGGGCCACCCGGTTGCTATGGACCTGGACCCCGTTCCACCAGATGGAAACGCGGGCATCGTCCAGTTTCTTCCCGGCATTGTCGTACCGCGCCGACCGGAAGGTTATGTCGTAGGCCTGCCACTTGCCGTTGGGGCGGATGGCGTTGACGGTGGGCGCGTAGTCGTCCACCAGGCCGGCGATATCGTGGTTCCCGGGGAGGGTGGCGTGGTTCTGTGAGAAGGCCCGCACTTGCACCTCGTAGCGGCTTTGCAGATAGACGCCACTGTTGTAATAACCTGGCTTGCGAGGCGTCTCGTCGATGGCGTCGTTGGCATTGGCGTTCTCGGCGTTGTCGTATTCGCCCATGCCGTTGAACTCCACGTGGATCTGCGCGTCCGCATGCGTTTGCAGGGCCTGGATGTCGTCATAGCCCCACAGGGTATTGCAGCAGGACATCAGGGTGACGCGGTTGGTATCGTCCGGGAACTCCGGATCCTTGGCGATCTTGAACTGATCGCGGGCGGCGGTGTATTTCTGAAGTTCCGCGCCGGTCACGGCCGGGATCCAATCCTTCCACTTGGCTTTCAGTTCCGCTTGGGCGGCGGCCTTGCCCTTGGATCCGTCGAACAACGTATAAGCCCCGTAAACCGGGGGCGCGCCCACGTCCAGCCTGCGGGGCGGATAGTCCAGCACGATATCGCCCAGGTCGGCATCTTCGGCGGCGAAGGCCACGGTCTTCTTGACGAGCCTGTCCGCGGAAACCTCCAGGTTACCCGCGGCGGCCTTGGCCAATCCGCGAACGGCGCCGGAGGCATGCGAGGAGGCCTCCCCCGACCATTGCAATCCCGCCGGGACATCCAGGTTCAGGATCCGCCGCACGTAGGTTTCCCCGCCCGTGGTGATGCGCGCGAACCCATGGAAATCCCCGGCCCGGCCCGGCAGCGCGTCGAACCGGTTCCAGCCCTCGTTCTTGAGAACGTATTCCGAAGCGGAAACCAGGGCCCCCGCCAGACCGAACAATTCCACGCCCGCGCGTTGCCCGGTCTTGACCGCTTGCACGTATAGGATGCCGCCCTGGAAATACGGGGCCGCCATGAATGCGCCGCGGACCCCGCCGATGCCGGTGGCGCCTTCCAGAGTGAACCGCCCCTGGCTGTCCGTGGTCGCCTTGAGGGAAGCGCCGGAAACCTGGACCGTGGCCCCGGCCACCGGCTTCATGCCCGCCTTGTCCAGCACCCGGCCCTTGAGATTGTATGTCTGATCCATGGCGGCCGCGCCGCAAAGGGTGGAGAAGATGGAAATCAAAATCGTCTTGCGCAGAAACATGTCACCCCGCCGTGTTGGTTTGCAGACCGGCGCGACTGCCCTTGATCGCATACCGGCCCGGGAAGAAAATATCTCGCCGGCGTCCCGTCCCGGCCGCTTTTCCGCGGCAGGAAGCGGCTTCCGCTTTCTATCAGAAATCGTTTCCGCGAGGCGTCAGGTCAAGGCCCTGCGGGTTTCGCGGCTTTGCGCGCGCGCGGGGAGGCAAACCAACGGCCATTTGCCAGGTACCCGAAGGGAGAGGGGGAAACCTGCGCGCGCGTCTTTTCCGTCCCCGTCATCCTTTGCGGACCGGCAGGCAGGACGGCCGTGGCGGGACCTTGCCGCGAGTAGATGCGCACATAGTCGATCTCGTAGACGCCGGGCCAGGGCGTGCCCGCGTCCGGGATGCCTATCCAGGAATCCCCGCCCACCATCAGTTCCAGGGCCCAGCACATGGCCATGCGGCAATTGGCGGCCTGGGTCTTGTCCCGCAACTTGATCACGCCGTCCACGTAGAAAATCAGTTCGTCCGCATTCCACTCCGTGCCCAGGGTGTGGAATTCCGTGGTCATGTCGGCGCCGGTCCAGCCGCCGCCCGCCTCCGCCGCGGCGTGCAGATACCAATAAGGATGGTTGGGTTCCTCGCCGCGGGTTTCGATGATGTCCAGCCAGGGCGGATACCCGCCGTCGGCCTTGGTCCCGGTCATCTTGGCGGAAAAGCCCTTGCCGTTGGGAACCTTGATGCGAGCTTCCATATAGCCGTACATCTGGCTGAACTTGCCCCGGGTGGTGACGGCCGCGCCCGCATAGGTCTTGCCTTGGCCGGATCTTTTCTCCCCGATCAACTTGAGGCTGCCGCCTTCCAGGCGGACATTGGCGGGATCCGGCCAGCTGCCGGGACCGGTCGCGCCCAGGGCATAGCCGTTGCCCCATTTGGAGGCGTCCAGAGCGGTCCCGTCGAACTCGTCGAAGAAGGTCAGCTTCCAGGCGGAGTTGGCCGGAGGGGCGGCGTGCGAGGAGGCGGCCAGGCAAAGCGCCGGGCCCATGGCCGCGCGCAAGGTCCGGCCGATGGCGGTTCTCATGCTTCAATCCTTTCGTGAATTTCCCGTTCCGCTCCCTGGGCGGAATCCGGGTCTCAGGGCATCCAAGGCAGGACCGCGACGGCTTTGCCCGCGTCGCCTTCCGCCAACAAACTATAGACTCCCGCCGCCAGCCTGCTTCCGCGGGCGTCCCGGCCGTTCCAGAACCGTTCCCGCGCCCCGCCTGCGGAGGCCCACAGGGCGCGGCCCCGGGCGTCGAGGAGGGTCACCTTCGCATCGGGGCCGAACCCGGCCAGGCTGATGCGGACCATCGATCCGGACCGATCCACCCGTAACCGGGGAGTTTCCTTGCGGCCGTCCGCGCGGACGATGCCGACGATGCGGGCCGGCCCGTCATCCAATTGCATCAGGAAGGCCACCAACTGTTCTTTCTGTTTGGCGGTGAGATGGGACGTCTTGCCGTGCTTGTCGCCCACGTTGGCTCCCGTGATCACGTCCATCAGGGTGGGAGCGGTTCCGTCATGCAGGTAGGGCGGGGTTTCCCAGACCCCTTTCAAGGTGGGCGTGTCGATGCCCAGCAAGGTGTCCGCCTGGCGATGCCCCGCCGAAGGCTTGAGCGTGCCCACGTCGTGGACCAGGAATCCCTGCGGCGTCAGGAAATCGCCGGGAGGCAGATCCGCCGCGGACCCGGAAGCGTATGCGCCGACCTTGGCGGCCGGCCCGCCCAGGCGGCTGTCCGTATACAGGGGCGGCGCATGGCAGCGGGCGCATCCGGCCTCGGCGCTGTTGAAAATGGCCTCGCCCGCGGAGGCATCGGAAGTCATGGTACCATCCGCGTTACGGAAGGGGCTGGCGTCCACCTGGACCAGGCTGGACACGTAGGCGGCCAGGGCGTCCAGCTCCGGGGAAAGACCCGCCTTCTTGTCGCCCAGGGTCTTGCTGCGCGTGCCCGCCAGAAAATCCGCGTCCGACAGGAATCCCTTGCCGCCGAACGGTCCGCGCATGTCGTTCTCGAAATCCTGTATCTCGTCGAAATTGGCGCTCCAATGCACCGGACCGTGGCCGGTGCCCGCGCGGCCCAGCAGGCTGGTGGTGCGCCGCAGGCCTTCCCCGCGATCGGTGAAATCCCACACCCGTCCGTCCGTGCCGCCGTCCAGATGGCAGACAGCGCAGCTGATATACCCGTTGAAGCTCATCAGGGAATCCGCGGCGTTGTAGAAGATGCGCTTGCCCTTGAGCACCTGGGGGCTGAGCGCGTCGTTGCCGACCGTGGGAATGACGCCCAAGGGACGGGATTGGACGGAATCCTTGCCGATGGCGATGGCCTGGTTATAAAGGGAGACGTCCCAGACGGAGACCGAGCGGCCGAGGAAGCTGTGGACATACAGGGTCTTGTTGCGCGGATCCAGCGCCAGCCCGATGGGAGCGCGTCCCACCGCCTTGTTGCGTTCCAGGACCGCGCCGTAGTTGTAGGGGTCGCGCGTCTGGACGGAGTTGGAACCTTCCAGGCCGGTGAAAATCAGATCCCCGAGTTCGCTGTATACGCTGGCCGAAGGCAGGGAGGAATTGTCGAAATCGTTCCGTTCCGAAGAAACATCCAGGTTACCCGTCAGATCCAGATATCCCAGGGCCGCGCGCACCGTGTTCTCGGCGATCAGATCCACGCCGCTGACGAAACGGCCGCGTTTGGTATTGTCCTTGACGGCGGACACCACCGCCCGGGTCCCGTCCGGGGAAATCACGATGGAGGACAGGTAATTGAAGACGCCGCCGCCCCCGGTTTCCGTATCCGTGGTGAGATCCAGCCCCATCGCGAAGGTGCGCGTCTTGGTGAACGCCGCGGCGTCCACTTCGTAGACTTCCGCCCGGGACTCCGGGGAAATGAAGCGCGTGATCAGGATGCGCCTGCCGTCCCCGCTCACCGCCACCGCGCGTGGCACGGGTCCCAGGGTCGCTTCCGCGACCACCGTGCGGCCGATGGGATCGATCTTCGCCACTTTGCCCGAGCCTTCCAGGGAAACGTATGCCGCCGTGCCCGCGGGATTGAAAACCAGGCCGTGGGGCCGCGAGCCATAAGGCAGGGGGATGGAGGCCAATGCGTGCCCGTCGGTCCCGGACAGGATGGAAATCGTGGCCGATCCCCGGTTGGCCACCCAGATGGATCCGTCCGGCGCCTGGGCCAGGGTCTGAGGGGAAACGCCCGTGGGGATTTCCCATAGCAGGGCTTTGGTATCCATATCCAGGGCGGAAACCGATCCATTGTCCGGATTGACGCACCAGACGCGTCCGCGCACGGTGTCCAGGATGATGGAGGAAGAATGGGTGGGCCGCACGGCGGTGGGACGGGTATGGATGGTGATGGGAAGGAATTGGTTCACGAATTCGCCTTCGGCATTCCTGACGTAGATGCTGGCGCGGTAATGGCCGGGCTGGCCGTATTTGTAGACCGCATCCGCGGACGGCCCGTAGGCACCGCCCGAACTGCTGTCCCCGAACCGCCACCGGTAGGACAGGACCGACCCTCCCGTCTCCGTGGCCTCCACGCCGAAATGGATCTCGTCGCCCACGAAGGCTTCCCCGGGAGAGGCGGTGGCCGAAGTGATGACGGGCGAAGCCATCGGCGCGATCGCGGCCAGGGAAAAGGCGAGCAGGGCGGCGGCGTATTTCGTCATCTGGAATCCAATCCCGGAAACAGGCCGCAAGGGCTCAGTCCCGCCGGCTGACGAATACGGCGCAGGAAAGGGTGGCGGCTCCCGCTTGCAGGCGGGCGCGGTAGATGCCCTTCCCCAGCCGGGCGGTGCTTCCCGGATCCAGGACGAATCCCCGGGCGAGCGCATCGGTATCCACGGTAACGTCCATGCGCACGCGTCCGCTCATGTCCGCCAGGGTAATCCGTCCGTTACGGGACATTCCCGCGGGCGAATCCCCCTGCAACCTGAACAGAAGACCCTGGCCGCTCCGGAATTCCCCGGAAAGGCGCGCCCTGGGTTTCCAGGCGGCCACGGAACGGTTGCCCACGGCGTTGGTCCAGGCCCCGCCCTCCACGGATGGGCCGGTGGAAAAGCGGAAGCCGAATTCCCCAGCGATGGCGTTGCCGGTCCAATCCTTCACCGAGCCGGCCTTCACCACCACTTCATAGGTGGTGTTGGCCTGCAGGGGTTGATCCGGGGTGAAATTCACCACGCCCATGGTGTGGCCGTACACTCCCGCGACGGCGGCCGTCGAGCCCTTGGCCCGCACGGAGATGTTTTCGGAATTCAGCGTGCGGTTGTCCACCTCCTCGTCGAAAGCGATGCCGATGCGCGCGGTCACGGGCAGGCGCGGCTCGCCGTTGGAAGGATTGACGAACAGGACCGAAGGCGGAATGCTGTCCGGACGCGCCTGGTGCACGAACAGGTCCGACATGTTGTTGGTCCCGTTCATCCCATCGCGGCCGGCGTCTCCGATCCAGAGCATATTGCCCATCGGGTAGCAATAGCGGGAGGTGCTCTTGTTGGGAATGACC
This sequence comes from Fibrobacterota bacterium, assembly GCA_028287505.1. Taxonomy (GTDB): domain Bacteria; phylum Fibrobacterota; class Fibrobacteria; order UBA11236; family UBA11236; genus Chersky-265. The sequence goes on along the minus strand of JAQBPN010000077.1, from coordinate 11,271 downwards.
CCCTTCAGGACCACCTTGCGGGCCTTGATATCGTACTTGATGAACTCGCCGTTATTGATCTTCCCGCCGAACATGAAGCCATTCTGGAAGCCGGCATAGTCCCCCATCCCGTCGATCACTTCGCGCCACTCGAGCTTGATGGCGGTGGGATCGCTGATGTCGAAAAAGCCGACCTCGCCCATGTTCTGCGGCCCGCTGGTGACCAGGTAATTGCCGTACATCTGCGAGGTGTACATCTGGGGCCCGGTCTTGACGGCGTCCAGCAGCTTGGGATTCTCCGGATCCCCCAGATCCCAGGTGGAAACCCCCGCGAACTGATCGCCGCTGGTGACGATGAGGATGTTGCCCACCACCTGGGTGCTGCCCGTGGTGAAGCCGAGAATGCCCTGCACGCCCACCTGCTTGACGATTTTCCCCTTGCCCGGATTGGAATAGTCCACGATGTACATGGGAGAACTCTGGGCGCTGGCATCGTCATAGCTGCGGGTGCTGTAGAAGTAGGGCCATTGGAAGGCCGGCCACACGCTGCCGTAGAAACCGGCGTTGGTCCCCACCACCTTGGGATTGACGGGATTGGCGAAGTCGAGCAAGGTGCCGCCGTCCATGATCATTGTCCCGGCGGTGGGCGCGGTGTGATCGTCGCCCTGGCCGTCGAAGGTGAAGGTCTTGAGCGTCACCGGACTCTTGGGATTGGCCATGTCGAACACGTCCGTGCGGTGGCAGCGGTTGCTGAAGATAACCAGGTAGCCCTGGAACATCATGGCCTTGGGGACGCGTTCCGTCAGCCCCTTGAACTGCCAGATGCGCTTGCCCACTTCATCGGGCGTGAACGTGACTTTGGGGATTCCGTTTCCGGTCTGACCCGCGGCGGCCGACAAGGCCAGGGCCGCGATTGAGGCGGCTTTCATCCAGTGACCAAGCATTTTCATGCTCCTGTTTCGGAAGGCCCGGAGCGGCTCATGCAGCCGGCCCGGTGGGCGCCTTCTCTATTAAACTTCCTGGTGAATGCGGACGTCCAGAAGTTCCACCTCTTGGACAAGCCGTCATGGCGGTTCCAACATCGCCCTGACGTTTTCAAGGTATGCGGCCCCCGGCCGGAATCCCGCGCGTTTGCGGCGGCCCGAACTCTTTCCGCTTTCTAATCAAAAACCAGCCGGCTAAAAAAACCCATATGCCCCGCGGAAGCGCGGAAATGCGGGGGAAAGGTCCAAAAAAAGTCAATTTCCAAAGAGGGTGGGAGCGGCAGGCGGCGGATGCGCGCATGCAGGTAGCACCGAGGTTACAGCAGCAGAGAGGGTTCCTGAAGGAGTCAGGTATGGCCGATAGTATCGCGGCCGGGCGGGTTTACGCAGGCGGCTACGGCCGCCCTTTACAGACTGCGCCGGAATTCCCGCAACCGCTCGAGAGCGAGCGTCAGGGTCTCTTCCTTTTTGCAGAAGCAGAAGCGCAGTTTGTGGTCCGTGGCGGCCTTGCCTTTGATCTTGTAGAAGGAACTGCCCGGAACGGTCGCCACCTTCATTTCCGAGACCAGGTAACGCGCGAGTTCCGCATCGTCCCGGAAGCGCCGGGAACCTCCGCCGCCCGGCCCTTTTTTCCCGGAGCCACGGACCAGATCGGCCACGTCCGCCATCACGTAATAGGCGCCCCGCGGCATATGGCACCTGAATCCCATCTCCTCCAGGCCGTTCACCAGGAAGTCCCGGCGCCGCAGGTAATGGGCCGACAAGTCCCGGTAGAACTCCGGTCCCAGGCCCAAAGCCCCGCGCACCGCTTCCTGCAAAGGCGTGGCCGCGCACACGGTCATGAAATCATGCACCTGGCGGAGTCCGTTGGTGATCTTCTCGTGGGCCACCGCCCAGCCCACGCGCCAGCCCGTGATGCCGTAGGTCTTGGACGCGCTGCCGATGGTGACGGTGCGGTCCTCCAGGCCGGGCAGGGAGCCGGGACTCACGTGCCGGGCCCCATCGTACAGGATATGCTCGTAGATCTCGTCCGAGAAGACCAGCGCGCCCCATTTCTGGCACAGCTTGGCTATCAAGCCCAGTTCTTCCCGGGTGAACACCTTGCCCGTGGGGTTGTGGGGCGTATTGATGACGATGGCGGCGGTCCTGGAGTTGAACGCGCGCGTCAATTCCTTCTCGTCGATGGACCAATCCGGTTCCCGCAGGGTCACGTACACGGGCTTGGCCCCGGACAGGTAGGCGTCGGGATGATAGTTCTCGTAGAAGGGCTGGAACAGGATGACTTCCCGGCCCGGGTCCAGGTTGGACATGAAGGCGCAGATCATGGCTTCGGTCGCCCCGCAGGTAACTGTGACGTTACGATCCGGATCGGCCTGGATGCCGTTGTATGCACCCATCTTTTTCGCGATGGCCTGGCGCAGGGGAGGCATGCCCCAGGTGACCGAGTACTGGTTGTAATCGCCCTCCACCGCGTTGCGGGCCAATTCCTTGAGGACGGGTTCGCAGGGGAAATCCGGAAATCCCTGGGCCAGATTGACCGCGCCGTGCACGTGGGCCAGGCGCGTCTGTTCGCGGATGACGGATTCGGTGAAATCCCGCAGGCGTTTGGCCGGAGCGGAGGGAGCGGCGGACTTGGCTTTTTTCTTCGGGGTCGGCATGTCCGAAATCTAGCTAGGAAGGAGCGGACGGGCTACGCTACGCGGCCGCCTGGCGGCGCTGATGCTCGAAGTAGAGACAGAAGCCGAGACGCACCTGGATGGAGTCCACTTCCGGCAGCGCCCGCTCATAATCCCACAACCCCAGGCGGATATACTCATGCTCGTCGGCCTTGCCGGTCTCCCCGCCCTCCAAGGCATGAAACCGTTCCGGCGGCAATACCAGTTCGCAGCAGAAGTAGTGGATGGCCTCATCGTCCAGACCGGAGGAACTGTACAGTGGCCTTTCGCTCAAGGAGAACAACTGGTCCCGCGTCGCGTCCAGGCCCGTCTCTTCCTTGAGTTCCCGGATCGCCACGCCTTTGGGGTCCGCCACGTCCTCGTCCAGCATTCCCGCCGGGAACTCCAGGCTCTCGGAACCGTTGCCGATGCGGCGCTGGCGCACCATCAGGAATTTGCGATCCAGGGTTTCCTCATTGATGACGATGGTGACGATGACCACGGCGTGGCCGCGTATCAGGGCATAGGCGGGAAGCGGACGGCCCTGGGGATCCTCCACCCGGGTGCGCAGCATGGCGAACAACAGGGATCCGTCCTGCTTGTCCATTTCCGCCAGGAGCTCCACCTTGCGAACGGTGCAGCCGCTTTTTTCCACGGCCTGCTTCCAGGCCCGGTATTTGGGGGCTTGCCGGAGCCGCTCCGGCTCGTCCGTAACGGAACTCCGGTCCATCAGCTGCCCGTATGGTATTCCAGGCCCAAGCCGATGCGGAACAAGGATTGGGTGTCCGAACCGATGAGGAACGAGGGAATGAACGCGCCGTAAAAGCTTAAGGCGGGCGTAATCTTGAACACGGCCATCACGTCTCCGCCCAAGTCCAGGAAGTGTCCTTCCAGTTCCGAATACCCGATGTGGGGCCCAAGCCGCAGGCTGAAACCCTGGTCCAGGGCGGGCTTGTAGTAGGCGGCCACATAGCCGCCCAGCTCGGTGGCATCGTCCAAAGTTTCCGTTTTGGATTTGAAGTGGGTGTAGTTCAGATGCAGACCCAGATCCCAAAGCGCCGCGGCCGGCGCGATAACGCCCAACTCGCCCCCCACTCCCAGCTTGTAATTTTCATCGAAGATGGCGGCGCGCACGCCTCCGTCCAGATCCACGCCGGCAATCGCCCGGGTGGGAACCAGGGCAAGGGCAAGGCCAAGGAAAGGCAACAGGGCCGCCAGGCGACGGGCTTTGATCATGGGATTCTCCTTTAGGGTCCAGGATACGAGCCACCAAATATACAGCCGATGCTCTATCGCAGCAACCAGGGCCGCGCCGGGAATCCGCAACCGCGGCTCCCGGTAAACACCCACACTAGTTGCCCGTTGACGGAAAGCCTGGGATTAAGCCGGACCGGCCCAATCGCGCGGCTTCAGAAAATACCCCGTCAGACGCTCCTCCGGGCTGCCGGGCTCCGGCTGGAAGCCATAAACCCATTTCGCCAGGGGCGGCATGGACATCAAGATGGACTCCGTGCGCCCTCCCGATTGCAGCCCGAACAGGGTGCCCCGGTCCCAAAGCAGGTTGAACTCGACATACCGGGACCGGCGATAGAGCTGGAAATCCCGCTCCTTTTCCGTGACGGGCCGGTCGCGCGCCGAGAGGAACGGGCGGTACAAATCCGGAAAAGCCAGTCCCAACGCTTCCGTGAATGCCAGGTCCTGCTCCTGGCCGTTCTGGAGATGATCGAAAAACAGGCCGCCCACCCCGCGCGCTTCGCCCCGGTGTTTCAGGACGAAATACTCGTCGCAGGCGCGCTTGAAAGCCGTGTAGTCGCGCCCATGCCGGTTGCACAGGTCCCGCAGCGCCCGGTGGAAGCCCACCACCTGGGATTCCTCGGGATAATACGGCGTTAAATCCATGCCGCCCCCGAACCAGGAAACCTCCCCGGCCTGGAAATAGCGGATGTTCATGTGGATGGTGGGAACATGCGGGTTACGGGGATGCATCACCAGGCTCACCCCGGTGGCGTAGAAGGGGGTTCCGGGAGGAATCTTGAACTGAGTGGCCGCGGAAGGCGGCAACGACGTCCCCTCGATGGCGGAAAAGCCCACGCCTCCCTTTTCCAAAAGCGGTCCGCCTTCCCAGATCCGGGTAATGCCTCCCCCGGCGCCGCTCGCGTAAGTCCAGGCATCCTCGCGATAGGCCTGATCCTCGCCCACCAGGAAGTCGCAAATGCGATCCTGGACGCCCCGGAAAGCGGTGGTAACGATGTCCCTGGCATCCTGCATATGGGAGTCCAATCTAGGAAATTTTCTATTTTCAGCCTTGTTCCAAACAGAAGGCGGATTCAATGGGCGGTTTTCTCTATTGGTGGCAACATCTGCCGGAAAGGTTGAATCCCGTCCTGTTCGCCCTGGGTCCGTTGCGGGTCCAATGGTACGGCCTGATGTATATCATCGCCTTCGCCATCACCTACTTCCTGGCCCGCCGCCGCTGCCGCCTGGAGGACCGCTTCAAGCAATACGATGACGAATATCTCAAGAACCTCCTGACCTACGGCTTCATCGGCGTCCTGGCCGGTGGCCGCCTAGGTTACGTCCTGTTCTACAATCTCCACTATTACCTGACGAACCCGCTGGAAATCATCATGCCCTTCAGCTTCGCCGGAGGCTTCCATTTCACCGGCATCTCCGGCATGTCCTATCACGGCGGCGCGATTGGCGCCATCGTAGGCAGCTACGTCTTCAGCCGGCGTTACAAGGCGGACTTCTGGAATCTCTCCGACCTCTTTTTCCCCATCGCGCCCCTGGGCTACACCTGCGGCCGCCTGGGCAATTTCATCAACGGAGAACTCTGGGGCCGCGTCACCACCGCCCACATCGGCATGTACTTCCCCCTGGCTCCCAATCCGGGCGCGCTCCGCCACCCGTCCCAGCTCTATGAAGCCTTCTTCGAAGGCGTCTTCTTGTACGTGGTCTTCCTGTTCCTGCGCAAACTCCGGTTGCCCAAGGGCTCCATGTCCGCCATCTATATTTTCTGCTATGGATTCGTGCGCTTCTTCATCGAGTTCTTCCGCGAGCCGGACAGGCACCTGGGATTCGTCCTATTGGGCCGCTTCTCCCGGGGCCAGGAACTCTGCGCGCTCATGATGCTCGCCGGGATTGCGCTCTTCCTGTACCTGAAGTTCCGGCAGCCCCCGGCGGAGCCGGCGCGGGCTGCCTAGCCCGGCATCATTTCGCCAGGATCGTGAACTTCCCGTCGGAAGCGTCCTCTCTCATCGGATCGGCGGTGGAATACTGCCTCACCCTGATGCGGCAGTTTGGATTTCCCGCGAGCGCGAACCCCTCACCGGTTGACAGGCTGTAAACGCTGTCCCGGATGACCCAGTCCAAATTGCCCCAGCGCGGACTGGCCGGGCGAATCGAGCCTGTAACGAGATAGACCCAGGTATGGCCATCGTCCGGCGAGAGTTGCACGTCGATGGCATCGAGCGGATCCTGGGCGAATTCCTTCACGGACCACTTCGTCCACAAAGTATCCCCGACGCGGTAGGATTCTCCGCCGTTGGGTGAATCCACCTTTATCAAACGGCCTTCGTACGGATCCACCACCGTGAACCGCACGGAACGGTAGTCCGAACTGTTTCCGGCTCCGGCGAACAGGGTGAGTGAGTAGGGGCCCGGCGCCAATCCCGCCGAAGTGATGATTTTCATCCGCGCATCCGTGCGCAGATCCCATTCCGCAATCCCGGATCCGGGAAGGATAAGGGATACCACGGCCTGGCCGATTCCCAGCGTATCCCCGGAATCCGACCTCAGGGGATACTCAAAAAAATCCAACGGCGCCGTAACGGAGATTTTACCATCGACGGCAATGGTGTCCCCGGCAACGATGAAGCTTGATCCCAGCTTCAGACCCGAAATCAGCACGGGCGCCTTGGTTGCAGGCATGTCTCCCGTCATGCAGCCGACCAAGGCGAGGGAGAAAACCAATATCGAACCCGGGAGGATTCGATATTGCCGCAAAGGATTCACGCGCACCAACCTTTCATCGCCATTGTCTCGAGGTTCAGGACGGCTTGGTCAAAGCCGCGTAGAGCGCGTCCTTCAAATGGATCCGCCGATACTTCATCTTCTCCAGCTCGACATCCCCAATCGCGGATCCATGCTCTTCGATGCGGCGGATCTCATGGTCAAGCGCATCATACTCCTCGAACATCTTGGCGAAATGGGGATCTTCCGTCTTGAGCTGATGGATGCGGGGGCCCAGCTGGGGAAAATCGGTATGCAGGTCGTGGTGGTCCAATTGCATGAGAACTCCTGATTAATGGGTTTCCCCTAAAATACGTATTCGAGGATTCGGGGAGTCAGCCCAAAACGCCTTTTCTTATTGGACATAATGGCCAACCGGGCCCCAGGGTCCCTGGTGACGGTTTTCAATATTTCCTGTCCAGTGTCTTCTTGGGCTTGGCCAAGGCGGATCGGAGGAAAACAACCATGATTACCGCGAACGGCCACCCGAAAAGGATTCTCCCGGTAACGAAAAAAGTGATGGCCCAAAGCGCGGTGGCGACGCCAAGGACGCCGATCCCGATTTTCTTCTTACGGGAAAATTTCCCTTCTTCCAAAAGTTCGGCGAATGCGGCTTGCTTATCCTGATCGGTTGTCATAGTCTCGCTTTCGTTTCGGGTTCCACCCATATCATTCAAAGTTTTTTGAAGATCACGGTCTTGACATATGACCCGTTGTCGAAATACCAACTCGAATCATTGCTCTCATTGCTGATGAATTTATGCTCCCCGTGAAGCACGCCATTCCTGAAATCAGCCTTGATGCAAACCTTATACTCCGAATAGAACGTAAAGCTGCTATCCGGCTTTCCGTTGACCACTTTACCGGTGAATCTCGGCGAACCTCGGTGAAACCGTCCCTCCACCAAACCATTGTACGGATTACCCAGGCTATCATAGATTTCCCGCGGACCCTCGGGAAATCCGTTCTTCATGTTGCCCTTGTACAGGATTTGGCCATTGGCATAATAGACCCGATACAATCCATGCTTCACGCCGTTCCGATAGGTTGTCGAGGTTTCCAAGCGCCCGGCAGTATCGAACTCCAACAAAGGCCCGTTCCTTTCGAAATCCGAATGGTACTCGATTTTCCAGACCGTCCCGTTTTTTCTGAGGAAAACCTCCGGGCCGCAGGCATGGTTCGAATTGTAGAACGCCATGGCGGCCACCTTGCCATCTTTGAAATACGCGATATCCTTGCCTTCCTTCAGCCTCCTGTTGGAAACCAGCGCCTCTTCCGCCAACTCCCCGCTGCCGTAGTATGCTTTCCGGACATCATAGGTTACCGGCCTGCCGGCGCATCCAAGAAGAACCGAGGCCAACAGGAAACACTTTCCGAATCCGTTAAACCGCAACCCCATTTTCCGACCTCGCGAACAACAGCTTTTCCTTCATGTTCGCCATTTTGACCCAATACACGATCCAGCAAATGAACCCGGGAATCGCGACCACCATGTTCACCGCCGGTATTGCGCCCAGCGAAAACAGGATGCACATCGCCAAGCCCACGTTCTTCCCGGGCTCTTCATCGGATTGTTCGCCCCTGAACCGCAATTCGTTCTGCAAACTCTTGGAAACGCTCAAGACGACCACGAATTGCCAATACAATCCGAATATGGGGATCAAGGTAAACCAGACTTTCCCGGGCTCCAGGGTTCTGTTCCGGACATCACAAGCCGAAAGCAACTTGCTGATCGTCAACAAATAGAAGACTGCGGGAATCGCGAACGCCCCCAGCATGAACACGACAAGTAGGATTTCCATGGGACCGATGCCACCGAACATTTTGATTTCCCTTCATTTGCGATAGTGCTGTGATCTCTTCTAACTTTTCGATCCGATCTCTTTTGGCTTGCCTTAATTTACATTTTCCTTTGGAGTTAGCCGATTTGGACTTTCGAAGGCTAAAATCATGACAGTGCTCACATCCAAATTTTATGCCTTTGTTTTTTTATCAATGCTTGTATCCGGCTGCTACAAAGCTCCGCCCGCCAAACATGAAGATGCTTTGACGGAAAAAACGACGTCTGATCCCTCGTTACAATTTTGGGCGTCGCGGGTTAAGAAAAAAATAGAGTTAAAATGGCAGTCCCATACAAAAAGCCTTAAGCCAGGCAAGAAGTTTGCGGAGGTCACCTTTAATGTCTTGCGGGATGGAACAATAAAGGATGTCAGCCTGAAACAGAGCTCGGCGGATTCTCTCTTTGATTTTCTTGCCCTAAGCGCAATCGAGGATATTGAGTCGCTTCCGCCAATTCCAGCCGGTTTTCCCAAGGATACCATTTTTGTGAATTATCAGTTCGAACATGACTGACACCCATCGATCCTTTCATTCAAAACTCGATTTTGTTTGGCAAAGTTTGTGCAAGGGGTGTGACGGGTCCGCGCCATGACGAAGCGGCTTTGAAAGCTACTGCCCGCGGGATGCGCGGGCCGATAATTGTTTTAAGACATCCTTGCCTATCCAGCAGGCTGCGTCCTCAGGGGAGGCCGCCAATCGTTTCGCCAAGATGACCGCGGCTTTGTTCAAGGCCGCGCTCCGCCCCCCGATTCCCCGCAAGGCCCAACTGACCCCCTTCTTGACGAAGTTGCGGTCGTCCGAGGCGCCCTTTTCAATCAGGGGGAGGAAGGCCAGGAAGTCCTTGTCCGCAGCATGCTTGTCATGGTGGGACAGGCATGCCATGAGGACGAACCCGGTGCGCTTCACGAACTCGGCCTTGGATGCGGCCCATTTCGGGGCCATCTTCCAGGCAAGCGGACTCTGATCCCAAAGCTTGAAACAGACCGTATCGCAAATGGCCCAGCTGTCGAAGTCGGCGGCCCAGGCGGTCATCTCGGCGGCGGTCACCTTCTCCGGCTCGCCCACCAGGGAGGACATCATGCGCGCTTCGTACCAGCCCGTGGTCCAGAGGGCCTTGGCCAAGGCATGATCCTTCCCCACCTCCTTGGCCAGCTTCAGCATGGCCCCCATGGGCACGCCGAAGGCGCGCGTGGAGGGGATGCCGTAACGCGCCATGCCATCGATGGTCTTTTGGGAGCCCGATTTCCTGAGCCGCTTCACCACCTCGTCCGCCGACATCACGATGCGCCCGGCCTGCCGCTTCATTCCGGCCGCCTCATTTGCCGGCGTAGGCCTTTTTCAACTTCGCGATGTCGATCTTCTTCATCTGCATCATGGCCTGCATCACCCTCCCGGCCTTCTTCGGATCCTTGTCATGCATCAGCTTGCTCAAGGTATCGGGAATGACCTGCCAGGACAGTCCGAACTTGTCTTGGACCCAACCGCAGGGCTGCTTCTCGCCCCCCTTGGAGAGCTTCTCATACAAGACGTCCACTTCCTTCTGGGTCTTGCAGTCCACGAAGAAAGAGATGGCCGGCGTGAACTTGAAATGAGGGCCGCCGTTCAGGGCATAAAAGGTCTGGCCTTCCAGCACAAACGTCGCGGACATTACCGTTCCTTCCGGTCCCGGCGCGCCTTTCCCCCAGCGGGTGACCTTGCCGATCTTGGATTTTTTGAAGATGGAGACATAATACTTCATCGCCTCTTCGGCCTGTCCGTCGAACCATAGGAACGGGGTGATTTTCTGCATTCGATTTACTCCTTGATCAGTGTGTGCCGGGATTCATTCATGCGAGCGTCGGAGGACGAGACGATTGGGCCATGCGGCGCTCATGACGCATTCTCCTTCTTGCCTGCTTCAGCCACCATGGTGGCCAAAAACACGTCCATCCTTTCGTAGCCCGCGGCCATGCCCTGCTCCATGGGCGACTGCAGGACCATGTCGCGGGCTTCCTTGGTGTCATAGACAAAAGTATGGGTGATGGCGCTCCTTTCGCCCTTCTCACCTTTCTCGGCCAAGTCGAGGGTGCCCACCATCCCTCCCGGATACCAGGCCTGGTCGAACTTCTCCGTGGTGACCAACTTCTTCGGCTCCGCGATCTCCCGGTAGACCCCGCCCATCCCCATGCTGACCTTGTCGAGTTCCCGGTACCAGACGTAGCGGTAGGCGCCGCCCACCCGAAGGTCGATGTCGCAAACCGTCAATTCCCATCCATCCGGCCCGAGGAACCAACGCTTCAGCAGCTCCGGCTTGGTGAAAGCATCCCAGACCATGGTCCGCGGCGCATTGAATTCCCGCGTCCCGATTATCTCCCTATCCCCCTTGGCGACGACCTTCAATACTCCTGCGTTCATCATGGGCAATCTCCTTTATTTCCTGGTACGTTTGGTTTTTTTCCGGATCGTCTTCATCTCATCGAGCAAGGCATCAAGATGTTGGAATCGGCGCTCCCAGAACTTCCTGTAATTCTCCAGCCATTGGGTGGCGTCCTCCAGGGGCTTCGCCTCGAGCCGTCGGGGCCGCCGCTGGGCGTCCTTGCCCCGGGACACCAGGCCTGCCCGCTCCAGCACCCGGAGGTGCTTGGAGATGGCGGGCTGGGTCATGGCGAATGGCTGGGCCAACTCCAGCACGGAGGCCTCCCCATCGGCCAAGCGGGCCAGGATGGCGCGCCGGGTGGGGTCCGCGAGGGCGGCGAAGGTGGCGTCCAACTGGTGGGACGAAAAGGCACTTCCATAACCATGTAGTTGCATAACTAAATGGTAAT
>JAQBPN010000043.1 GCA_028287505.1 Fibrobacterota bacterium | reverse complement strand
ATGATGGAGGATTCGGTCCGCGATAATGAAGATAACGCTCCTCACCAATGAGTTTCCTCCCTATGTATACGGCGGCGCCGGCGTCCATGTGGAATATCTCTCCAAATCCCTCGCCACCCTTCCCGATGCGGGGAATACCGTCGATATCCTCTGCTTCGGCGATCAGAAGATCAAAGAAGGCAGCCTCACGGCCCGGGGCGTAAAGCCGGACTTCGTCCTGCCCGCGCAGAATCCCCAGTTCGCCAAGTTGATGGATACCCTGGCCCGCAACGTGATGATGTCCGGATCCGCGGCCCCCATGGATATCGTCCATTGCCATACCTGGTATACCCATTTCGGCGGATGCATCCTGCAGAAGCTGTTCAATGCGCCCTTGGTGCTCACCACCCATTCTTTGGAGCCGCATCGTCCCTGGAAGGTGGAGCAATTGGGCACGGCCTATCACGTTTCCACCTGGCTGGAGCGCACCGCCTACCAGAATGCGGACGGAGTGGTGGCGGTTTCCGAGTCCATGCGCCGGGACGTCCACGAGTTGTACGGCGTACCCCATGATCGCATCAGGGTCATCCCCAACGGCATCGATCCGGAAGAATACCACCCCACTCCGGACCCGGCGCTTTTGGGCGCGTATGGCATCGATCCCGCCCTCCCCTTCGTCCTGTTCGTAGGCCGCATCACCCGGCAGAAGGGCGTGTTGCATCTCATCAATGCCATCCGCCACCTGCGCCCGGGCACCCAGGTCGTGCTCTGCGCGGGAGCGCCGGATACCCCGGAAATCGGCGAGGAGATGAAGAAGAAGGTGGAGGAGGCCCGCAAGGATTCCGCCCACCCCATCATCTGGATCCCGCAGATGCTGCCCAAACGCGAGGTCATTTCCCTTTACACGCACGCGGCCGTATTCATCTGCCCCTCCGTGTACGAGCCCTTCGGCATCATCAATCTCGAGGCCATGGCCTGCGAGACCCCGGTGGTGGCTTCCCGCGTGGGCGGCATTCCCGAGGTGGTGGTTCCAGGGGAAACCGGGTTGCTGGTGGCCTTCGATCCCAAAGGCCCGGACGATTTCGAACCCAAGGATCCGGCCAAGTTCTCCCACGACCTGGCGGAAGCGACCAATTCCCTGCTCGACAACGCCGAATTGCGCCGATCCATGTCCAAGAAGGCCCGCAAACGGGTCGAAGAACATTTCGCCTGGACCCAAGTGGCCAGGCGCACCTATCACTTTTACCAGGAGCTGATCCAGAATCATGGCCGCCCCTAAGCAATCCGTAAAGAACAAGCCGACGCCCGCCAAAGGTGCGGCGTCCAAAACCCCCGCGGCGAAACCCGCGGTGAAATCCGCTGCAACCTTCAAGCCCGTGGCCAAAACCGCGCCGGCAAAACCCGAGACGGCATCCAAGAGCGCCTCCCCGGCGGCAAAAGCCGCGGTCTCCGCCGCCCCCTTGGCCTCCGTGAAAGCTCCGGCTGGGAAAGCGCCCGCCGGCCTGCCGACGGCACCGGCCAAAGCCGCGCCCCTGAGCGCAGCGGCCAAAGCGGCCATCCGCGCCCGGTCCAAGGTTCCGGATCTCCAAGCCGTGCATGCCGTGGTGGAGAACCTCCAGCCCGTGGTCGACGGAGGACGCTTCCCCGTCAAGGCCGTACCCGGAGAAATCATCGAAGTCACCGCGGACATATTCCGCGACGGCCATGAGAAGTGCGAAGCCGTTCTGCTTTTCCGCAAGGAAGGCGAAGAGAAGTGGAAGCGCGCCCCCATGGAGTTCGTCGACAACGACTCCTGGCTCGGGAAGTTCACCGCCTTCGAGGCGGGCAATTACGAGTACACCGTGGAGGCCCGCACTTTGGGCCACTCCAACCTCAGCGAAGTCCCGTTCACGGATACGCCCAACCGCTATCAGCCCGCGGCCTCCCTGCGGGTCGACTCTCCCCTCACCGAGTTCAGCGCCTGGTACGAAATGTGGGCCCGTTCCCAGGGCACCGACCCCCACAAGAGCGCCACTTTCCAGGACATGGCCAACCGTCTGCCCGAGATCAAAGACCTCGGTTTCGACGTGCTCTATCTGCCTCCCATCCATCCCATCGGCGTCACCAAGCGGAAGGGCGCGAACAACGCCCTGGTCGCGCTACCGGGCGAGCCCGGCTGCCCTTACGCCATCGGCAACAAGCACGGCGGACACAAAGCGGTGGATCCGGAATTGGGCACCCTCGAGGAATGCCGGAAGTTCATCCGGACCGCCGGCGACATGGGCTTCACCATCGCCCTGGATTTCGCGCTCAACTGTTCGCCCGATCACCCTTACGTCAAGGCGCATCCCGACTGGTACTACCGCGAAAAGGACGGCACCATCAAGTGCGCGGAGAATCCGCCCAAGAAATACGAGGACGTGTACCCCCTGAATTTCTTCTGCCAGGATCGCAAAAACCTGTGGAAGGAAATCAAATCCATCGTGGAATTCTGGATGGACATGGGCGTCACCATCTTCCGCGTGGACAACCCCCATACCAAGCCGTTCAGCTTCTGGGAATGGATGATCCGGGAAATCAAAGCCGAGAATCCGGAAGTGGTCTTCCTCTCGGAAGCCTTCACGCGCCCCAAGGTGATGAAGCGTCTGGCCAAAATCGGTTTCGACATGTCCTATACCTATTTCACCTGGCGCACCAACGCCGCGGAACTGCGCGAATACCTTGAAGAGCTCACCCAGGGTCCCGCCAGCCTGTACATGAAACCGATTTTCTTCCCCACCACTCCGGACATCCTCCCCTGGCATCTGCAAAACGCGTCGCCGGCGATGTTCAAGATCCGCTTCGCCCTGGCCGCCACCCTGGTGGGTTCCTACGGCATCTACAACAGCTATGAGTTGTGCGAAGGCACCCCCGTTCCCGGCAAGGAAGAGTTCACCCACTCCGAGAAGTACCAGTACAAGGTCTGGGATTGGAACCGTCCCGGAAACATCAAAGGCTTCATCAAAGCCTTGAACGGAATCCGCCAGGACAACCGCGCCCTGCACCATCTCAAGAACCTGCGCTTCCATGACGCCAACAACCCCAACATCCTGGTCTATTCCAAGACACGGGAGGAGAATATCCTCCTGTTCGTGGTCAATCTGGATCCCCACAACAAACAGGGCGCCACCGTGACCCTGGACCTGGCGGCCATGGGGCTGGCGGCGGAGAACATATACGGGCTGTACGACCTCCTGTCCCATGAGAGCTACGTCTGGTCCGGCAGGCATAACTATGTGGAACTGGCTCCCCAAAAGGAAGTGATGCACATCTTCAAGATTGAGAAATTTTGACAATCCGATAGGCGCGGGAACGGTCCCGCGCCGGTTGCATCCCCCGCGCACGCACGTTTCGCACGGGCGTCAAGGCAGCTTTCCCGTCAAAAAGATCCGAAAAGTCCTATATTAAGGGAAGGCCGGGTGCCCCACTGCGTTGGCCGTGGCGGGGGCGTTCCGGCGTGAACCGGTAAGCGGGTCCGGCCCGGAACGGAAAGCCAATGGAATCGAAGGAAATCAAGCTCGATTGCCCCTGTTGCAAGGCCCAATTGATCATCGACACCGCCACCGGCGGCGTGATCAAGTTCTTTCCCCATAAGGATGAGGCGCCCAGCCTGGAACAGTTCATGAAAGCGGACAAAGACCGCTCCAAGGATTTGGCCGCCAAGTTCGACGCCGCCAAAAAAGAGGAGGACAGCCGCCTGGATCTCCTCAACAAGAAATTCGAATGGGCCAAGAAGAACAAGGACAAGCTTCCCGATGCCAAGCCCGGTATCATGTGGGACTGAGCTTTCCGCCTGACATTTCTCCTACTAACCTGAAGATCGTTTCCCATGTCTGACGCTTCCACCGCTTTGGAAATCATCCGCTCCGTGGCCCAGACCATGCAGGAGTCGGCTTCCACACGCCCAGCCCTCGAGGCCGTGGTCAAGCTCATTTCGGAGAAGATGGATGTGGACGTCTGCTCCATCTACCTCTACCAGCCGGATACGAACCGCCTGCGTCTGGCGGCCAGCGAGGGCCTGAACCGGGAACGCCTTTCCGACGTGACCATGTCCCCGGGAGAGGGCCTGACCGGTTACGTATTCAGCCGCGGCGAGATCGTCAACATCGCCAATCCGAGCGAGGATAGCCGCAACAAATATTTCCCGGCCCTGGGAGAGGATCGTCTCAAGAATTTCCTGGGCATCCCCATCCCTCCGGCCTCCAAATGGGGCGCGGGCGTGATGACCCTGCAGTCCACGGAAGGCGAGCCATTCCCTTCCATGGTCGAAGACCTGGCCTACACCCTGGCCGCGCAGTTGGGCACCCTGCTGGAAAACCGCAGCCTCAAATCCGTCAGCGCCCTGCCCGGCAAGGCGGATCCGGAAGCGCCCAAGGAGGCTCCGCCTTTCGTGCGGGCCCAGGTGGCGGTAGGCGGCATCGCGGACGGCCGCACGGTCATCCTCAAGACGCATCAGATCTGGGACACCATCATTTTCACCGAGTGCGAAGATCCGCGCGTGGAAATCCAGCTCTTGCAGCGCGCCCTGGAAGTGGCGCGCCAGGAAAGCCTGTGGCTCAAGAAGCGCGCGGGAGAGCTGTTCGCCGAATTGGACGCGCGTATTTTCGAAGCCCATGAACTCATGCTCAAGGACGAGCATTATATCGGGCTCATCGAAAGCCATATCCGGGAAAACCTGGCCGCGCCGTTCGCCGTGAAGCTGGCCACCCGCGAGCTGGTGAAATCCATGATGGATACGGGGAACGTCCTGTTGTCCAGCCGGGCCGCCGATTTGCGGGACGTGGGCCTGCGCATCCTGAACGCCTTGGGCGAGGTCAAACAGAGCAAATCCATACACGATCAGGCCGAGGACGGCAACATCGTCGCGGCCGTGGAACTGCTCCCCTCGGATCTCATCTACCTGTCCACCCGCAAGATTCTCGGAATCATGTGCGAAACGGGCGGCCTCACCTCCCACGCGGCCATCCTGGCGCGCTCCCTGGGCATCCCCTGTTTCATGGGCATCCCCGGACTCACCTCCTATCTGCAGAACAATACGCGCGTCATCATGGACGGGAACTCCGGCCTCATCTACATCAATCCGGACGCGCACGTGCAACGCGAGTACTCGCGCCTCCTGGAAGACCTGGGAACGCGCATGCTCGCGGTGCCCAGCTTCGAATCCGTCACCCGGGACGGCGAGCAAATCCACCTGTCGGGAAACCTCTCCCTGATTTCCGATCTGGAACTGATGGAGCAATACGGCATCGAAGGCGTGGGCCTCTACCGTTCCGAATTCTTCTTCATGATCCGCAGCTCCTTCCCTGACGAAGAGACCCAGTTCGAAATCTACCGCCGGGTCCTGGAACGCTGCGGCTCCCACGGCGCCACCTTCCGCCTGCTCGACGTGGGCGGGGACAAGCCCCTCAAATATTTCGATTGGGGCAAGGAAGAGAACCCCAGCCTGGGTTGGCGCTCCATCCGCATGTTGCTGTCCAGGCCGGACATCCTGCGGCCGCATCTGCGCGCGTTGCTGCGCACCGCCCAGTTCGGCGAGTTCCGGCTGGTCATTCCCATGCTGTCCCTCATCACCGAGTTCCGCGCGCTCAAGGAGCAAATCCAGGAAGTGCTCACGGAACTGGAGGCCGAAGCCGGGCACCCTCTGCGCATGCCGCCCATAGGCGCCATGATCGAGATCCCCTCGGCCATGATGCAGATCCGGGATTTCGCCCGCGAGGCGGATTTCCTCAGCATCGGCACCAACGATTTGATCCAATACCTGTTCGCCATCGACCGCGGCAACGAGCGGGTCGCCTCCTACTACCAGCCTTTCCATCCCGCCCTGATCCAGGCCCTGATGCGCATCACCGCCGCCGCGCACGATGCGGGCAAGGTCGTTACGGTATGCGGCGAAATGGCTTCCGATCCCCAGGCGCTGCCGCTCTTCCTGGCCCTGGGCATCACGCATCTCTCCATCGCCCCCGCGGCCGCGGACGCCATCCGCACGGCCCTGCGGAACCTGAGCGTGAAGGATTGCAAAAAGCTTTTGGGGAAGATCGCCAATCTGCATACGGCGGAACAGGTCAAGGATGAGATCGAGGCATTTCTCGAATCGGTTCCCGCCCTGTAAAGGGAAATATGTCCCTAAGCGTCGAACCCGGTGCCGGATCCCTTTCCGCTTCCATTTTTGAAAACCAGGAATTGGGCATCCGGAAGCGGATGGTCTTTTCCATAACGGTCCCCGTGACCGTTCCTTTCGAAGGCAAACCGGTCGCGACCGAAATCCAGCTTGATTTCATCCGCCTGGCAGCGGACGGTCTCGAAGACATGGAAGACACGACCTACTGGTTTCCCGTCAATCCCGCCGACGGCTACATCGACGGATCCCTTTTTCTGGGGGAAGCGCATAATCCGGTGGATTGCACGCGTCTCGCTTTCGGAAAAGCGGAATCGGGATCCGTACCGGTGGAGATGGAATTCACCGTCGACTTCACCTATGAGGGCCCGGAGGAGTTGGGTATCGTAGAGAAGACCCTGACCGTGGCCTTGGCGTTCAATCGGAAAGAGCTGGATAGGGTTTTCGCCGAATCGGCGAACCTGTTTTGACCCGGGCCCGGTAGAGCGCTTCTACGGGCGCGATGCGAAGGGCTTGCCGCGTGCGGCCAGGGATCAGGCTCGCCGCTTCTGAGTTTGCGCGGCAAACTCAACGCGACTCGCGAAGCGCCGCCCGCTAGCCGCGGGCGGCTAGTTTGCTCATGATGGCGTCGACGCTCTTTTTGAAGGAATCATCCCTCTCCATCGCCTTTTCAATCGTCTTGATGGCGTGGACCACGGTGCTGTGGTCGCGGCCCCCGAAACGTTGGCCGATGGTCTTGAGCGAGGCCGAAGTCAATTCCTTCATCAGGAACATGGCGAGCTGGCGGGCCTGGGCCACTTCCTTGGTGCCGCGTCCCTGTTCGATGATCTTATCCACTTCCACCACGAAGTAGTTGGCCACCACGGTGGTGATGTCCTCGGGAGTCACCTTCTTGCTGGGGCGGTTGATGCCCGTGCGATTGACGATTTCCTTGGCCAGTTCCATGGTGATGTCGGAATGCTTGATGGAGGCTTGCAGCAAAAGCTGGCGGATGGCCCCTTCGATCACGCGGATATTGGAATCGATGGCCTCGGCGAGAAAGCCGATGATATCGTCGGAGATGTCCAGGTTGAGGGCGATGGCTTTGCGGCGCAGGATGGCCTCGCGGGTTTCCCGGTCCGGAGGCTGGATGTCCACGAACAGGCCCCATTGGAAGCGGCTGACCAGGCGGTCTTCCAAGCCCTTCAGCTCGCCCGGAGGCGCATCGCTGGTGAGCACGATCTGTTTGCGGCTCTGGTGCAGGGAATTGAAGATATGGAAGAACTCTTCCTGGGTGCGATCCTTGCCGCTCATGAATTGGACGTCGTCCATCAGGAGGAGATCCACCTCGTTGCGGTAATAATTCGAAAGTTCGTTGATGCGGTTGTGCTGGATGGACTCCACGAACTCCCGGTAGAACGCTTCGGAGGTGACGTAGCGGACCTTTTTGCGGGAGTTTTCCGACATCACGTAATTGCCGATGGCCTGCAAGAGATGGGTCTTGCCCAGGCCCACGCCGCCGTAGATGAGCAGGGGATTGAACTTGGTGCCCCCCGGGTCCTTGGCCACAGCCTGGGCCGCGGAGTAGGCGAACTGGGAATTGCTGCCCACCACGAATTCCTCGAAGGTGTAATTCGGGTTGAGATCGATGACGGGCATGCCCGTGAAGGGATGCGCATAACCGGGCGTCGAAGCCAGGGTATTGGGCATGCGGCGCAGTTGGATGCGGACTTCGCGGCCGTTGGCCTCCTGGAAGCAATGCTCGATCAGCCCCAGATACATCTTGCCCAACTGCTCCATGTCGATGTTCTGCGGCACGGCCAGGCTGACCTGGAACTCGCTCAGATCGAACACTTTCAGCGGGGTGATCCATTGATTGTAAACGTCCTCGGACAGCTTCTCCTTGAGGGAGGAAAGGCAGGAGGTCCAGGGATGTAGCGATGTCGCCGAATTGATCATGCGGCCGGCCCTTCAAGGTTCGGGACGAATGGACGGCGGAGGCAATCCTGCGATTGCAGGCGCTCCCGACGGCTGGCGTGCGTAAATACCATGTTTGTGTCTCGAAACCTTTTGAGCCTGAAGGGGAAAATATAATCAACAAGGCCGACGCGAACGCGATGTTTGGCGGGCCCGATGGGACGGGCACCGGCAGGTTTTCAACAATTAATCAACTGGAATTCCACAGAACCCGGAAACCGGGCCGCCGCGGTCGGTCAAGCCGGCTAGAACAGGCCCAATATGCGCTCCAAGCGGGGCCCTCGGTCCCCAATTCCACCCAAAAGGAAATAGCTACCTTATTTTATAGGGTCCATGCATGCGTCTTCCCTTGTTTCGCCCGAATCCCTAAGCTAAAATTGAGACCAAGCGAAATGCCATTTCTCCGATGATCCCGAAACCCAACTACCAGTATATCGCCTTAGGATTGCTGGCCGGATTGCTCATCCTGCACTGGCTATGGTGCCACTTCATCGCCTTTCCCATTTCCTTCGAAAAGAAATTGAAGCGGGGAAAGCCTTGGGTTTACATCCCAATCCGCTGGAAGGGCTCCTACAAATTCCAAATCGTGCTGGTCACCCGCATCCTGATGCTCGCTCTGGTGGCCGTCAGCGTGGCGCTGCTGAGGGATTTTACCCACAAGACGGAAGCTCCTTGGATCCTGCTCTATACGCTGGCCGTTGGGTTTCTTGTGCTGCGCCTGAACTCGCTTTGGCTGGATTTCCGTTATCGGCAGCAGGAGGATTCCTATTACTTCCTGCACGATGAACTGCGCGCCAAACTGGAAGGCGAAGGCAAGGATATGGCCGAATCGGCCTTCAAGAGCCTGGCCGCCTACCAGCATCAAAATCTGCTGCGGAAGGCCGATGAGGGCGGCACCCTCATCAAGACCCTGAAAAACCAGGCCAAAATTTCCCGTAAATACCGCAAGGAAGTGCGAACGCGGGAAACCGTCGAGACCTGACCCGATCGGAGGGCGTCACACCCCCTGCGTTTTTTTTTATCATTTGCCCCATGCGTTCCCGCCCAGGCCCGGCAAGCCTCTCCTGATGTTCCTGATCTCCGCAAAGACCGACGACCCGCGTACGGAAGCCACCTGGAAAAAAGCCATGGCCGATGGCCGGATCGATGACCCCAAGGGGTTCGCCGCCTTCATGCTGGGGAAAACCTCCCGCACCTTCGCCCTCAACATCCAGGTCCTGCCCACCGGGCTCCGCCGCCAAGTCCTGCTGGCCTATCTCTTCTGCCGCATGGCGGACACTTTGGAAGATGACGGCGAACTCGGGGAAACCACCAAGATCAGCCTGCTGGAATCCTTCCGCGGCCTTTTCCCGCCGGGCCCCGACAAATCCGCCCGGCTGGCGGCGTTCCGCGCGGACCTGCCTCCCGAGTGGGCCCGGTCCGAGCGCTGGGACCGTTTGCTGGTGCATCATTGCGATTGGATCTACCCGCAATTGTCGGAATTTCCGGAAGCGGTGGTATCCGCCATCTCCCGTTGCGTCGACGAAATGAGCGTCGGCATGATCGATTTCACCCGCAGGCAGGCCAAGACCCGGGCTGGCCAGGTCCTCATCGAATCGATCGCGGATCTGGATCGGTATTGCTATTACGTGGCGGGCACGGTGGGAAACCTCCTTTGCGATCTTTTCACGCTGCATTCCCCATTGATCGGAACCAAGCGGGCCCAGGACTTGCGCGCCTTGTCGGTTTCCTTCGGGGTCGGCCTGCAACTCACCAATATCCTCAAGGACGTCCAGGAGGATCGCCGCCGGAACGTATCCTACATTCCCAACAGCCTGCTGGAAGAGGAAGGCCTGACCGAATCCGAATTCCTGTCTTCCGAAGGGGAATCCTCCGAAAAGCCCGGTTCCGCCAACGCCGCCGCGGCCCGTATCATGGCCAGGCTGATCGAAAAGGCCGCAGCCCATCTCCGGGATGCCCTCGAGTATAGCTGCCTGCTTCCCCGCCTGGAGCCGCGACTGCGGCTGTTCTGCCTTTGGCCCCTGTTCATGGCCGTGGAAAACCTGGTCCTGATGGGGGAAAGCCTGAACGGATTCCAGTCCGAGGGCAAACTGAAAATCACCCGCAAACAGGTGAAGGACATCGTGGGACGCACCAGCCTGGCGTGCTGGTCCAACCTCTGGATCCGATCCATGTTCCGCGGTTCCATGGACCGGCTCCAGGCCGCCCTTGCGCGCACCCAAGCCGGGGCCCGCCCCGGCGCCCAACATGCCGCCGACGCGGTTTCCGGAGCCATGCCATGACCTCGATCAAAGCCTCCCCCACCTGGCGTTCCCGCCTGGGTCTCTCCATCCTCCTGCTGATCACCCTCATCGTGGATCAATGGACCAAGTACCTGGCGCGGATGAATTTCGGGTTTCCGGGCGGGGAACCGGATTATTTCAAGGTCAAGCACGTGATCGGGGAATGGCTGCAGTTCCGGCTCATCTATAATACCGGCGCCGCCTTCGGCATGAAGCCCCAGCAGTTCCTGCCCTTCCTCAACCCCACTCTTTTCTACGTGCTGTTTTCCACGGTGGCCATCGGTTTTCTCACCATCCTTTACCGCAAGCTGCCGCGCGAGGATCTTTGGCAGAAGGCCGGCATCACCTTGATTCTCTCGGGAGCCTTCGGCAACCTGATCGATCGGCTCCGCTTCCAAAAAGTCACCGACTTCATCGACGTGGGCATCCCGGGCATGCCCACCCGCTGGCCCACGTTCAACATCGCCGACAGTTGCGTCTGCGTGGGCGTGGCCATGATCCTCCTTTCCTCCTGGATGCCGCGCAAGCGCGCTCCCCAGGCGGCCGGCGAAACACCAGAAACCAACCCCTGAGGCATCCACAATGAGTTTTGAAGCAGGCACCGGTTGGACATGCGGACCGGAAGAAGCCGGATTGCGTTTTGATCTGTTCATCGGCGCGCGCGCGGCCGATACTTCGCGCAGCCGCGTCCAGAAATGGATCGAAGCGGGCTGCTTCCTGGTGAATGGAATCCCGGGGAAGAAGAACCACACCATGGCCGAAGGCGACGTAGTGATCGTGCTCGCCGCTCCCGCGCCGGACGAGTCCTCCACCCTGAAGCCCGAAGACATCCCCCTCTCCATCGCCTATGAGGACGATGATCTGCTGGTGGTGGACAAGCCGAAGGGCATGGTCACCCATCCCGGAAACGGAATCCATTCCGGCACCTTGGCCAACGCCCTCGCATTCAAGTTCAAAACCCTTTCCGACGTGAACGGTCCTCTGCGGCCGGGGATCCTCCACCGCCTCGACAAGGATACGTCGGGATTGCTGGTGGTGGCCAAGAACAACGCCGCGCATCTGCATCTGGCCCATCAGTTGGAAGCCCGCGAGATCAAACGCATCTATCACGCCCTATGCTGGCGGGAATCCGCCGAGACCTCCGGCCTCGTCGATCAGGCCATCGCCCGCAACCCGCGGGACCCGCTCAAGATGGGCGTGCATGCGGACGGCAAGCGGGCCGTGACCCATTTCCGCACCATCGGGTTCTACCAGTTCGCGACCTATTTCGAGTTGGAACTGGAAACGGGACGGACCCATCAGATACGCGTGCACATGGCGCACATCCAGCACCCTGTGGTGGGAGACCCACTCTACGGGGGACGCCTGGCCTATCTGGACCGCGTCCAGCCCATCTACCATCCTTTCGCCACCAAGCTGTTGTCGTACTTCGCCTCCCAGGCCCTGCATGCCCACCGCCTGACCTTCACCCATCCCGTCAGCGGGAAAAAGATGGAATTCAAAAGCCCGCTGCCGCCGGAATTCCTCCAAGCCTTGGCGTTCCTGGAACGCTTCAAACGCGAAATCTGACATGGCCGACCACAAGAAAATCGACTTCGAAAAAGCCTTTCTGAAAGGCCACAAATCCTACGACACCGCCGTGGGGGACTGGTGGGAGGGCCAAGCCTCCAACGGCGCCCACCGCAAAGCCTACGCCGCGGTCGCGGAATTCGTCCACGCGCAGCTCAAAGGGCGCGGCAAACCCAAGCCCAAATGGCTGGTGGATTACGCCTGCGGCAGCGGCCCTTTCCTGGCCGCCTTGGCGGACCGTTTCCCGGAAGCCCGCATCGTGGCCCTGGACGGATCGCGCAAGATGCTGGAACGCGCCAGCATGCGCCTCGCGAAATCGGGGCATGAATCCGGACCCGTGGACGCCAAGCGCTGCTTCGATGCCAAGGGGCCGCGCATCCGCCTGGTGCAGACCTCGCTTCCCAACTTCTCCCTGCCCGCCAACAAGGCGGACGCGGTGATATTCGTATTCCCCAACCTGACCCCCGCCCCGGGCGATCAGGACTATTACGACAAGCACGGGTACAAGAAGCGCGAAGACGTGAACGTCTGCACCGTATTGGCCCGCCTGAGGGAAATGGATCCGGAAGACGAAGTGGCCGTCAACAATCCCAAGGAAATGTACGACGGCCTGATGACCGATCGCGTCATCAGCCGGAACCTGCGGCACCTGGTGAAAAAAAGCGGCGCCTGTTACAAGGTGGATTACGCCAACGCCCACCGGGACGAACTGAGCAAGCTCACCCAGATCCGCTCCCTCTTCGTGGAAGGCGCTCTGGAAGAATCCGTCAAGGAGATGTGGTGTCAGGCATTCTTCCGATATGTGACCAACAAGTTCTTCCGGTCCCAGGTGATCCTGGACGTGTATCACCAGACGAAAGACCCCAGCGATAAGACGGGCGGGTATTTTATCAGTGAGTTCACGGCGATATGAAGAAGAGTTGCGGGACTGGGCGGGGAGCTATGATTGAAGCAGCGGCAGTTGTAGTATGCGTTTCGTCGGGCGTCGGGCGACGGGCGTAAAACTTTTTCCGCACCCATAGGTCGTAAAAAGAAAAACCGGAGAGTCCATCTCCGGTTTTTTGTCTTTTCACCCGACGCCGAGGCGCCAAGGAATTGCTTATCAAATGTTTGATCTGGCGCGCCGGTCGCCCGACGCCCGACGAAACGCCGCTAAAAGCTCCTAAGCCTCCGGCGCCGCTGCATCTGCTTCAACCGCCTTCTTCTTCCCCCGTCCCTTGAACTCCCGCGGCGGGAACTCGAAGGAAATCTTGCCTTCTTTGTTCAGCTTCAGATAGGCATCGAAGAAGCGCCGGGTCTTGGAGGATTGGAACCCCTTGATCAGATCCGTGCGTTCCAGGGAAAGCAGGCGCTTGATGACGTCGCGATCCAGGGTTTTGCCCAGGATCATCTTGTTGATCTTGAGCCCCTTCTTGGCATCCCCGGCCAGGGCGCTTTCCGATACGTAGCCCGTCAGGGTTTCATATACCTTGGTGTCGTCCACGGGAGAGATTCCGATGGGTTCTTCCTTGGCGAGATCCAGCGGCTGGCCGTCCGGACCCGAGGCGGTGTCGTCGAAAACGAACTCCACCTTGTTCTTGTCGTTGATCTTGAGGACCGCCGTGAAAGGCTTCCCCATCTTGCTGCGGAAGCCTTGCAACGGACCGATCTGGCGCTTTTCCAGGAGCTCGATGACCTCGGGCTCGGTCATCTGGCGCCCTCCGAGCACCTTGCGGATGAGCAGGGTCCCGTCCTCGGACTCGTAGCGGGTCAGGGTTTCGAACATCTTCTGCCCGTCGATGGGGCTCTTGAAAGGCGCTTCCTGCTTGAGCTTGTCCTCGTCGAAGCCTTTGATCTTCGCGACGATGGTGCGGGAGAAATCCACGATTTCCTTCATGAACTCGGGCCGGGTATACAGGCCGCGTTCGATGCGGTTCAACTTGTATTCCCAACCACCCGTCAATTCCGGCGAGACCAGTTCTTCGATGCCGATGGCGGAGAGCAGGCGCATCAGGTCGGCTCCCTTGGCGGTGGGCACCAGTTCTTTGCCTTCGCGGACGATGTACTTGTCGTACAGCAGGCCTTCGATGACGGCGGCGCGCGTGGCCGGCGTCCCCAGACCGCGTTCCTTCATGGCCTCCGCCAGGTCCTCGTCCTCGACGTACTTGCCGGCGCTTTCCATGAAGGAGAGCAGGGTGGATTCGTTGAGGCGCGGCGGGGGGCGGGTCGCGTCCTGGCGCAGGGTCACGTCCTTGGCGAAATACTTGGAGCCGGCCTTGAGGTTGGGCAGCAGCTCTTCTTCTTTCTTGTCGATGCCGTAGATGGCCTTCCATCCCGGTTCTTCCAGCACCTTGCCGTCCGTTTTGAAATGCTCGCCTTCGACGATGGTGATGCGCGAAGTGTTGAGGAATCGCGCGGGCGGGAAGAACACGGCCAGGAAACGCTGCACCACGGCCTGGTAGATTTTGCGCTCGGGTTCCGAGAGCTCCCCCGGCATCACATTGGTGGGGATGATGGCATGATGGTCGGAAACCTTGGACTCATCGAAAATGCGCTTGTCCATCCGCACGTAGCCCTTTTCCAGGGCCTGGGTGGCGAACCGGCCGTATTCGGACTTCTGCAGATTCTGCATCAGTTCCTTGGCCACGGCCACGTAATCGTTCGGCAGGTAGCGGCTGTCCGTTCTCGGATAGGTCAGCACCTTATGGCGTTCGTACAAGGCCTGGGCCAGCCCCAGGGTATTCTTGGCCGAGAAGCCGAAGCGGGCATTGGCCTCGCGCTGCAGACTGGTGAGATCGTACAGGGACGGCGCACCTTGCGTTGAAGGCTTCTGGGTGTCGGTCACTTCCGCCGGCTTGCCCTTGCACTTCGCCAGAATGGCCTGGGCCTTGGCTTCCTCCCAGATTCGTTCCGACTTGGTGTCGTCCTTTTCATCGCTCTTCTTAAACTCGTGATCGAACCAGCGGCCCTGGTACTCGCCGTGTTCGGCCTTGCTTCCCACGATGCCGAAATCCCCATGGACCTCCCAGTAATCCTTGGGGATGAAAGCATCCCGCTCCCATTCGCGGCGGACGATCATGGAAAGGGTCGGGGTCTGCACGCGGCCGCAGGGAGTCAGGAAGAACCCTCCCCATTGGGATTTGTAACCCGTGAGGGCGCGCGAACCGTTGATGCCCACCAGCCAGTCGGCTTCGGATCGGCACATGGCGGCTTGGGCCAGGTTCTGCATGTCCCCGTCCGTGCGAAGGTGTTTGAAACCCTCCTCGATGGCGGTTTTGGTCATGCTCTGGAGCCACAGGCGGCGGATTCCGGCCTTGACCGGTTTGGTTTCGGAAACGTACTGGAGGATATAGCGGAAAATCAGTTCGCCTTCCCGACCGGCGTCGCAGGCGTTGATGACTTCCTTGATATCCTTGCGGCGGAGCAGCTTGGCGAGGGTGGACAACTGCGCCTTGGTTTTGGGCAGAGGCGTGATGGCGAATTTTTCCGGGATGATGGGCAGGTTGTCCAAGGTCCATGCCTTGAGACGTTCATCCATGTCCTTGGGATTGGCGATGCTGACCAGGTGACCGATGGCGAAGGAGACCACGAAACCGGGGCTCTCGTAATAGGCATCGTACTTTTCAAACTTTTCCGGCAGGGCTTTTACGATGTCGCCTGCAACACTGGGTTTTTCGGCGATAATGAGGGTTTTGGTGGCTTCGACGGCCAAATTCAGCCATCCTTCCTGGTCAAGATGAGGTCGGTTCCAATATATATAACAATGACCACCCCTCAAAACCCATGCCGGGAGAGGCGGAGCCGGCGCGGGAGACGCCGGTCACGGTTGCGATGCAAACGGGTGGAAGGAAAATGGGAGCGGGAAATCGGATCCCGAAAGACGGTCGGCTAGAGTACGGCGCCGGTCTCGGAGCCTTCGATGATCCGGTACAGGTCCGCGCTCAGGTGGAGCTTCAGCTTGTCCCAATACCGGACCAGGACGTCGGTAACCAGCTTGGTGTTGTCGGTCTTCTCGCCTTTGATGCGGAAGCCGAGGGCGCGGAACATGTTGAGGTGATCGTAACCTCCATGTACCGCCATGTATTCCTTCTCCGTGAGCTTGACCGTATCCTTCAGCTGGAAAAGGGCCTTGATGAGGAGCTCGGCGTAGCGTTCATCCTGCAGCATGCCGAAGAGCTTGACCCAGAGCGGCTTGACGCGGAATTTTTCGGTGCGTACGGCCGTTTCCTTGGCGGGCTGGGGATGATCCAGACCGAGGATTTCCCCCGCCATGGCCATGATGCGCGCGCATTCGGCGGAAGCGGTGCTGGTTTTCCAAAGGCTGACATGGATCTCGGTGCGGTTGCAATCGAACGTATCCCGCAGGAAGGTCATGACCTCCCGGGAATCCCGGCCCACCCGGCTCACGTTGTGGATGACGATATGTCCGATGCTTTCCTGCATGGCCCGGGAAAGCAGGCGCTCCATGCCCGTGCGGAGCTTGCCTTTGACATGGGGTCCGACATCGGAAATGATATCCAAAACCTCAAGTCCGTTCATGAGACAGTAGGTCTGCAGCTCCACGGATTGGGATTCCAGGGAAAGCTCCTGCCCTTCGTCCGGCCAGACCGAACAATAGAGAAGAGCTTTCGGATTTTTCGGATGCTTTTCCATGAATGCTTTCCCGCTGTTGACCCAGGACAGTATTCGCCGCCAGCCTAGATCCAACTAGGGCTTGCGGCTGACAGTGGATAAATATAAACAAAAAAATCGCCCCAGGAACCGTGCCCCAAAGGCATGGAAATCTGTAATCTTTGTCGACAGGGGCCGATGGTCCAATCGCCCCGTTTACGTTTTTTTTCCTCCAAGTTGAATTTCCGGCCCTGATCTTGGATAATTTGGGAAAGAATGCCAAATGCCCGCGGTGTCCGCGCCCTGTTGATCACCACCGACTATCCCCCGGACGTGGGAGGTCTCCAGACATACTCCTATCGCATCGCCCGGGATTTTCCCGGCGGCCGGCTCACGCATGTCCTGGCCGGAAGCGATCATGCCCTCCAGGCCCTGCCTCCGCCGGCGGCAGGGGTGGGCCTGGCCTGGCGAAACGGCCGGACGCGCTGGCGCGCCTTCTGGTGGAGCCTCTGGAGCATTCCCTGGTACCGCTTCCGGTTCAAGACGGATTTCCTGCTGCACATGCAATGGACCACGGCCATTCCGTCCATGCTCCTGAGCCGCTTGGGAACGGGCACCCATTACCTGGTCCTGGTCCACGGGGCGGAACTGATCGATCCCGAACGCTTCGTGGTACGCCTGTTCAAGAAAGCGGTCCTTTCCCGGGCCGACGCCGTGGTGGCCGGCTCGCGGCACACCGCGGAAATCGTGGGGCAACTGGGAATCAAATGCCGCCGCCTGGAAGTGATCCCTTATGGAAATCCATTGGAAGGCGGGCCGGCGGCGTCGGCCGGCCATCGTACCACCCAGGTTACCCAGGGTCCGCGCCTCCTGTGCATGCACCGCCTGGTGCCGCGCAAAGGCACGGCCCTGCTCCTGGACGCGATCGGGCAATTGGCCGGCCTTCCCTGGACCCTGGACATCGTGGGCGCCGGCGAAGAAGAAGCCAATCTGAAGGAGCGAGTGCGCGCATCCGGCCTGGGCGACAGGATCCGTTTCCGCCCACCGGTGGACGAAGCGGAAAAGATCCGTCTGCTCCTGGACGCCTCCCTGTTCATCCTCCCCAGCCTGCCTCCGGTGGAAAACAACCATGTGGAAGGATTGGGCCTGACCTTATTGGAAGCCCAAAGCCTGGGTCTGCCGGTGCTGGCGGCCCGGACGGGCGGCATTCCGGAAGCCGTCCTGGAAGGCAGAACGGGCGTCCTGTTCCGCGCCGGGGACCGGGACGACCTGCGCGAGAAATTGGCCGCCTTGTTGGCGTCTCCCGATCAACTGCTCGCCATGGGCGAAGCCGGCCCGGAATGGGTGCGGTCGCATTTCAGCTGGAAGCACGGATTGGCCAGGCTGGCGGAGCTTATGGATGAGATTGCTGAGGAAACGAGGTCGGGCGTGCGGCTCCCTTGGAGCCGACGGCGTCGGGCGTAAAACTTTTTCCGCACCCATAGGTCGTAAAAAGAAAAAACCGGAGTTCATCCCCGGTTTTTCTTTTACGCCCGACGCCGAACGCCCGACGGAAGACAATGCGGTAAAGACCGCTCTGACTCCTACGTGTACTTCTCTTCGCCGATCTTGAGATTGGCGTAGAACTCCACCGGGCTGTTGGACGCGATCAGGCTCTTGCGGATGTCCGCGTCCGCCATGATGCGGGAGATGGCCGAGAGCGCGCGGATATGCGGCCCCGTGGTATTTGCTGGGGAGACGATCAGGAACAGGAGATAGACCGATTCCTTGTCGATGGCCTCGAAGTCGATGCCGCGCTTCACCGAACAGGCCACCACGCACATCTTGTCCAGGAAATCCACCTTGCCGTGGGGAACGGCCAGCCCGCACCCGATGCCGGTGGACATCTTTTCCTCCCGCCCCAGCACGGCCCGCATGATGCCGTCGCGGTTTTCGATCTCGTATGCCTGGCAGAGCAGGTTCACCATCTCTTCGATGATTTCCCGCTTATTGGGCTTCTGGGAATCGATGATGATGCATTTGTCAGTGAATCGTTCCGAAAGCCTCATGATGCATTCCTCTGCCCGGGCCGGGACGCCTTTAAAGAGGTCGTCCCGGCCCCGGCCGTTGTCACAGCGCCCGCCGGGGGAATCCCGCCGGCCGGCCCTGCAAATCTAAAATTCCGCGCCCAGGGACCAGTAATCCCGTTGGGGATTATCGTGGGTGCCTACGTCCTTTATCGCCCAGGCCCGCGTATACTTGAGGACGAATATCCCCAGGTTCATGCGCGCGCCGTAACCGAGCCCCAGGCCCATTTGATCGAATGCGTTTCCGGTGGACCAGGCTCCGCCGTAATCCGCGAATACGTTGCCCATAACATACCTCAGACTGAGAGGTATGGGCCAGACAATGGTGAACTCCCGGACGAAGGGAAACCGGAATTCGAGATTCGACACGAACTTCCTGGTGCCTTTGAATTCATAGTAGTCGAATCCACGCAGGGGAAAATCGAACTGGGAAAAATAAAACTCCTCCAACTTTTTGGGGAGATTATCCTTGTTCGCATGGGCATTGAAGGTGAAATCCTCGCCGCCCACCCAGAATTGGTGGGGGTTTTCGTAATCTCCCAACGCCTCCGAAACGCCTCCGGACACCCGCACGGCCAAAGTGTACTTCTTGAAATACTCCCAATACTTGCGCAGGTCCGCATCCAGGACCACGTAGGAGAGATTGTCCTGGAAGACCGGGGGTACGGCCGTGACATTGGCGTAGACGCGTTCGCCGTTCACGGGACCCACTATGCCCCACAAGGTATTGTCGTGGACAAAGCGCACGCTGGGGAACAGCGCGTTGATGGTGATGGATTTGTAGTCATCGTCCGTGGAGAGCTTGCCTCCGTCATTGTTCTGGTGGGTCCGGGAGGTGAAGAGCGTGCGCGCATCGAACTCCAGGCGGTTGAATACGGAGAAGGGATAGCTGGCCGTGGTTCCGAATCCCCATTGGCGATCCAGGAAGATGCTGTCCTCGCCGAATACGGAGTTGGAATCCGGGAACAGGCTGTACTGGGACAGTTGGGCCTGATGGTAGGCCATGATTGAGAAATCCGTTTTCAGCGCCAGGTAATCGTACGAAACCGCGCCGTTGGTATTCTCCCAGCTCCCGTTGATGCTCAAGGCGAAGGAAAGTTCCTGGTCGCCCATCAGATCGCTCAAGGTGATATAGGCCAGGCCGCCATACCCGTATTGGTTGTCGATCCCCAAGGCCGCATTGGCATTATCCAGGCTCCAGATCGGGGTATATCTGTTCTTGCGGAAGCTGCCGTCGTCGGCGATATAGATGGAGCTGTCGGCCAGGAAGGGGGATTTGATGGCCTTTTTCTTCTTGCGGGATTTCTCCGGATCCTTTCCATCCGCGGTCCTGGCGGAATCGTCCGCCGCCGCTTTTTTCAAACTGTCCGCCTTGGGATTCCCGGGCGAGGCCGCAGAGGCGAGTGCGCTGTCCCTGGCAAACTTGGCGGCCGAATCGGAAACCGGTTTGGCTGCGGCCGCGAGCGCGGAATCCGGGCGGCCCGCGGCCGCCCGGGCCTTGGCGGCCGCCGAGTCCTTCGGGGTCCGGTTCGCCAGCGCGGCGGAATCCCGGGCGATGGCCGCCCCCACCTCCGCGGAAGCCTTCGCCTTGCGGATCTTCTCGGTGGAATCCTTTTTGGCGACTGCGGTCCTGATGGAATCCACGCGCGCGATGGAATCCGTGCGGATGCTGTCCGCATTGTAGCTGGACAGGTTGGCCCAATTGAGGGGGCGGAAGAAACCCAGGGTGCTGTCTTCCAGGGATTTGATGAAGCGGGTCTTGGGCAGTTCCCCGGCGATGATCTTGCTCATGGGGTCTTTCATGAGATAGATATCCCATCCCCCTTCCTCGAAAAGCGAAAAGGCGATGAACTTTCCGTCCCAGGACCAGGAAGGCGTGAAACATCCGGAGAGCAGATTGGTCAGGGGTTTGTCCAGGTAGGAACCGGCGGAATCCCGGCTGAGATAGATGTTGTCGATGCCGGAGCGGTTGGAAATGAATATCAGGGAGGAATCGGAGGGACCGTAGGAGGGTTGCTTTTCGTCGTAGGCCCCGCC
The DNA here is from genome assembly GCA_028287505.1 of Fibrobacterota bacterium. GTDB lineage: Bacteria > Fibrobacterota > Fibrobacteria > UBA11236 > UBA11236 > Chersky-265. The sequence goes on along the minus strand of JAQBPN010000043.1, from coordinate 32,121 downwards.
CGCCACCTTGGTGAGGCTGTCCCCCTCCAGGCGGATCTTGTAGATATCGTTGAACATGAGCAGGCTGTCGTAGCCGTCCAGGGGATTTGCGGAGGGGGAGGTAACAAAGGCGTTACGGCGGTCGGATTCGAAAGCGATCCATTTTCCCGAAGGCGAGAAAGTGGGATGATCATCGTGGGCCAGATCGTGGGTGAGCTGCTTCAGCGCGTTCTTGTGCAGGTCCCAGACGTAGATATCCGTAAGGCCGTTCTTCATGCCGCTGAACGCGATGTAGCTGCCGTCCCTGGACCAGCTCGGGGACAGGATGGCCTGCACGTCCGGGGCTATTTCCCGGGTGATGGTGCCCTTGCCTTTCTTCGAGGCGTTGATCAGGTGGATGACATCCTTGCCGTGGCTTTTGCTGACAATGGCGATCTGTTTGCTGTCCGGGCTCCAGGTGATTCCGGATTTGAAGGAGTGGAAGCTCTCGTGCTTCTCTCCTTTGCCTCCCTGGATGACGGAGCGCGTGACCTTCTCGCTCTTGATGTTGATGATGTAGATGGCTTCCCACGATTCCCGGTCGCTGAAAAAGGCTATCTCCTGGCCGTTGGGGGAAATGGAGGGTTGGAGATTGTAGAAGGACTGATCCTTGCTGCGATCGGTGAGCTGGCGCGCCACCGTCTTGCCGTATTTGCGCTGGCCCAGCTCCGGCCAATAGATGAAGCGCAACTCACGCAGCCAGATCTCCCCCGCTTCTTCCAGGGACGTCCTGGTCACTTTCTTGAATGCCTGGGGCAAATCGTGGGCGTCCGCCAGCGCCTGTATGAGCTTGGTGACGGTCCCCTTGCCGTAGGTGGCATCGACGAAATGCAGGAACAACTGGCCGCCCTTATAGGCCAGGAAGCCTCCGAAATCCACGGTGGGCGGAGCCACGTAGCCGAAGGTGGTGGCGTCCAGCATGAAAAACTCCGAGGACAGATCCCATCCCAGGGAGGTGTATTCGGCCAGGCCTTCGCTCACCCACAGGGGGAACTGGGCGGTCTGATGGGAAACCATGGACGCGGCATTCTCCCCGAAGAGCATGTCGAAGACGACGGCATGGGTCATTTCATGCTTGAGAACGTGGTAGAACTCCGTATAGCTGCCCTCGAAGGGAAGCACTATCCGGTTCTTGAAGATTTCCGTGAAGCCGCCGATACCTTCGTGCAGGGGCAGGCGGATGACGTTGGTCTGCTCGAACTCGGCATGGGAATTGTGCAGGATGATCGGCACCCGGGCTCCCAGCTTGTGGCCGACCATGGTGGAGACGCCTTTGTACATGGTTTCCACGTTGCGCGCCGCGAAGGATGCGATCAGGTCCGCGCCTTGCGGAAAATAGATGTCGAAATGTTCGGTGCGGAAATACGACCACTTGAACTGGTTGTATTGCACCTTGTTCTGGCCGAAGCCCTGTCCCAATCCCGTTGCGGGCATCCCCGCGACCAGGACGGCCAGCAACGCTCCCGCCGACAGCAGCTTAATCCGCAAGCATATCTCCCTCGAAGCGGGCCTCGGCCCAATCCAACAAACGGGAATCGATTTCCGCATCCCCGGATTCCGGGGGAAGGTCATGGTAGAAATTGCGCAGCTCGCGCGCCGACAGTTGACCCGGGGCCACCGCGCCCCCGGTCAGATATCCGTAGGTCAAGGGACAGCCCAGCAGGGGCGCCAACACGCGGCTGGACCGACCGGTCCGGCCCATCGAAAGCACGCAGCCGTTGGAGGTGGCCGCGGCCACTTCCCGGGCGAAGGCGAGCAAATCCAAAAGTTCTTCCCGTCCGCCGCAGGTCATGGCGAACTTCATGCCGGCGGGCCGATGGGATTGCATTTCATGCATCAGGTTGCGCAGGCCTTCCCGAGGGAGGCTTCTGCGCATATCATGATGGGACAGGAGAAGTTTGGCGGACCCGGACGAGACCAGGGATTTGGCGCGGACGGACAAGGAAGCGATTTCCTCGACCTCCACATCCACCCAATCGCAAGCGGGATCCTTCGCGTCCAGGCCCAAGGATTGCCAGACATCCTCGCGCAGGGGCGCTTCCGAATCCGGCCAGGCGCCTCCGTCGCGTTTCAAGCGGATGGTCAGGAGAGTCTCCATGGAAGGGCCGAATCTTCGCAGGCATTCCCGTCTGAACTCACGGGCTTCTCCGGGGATGGTGGAGCGTTCGAATCCGTCGGCGCGCAGTTCGACCATATCGCAATCCGCCAAGGCTTCCCAAATGGCGGGATCGGTCCGATTGGAGGCGGTTACGATGCCGATGATTCTGGCCCCAAATCGGTTTTTTGTACTTTCACCCACGATGCCTTCCAAATTTACATTAGTATCCAACCCCGGCCCTCACCTTTTCCATCTCAAATATACAGTAGTCGACACATTGGCGCCGACCGCGGGCCGGGTCGCGAAGGTTTTTCTTCTGCTATCGGGCCTGCTGGCATTCAGTCTCTCCGTGGACGCCCGCGTTTCCCCCGATTCCGTCCATTCCGGCAGTCTGTATGAACCGGTCCACGACACCGCCATCCTGCTCGCCCTCGACCGCGTTTACCGCGGCGAATATGACACGGCCGACAGCATTCTCTCCGCCCTGCCCTCATGTCCCGCACGCGACTATTTCCGGGGACTGGTGCGCATCAACCGATATGAAGATCTGGGGGACACCGCCGCCCTCTTCGCCGCCCAGGCGATGTGGGAACGGCTCGATCGCGCTTCCGATACCGCCGCTTCCGCATTCCTGCGGGATGGGAATTACCCTCTCTATCGCGGCCTTTCCGAACTTCAACTCAGCTACGTGGCCAGCATGACCGGCGGACGCATCCGCGCCGCGCGCCTGGGACGGAAAGCGGTGGGACTTTTGCGCCCGCTCTCCGACCGCGCGGAGGCCGCGGCCGCGATTGCGCTCTACGATTATTATAAGGCGGCGCTTCTCAAAGGCGTGGACTGGCTCCCTTTCGTCACGGCCGACAAAGAGGGGCCCCTGCGCCGGTTGGAAGGCGCCGTCCCCAAGTCCCGGTACCTGGGGGAAATCCTACGGACCTCCCTGCTGTGGATCCACTATGATGCCGCCCGGTACGATGCGGGGACGCAACCGATCCAGGCCTTCCTGGCGCGTTATCCCGGCAATCGGGCCTACCGGCAGATGCTGGCGGATTTCCGGTATCGCCAGGGTGACCTGGACTCGGCCCGGCGCCTTCACGAAGCGTTGCTTGCGGAATACGAGGGATTAGGGCGGAATTACCCCTTCCCGGCCTACCTCCCGTTGGGTTATCTGAGCTCAGTGGGCAATTTGGCGAAGATCGACGCCACCCAAAAACGCCGGGAATCGCTGGAACGGCATTTGGCGACATGGTATTCGCCGGGGTATAAGGGTATCATGAAGTGGTTACCGGCGAGTCTGGTGCGCGAAGTCGACTCCCTCAGGAAATAATCTTGCGAAGGGCGCAGGTCGGCCCCACGTAACCGGACGCTCTCGTCACCTTACTTTTCAGGTCCGAAAATGCCTTGGACACTTTCGCGAAACCGCCCAAATTCCCGATATTTGGCGAGAGAAAAAAGCCGGCTTTTGTTATCTTACACCCGGACTCAATGACAAAAATCCCCGCATCTGGAGCCGTTCCAAATTATGTCGACAGACGTGCATAACATCCCGATCTTTCCGAACGAAAAATCCCACATCGATGTAGACTCGGTGACCATCCGATTCGCCGGCGATTCCGGCGACGGCATGCAGATCACGGGCACCCAATTCACCGATGCATCCGCCATTTTCGGCAACGATCTGGCCACCATGCCGGATTTTCCCGCCGAAATCCGCGCCCCGGCCGGAACCGTAGCGGGCGTCAGCGCCTACCAGATCCATTTCTCGTCCCAGGACATCAAAACCCCCGGCGATGATCTCAACGTGCTGGTGGCCATGAACGCGGCCGCCCTCAAAGCCAACATCATCGACCTGGAAGAAGGCGGCATCCTGCTCGTCGACGAAGCCGGATTCGGGGAAAAGGACATCGAGAAGGCGGAGATGAAGAGCAACCCCCTCGAAGATGGGTCGCTCGACGGTTACCGGGTCATCAAGGCCAACATCACCGAATTGACCATCAATGCGGTCAAGGAAACCGGCCTCAAAGGCAAGTCCGCGGAACTCTGCAAGAACTTCTTCACCTTGGGCATGATGTACTGGCTCTACGACCGCCCCCTCAACCACACCCTCAAGTGGCTGGATGAGAAGTACGGCGCCAAGACCAAATACAAGGACAAGCCGGAAATCGCCGAGTCCAACAAGCGCGCTCTGACGGCCGGCTACAATTTCGCGGATACGGTGGAGTTGTTCACATCCCATTACCGCGTCAAGAAAGCGGCCCTGCCCAAAGGCAAGTACCGCAAGATTTCCGGCAATGAGGCCACGGTTTTCGGCCTGCTCACCGCCTCCCAGAAATCCGGGCGCCCGCTCTTCTACGGCAGCTACCCCATCACGCCCGCTTCGGACATCCTGCATGGACTTTCCAAGCACAAGAACTTCGGCGTCATCACCTTCCAGGCGGAAGACGAAATCGCCGCCATCGCCTCGGCCATCGGCTCCGCGTATGCGGGCGGCCTGGGCGTCACCGCCACCTCCGGTCCCGGCATCTGTCTGAAGCTCGAGGCCATGGGCCTGGGCGTCATGACGGAATTGCCCCTTATCATCGTGGACGTACAGCGCGGCGGACCGTCCACCGGCCTGCCCACCAAGACCGAGCAATCGGATCTGTTGATGGTCATGTTCGGCCGCAGCGGCGACAGCCCGCTTCCCGTGCTGGCCGCCAAGTCCCCCAGCGATTGCTTCAACATGGCCGTGGAAGCCGCGCGCATCGCGCTGAAATACATGACCCCGGTGGTCCTCCTCTCCGACGGCTACATCGCCAACGGCTCGGAACCCTGGCTCATCCCGGATCACGCGGCCATCCCGGAAATGAAAACCAATCTCGCCGCCACCGGCGAGTCTTTCCAGGCTTACGCCCGCGACCCCATCACCAGCGCGCGCAAGTGGGCGATTCCCGGCACGCCGGGACTCGAGCACCGCATCGGCGGTCTGGAGAAAGCGCGCAATACCGGCGCGGTCGCCTACGATCCCGAAAACCATCAGGGCATGACCAATGAGCGCCATGCCAAAATCGCCGGCATCGCCAATGACATCCCCCTGGCGGAAATCGCCGGACACAAGGACGGCGACGCCCTGGTCGTCAGTTGGGGCGGCACCTTCGGCACCGTGTCCACGGCGATCGAAGAATGCAACAAGGCCGGCCTCAAGCTCGGCCATGTCCATCTGAATTACCTGAACCCGTTCCCGAAGAACCTCGGAGAGATACTGGCCAGCTTCGAACGCATCATCGTTCCCGAACTGAACATGGGCCAGCTCAGAATGCTCCTGGGCGGCACGTTCGGCATTCAGATCCAGGGCATCAATCAAGTGAGGGGCAAGCCCTTCAAAGTTTCATATCTCGCATCGGAACTGCATCGGATTTTGGAGACCCAGAAATGACCACAACCACGGCTGAACCGCTAACACGCAAAGATTTCGCCTCCCCTACGGCCATCCGCTGGTGCCCGGGCTGCGGCGACTATTCCATCCTCAGCACCATGCAGGGCATCCTGCCCACCCTGGGCATCCCCAAGGAAAACTTCGTGTTCGTATCCGGCATCGGCTGCTCCAGCCGCTTCCCGTACTACATGAACACCTACGGGTTCCATACCATCCACGGCCGGGCCCCCGCGGTCTCCACCGGCGTGAAGCTCACCAATCCCAATCTCCAGGTCTGGGTGATCACCGGAGACGGCGATGCCCTGAGCATCGGCGGCAACCATTTCATCCATGCCCTGCGCCGCAACATGGACCTGAAGATCATCCTGTTCAACAACCGCATCTACGGTCTGACCAAAGGCCAGTACTCGCCCACCTCCGGCGTCGGCACGGTGAGCCCGTCCACTCCGTACGGATCGGTCGATCTCCCCCTGTCCCCCATCAGCATGGCCCTGGGCGCGGAAGCCGGCTTCGTGGCCCGCACCTCGGACAACGACGTGAAGCACATGGGCGAAGTCTTCGCCGCCGCGGCCGCCTACAAGGGCGCCGCCCTGGTGGAAGTCCTCCAGAACTGCGTCATCTTCGCGGACAAGATCCACGATCCCTACTACAGCCGGACCACCCGCAACGACAGCCTCCTGTACCTGAAGCATGGGGAACCCCTGCGTTACGGCAAGGAGCTTGAAAAGGGCCTCACCCTGGACAAGATGACCATCAAGACCAAGGTCAATCCGGCGGAGAGCGAAACCATCGTCCACGACGAGAAGGAAGCCAGCGGCGCTTTGGCCTTCTATCTGTCCCGTCTCTCCCATCCGGAATTCCCGGTGCCGGTGGGCGTGTTCCGCAACGTGGAGCGTCCCTCCTATTACAACGCGATGCGCGGGCAGATCGATGCCGCCGCCGCCAAGAATCCTCCCAGCCTGGACAAACTCTTCAATTCGGGGAGCACCTGGACGGTTGAATAAGGCGGAATAAACCGCCTTAATTGATTTGAAACCAAAGGGAAGCGGTCCAGACCGCTTCCCTATTTATTTATTTCCCCTCCAAACCTGGCGAAATTCGCCCCTGCGAAGTAGTTTTCCATCGATTTGGCGCTCACAAAATGGAGCGTAATAAACGTCGAATACGGAAGCAAAGCATTACCTGGGAGAGCCCTTGATCACTCTACAGCCCAAGACGCAAGTGGCGAAGCCGGATTTGTTCCAATACCTGGAATACCGTGTCTTCCTTGGGGACTTCGTGGAATGGAAACAAAAAGGCAATCCCCATTTTTCCAAGCGGGCCTTCTCACAGAAGTATCTCGGCTCCACGGGGATCCTGTATTCGGTGATCCAGGGGCAGCGGGACATGGGTCCGAAACTGCGGGTGCGTTGCGCCGCCGCGATGGGGCTTACGGAGAAGGAAAACCAGTACTTCGACCTGCTGGTCCAGCATAACCAGGCGAAAACCGATATGGAGCGCAACTTTCTATTCGACCTTCTCTCCAAGTTCCGGAACTCCAAGCCCTGGGTCGTCCGCGAAAACCAGCATAAGTACTACACCAAGTGGTATTACGCCGTGGTATTCAACTATATCGGCCTGGATCACAGGAAGGGCCGCACCGCCGACATTGCCAAGGAGATCAACCCGCCTTTGACCGTGGACCAGGTCCAGGAGGCCATCGATTTGCTTCTGCAACTGGAGTTGATCCGGAAAAGCGAAAGCGGATACGTCTTGTCCAAAAACCATCTCGTTTCCGGCGAGGCCTTTCGCGGGGAAGTGGCTCTGGAGTACAACCGGCAAATCCACAACCTCAGCGACGATCTGGTGAAGAACGGATTCAAGGGCTTCAAGGCCTTCAACACCCAGGTGATCACCGTTTCAGACGCCAGCCTCAAAGCCATACGCGAGAAATTCGCGGCCTTCCAGGAAGAAGTGCAGCAGGTGGCCTCCAAGGACAAGACCACGGACAAGGTCTGCACCATGATTTTCCAGATGATTCCGAACACGCGTTAAGCAAAGGGGTATGCCATGAATATCCGGATTCGCACGGCTTCCCGGGAAACCTCTATGTTACCGAGCCCCCGATGGACCCTTCTGATGCTGATCGTCGGCGCATTGACCGGTTGCCTTTCCGAGCCTGCGCCGGGGTCCGGCCCGGTCGACACCGAGAATAGCATACTCCCCACGGACGATGATATGGCGGGCGCCTCCTCGACCACCAATTGGCCTCCGCCGGAAGCCTGCGGTCATGACGTTCAAGTCCTTTTCCGCATGGACTCGACCTTGAGCCTGCTTTTCTGGAACAGCCAGGTTCCCGCCCAGGTGCGCGGAAAAGTCTCCTTTTACAAAAGCGGCGGCATCCCTTCCATCGCGCCTATCAAAACCTGGGAATGGGAATTTCCGGAGGGAGATTCGCTGCCCATTCCCTTGGACCGGCTCAAGGATTCGCTGGCCATCCCCGGAGACGATACCCTTTCCTTCTCCATGCGGGTGGAGTCGGGAGAATCCCAGTGTTTACTTATAGGTTACGTGTACTCCCTGAAACAGAAACGGTTCCTTCGGAGTCCGGTTTCGCTCTTTCCTGGAAAAACATACTTTTTGAAAAAACCAGTATATTTTTTCGAAGGACGAAGCGACACCTTGCAAAAGGCATTACCATCAACCAGCGGAAATTCGACTACTAGTATCTATATTCCGGGCACACCTTATTATTGGATCAAGGAGCCGGGCGCGATCATCAAGCTTGGTCCTATCCCGCAAGGTGCTTATCCATTGCGACTTCTCCGCGTGACCGACGTGGACGGCAAAGGAAAGGAAAGCTTGGTGGAAATCTTCGACATCATGTTTGAAGACATAAGTCGCCCCGTCGGGGCGGGGGTTGTCTACGATCAATTTTTCCGATTGGTCAATCCGCTCTGGTCCGGAAAGATGTCCACTCTACTCTCCTTGCGGGAAGCGCCGGTTCTTGACACCACGGGAGGAATTCCTTGTCAAAGTCCCTAGCGATTGCCGCAGCATGGTTGCTGCTTGTCTTCCATCCGAACGGATCGGCCCAGCCACCCACCCCCTACGACCTCAAAATCGGCACCTATGCGATCAACCTCTACTCCTCGAATGGAACCCCGGGAGGTATGGTCGGAATGGCGGATTTCACCTACATGACCGGTCTGGCGCAAAACTTCTACGCCGGCGCTCTTGGCGCGCTCCCCATCAGCCATGCCGGTATTCCGGGCTCGATCAACGTCATCCGGGGCCAGCAGCTTGAGAACACCTTTGTAACCCGCAGCAATGTCACCGATGTCAACGTTGGTTCCGGCTCCCACCGCGAGGAAAACAATTTCCTGCTCTATGCGGGCCATGGGGGCAAAGGATCCCTTTTCCTTGGATTGGGCGGTTCCTATGGGTATATCCTGCCGGATGATCTGAAGCTTGGCGCGGCCAATACCGCCTCAGGCTCTTCCCAAGCCGGGGCTGGCGCCGTCCGCTGGTTCTGGGCCAACAGCTGCTCCGCCTTCGACACCCCCGGATCAGGCGCCCTTTATTGGTCACCGGCCTTCAGGGGCTTGAAGGCCATGCTGGGCTTCGGTTCGATAACTTCCGACTTCAGCGGGAGCCTGAACATGTTCCAAGAGTTCTGGTACGACTGGACCCATGCCGGCTACAGCCTCGGATTCGCTTTCGCGGAATCGCAGAGGAGATACGAAGAGGCCACCCACAAAGGGGTGATCATCGCATGTTTGTCTGCCCCGCCGAACGGGGGCAAGAACGACTATTGCCGGGAGAGCTTCCAGGATGTGGACATGAATAAGGCCGAAAATGGCGCGGCGGTAACGCACGTCTACGTGGTGGGAACTCCGGTCTATGAACAATAAGCCCCAAGCCCGCTTCAGCCCGGCTCTCTCCCTTTCCTCAACCGTGATGATCATGGTGTCCGCCATGTTCCCGGTTTTCATCGCATGCAGTTCCAAGCCTTGCTGCGGCGGGTATTCCTTCCAGTTCCAGCTTCCCGCGCGCCCGGAAAAAAGCAAGGATGTTTCGGTAGAGATGCCGGTCTACAAGATCTCCGCCAAACCGTTCAGCCGGGAGGACGCGAAACAATTCATCGGAACTTTCGGCGTCGTCAGGTCCCAGGAAATGGAAATTGGCAAGGGGAATTTCCAGTATCGGAGCGCCGGCGGGGACAGCGGCATAATCAATTACTTCGGGCCCTCGTCCGAACTCTCCTACTATCGCAGGAATACGCCGACGTGGGGGCGGGACGGCAAGCCCCTGGATGATCGCATGATACGCATGAAGACGGATTCCCTGCTGAAGAAGGTCCTGGGCGAAAGGGCCAAGGACTTCTCTTTCACCAACGTCGAAAAAAGCCGCATGTCCACCATCGAGGATACGACCCTGAGGGACGAATACTATTTCGGCCGGTACGTGATGAAGTTGAACAACCGGCATGTGCTGGGAGGCGACTTCCAGGTACGGGCCGGATTCGGCGCCAACGATATGCCCGCCTTTTTTTCCTTCCGGGATCCGGCGCGCACCCAATCCGGCGTGGAGAATGTTCCGACGCGGGGCGCTGTGTGGGACAGCCTGAGCCGTTGGAAAAAATCACGGAATAAACCGGTATGCCTGCGCTTTTCCAGCCATCCCGATATGCCGTACATCACCGACTTGGCCGTAACGCAAATCATCAATACCTATGTGGAAATCACCGCGCCCCCGAACGGCGATTCCGCTCCTGCCAAGGTACTCGTTCCCAGGGTCACGGTGGTGGCCACTGCCAGGCTGAAACGTCCTCGCGAGCCTGAGAAAAACCAGACCACGTTCCCGCTGCAAGACCCTCTGGTGATGTACTTCCATTTCCCTTGCACTCCCTCCCTGGGCTTTTGCTGGCCCGATGGGGAGAACGAGGTCTTCCTGCCTGGAGTCCCGGGTAGGGCTTTCCCTCCGCCTCCCAAAGCCTCGCTGCCGCCTCCCAGGTAAGCGGCTTTCCGATTTTCCTTCCCAGAAATGATGCCTTAAGCTTTTCTGGGCCTCCCCTTTCTGCATTTTCGCAAAGTTCTCCCAGACTAACTGAAGGAATGTGTTCTGACGGGAGAACTATTGATTCCTTGCTTTTCAATTCAAGTACATCCTCCAAGGGGAAACCGGGTTCTGTTGCTATATTCCCGGGTCGCCGTATTACTGGAAAGCCGGCCTTGATGATTCGGTGATCATCGGGTCCGTCCCAAATAGGACCTTTCCCATCCGGTTATCGCAAATAATCGATTCGGATGGGAAGTAGACGAAGAATCAATTTGAAGTATTCAGGTTAACTGTGAATGGGTTGCATATCGATCCCATTCATCATCTTTCGCGGAGCCCACTATGAATAGAGCTGTACTGTTTTCAATTCTGGCGACCATCGCCATGCCTTTGCGCGCCACCGTCCAGGCAAAGACGGCGGAGGTCTTGGCTGCGGCTACAACCCAGGCTCCGGCATCCGCTCCGGCTGCGCCCAAGGTGGCGGCCAATGAACCCGCCAAGACGGGTATCGTCATTTCCCAGGATACCGTGAAAGCCGCGGCTAAGGTGTCCGCAAAGGATTCCGCCGCTGCGCGTTCCAAAGTGGTCAAGGACTCCCTGGCTGCGCATACCAAGGCGGTCCATGATTCCATCGCCTTGCGCAGCAAAGCCTTCAAGGATTCCATCGCCGCCCATAACAAGGCCTTGAAGGATTCCCTGGATGCGCGCCGGAAATTCGTGAAGGATTCGTTGGCCGTCCGCTCCAAGGCCATGAAGGACTCCGCCGATGCGCGCAACAAGTTCGTCCTGGACTCTACCATGGTGCACCACAAGGCCGTAAAGGATTCCTCCGATGCGCGCAATAAATTCGTCCGGGATTCGAGCGCAGCGCACAACAAGGCCAAAAAGGATTCCGCGGACACCCGCAACAATTTCGTCAAGGACTCCACGGCCACCGCCCACAAGGCCAAGCAGGATTCCCTGGCCGGCGCCCGCAAGGCCGCCCATGACCTGGCTCAGGCCCATGCCAAGGTGGCGCAGGACTCCCTTGCCGCCGTGAAAAAGGTCAAGGACTCCACCGCTGCCGCACACAAGGCCGCCAAGCAGGATTCCATAAAGACGGCGGCTGTTACGGCCGCGGCCGCGAAAAAGAGCAAGGATTCCACCCTTGCCGCGCAAAAAGCCGTCCGTGCCGACTCCATCAAGGCCGCCGCCGCCATAGCCGCAGCAGCCAAAAAGACCAAGGACTCGGTCGCCGTTGCGCAAAAAAAGGCCCACGCCGACTCGCTCAAGGCCGCCGCCGCCATAGCCGCGGCCAATAAACACGCCAATGATTCCGCCGCTGCCGCCGTGAAAGCCGCAAAGCGGGATTCGGCCAAAGCGGCAGCCGCCCAAGCGGCAGCCCAGGCCGCCCTGGCCAAGAAGGCCGCCGATTCAACCGCGGCCGCACATAAGGCCGCCAAGCTCGACTCCCTCAAGCGGGTTTCCGCCGTGGTCGCCGAGGCAAAGAAGCTCAAGGACTCGACCGCTGCCGCCCTCAAGGCCGCGAAAGCGGACTCTCTCAAAGCGGTTGCCGCCCAAGCGGCTCTCGCCAAAAAGGCGAGCGACTCCGCAGCGGCCGTGAGCCGGGCCGCCAAGCGCGACTCCATCAAGGCCGCTGCCGCCATGGCGGCAGCCGAGAAGAAAACGAAGGACTCCACCCTCGCCGCGCAGAAAGCCGCCAAGCGGGATTCCGTCAAAGCTGCGGCCGCGATGGCCGTCGCAGCCAAGAAGACCAAGGATTCCGTCGCCGCCGTCGTGAAGGCCGCCCGGGCAGACTCGATCAAGGCGGCCCTGGCTCTGGCCACGGCCGTCAAGAAGGCCAATGATTCCGCCGTGGCAGCCAAAAAGGCAGCCCATGCGGACTCCCTGAAAGCAGCCGCGCCCGCCAAGACCACGGCGCCGGAAAAGAAGGCTGCGCCCGCTCCCGCGCCAAAATAGCCCGCGCGCCGCTTCCCCTCCCCTTCTGAAAGCCACGCGGGTCCGCGTGGCTTTTTCTTTTCCGGATTACCCACCCTCCCGCATGCTTGTCTATACCTCGTCCGGCGCGGATATGGATCCCCTTTCATCCTGCCTGCCGCGCCGGCCTCCCCCCAAATCTTCACGAATCGCAAGGGCCCGCAGAGTGCTCACAGATTGGAGCGTTTTGTAATCACCCCGCGGTTGGGACGACAACAATCCTGGATATTTTTTCCGTCGAAGGGCCATGAGTCCGGACAACAAAAACGGATTCGGAAAGAAGGATAAAATGTCGGGACATGAAGAATTGAGGAACAGCGCCGATTGGCAGACCCAGCTTTACAACCGGTACCACCAGAAGGTATTCGGCATCTGCCTCTATTTCCTGAAGGACCGGGAAGAGGCCAAGGACGCGGCCCACGATGTCTTTATCAAGGCCTTCCGGGCCTGGAAGGATTTCGAATGGAAATGCGATCCCTTGACCTGGATCGGCGCCATCGCCAAGCATGATTGCTTCAGCCGGCGGCAACGCGTCAAGAAGCAGCTGGACCGCCGGGCCCAATTGGCCATGGAGGAGGAAACCATGTTGAACTGCGAACCCGCGGAAGACCTGCTCCTGCACCGCATGCGCCTGGAAAAGCTCATGCCCGGGGTGCGCGGCAAGTTGCGGGAAATCCTGCGGCTGAGCCTGGAACAGGGCCTCAACCATCGGGAAATCGCCATCCGCCTGGGCGTGTCCCGCGTCGCCATCACCCGGCGCCTGTCGCGGTTCAAGAAGGAACTGCAAGAGGTGGGCCAGACCCGCGAACTGGCTTTCGCGCGCGCGAATCCCCGCGCCAAGACCCGCCTCCACAGGGACGCATTCGCATCCATTCCCGTGGGAGTCTCCGATTTGGAGAACCTGGGTCTGGAATCGGAATTGCATCTCATCGCCGCCTGAGGCCGCCGCCAAGTCCACCGGCCTGCGCTTCCATCGTCCCACGGACCGTACGCGGTTCCCGGCGATGGACGCGGGCCCGGGGCGTCTTTATTAGCTTTTGGCGCGGAACCAACCACGAAGGTCCGTGCCGATATGGCGAATGCAAAAGGAACCCTGGCCTACCTTCTCTTCCTGGCCCTTTTCGCAGCGGCCGCCTGGGCGATTCTGGCCAACCCGATAGCGAGGAAATCGGCGGAGACGCCTTCCTCCCCAACGCGGGAACCGGAAACAGCCGCAATCAACCCGATCCCGTCCAAGACCCATCCATCCGGGATATCCGCCGACCTGCGGGACACGTTCAAACGCCCCTTCCCCATCCTCTTGTGCCAATTGGCCGCGGTGGTTGCCGCCGCCCTGCTGTGCGGCAAACTGTCCCGGCGTTTGGGCCAGCCGTCCGTCATCGGTGAGATGGCCGCCGGTATCATCCTGGGTCCCTCCTTGCTGGGGCATTTCCTCCCCGCGGTGGAAGGGTTTCTCTTTCCTCCCGCCAGCCTGGCCAACCTGAACCTGCTCAGCCAGGTGGGAATCATTCTTTTCATGTTTTCCGTGGGCATGGAGATCGATTTGGGCTCCCTGCGCAAACACGCCAAGGTGGCCGTGTTCGTAAGCCATGCCGGCATAGTCATGCCCTTCCTTCTGGGAATGATTGCGGCCCTCCTGCTGTTCCGGGATTATGCGCCCGCGGACGTGAAGTTTCCGGCCTTCGCCTTGTTCATGGGCATCGCCATGAGCATTACCGCCTTTCCCGTGCTGGCCCGCATTATCGAGGAACGCGGCCTTTCCTCGACCAGCCTGGGGACCACGGCCATGGCCAGCGCCGCCGTGGACGATGTCACCGCCTGGACGCTATTGGCCCTGGTCATCGCGGTCGCGCGCGCGCAGTCGCCTTTTTCAGCCTTGCCCATCGCGGCCATGGCCCTGGCTTTCACCTTGGCCATGGTGTTCCTGATGCGGCCCCTGGCCGCCCGCTGGATGGCCAGGGGCCTCGATCCGCAGGGAGACCCTGCAGGACAGGGACCCGGTCGCGGCCTGGCTTCCCTGGTCTTGATTTGCGTGTTCCTCAGTTCCGTGGCCACGGAGGCCATCGGCATCCACTCGCTTTTCGGGGCATTCCTGGCGGGGACGATCATGCCTCCGGCCAAAGCCTTCCGCACCTTCCTCCGGGAACGCCTGGAATATTCGGCATCCCTGTTCCTCCTGCCGGTATTTTTCGCCTCGACGGGATTGCGCGCCCGCGTGGACATAATGGATCAAGGGGGCGACTGGGCCGTATTCGCCGCGCTGATGGCCTTGGCGGTGGCGGGAAAGCTGGGAGGGGTCAGCCTGGCGGCGCGCTTCACCGGCGCCTCCTGGCGCAACGCATTCGCTTTGGGGGCCCTGATGAACACGCGCGGATTGATGGAGTTGATTGTCCTGAACGTGGGCCTGGACCTGGGGATCCTGTCTCCCAGGATTTTCACCATGATGGTGCTGGTCGCGCTGGCGACCACGGCCATGACGGGCCCGTTGCTGTCGATGCTGAAAGTGGGACGGGGAAGATCCCCAGGGAATCGGGAATCGGATTTGATTCCGAGAGCGCTGTAGAAGCGTCTCGTCGGGCGACCGGCGCGTACGAGCCGCATTTTATCCACTTCGACGTGGCGCCTCGGCGTCGGGCGTCGGGCGTAAAGAAAAGAGAAGAGGAGGAAAGAAAAAACCAGGAACCCTTATTCAGAGGACTCCTGGTTTTTCGCCCGACGCCCGACGCCCGACGAAATGCACACTACAGCACTACAACAGCATCCAAATATTCCGCCCGCACTATGAAGCGATCTTCTTCTTAATCAACAACAACCGCCCGCCCTGCACCTTTACGTCGGCGAGGCGCGCCAGGGCCTGATCGTAAGAATCCTTGTCCGAGACCCACTCGCGGAAATCGAGGGGCCCTTTCTGATCCAGCACCGATACCGGAGCGGGAATCCCGTTCATGACGGCTCCCACCGGCACCATCGTGATCTTGCCGTCCTTCAATTCGGGATAGCCCTTCATCTCCGAATTGAGATATCCCTTGATGCGCGTAAGCTTGGCCAAGGTGCCCAAGGTGCCATGGAGCGTGCTGACGGGCAGACTGTTACGGGCCACCACCAGGGAGTCTTCCAGGGACAAGTGATAGTCCAGGCGCAAATCGGCCAGCGCCTTGCTGGTGCGGGTCAGATGGTTGATATCCTCCGTGGACATGGAAAGCGTGTCACGGGAGGTATCGGCGAAGAAGGCCATCACGTCGGCCCGGACTTTGATCTGGGCCTCGGGGGATACCGGCACGGTCGCCATCTGCATAGGCCGGTCGGAAACGAATGCATGCAACTGCTTGTATTGCATGGTCACCAGCATCAACGCGATGATGAATATGAATGCCGGCATCATGAAGAGGAAAATAAGGAAAGGGCCCTTCGCGATGACGGGCTCTTCCCCGCCCCGGGAAGGGGAAGGGGAGGAAGACTTGTTTGCCAAGGGGGTTTCCTTTCGGCTAGACGCCGGAAGCGGGGATCACTTTGCGGGAGCCGCTTCGGCGGCCGGAGCGGCCTGGGGCGCCGCGGGAGCGGGAGCCTTTTCCGGAGTGGCGGATTCTTCTTCCACCTTGATGGGAGAAGTGAAATTGATCTTCTGGTTGAAGCTCGGGTCCACCTCGCCGCGGAAAGACGTGTCCGTCCAGGTGAAGAGCACGAAAATCAACAGGAAGACGAAGTTGGAAAGGAAAATGGTCAGATTCAGCAGCTTGCTCTCGTAGCGCAGGCCCATCAGGAACATGGAAACGATGATGCCCATGACCAGTGCCACGGACATGATGAGCACCGACTTGAAGGCGTGCAGGTCCATCCAATCGATGCCGAAGCGGTCCACGTCGAGGCGGGAAAGGCCGATCATGACGGCCGCCAGGAACAGGAGCGCGAAATAACTGCCGACAATGGTCGACTTGGGGATGGCGTGGCCCGGATATTCGTGGTTTGACATGCGATTACCCTATCAGATAGAGAAGAGGGAAAAGGAACACCCAGACCAAATCGACCAGGGCCCAATACAGGGCCACCATTTCGACAGGGGTGAAGTAGGAGCGCGTGAACTGGACCTTGCGGGACCGGATCAGGGCGAAAATCATCAGGGACATGCCGATCAGGACGTGCAAGGCATGCAGGCCCGTCATGACGAAATAGAGGCCGAAAAAGATATGCGCGAAAGGATCGTGGAAGCCTTCCCCATGCCAGAGGCGGCCAGGAAGGGTTCCATGGTGGATCTTGACGGCGTATTCCATGGACTTCACGACCAGGAACCCGGAAGCCAGGAAAAGGCTGATGATAATGTTCAAGCGAACCTTGGCCTGCTGTCCGGCCTGGGCGGCGATGACCGCCAGGCCCATGGTGAGACCGCTGGTCAGCAGGAAAAAGGTGTTGATGGCGCCCATGCGCCAGTCGAGATGGTGGGACCCTTCGCGGAAGGCCGCGGGATGCAGGGTCAGGAAGACAAGGGCGCCCACGAACAGGGCGCCGAACATCATGATCTCGGACGCCAGGAACAGCCACATGCCCGTCTTGGCGGAATCGAACTCCTGATCGGCCGAATCGAAATGATGGGCTACGTGGTGTTCGGGTAAACCGGTGCTTGCGGTGGCCATTAGGCTTTCTCCGTCTCGAAGGCGTAAGGTCCGTGGGTGACCACGGGCGTTTCTTTGAAGTTATAGAGCGGCGGGGGGGAATCCGTCTGCCATTCGAGGGTCTTGGCGCCCCAGGGATTGGCGGGAGCGACCGAGCCGTTGAAAAAGGAAGCGATCAGGTTGAACAGGGCCATGAACAAGCCCGTAGCCAGGATGACGAACCCGATGGTCGAGACCTGGTGGTGGATCTGGAATTGATCCTGATAATGGTAATAGCGCCGGGGGCTGCCCTGCGAGCCCATGATGAGCTGAATGAAGAAGGTGGTGTTGAATCCGATGAACACGAGGACGGCGGCGATCTGGCCCACCTTCTCGTTATACATCTTGCCCGTCATCTTGGGCCACCAGTAGTGGATACCGCCGATGAAGGCGATCATGGTGCTGCCCATGGCCACGTAGTGGAAATGGGACACCACGAAGTACGTGTCATGCAGATGGATGTCCACCGAAAGGATGGCGAGGATGATGCCGGTGAGGCCGCCGATGGTGAAGTTGAAGAGGAACTGGAGGGCGTAGAGCATCGGGGTTTTGAGATCGATGGAACCCTTGTACAGGGTGGCCGTCCAGTTGAACACCTTGATGGCCGAGGGCACGGCGGTGAAGAAGGTGAGGAAGGAGAAAATGGAATCAGCCAATTCCGATTGGCCCGCCACGAACATGTGATGGCCCCAGACCACGAAGCCGATGATGGCGATGGCTACGGAGGAGTAGGCTACGAAGCGATACCCGAAGATGTCCTTCTTGGAGAACGCGGCGATGATTTCGGAGGCGATGCCGAACCCGGGCACGACGATGATGTACACGGCCGGATGGGAGTAGAACCAGAAGAAGTGCTGCATCAGGAGCGGGTCCCCGCCCAAGGCCGGGTCGAAGATGCCTATGCCGAAAAAGTTTTCCAGCAGAAGCAGTATCAGGGTGATGGCGAGCACCGGCGTCGCGAAAATCTGCATTATGCCGGTGGCGTACATGGCCCACAGGAACAGGGGCATACGGTACCAGGTCATGCCCGGGGCGCGCATGTTATGCATGGTGACGATGAAGTTCAGGCCGGTCAGGATGGAGGAGAATCCCAGGATGAAAGCCGCGATCATCATATAGAGCACGGCGGGATTGCGCGAAAGCGAATACGGGGCGTACATGGTCCAGCCCTGATCCGCATGGCCGGCGACTATGGAATAGAGCGCGATGGCCGCGCCGATCCAGTACAGGTAAAGGCTGGTGAGGTTCAGCTTGGGAAAGGCCAGATCCTTGGCGCCGATTTGGATGGGCAGGATGAAATTGCCCAGCGCCGCCGGAATGCCCGGGACCACGACCAGGAACACCATGATCACCCCGTGCAGGGTGAAGAATTGGTTGTACTGATCCGGAGTCAGAAAGTTCTTGAGCGGACTCCAGAGCTCGAAGCGGAACAGGCCCGCGAACGTGCCGCCGGCGATGAAGAAAAACAGGATGGAAGCCAAGTACATCATGCCGATGCGCTTGTGATCCACCGTGATCAACCAGTTCTTGAGGCCCTTGGAGGCCTTCAGATAATTGATGTTTTCGTGATGTACGTGGGCAATCATGTTGATCCGTCCAGTTTTAAGCTGTCACTTCAATGTCTTGATGAATTCTACGAGAGCGGCGACTTCCCGGTCGGAAAGCACGCCCTGGAAGGTGGGCATTACGGGCTGGAAGCCGGTCACTACCTTGGCGGTCGGCGTCATCATGGATTCGTGGAGGTAGGCCTCATCCACGCTCACCATTCCGACGTTGGTGGTTTCCTGCTTTCCGAAAATGCCCTTCCAGGAGGGCCCCACGGCTTTGCTGCCATCGATGGTATGGCAAGCGTTGCAACCGCGCTTCTGATACAGGATGGCGCCGAATTCGGCCGGGGTCTTGCCCTTGCCGGGATCGGATGCCGTGGCGAGCCATTCCTGGTACGCTTCGGGTTCCACCACCTTGACGGCGGTGAGCATGTAAGAGTGGTTGGTGCCGCAATACTGGGTGCACTGCACCGGGAAGATTCCCGTGCGGGTGGCCTGGAACCAGAGGGCGTGCCAACGGTTGGGTACTACGTCCGCCTTGGTGCGGAATGCCGCGATGTAGAAGCTGTGCAACACGTCCCGCGAGGTCATGGCCAGCTTGACAGGCGTATTGACGGGAACGACCAGGGTATCATTCACGGCGCCGGAAGGATATTCGAAACTCCAGCTCCATTTCTGGGCCTTCACGTTGACCTGCATATAGCCGGAGGGAGCGACGCGCATGTGCAGGAAGCCCTTCATGCCCAGGAAGAACAGGCCCATGACGATGATCAACGGAATGATGGTCCAACCCAGTTCCAGGGTCAGATTATGGGTGATCTGGGCCGTGGCCAGCTGGTTGGGGCGTCGACGCAGGTATTTAACGGTGAACACCGTCACCAGGATGATGATGAGCCCGAAAAAGAAAATGGATATCCAGAGGAACAGATCGAAGGCCGGATCCACTATATCGACGAAAGTGGAGGCCTTTTCAGGGAGCCAGAATGTTTTGCTGTTGTCCATATTCTTCTCTTATACCCGGTATTTAAAAGATTCTATGTGCTCGTGGCCACAGGCCTTTGGGCGACGCCCCGCCGTTTGAATTCCTTGCGCCACATGGCGAACATAAACAAAGCCAAGCCCGCGACAACCACGTATCCGGAACCCTTCATGAAATTGCGCGCGAACAGCACGTATCCCTTGGCATTCGCGTCGTAGCGATAGCAAAACAGCACGACCTTGTCCCCTATCGAAAGCGCTTTGCCCTCCGAGGCGTCCAACAGGGCCAAGCGCAAATCCTTTTTCTTGAACTCCACGCCGTACAGATACCGTGAGATCTTCCCGGCAGGGGAAATGGTGTACACCGCAGCCGCGTGGGCGAATTCGTTGGTGGCCCGGATGTACTGGTACTTGAACCCGATTGCCTTGGCTACCTTTTCGATTTCCGCATCTTTTCCCGTGAGGAAATGCCATCCCGGGGCCGCGTCCGGTCTGCCCAGGGCATCCATATGGGACTGTTTCTTGGCGGCCGCCAGCTCCGGGCCTTCCCGCGAATCGATGCTGATGGTTACGACTTCATATTCCTTGCCGGGGGTCCAATCCAGCTTTTTCATGCCTTCCAGCATCCCGCTCAAAACAAGATTGCAAAGCATCGGGCATTTGAAATAGGCGAAGTTCACAAGCACGGGCTTTCCGGACTTGAAATAATCTCCCAGCGTCACTTCCTTGCCGGTCTCATCCTTGAACTTTGCATCCATGGGAACAGGCTCGCCGAGGTGTTCGTCGATGCCCACGTCAACCAGGTTGGCGGGAAGAGACTGTCCATCCGCTCCCTTGACGGTCTCCGTCTGGCTGTCATAGCTGCCGCCGAAAGCTGACGCGTCCTGGCGGAACCAGGCGATCGAAGCGGCGAATATGGCCAGGGAGATACGCAAAGACGGGTTGGACAGGATCATTTCGTTTGCTTGACCCTCTCCTCGGCCTTTTGGCCTTCCGCGGCGGGAGCAGCCTTGACCTTGGCGGCGGGAGCCGGTTTGGCTCCCTTTTTCGCTTTGGGCGCCTCGACCTCGTCGATGGAAATACCCGAGGACGGGCCTTCCTTTTCCTTGCTTGCGGCCAGGGCGGCGAAAGGCGCGCCCTCCAGATAGGTATCCGTGATGGGCTTCCACTCCCGGCCTTGGGAATTCTGATGTTCCTTGGCAATCAGTTCCATGGCCTTATCGATGGGGATTTGCACGCGGCCCTTATCCTTGTCCACCCACTTATAGGAGGTCAGGATTTCGCCTTCCTTGGCATGGAGCTCATTCAGCTCCGAGGTCTGGAAAACGGATTGCTTCTCATCCAGTTCGCGATCCTTGGCGCCCTTGAACCAGGCGATGCTGATCCCGAAAAACACCACCAGGCCGATGACGGCGATGGGAATCAGCCAGAGGACCGTGGTCCAGCTGAAATCGGACATTTCGTGGCCGCCGTTTTCCGACGGATGCGGTACGGCGGGATCCACCGTGCGGGAATCAGTGCTGCTCATTGGTGATTACCCCGTTATCATAGGTAAGACAGTCCGGCAGGCGCGGATCGCCGGCGGGAATCAGATTGGCGCTGTTGAGGCGGCGGATGAACAAGAAGAGGAAGAAGCCGCCCACGGCCAGAATGGAACCGATGTCGCTCAGGCCGAAATGCACGCCTTCGTGGTGGAAGTTCGGTTGGATGAGCCAGAATATGTCGATGTAGCACATGGTCAACAGCCAGGCGCACCCGATGCAGATGGCCACGATGTTCCGCTTCACGTGCCAGGACATGAGATACAGGAACGGAATGGCGAAATGGCACCAGGGGAGCATGAGGCTGACGACCTTCCAGGATCCCGCGGAACGGTGGAGGAAGAAAAGGGTTTCTTCCGGAATGTTCGCGTACCAGATCAGGAAGAACTGGCTGAAGCCGATGTAGGTCCAGAAGACGTTGTGGCCGAAGAGCAGTTTGCCGGCGTCATGGAAATGATCGGTGCGGTAAATGTCCTTCCGGCCGGTCTTGCCGCGCAGGGCGGCGCTGATCAGGATGAGGAAGCAATACTGGGCGACCACGGAGCCGGCGAAATAGTACACGCCGAACATGGTGGAGAACCAGTGCGGGTCCAGGGACATGATCCAATCGAAGGCCCAGAAGGTCTGCGTCAGGGTGAACAGGATTGCGGCCGCGGCGGCTACCTTGCCCATTTGGGTGGTGAGGGCCGGGTCCTTGGATTCATCCTGCTTCCTGGAGGTGTTCAGGAAGTAAAGGCTGAGGACGCTCCAGATGATGAAGTAGGCGGCGGCGCGGATCCAAAGGAAGGTCTGATTGAGATACGGGGCCTTCATCTGCACCAGCCGGTCGGTGGCGCGCATGTGGGGATCCAGCCAGGGAAGCAGATAGTGGGCTCCCACTACGATGGGAATGAACAACAAAGCCATCCAGGGAAGGTTTGCGGCTACGGTTTCCGAAATCCGGCGGACGGTGACGCTCCAGGCCGAGCGCGCCAAGTGCTGCACGAACACGAAGAAGAAGGACCCCAGGGCGATCGCCAGAAAGAAGGCGAACGCGGTCAGGTAGGACGCGAAGAAATCCCTGGGGTTTTGCACGTAGCTCACGACGCACAGCACGGCGCCGAGAACTCCCGCTCCCAAGAAGATGGGCCCGCCCCCCAGTTTTACGTTCAATCTGTAATTATCCTTAGACATCCCTAATCCTTGCTACTTCAGGTTGGCCCGTTCACTCTCGGGAACATCATTGATGGTGGCGTGATTGCTCCGTTGCAGGGCCCGCAGGTAGGCCACGATGGCCCAACGGTCCTCTTCGGGAATCTGCTTGCCGTAGGAAGGCATGTTGCGTACGCCGTAGGTGATGGTGTGGAACACCTGTCCGTCGGGCATGGCCACGATGCGGTCGTCCTGGAAGTTCGGAGGCGGGACCGGAAAACCGTGGGCGATCACCATGCCGTTGCCGGCTCCGGTGCGGCCGTGGCAAGGCGTGCAATAGATTTGGAAGCGTTCCTGGCCGCGCTCCAGCAGCATCGCGTCGATTTTCATGGGGTTGGCGCCGAAATGGGCCGTATCCGCTCCCCCGCGGTAGTAGAGATCGTCTTCCTTCAAAAGACCCACGGCCACGGTGCCTTCGGGCGGATGCTGCATGTTGCGGCCGTCCGGGAACATCTCGTTGCGTCCATAGGGCAGCAGCTTGGGTTGGAATTCCATGCCGTGCTTGATCCAGATAGGAGTCTTTTCCGAAGTCTGGCCGCGGCAACCCAAAAGTACCGAGACCAGGGAGAGGCCGGCGAGGGCCAATGCGGTTGTGTTATGGGATTTCAAGGGTTCAATCCTCCACGACTTCGATATTGCGGCCGCCGATATCTTCCAGCAGCTTGCGCGTTTCGTTCAAATTGAAACGGGGATCCCGGGCCTCGATGCTGATGAAGAACCCATCATCCGAAAATTTCTTGAAATTGGCGCTCTTGAACAGGGCGTGGTACAGGCGGGGCAATCCGTTCAGGGCCAGCATGCCCAGCAGGCAGCCGAAAGCGGTGAACAGAATGCCCGGTTCGAAAGAGACGGGGACGAAGGCGGGATACGGATTCAGGGGCTTGCCGCCGATGACCACGGGCTGGGCGAACATGTTGATCCAGTACTGGAGTCCGAATCCGCCGAAGCAACCGGCCATGGCCGAGAAAAGCGCGATCCAACCCATGCGCGAATCACCGAGGCCCATGGCCCCGTCAATCCCGTGGATGGGGAACGGGCTATGCACGTCCCACTTCTTATAGCCCTTGTCGCGGACTTTTTCAGCCGCGTGGTATACGTCCTTCGGGCTGGAGAATTGGGCCAGCACGCCGAATACTTTGGGTTTGACGTCGGAGATGGTCTTTTCCATTTCTCAATGTCCTTTGGAGTTCGAGGTCTTGGAGACCGCCGAACCATGATGGTCGTCGCCGAAATGCGGGTTGGCCTCCGGCATCACGCCCTTCACTTCCGCGATGGCGAGCTGGGGCAGGTACTTCAGGAACAGCAGGAAGAACGTGCCGAACAGGCCGAAGGTGCCGATATAGGTCCAGATGTCCACCCAGGTGGGACGATAGTAACCCCAGGAAGAGGGCAGGAAGTCCGCGTGCAGGGTGATCACGATGACGAAGCGCTCGAACCACATGCCGATGTTGATCAGGATGGTGATGATGAACATGATGGGGATGTTGAAGCGGATCTTCTTGAACCAGAACAGCTGCGGCGCGATCACGTTGCAGGAAACCATGATCCAGTAAGCCCACCAGTACTCGCCCAGGGCGCGGTTGTAGAAGGCGAAGCGCTCGTACATGTTACCGGAGTACCAGGCGATGAAGAGCTCCATGGCGTAGGCGTAGCCTACCAGGGAACCGGTCAGCAGCATGAACTTGTTCATGTTGTCGAGATGATGCATGCGCACCACCTTGTGCAGGCCGAAGACCTGGCGGGCGATGAGCAGCAGGGTTTCCACCAGGGCGAAACCGGAAAACACGGCGCCGGCGACGAAATAGGGCGGGAAGATGGTGGTGTGCCAACCGGGAACCTTGGACACGGCGAAGTCGAAGGACACGATGGAGTGCACGGAGAGCACCAGGGGCGTGGAAATGGCGGCCAGGATCAGGTAGGCGCGCTCGTAATTCTGCCAATGCCGGGCGGAACCGCGCCAGCCCAGGGCGAAAACGGAAAGCACGAACTCACGGACCTTGGTGGTGGCGCGGTCGCGGAAGGTGGCCAAATCGGGAATCAGGCCCATGTACCAGAAGAGTACGGAAACCGTGAAGTAGGTGCTGACCGCGAATACGTCCCACAGCAGCGGGCTGCGGAAGTTGGGCCACACGGACATTTGGTTGGGAATCGGGAACACGAAGTAGATGACCCAGATACGGCCGACATGGATGCCCGGGAAAATACCGGCGCACATCACCGCGAAAATGGTCATAGCTTCCGAGAAACGGTTGATGGCGGTGCGCCACCGTTGCCGGAACAGGAAAAGGATGGCGGAACTCAGGGTGCCCGCGTGGCCGATACGATCCACCACACGAAATTCACGATGGCCCAGCCCCAGCCGACGGGAATGTTCACGCCCCAGACGCCGGTTCCTTCCCAGAACAGGTAGCCGATCATGCCCACCATCACGGAGAGCAGGGAAAGGCTCATGAGCAGCAGAATGACCCAAGTCGAAGTAGGCTTGGCTTCAGCCGGCAAAGTGATGATATCGGTGACTTCATGGAAGTCGCCGGTCTCGACCAGTGTCGGTCTGCGTGTGGGGTCGTCGTCGCGATGCAATATCATAGAGGTCCTTACCTTTTACCCGGTGCCTTGGCCTTAAGCCTGGATTTTCTCGATGGCTTTGTTGGGATTCCGTACCCGTCCGAGATAGCTGGTGCGGGGCTTGGTATTCAGATCCCGCAGAACTCCGTAATTGCGCGGATGGGACTTCAGTTTCGCCACCCGGCTGGAAGCATCGTTGATGTTGCCGAAAACGATGGCGTCCGTGGGGCAGGCTTGAGCGCAGGCCGGAGTCACGGCCCCCTCCGGAATCACTTCCTGTCCCTTGTTCTTGTACTGGATGCGCGCGCGGTTGATGCGCTGCACGCAATAGGTGCACTTTTCCATGACGCCGCGGAAGCGGACGGTGACGTCCGGATTCTTCTGCATGGACAAGGTGGAATTCTTCCACTGGTTGGTATAGTTGAAGAAGTTGAACCGGCGCACCTTGTACGGGCAGTTGTTGGAGCAATAGCGCGTGCCGATGCAGCGGTTGTAGGTCATGTCGTTGAGGCCTTCATGCGAATGCACGGTGGCGGCCACGGGACAGACTTCCTCGCAGGGAGCGTTTTCGCATTGCTGGCAGGTCATCACCTGGAAGACCAGTTCGGGATTGTCGATGTTGCCGGAGAAATAGCGATCCAGGCGGATCCAGTGCATCTCGCGGCCGCGCAGGACTTGTTCCTTGCCGACCACGGGAATGTTGTTTTCCGCGGTGCAGGCCAGCAGGCAGGTATTGCAGCCGGTGCAGCTGTTCAGGTCGATGACCATGCCCCATTGCATGCCTTTGGAGAAATCATAATCGCCGCGGGCGCCGCCCTTGTCGAAAGGAGCTTCGGTCCACAGGGACTTTTCCTTGCCGTCGACCGGATCGATGGGATGCTCGTTCCATTTCTCTTCGGAGAAGGCCTCGGCCTTGTTCTCTTCGTAGCCTTCCAAGCCGGCTTCGCGCACGATGGGACGGCCTTCCAGGGACCAATGGTCCTGGGTGCAGGCGACTTCGTACAATCCGCCGGTGGCTTCGATTTTGACGTCGCCGGCCAGGAAAGGCGAGGCGCTGTTCATGATGGCGAAGGCGTCGAATCCGGTGCCGGTGCCGACCTTGCCGGTGCTGCGGCGGCCGTAGCCGAAATGCAGGAGAACGGTGTCCTCGGAAAGGCCCGGCACAATCCAGGCCACGGCTTCCACGGACTTGCCCCCCACGGTGAGGCGCACCATGGGACGATGGCGATACTCGCCCATGCTGGTGCCGGTCTTGTCCTTGTTGAACAGGTGGGCGGAAACGCCGATCTTGTCGGCCAGCTTGGGGGAAATGAAAGCGGCGTTGTCCCAGGTCAGCTTGGTGATGGGATCCGGCAATTCCTGGAGCCAGGCGTTGTTGGCGAAGCGGCCGTCATAAAGGTTGGGATGGGCGCGGAAAATGATTTCCAGGCCGCCGGCCTTGGGGGCCTTGGCCGCATGAGCGGCAGCCAGCTTGGAGATGCCGTCCTTGGCCGTGCCGGGATTGACCGAAGCGTAAGCGGTTTTGGCAATGACGCCGTCGTGGAGCGATTCGCGCCACTTGTGCTCGAAGTCCATTCCATTGGACTGCTTGCGCCAGTATTCCTTGACGATGTCATGGCTCTTGCGATGCTCGAAACCGGAAAGACCGGCCAGCAATTCCGCCGCGCCCTGGGTGGAATAGAGAGGTTGGATCAATGGCTGGGCGATGGAAGCGGTGCCATCGTAGGCGAGTCCGTCCCCCCACTCTTCCATGAAATGGCTCAGGGGCAGATGCCATTCGCTCAGGGCCGAAGTCTCATTGGCTTCCGGACCGAGGTTGATGACATGCTTGACCTTGGCCATTTTGCCCGCGAAATCGAGGTCCGCGGGAGTCGCGAAAGCGGGATTGGCATCCAGGATGACCAGGGTTTCCACCTGGCCGGCGCCCATGGCGTTGGCCAATTCGGAGATGGATTCGAACGAACCGGCGGATTCGCCGTTCAACGCCTTGAGGGCGGAAGGCTTGTATTCCACCGTAGCACCGATGTTACCTAGGGAGGCGTTCAGCGCATGGCCGATGGCATGCGCCAGGGCGGGCTGGTATTTTCCGACCACGACGACGGAAGCGCCTTTGTGTTCCAGGATATCCTTGGCCAGTTCCCTGATATAGGCGGCGCTGACGCCGGCGGAGGCCGCGTCCGCGCTCAATGCGCTTATTTCCGCGTTCCAATCGCCCAGATTCAGGCCCTGGGCCTGCAGCTCTTTGGCCACCAGGATGAGCACGTTGACGATCTGGCCGGGCTTGACGCGCAGGCGATGATCGGCGGTGCCGCCGGTGGGAGTATACATGGACTCCACGATGTAGAGCCGGCTCATCTTCTCGGTTCCCAGGTCCGGATTGCGGGTGGAGACGAAGGCTTTGCCGTATTTGAGATGATCGGATTCGGCTTCGGTGAAGTCCGCATCGATGGAAAGCACGCGCTTGGCGGCTTCGAACTTATAGTGGGGATCCAGGCCGGCGCCCGTAACCGCGGCGATACCCTGGGCCTGGGCGTCCCGGGTCACGGATTCATAAGTGGTCCACTGGGCCTTGGGATAGGTCTTGAGCACGTGGGCCTTGACGTCCGCAAGGGAAGGCGATCCGATATAGCCGCTCAGGAAGCGAAGGCCCTGGCCGCCGTTCTGCTTGTAGGTCTCGAAAAGCTTGCCGGCATCGGACCAGAATTCGTTCCAATCGGCGCTTTGTCCGCCTTTGACGGGCGTGCGGCTGCGGTCCTGATCGTACAGCCCCAGAACGGAAGCCTGATGGTATTTGCCCGTGGCTCCCTGGCTGGAGGGATGCTTGGGATTGCCTTCCACCTTGGTGGGGCGGCCTTCATGGCTCTCGACCAGCAGGCCCACCGCTTCGCCGCCGATGGACATGGCGGTCGCATAGAACTGGGGTATGCCGGGAATGAGGCTTTCCGGCATCTTGTTGTAGGGCAGGATGTTCTGTTCGGGACGGCGGACAATCTTGCAGCCGGATACGCCGGCCAGCGCCATGCCGGCGCCCATGACCTGAAGAAACTTGCGACGGGACACACCGCTGCCCATCTCGGCCGCGCCCTCCGGGAACTCGCGCTCGAGGAAAGTCTTGAACTCAGGGGCCTCCCCCAGTTCATCCAGGCTTTTCCAGTACTGCTTACCGGTATTCTTGGGATCCAGATTTAACGATGACATGTCGAGCAATCCGTTCTGGTATTGACGTGATACTTTTCCATGAACTTGCGGCCGTTCACCACCGGGTCTCCATCGGGATGCCAGGCGAGATTGGTCACGAGCTTGCGGTCGCGGATGTTCTTGGCCGGGTCGCGGTGGCAATCCAGACACCAGGACATGCTCAGGGGCTTCGCCTCGCGGACCACGTCCATCTGATCGATGCGGCCATGGCAGACCACGCAGCTGACGCCCTTGTTCACGTGGGCGCTGTGGTTGAAGTAGGCGAACTCGGGGAGCTTGTGGATCCGCACCCAGGGAATGGGCCGGCCGGTGGTGAACGCCTCGCGGATCTTGACGATCTCGGGAGAAGTGGTCTTGATGGTCGTATGGCAGTTCATGCACACTTCGGTGGGAGGCACGCCGGCGAACTGGCCGCGCTCCACGTTGAAATGGCAATACCTGCAATCGATGCCAAGCTGTCCCGCATGCAGCTTATGGCTGTAGTGGATCGGTTGTTCCGGCTGATATCCGACGTTCAGGTGCTTTGGCGAGAACCAATACCAGAAGACGAAGATAACCAGGTTTAGAAGTACGAAAGCGGATACCGCGGCGATCGCCGGGATCTTGTTGGTCCACTTTGGGAATACCATTAAGTAGCTCTCCGTTGCAGGAGTTGAGCGAGAAGAAAAATGCTTTTGTCCGATGTCATCATCAACGGCGGAAAAAGATAAACAAGCTCAATTTGAAATTCAATCCATTCAATCGTGATGATGAAGAAAAATTCCGGTCCATCCGCCGAAACGATAGCATGGGTTCCGCTATTGGCACAAGTTGGAATTGGGAAATGTTGTCACAGAGGCTCCGGCGCGCGTGGCAACTAATCGTAAAGTGGTTTCTAACCGGTGCAGCGACAGTCGTTTATGGTCGGGGAAGGCCGGGCCCTCACGTCGCATCGACGCTACGTAGGCGGCGCGCGCCTCTCGAACCGGCAGGGCGCGGCTGGCTCCACACTAGTTCCCGATTCCGGTTCCACTAATCCTGGCGGCAGGGCCGCTGTGCCGGATATCTTTACATCGACCCCTCGATCGACGAGACTAAACGAACAGGATGGCCTTGTCCCAGGCCATCACCAACAGCAATACGGGCAGATAGACGAGCGAAGTGAAGAAGAGGGCGCGCGCGGCGGGCCGGTCGCGACGGCGCGATAGGGAGATAGCGGCCAATAGAAAATAGCCGCCGCCAATCAGGGCGATGGCAAGGTACCACGGTCCCGCCAGGCGGAACACGAAGGGAAACAGGGATACCAGCACCAGGATCAGGGTCTGCACGATGATATGGCGATAGCAGGCTTCTCCGGAAGGGTCGGTGACGCTGAGCATTTTGAAGCCGCCCAGACGGTAATCGTCCTTGTACATCAGGGCCAAGGCGAGAAAGTGGGGCAACTGCCAGAAGAAAAGGATGGAGGCGAGAATCATACCTCCCATTCCAATCGAGTTCTGGGCCGCGGTCCATCCCATCAACGGGGGCAGGGCGCCGGGAATGGCTCCCACCAGGGTGTTGAGGCTGGTCATGCGTTTCATCGGGGTGTAGACGGCCGCGTATAAAACCAGGGTCAGGCCCCCAAGGAAGGACGTGAGGGGATTTACGTAAATCCACAAATAGGCGGTTCCGACGGCGAAGCACAGACACCCGAACACCACGGCCGCGGTCTTCCCCACCCGTTCGGTGGGAATGGGGCGCTGACGGGTGCGCTCCATCAGCTTGTCATAGTCCTTTTCGATGGCCTGGTTCAAGGCGAACGCACCGATAGCGAGCAGGCCGGTCCCCAACAGGGTATGCCACAGGAGCGCCGAGGCCATTTCCACCTTGCTGCCCAAGTAGTAGCCGACATAAGTAGTGATGAGGATGTGGAAAACCATCTTCAGCTTCATCATTTCGAAGAAGGAGGAGATGACCTGGGTCAGAGGCGGAACCTGGGGCACGGATGGGCCGCCGGATACCTTGCTGCCGCCCGGGAGGATGGGCGCTGGCACTACGGCTTTCATGTCAGGGCCACGCCATCCTGGTGAAGGGAATGGGGATTAGGATTCACGGCGTTTCCCTTCGGTTCCGTTCGATCGGGAACCGGTTTTTGCAACCGGTAAATCGCCAACAAGAGTAGCAATCCGGTGGCGAAAACCAAGGCGCCCACGGAGAGATGGAAGGTGGTCGGAACAGGCGCTTTTCCCGTCCAAATCGTCACCATTCCCAGAAAACATTGTAATAACAGGGCAACCGCCAGAAATCCGGCCAGGGCCTTGACCGACCCGGGCATGCGCTTGGAGATGAAGACGGCAAGTATCAAGGCCGCGCCCAGCACAACCAGCACGGATGCCCCCACCCGGGTATGCAGGAAATGGACCGCGATGCCAAAATTCCAAAAAGGCGGAACAATCTGCCCGTATGCCAGAGGAAAGGTCGGAATCGATAAACCCGCATAGCTATGGCGCATCACCGCTCCCACCAGGATTTGCAGAAACACTGCCACGCAAAAGGCCAGGGAAAGCGCCTGCTCCGGGAGGCTCAACCGGAATCGCGGCGTCTTGGCGCCGGTCCAGGCCCGGGAGGTGGAAAAAGCCATCAGCAGGGTAAGCCCGAAAAAGAGTTCCGCCGTGCAGGCATGGGCCGCGGAAACCGGCATAGGGAGCTTGTATTTGACGGTCAATCCGCCCAAAACGCCTTGGACGATCACGAGAACCAAGGCCAGGGTTCCGGCCCAGGACAACCATTTCCGTTTTTGCAGGAACCAGAGAGCCAGGCAGTTCCCGATCGTGAGGAAACCTACCAGGGAAGCGAAAAGGCGGTGGCCATGCTCGTAGAAAATGCCCCCCTTCATCATGGAAGGCGGGAAAAGAAACATGTTTTGCCCGAAAGTGGTGGGCCAATCGGGCACGGACAACCCGGAATTGGTGCTGGTGACCATGCCCCCCGCGAACAGCAGGAGAAAGGTGCAGATGGAGAGGGTGATCCCGTATGCGTGCAGGAAGGCCAGGAAACGGGGCCGCGAATCGGAAGTCATACAGGTGCCGGATTCATGATCGGACGCAAAACGTATGAAATTCGGAAAGGGATGGCTATGGAGCTTGGCCGGGCTCCAACCCTAGTCGGTCCTGGCCCGGTGGGCTTGCCCGAATTTCGGAAACTGCCGCCGCGCCCTCAGGTATACGCCTTCAAAACGGCGAAAATCACCACTCCGGTTATGGAAACGTAAAGCCAGATCGGGAAGGTGATCCGGGCCAGCTTCCGGTGGGTGGCAAAGCGTCCGGTCAGCGCGAAGAAGAAGGTGGCGAGAATCATAGGCAAGGCCACGATGGAAAGTCCGATATGCGAGATGAGGATGGAAAAGTAGACCGGCTTGATGAGACCCTGGCCCGGGAAGTGGGTGTCGCCGTGGACGCTGTGGTACACGATGTAGCAGACCAGGAACACGGCGGAGACGATGAAGGCCGTCTTCTGGCAGAATGCATGGAGAACCCGGTTTCCCGCCTTGATGGCCAACCACCCGCGCAGCAGGAAAACGGTCGTGGTGGCATTCAAGGCGGCATTGACCGCGGGCAGGAACGACAAGGCCGAAGGCTCACCCTGTCCCTTGCGCAGATAGAGCAGCCAGAAAAGAAATGCCACCGCGATCGCGCTGACAAGAAGGTTGATGATCATGAAGGTACGGCTTTTCATAAGGCCTCGGAGGGGAATGCGGGGAGTGGGAAGAATGCGGGAGAAGCGATGGCGGGACTAGAAACAGCTAAGCATTGTAGCATCGCTCCGTCGGGCGTCGGGCGTCGGGCGTCGGGCGCGAAGAAAAGAGAAAACCGCGCTCTGAAGTTATTCAGAGCATTCTTCGGTTTTCTCGCCCGACGCCCGACGCCCGACGCCCGACGAAATATTTCTACTT